>DATAWQ010000036.1:0-17540 GCA_036267135.1 Streptosporangiaceae bacterium | reverse complement strand
GAAGTCAGCGAAATTAGCTCGCCAGTCCGGGCCGAGGTCGGCCTCCAGTACCTTGTGCACGGTCGCAGCGGGCAGCGGCGGCGCCGACTCCTGGAGCTTGGTCAACGTGGCCCGGTAGGGCCCGGCGATCTCGGGCGGCAGGGCGGCCTCGAAGATGGACAGGGCCTGACCGAGCTTGAGCGCTCCGCCCTTGAGCTCGCCCAGGACCCGGAAGATCTGCTCGGCGGTGCGCTGCTGGATCTCGTTCGCGACGATCTCGGCCGGGCGGCCACCGAGCCGCTTCCCGATACCGAGCGCGGTGCGCACACCGAGCCCCATCGGCAGCGTGGCCAGTTTGGCGGTGCGCGTCACGGCCCGCCGCGGCAGATCATCCATGATCTACATTGTCCGTCACCGGTGGCGATGCCTGCCACCCGCGACCCACCGCTCTTATCGGGAAGCTCACCCCTTTTCGGGTCACCGGTCGGCCGCCCCGCACTCGCACCGCGGGTGCGGCCGCCATGTGCGCCTGCGCCATTGCCAGTCCGGCAGCACCAGTTCCAGCGTCCCGTTCGTCACCGCGTCGGCCTGCCCGCCCCGGTCCACGAACGCCAGCAGTTGCAGGCTGGCCTGCGCGGCCACGGACGTAGCCAGCACGCAGTCGCAGGCTGGGGTGGCCGGCTCACGGCCGATGATCTGGGCCATGATCAGCGGCCAGTCCGGATCGCACTCGGTCCTGACCAGGTCCAGGCAGTGCAGGCACGCGGTGCGGCCAGGCACGACCAGCGGCCCCACCACGCCGATGGCCTCGCCCGCGGCCACGGTCAGGTGCGGGACGCCGGCGGCCATCAGCCTGGTGGCCAGCTCGGGTCCGTGGTGGCCGGTCAACACCGCCACGTCGGGCCGCCGCCCGGTGTTGTCGCTGGTCCTGACCTCGGGAGCGGTCCGCTGAATGGCGCGGGCCACACCCGCGGACCTGGGCTCGCCGACATCCGCATCGGACAGGCCAGACGGCAGCAGATCGGCCGGGAACGCCACCGCTGTGTCCCGGCAGGTCACCTGCCCGATCCCGGCACTGGCCAGCAGCGTGGCGATGGCGGCGCCGACCTTGCCCGCGCCGTACACGCGGACCCGGGTGCCCGTCCTGCGGGCCAGCGAGCGGGCGCCGCCGTCCCCGTCGCCGTGGGCCAGGGAGGTGGTGGCCAGTTCGGGCGCGAGCCTGGACCTGGCCGTATCGGGGACCACACGCAGCACCCGGGCCGGGTGGTCGTCGAGCACACCCGCGGCCATGAGCAGCGAGATCAGCCGGTCCGTGACCTCGTCGGTGATGCCCTCGGCCCTGGCCGCGGCCAGCACGGCCTGCTGGTCTCGGCTGCCGTCCAGCAGCCCGATCAGGGCCGCCGCCCGGCCCAGGCCGCAGACCATCACGCCCCGCCGCGGGTCGATCCCGATCTGCAGGGTGTCGCCGTCCCGCCACACCGGGAGTAACCCGGGTTTGAGTGCCAGTCGCATGCCCCTCAGCATGGCAGCCGGGGAGGACACTCTTACTCTCCGTAACCGGTGTCTCGAAGCCGGATGCGTGCGTCCGCGCGGTTCGCGGTGGAGTGGGCTGGCGGTGGGGCGGGGTAGCGGCACTCGCTCACCGAGAGTAAAGCAATTGTTCGTGCGGGATGGGGAGGTCTAGGGTCGCGGCGATGACTGACGACGACCTCCCGCCACATTTGACCCGGCTCACTTTCCACGGGCCGCTGTCGGCCTACCTCACGCTTATCCCGCTGTCGTAACGGGACGGGGCAGGATGGCACCATGACACGGCGCCCGACGGCAGCGCGGACACCGCCCCCGGCGACAGGGAAGACCCGGCGCCCGACGGCGGCGGAACTCGACGCCGCCAGGAACCTGACCATTCCCGACGTGGCGGGCCCCGGTCTGCGTGTGCTGTTCTCGGGGATCAACCCGGGTTTGTACTCGGCCGCGGTCGGCCTCCACTTCGCCCGGCCAGGTAACCGGTTCTGGCCCGCGCTGCACGCGTCCGGATTCACCCCCCGCCTGATGCGCCCGAGCGAGCAGGACGAGCTCCCCGCCCTGGGGCTCGGCATCACCAACGTGGTCGCGCGCGCCACCGCCAGGGCCGACGAGCTCGACGCGGCCGAGCTGCGCGAAGGCGGCCAGATCCTCGTCGCCAAGGTGGCCGACCTGCGCCCGCGCTGGCTCGCGGTGGTCGGCGTCACCGCGTTCCGCGTCGCGTTCGGCCAGCGCCAAGCGGCCGTCGGCCCGCAGTCGGACGACTTCGGCGACACCCACGTATGGGTGCTGCCCAACCCCAGCGGCCTGAACGCGCACTGGACTCCGGCCACCCTGGCTGGCGAGTTTGCCCGGTTGCGCGCGATGGCTGGCTGACCGCGCGCAAGGCGCAGAGCGGCCAGCCGATGCTGAACGCCTGGTACATCATCGATATTCTGCCGTGGCGGCTGAGGTTCCGCCCGCGGGGGAAACCTAGCGAGGCGATGTCCAACGAACGTTAAACGAGGGCGCATGACTGAGTCCCCGGGCCTACGGCGGGGTCCTGGGCCACACCGCCGTCCGGCGAAATGCTCGCCCCCCTTCCCCGAAGGCGAGCCGCTCACCGGTGGTCCGGGGACTCGGTAGCTCACGAAACTAGGAGGGATGGGGCACCGCTATCAAGTGCGCCTGTGGATGGCGCCGTGGATAACCTGCCGAAAGCGTGGAGCGTCCCTGTGCACAACGGAAGAGGATGCTGGGGACAACGGATCCGCCGGTGCCGGTCCTGCCTCGTCAGGCTGCGGATCCGTTATCCACCGCGTGTGGACAGAAATTCCTGCCGGGTCGCTCATCCTTGGGGATGCCATCTCCGGCACATCAGCCCTGGGGCGTCAGTCCTGGGGACGGCCGGACGGCACCAGCCGGACGGCACCAGCCGGGCGGTGACACCCGGCTGCCGGCCGAAGATGGCCAGCGCCCGGTCGGTGGAGGGCACGCTCATCCGCAGGCCGCCGTCCACGCTGATCACCTCGGCCCGGTCGGGGAATTCGAGCATCCAGGCGGCGATCCGGCCGTCGGAACGATCCACCAGGTCTTCCACCACCGCGAACAGGACCGGCGTTTCTTCGGTGACCATCTCGGCCACCTCCCGCTGGTAGTCATCGTCGGCTCCGGTGGCGGGGCCCTGGGGCAGGTTGGTGCAGGTGGTGCCAGCCAGCAACGGGGAGAACCCCGGGCTCGGCGGCGGTAACCTTCGACCGGCTGCGGGGAGACGCGCTACCGAGGGACGCCTCACGCGAGCTCATCTTGAAGGTGGCTGAGGAAAAATGGAAATCGTAGGTCAAGGCTGGCGCAAGTCCAGCTACACCGGCAACGGTGGCAACAACTGCGTCGAGGTCGGCACGGCGTGGCGCAAGTCGAGTTTCAGCGGCAACGGCGGCGCTGAGTGCGTCGAGGTCGCACGCAACCTGCCGCGTGTCGTGGCCGTCCGTGACTCCAAGGATCGGAACGGCCCGATGCTGACCCTCACGCCGGAAGACTGGCGGGCGTTCACCGGCCGGGTGAAGACCGGCCGGCTCGACCTGGCCTGAGGGCTAGCTGTCGCTCGTGGGTTCCTCGGGAGAATCGCCTGCGGCGGGCTTATCGCCCTCGCCCGAACCGCTGTCCTCCAGGGCGGAGATGTCGAGTTCGGGGCGGCCGTGCACGAACCCGTCCGGGTCGTCGAAGTCGTCGGCGGTGGGCAGCAGGTCCGGGTGCGCCCACAGCGCGTCCCTGGCGTCGATGCCGCGCTCCTGGGTGAGCCCGACCCAGATGGCCGCCGCCTCGCGGAGCCTGCGCGGCCGCAATTCCAGCCCGACCAGCGTGGCGAACGTGCGCTCGGCTGGCCCGCCGGTGGCCCGGCGCCGCCTGATCGCCTCGGCCAGGGCGACGGCGTGCGGCAGCCGGTGCCCCGCCGCCGTGTCCACCACCGTGGCCACCCAGCCCTCGACCAGGGCCAGCGCCGTCTCCAGCCGGGCCAGTGCGCTCTTTTGCTCGGGCGTGTCCTCGGGCTGGAACATGGCTCCGCTGCCGGACAGCGCCTCCCGCAAAGCGTCGGGGTTGGTGATGTCCACCTGCGGCATGGCGTCGCGCAGCTTGGCCGCGTCCATCGTCATCCCGCGGGCGTAGTCGGCCACCGCGCCGAGCAGGCTGGACCGCAGCCACGGAACGTGCCCGAACAGCCGGTGGTGGGCCGCCTCCCGCAGCGCGAGGAACAGCCGCACCTCGTCCTCGTCCACCGAAAGGCCTGCGCCGAACGCGGCGATCCCGGCCGGCAGCAGCGCGGCCACTCCCTCCGGCCCGAGCGGCAGCCCGATGTCGGTCGAGCTGACCACCTCGCGGGCCAGCGCGCCCACCGCGGCACCGGTCTGGCCGCCGACCATCGCGCCGCCGAGTTGCTGCATCATCGGGGCCAGGCCGCCCAGACCACTGGTCATCGCGCCCATGGCCGAGCGCATCTCCGGCGGCACCTCGTCCATGTCGTCCGGGCTGAGGGTGAACATGCCACCCATCGTCTCGACCGCCTTGGCCGCGATCGGGTCGCACAGCTTCGACCACACCGGCAGCGTGGCCTCCACCCATTCCGACCGGCTCCACGCCTGGGTGGACCTGATGCCCGACGGAAATGTCGTGGCGTCGCCGAGCCACAGATCGGCCAGCCGCAGCGCCTCGTCCACCTGCTTACGCTGGCTGTCCAGCACGCTCGGGTCCCCCTCGGCCGCCACCGCGTGCCTGGCCACGTTCTTGGCCAGATCCCAGTTCACCGGGCCGCCCTGATAGGACATCATGTCCGCGAACTGGCGCAGCGCGTCGGCAAGCTGCTGTGGGTCGCCCAGCGCGCCGCCCAGCGGCCCCAGCGGGCTGCCCTCGGCCGGCGGCTGTCCGCCCCCCGGGCCCTGGTCCGGATCGTCCGGATCGCCGGGGAGGCTGAAGCCGAAGGGAGGGTCAGCCATCTTCGCAGCCTTTCGGGCAGGATGGAAGGGTCATGTTCGCCACGTTATCCCGGGAGCAGCCTACCTTGACCACCCCAAACGCCTCGGTTCGCCGGGGGCGTAGCCGCGGCCAGGCCCGTGCCAGCAAGGACAGCGCCAGCGAGGCCAGTGCCAGCCAGGCCGGCGCTAGCCAGGACAGTGACAGCGGGAACCGGGCGAGCGGTAACGGTCCCGTCGTCGCGATCACCGGGGCCGCCCGCGGGCTCGGCCACGCGCTGGCGGTCACGCTGGCGGCGTCCGCGCGGGTCAAGCGGGTGATAGCGATAGACGACCACAGGGGCGAGGCGACCGGCGTGACCTGGCGAGTGGTGGACGTCAGGGACCCTGCGCTGGCCAGCCGGCTGGCCGAGGTGGACGTGCTCGTGCACACCGACCTGGATCTGGCGCCCGAGTCGGACCGCAGCGCCAGGCGGGCGTTCAACGTGCGCGGTGCGCAGACCGTGCTCACCGCGGCCGCCGCGGGCCGGGTCAGCCGGGTGATCCTGATCACCAGCGCGATGGTGTACGGGGCCAGCGCGGACAACGAGGTGCCGCTGGCCGAGTCGGCGCCGCTGGCCGCCGACCAGGACGGCAGCCTGGTCGGTGACCTGCTGGAGATCGAGGAACTGGCGCGGCGCGCCCCCCGGGTTAACCCGGGCACGCAGATCACCGTGGTCCGGCCGGCCGCGCTCGTCGGCCCGGCCGTCGACACGTTCGTGACCAGGCACTTCGAGGCGCCTCGGCTGCTCACGGTCAAGGGCAGCGAGCCCAGGTGGCAGTTCTGCCACATCGACGACCTCGTCTCCGCGCTCGAGCTGGCCGTGGCTGGCGAGGTCACCGGGGCGTTCGCGGTCGGCTGCGAAGGCTGGCTGGAGCAGGAGCAGGTGGAGGAGCTGAGCGGGCTGCGCCGGATCGAGCTGCCCGCCGGGCTGACCTTTGGCGCGGCCCAGCGGCTGCACCGCGTCGGCGTCACCCCGGCGCCAGCCACCGAGCTGCGCTACGTCATGTACCCGTGGGTGGTGGACTGCGCCACGCTGCGGGCCGCGGGCTGGCAGCCGGCCTACGGCAACGAGGCGGCCCTGGCCGAGTTGCTGGAGCAGCGGACGGGGCATCACGCGGTGGCCGGCCGGCGCCTGGCCGGCAAGGAGGCCACGATCACGGCCGCCGGGGCGACCGTCGCGGTCATCGGCACCGCGGCCATCGTGCGCCGGGCCCGCCGCCGTCGCCGCGGCGACCCTTCGTGACCGGCCCCTCGTGACCGGCCCCTCTTGACCGCTCTGAATCCCAGTCGTCCCAGATCGCGACACTCCCGGGCCGTCGCAGCCGCCAAAGATCCAGGTACTTTGTCTCAGTGGACGTCATCAAGCTGATCGAGATTCGCGACAGCCCGCTATCCGTGGACGAGGTGCGGCTGGCCGTGGCCGATCCCGCGGCCGGCGGGACCGCCTTGTTCGCCGGGACAGTGCGCTACAACGATCACGGCCGGCCGGTCACCGGGCTGTCCTACTCCGCGCATCCGTCGGCCGCCGACGAGCTGCGCCGGGTAGCCGAGAAGGTGGCCGCGGACTTCCCCGTGTGCGGTCTGGCCGCGGTGCACCGGGTCGGGAACCTGGCCATCGGCGACCTCGCGGTGGTCGTGGCGGTGTCCTGCCCGCACCGGGCCGAGGCGATCAAGGGCTGCCACGCGCTGATCGACGAGATCAAAAGGTCGGTGCCCATCTGGAAGCACCAGTACTTCGAGGACGGCTCGGAGGAGTGGGTGGGCAGCGCGTAGTCTTCCGACCATGCCCAGGCGTGCCCTGACCCTTCTCGTGGCCGGCATCGCGGTCATCGCCGCGGCCGTGGCGGCCGCCGTGCTTCCGGTTCCCTACGTGATCCTGAGCCCAGGCCCGACCCTGAACACGCTGGGCCAGGCGCCCGGCGGCCAGCCTCTGATCGACATCAAGGGGCACCTGGTCAACCACACCGTCGGGCACCTCAACATGGTGACGGTCGACTTCCAGGGCGGCCCGGGCAATGAGGTCAACATCTTCACCGCGCTGCGGGCCTGGCTGGACCCACACGACGCCGTGGTCCCCCAGCAAGAGGTGTTCGGCACCGGCCAGTCCGCTCAGCAGGTGCTGAAGCAGGACGTCCAGGAGATGACGGGCTCTCAGGAACTCGCCACCGCGGCGGCGCTGACCTACCTCAAGATCCCCTTCAAGACCTTCATCCAGGTCGCGTCCACCGAGCCGGGCATGCCGGCCGCCGGGGTGCTGCGGGTCGGCGACGCCATCACCGCGGTGAACGGCACGCCGATCAACAGCCTGAGCGCCCTCAGCAGCCAGATCCACAGCCACCCGATCGGCAGCCCGCTGAAGCTGACCGTCGTCAGGAACGGCAAGACGATCCCGGTCGTCATCAAGTCGAAGGACAGCCAGGGCCGCGCCGAGATCGGTGTGGTCGTGGCGGACCAGTACAAGTTCCCGTTCGACGTCACGATCCACGTCGGCAACATCGGCGGCCCGAGCGCGGGCATGATGTTCGCGCTCGGAATCATCGACAAGCTCGGATCGGCGAACCTCACCGATGGCCGGTTCATCGCGGGCACGGGCGAGATCACCCAGAACGGTGCTGTTCAGCCGATCGGCGGCATACAGCAGAAGATGGCCGGGGCCAGGGCCCAGGGGGCCACCGTGTTCCTGGCGCCGGCCGGAAATTGTTCCGACACCCACGGCGCCGTGCCCGCCGGCATGCGAGTGGTCAAGGTGAGCACGCTGGCCGGGGCCGTGAGCGCCCTGGAGGCCCTGAAGGCGGGCCGCCCCGTGCCGTCCTGCTGACCCTGGCCGCCGGTGTCCGTGCGCACATCACGCCCGGGGTGGGCGTACGCTTCGATTCGATGGGACATCTACTCAGGTGCTGATTTCCCGAGCGGCTGATCTCCCGAGATACCGGGCCGATCTCCGGAGCTATTGGCATGCTCGCGCGGCCACGAGACAGGAGAGGAGCAAGATCGGCTGTGTCGCCTCGTGTGCTCGTTGACGCGACCGCCGTTCCAGCCGATCGCGGCGCGCTCGGCCGCTACGTCGATGGGTTGATCGCCGCGCTCGTGACCTCCGGCGCGGACTTGGCCGTGGCCTGCCAGCGCGCCGACGAGGAGAAATACTCCACGCTCGTGCCTGGTGCGACCATCGTGGCGGGCCCGACCGCGATCGCTCACCGGGCGGCCAGGCTGGCCTGGGAGCAGACCGGCCTGCCGATGATCGCCCAGCAGGTGAACGCCGACGTCATCCACGCGCCGCACTACTCGATGCCGCTGCGGCCACCGGCCGCCACCGTGGTCACCATCCACGACCTGACCTACTTCACCGAGCCCTCGCTGCACAGCGCGGTCACCGCCGCCTTCTTCAAGTCGGCTATCCGCACCGCGGTGCGCCGCGCCAGCAGGCTGATCGTGCCGTCCAAGGCCACCAGGGACGAACTCGTCCGGGTGCTGGGCGCCGACCCGACCAAGATCGACGTGGCCTACCACGGCGTGGACCACGTGCTGTTCCACCGGCCCGACCCTGACCGGGTGCGGCAGGTGTCCAGCCGCCTCGGCCTGCACGACCGGCCTTACATCGCCTACCTGGGGGCGCTGGAGCCGCGCAAGAACGTGCCCGCGCTGATCAAGGGGTGGGCGGCCGCCGTCACCGACCTGGAGAACCCGCCGGCGCTCGTGCTCGGCGGCGGCAGCGGCTGGAGCGAAGAGGTGGACACCGCCGTCGCCGCGGTCCCCGCGCACCTGCGGCTGGTGCGCCCCGGTTACCTGCGGTTCACCGACCTTCCCGGCTACCTGGGCGGCGCGCTCGTGGTCGCCTTCCCCAGCCGCGGCGAGGGTTTCGGCCTGCCGGTGCTGGAGGCCATGGCCTGCGGCGCACCGGTGCTGACCACACACCGCACGTCGCTACCCGAGGTGGGTGGCGACGCGGTGGGTTACACCGAGCCGGATTCCGACAGCATCCGCGACGCGCTCCGGGCGCTTATAAACGACCCGGACCGGCGCGCCACACTGGGCGCGGACGGTGAGGCCAGAGCGCAGGAGTTCACCTGGACGGCTTCGGCCGAGGCCCACATGGTCTCCTACCAGCGTGCGGCCGAGCAGCAAGCAGAGTAACCTCCCTGCCCATGTCCGCTTCTTCGGCCCGCGAACCACTCGAGGCCATCATGCTCGTGGGCGGGAAGGGCACCAGGCTGCGCCCGCTGACGCTGTCGGTGCCCAAGCCGCTGCTGCCCACGGCCGGTGTGCCGTTCCTGGCCCACATGCTCGCCAGGGCGGCGGAGTGCGGCGTGACCAGAGTGGTGCTGGCCACCTCCTACCGGTCGGAGATGTTCGCCGAGTGCTTCGGCGACGAGGCCTTCGGGCTCGAGATGGACTACGTGCACGAGGAGGAGCCGCTGGGCACCGGCGGCGGGATCCGCAACGCCGCGGCCCGGTTGCGCGGCGCCCCCGACGACCCGGTGGTGGTGCTGAATTCCGACGTCCTGTCCGGCCACGACCTGCCCGCCCAGCTCGACCTGCACCGCAAGGCCGACGCGGCGGTCACCCTGCACCTGGTGGAGGTGGACGACCCGGCCAGGTTCGGCTGCGTGCCCACCGACGACACCGGACGGGTGACCGCGTTCCTGGAGAAGGCCCCCCACCCGGTCACCAACCAGATCAACGCCGGGTGCTACGTCTTCGCCAGGCGGACTATCGACGAGATACCGCCAGGTCAGGTGCTGTCGGTGGAACGCGAGACGTTCCCGGCCCTGATCGAATCCGGCCAGACCGTGATGGGTTACGTGGACAACGCGTATTTCCTGGACGTGGGCACACCCGAGAGCTTTGTCCGCGGCTCGTGTGACCTCGTGCTCGGCCACCTGTCCTCACCGGCCCTGACCGGCCGCACCCAGGCTGGGGCGCTGCTGCTGCCCGGCTGCGTGGTGGACGAGAGCGCGACCATCGACGGCGGCAGCACGGTGGGGACCGGCACGGTCGTCGGCCCCGGCGCCGTCGTGACCGGCAGCGTGCTGTTCGACGGGGTGACCGTGGCGGCCCGCGCCCAGATCCGCGACAGCGTTCTCGGCCGGGGCGTCAAGGTGGACAGCGACACCGTGCTCGACGGCGTCGTGGTCGGCGACGGGGCCAGCATCGCGGCAGGCAACGAACTGCGGGCCGGCGTGCGGGTCTGGCCGGGCGTGGAACTCGGCCCGGTCTCGATCAGGTTCTCCACCGACGCCTGACGCGCCGCGCTCACCGGGGTGGCACCTAAAATTTCCGGCAAAACCGGAGATTTCACCCAACCAATCCCGGTGTCCGCGAGTCCTCTTATACAGGGCGGCCGTTGACGGCGGGGCTCAGCCACCGGGTCGCGGCCGCCGCCGGACGGCTGGTCCCACCCACCCGCCAGCCGTCCGGCACCCGGCCCAGCCGGCCCGCTCTCACCCCCACCCGTCGGCCAGCCAGCGGCCCCACCTCACGTAGTGTGCGGGCATGGGCGTATCCGACAGTGCTGGCTCAGGCCGGGCTGGATCAGGCCGTGCTGGATCCGACAGTGCTGGATCCGACAGTGCGATGCGGCGGGTCCTGGCCAGGGCCAGGGACGGCAAGACTCTGGACCGGGACGAGGCTGAGATCGCGCTGCGCGCTCGCGGCGACGATTTGTCCAAGCTCATCGGTCACGCCAGCCGGGTCAGGGACGCCGGCCTGGCCGCCGCCGGAAGACCTGGGGTCATCACCTACTCCCGCAAGGTGTTCATCCCGCTGACCAGGCTGTGCCGGGACCGCTGCGGCTACTGCACGTTCGCCACGGTGCCGGGCAAGCTCCCGGCCCCCTACCTGTCGCCCGACGAGGTGCTCGCCATCGCCAGGCAGGGCGCCGCGCTCGGCTGCAAGGAAGCGCTGTTCACCCTCGGCGACCGCCCGGAGGACCGCTGGCACCAGGCCCGAGCCTGGCTGGACGAGCAGGGCTACGAGGACACGCTCTCCTACGTCAGGGCCATGGCCATCGGTGTGCTCGAAGAGACCGGCCTGCTGCCGCACCTGAACCCCGGCGTGCTCACCTGGTCGGACTTCCAGCGGCTCAAGCCGGTGGCGCCCTCCATGGGGATGATGCTCGAAACGACGGCCACCCGGCTGTTCAGCGAACGGGGCGGCCCGCACTTCGGCAGCCCGGACAAGGACCCGGCGGTGCGGTTGCGGGTGCTCGAGGACGCCGGCCGCTGCGCCGTGCCGTTCACCACCGGCATCCTCATCGGCATCGGCGAGACCCTGGCCGAGCGGGCCGACTCGATCCTGGCCATCAGGAGGGTCGCCAGGGAGTACGGCGGCATCCAGGAAGTCATCGTGCAGAACTTCCGGGCCAAGCCGGACACCAAGATGCGCGGGGTCCCCGACGCCGAACTTGAGGATCTGGCCGCGACGATCGCGGTGGCCCGGCTGGTGCTCGGCCCCGGCATCAGGATCCAGGCGCCGCCCAACCTCATCGGCGACCAGTATTCGCTGATCCTGCGGGCCGGAATCGACGACTGGGGCGGCGTCTCGCCGCTCACCCCCGACCACGTCAACCCCGAACGCCCCTGGCCGCAGATCGACGAGCTGGCCGGGCACACCAGCCGCGATGGTTTCACCCTGCGCGAGCGGCTGACCATCTACCCCGGCTACATCCGCGAGCCCTGGCTCGACCCCAGGCTGGCCGCGCACGTGGCGCGGCTCGCCGACCCCGCCACCGGGCTGGCCGACGAGCGGGCGATCCCGCGCGGGCTGGCCTGGCAGGAGCCCGACGGCGGCTGGGGTGAGTCGGCCGGGCGTACCGACCTGCACGTCACGATCGACACCACCGGCCGGACCAGCGACCGGCGCGACGACTTCGCCGAGGTGTACGGCGACTGGGCCGAGGTGGGCCGGCGGATCATCGCGCCCGCGGCGGGGCCGGCCCGGCTGCGGTCGGAGGTCTCGGCCGCGCTGCGCGCCGCCGAGAAGGACCCCGCCGGGCTCACCGACGAGCAGGCGCTCGCCCTGCTCGACGCCGACGGGGCCGAGCTGGACGCGCTGGCCGGCCTGGCCGACGCGGTCCGCAGGGACACCGTGGGCGACGACGTCACCTACGTCGTGGACAGAAACATCAACTTCACCAACGTTTGCTACACCGGCTGCCGGTTCTGCGCGTTCGCCCAGCGCCGCACCGACGCCGACGCCTACACGCTGTCCCTGCAGCAGGTGGGTGACCGGGCCGAGCAGGCCTGGGAGGCGGGCGCGACCGAGGTGTGCATGCAGGGCGGCATCCACCCCGACCTGCCCGGCACGGCGTACTTCGATCTGGCCGCCGAAGTAAAGCGCCGCTGCCCAGACATGCACGTGCACGCCTTCTCACCCATGGAAATAATGAACGGCTGCGCACGGACCGGCTTGCCCGTGCGCGAGTGGCTGATCCGGGCGAAAGAGTCCGGCGTCGGCTCGCTGCCCGGCACCGCCGCGGAGATACTCGACGACGACGTCCGCTGGGTGCTGACCAAGGGCAAGCTGCCCACCGCCGCGTGGGTCGACGTGATCACCACCGCGCACGAGATCGGGCTGCCGACGTCGTCCACGATGATGTACGGGCACGTGGACACCCCCGCGCACTGGGTCGCGCACTTGCGGGTGATCCGCGGCATCCAGCAGCGCACCGGCGGCTTCACCGAGTTCGTCCTGCTGCCGTTCGTGCACGCCAGCTCGCCGATCTACCTGGCCGGACTGGCCCGGCCTGGTCCCACCCACCGGGAGAACCTGGCCGTGCACGCGGTGTCCAGGCTGCTGCTGCACGGTGCGATCGACAACATCCAGTGCTCCTGGGTGAAGCTGAGCGCGGAGGCCTGCCGCGAGGTGCTGCGGGGCGGTGTGAACGACCTGGGCGGCACGCTGATGGAGGAGACGATCAGCCGGATGGCCGGCTCGGCGAACGGCTCGTTCAAGACCATCAGCCAGCTCGCCGAACTGGTCGGCCCCACCGGCCGCCCGATGCGCCAGCGCAGCACCACCTACGGCCCGGTGCCGCCGGAGCGGCAGGCGGCCGCGGCCGCCAGCGACGGGGTGTGCGAAGCCGTCCGGACCCCGCTGCCCCTGATCACCGGCTGACCGGCGGCGGGTAACGCATGCCTGGCCGGATCCGGCGAGCCAGCGGCCTGCTGGCCGGCGGGGCCCTGCTCAGCGTGGCCGCCGCCGAGTGGATGCACTGGCGCGCGTCCAGGCGCTACCTCGGGTCAGGCCAGCCCGCCGCCGACGGCCGCTCGGAGGCGGTGATTGTGCTCGGCTGCCCGCCCAAGCGCAACGGGCAGCCCAACCTGCTGCAGCGCTGGCGCTGCCAGATCGCCGTCCGCTCGATGGATCCGGCCCGGGACGGCCGGCTCATCTTCTCGGGGGCGGCCAGGCCCGGTGGCCCGTCCGAGGCGGCGGTCATGTCCGGCTACGCCCAGGACGTGCTCGGCGTCCCGTCCGGGCGGATCTCGCTGGAGACCAAGGCCCGCAGCACCTGGCAGAACGTCGAGTTCACGCTGCCGATCGCGGAGACCGCCGACGTGATCAAGTTTGCCTCCGACCCGATGCACGCGGCCAGAGCCCGGCAGTTCGTGCTGCTGCAGCGGCCCGAGCTGGCCGGCCGACTCGGTGCGGGCGCCGACTACCGGCTCGGTGAGCACAGCGCGCTCAAGGTGTTCACCGCCGGATACCAGGTGGCCAGGACGCTATGGCGATCCAAGCGGCTACGAGCCCTGATCGGTGCTGGCTGTTCACTCGCCTCCGGCTCGCTCGGTGCTGGCTGTTCACTCGCCTCCGGCTCGATCGGTGCTGGCTGTTCACTCGCCTCCGGCTCGATCAGGCGAACCTGACGAACGCCGAGGTGTCCCGGTCCAGGCGGGGCGGCGCGGGCTGGGCGGGGTGGCCGACGCCGACCGCGCCCATCGGCTCCCAGTCCGGCGGCAGCCCGAGCGCGCCGGCCGCCACCTCCCGGCAGAACAGCGTGCTCGACACCCAGCACGAGCCCAGGCCCTGTGCGGCCAGCGAAATCAGCAGGTTCTGCACGCCCGCGCCCATCGACACCAGGAACATGGTGCGCTCCGCGGCCGACCTGCGGGCGTCCGGATAGTCGTGCGCGGCGTCGGTGACCAGGCACGGGACGATGATCAGCGGCGCCCGCCGCAGTGGTTCGCCGCGGCGCACCCGCCGCTCGATCTGCTCGGTGCTGAACCCGTCCGCGGTCAGGTCGGCCTTCCACGCCTCGAGCATCGCGTCAAGGAAGCGCTGGCGCACGTGGGGGGACTCCAGCACGGCGAACCGCCAGGGCACGCTGTGATGCGGCGCCGGCGCGGTGAGCGCCGTGTCGATGGCCAGCCGGACCGCCGCCTGGTCCACCGGCTGCGCGGTGAACTCCCTGACGGTCCGCCGGGCCAGCGGCACTTCGGCCGAGCCGAACCGGAACATGTCCTCGCTGGCCGGCCTGATCAGCGCCGCCGCGCCCGGGCCGTCGGCGTCCGTGACCAGCTCGGCCAGGCCGCGGACCACGGCCACCGGCACGCCGTCCGTCTTCCCCTTGACCAGGTCGGCGGCGGCGGCGATCTCGTCGGCGACCGCGATGAGCGTGACCTCCAGCAGGTTGCCGAACGTGTCCAGCTGCCCCCGGTAGTCGCGCGCCGGGGTCAGGCCGGCCGCCCCGATGGCCACGTCGGTCTGCCCGATCCGCCACGGCCTGCCGAACGTGTCGGTGATGATGACGCCGGTGCGCACGCCCAGCCGGGCGGACAGATCCTTGCGCAGCCGCCGGGCCGACGCGTCCGGGTCGACGGGCAGCAGCGCCACCGTGCCCGGCGGCGTGTTGGAGTTGTCCACCCCGGCGGCCGCCATCACCAGGCCGTGCCTGGTCTCCACGATCCTGGCCGGGCCGCGCCTGGCCACCAGCCGGACCGTCTCGGCATCGATGGCCTGCTCCCGGTCCGCCTGGATCAGCCTGTTCTCGGCCTTGCTGATGATCTTCGAGGTGACCACGAGGATGTCGCCGTCGCGCAGATCCGGCGCGGCCGTCTCGATCAGCCCGGCCAGGTCGGCGCCCGCCGTGACCTCCGGCAGCCCCCTGACCGGGGCGACACTGAACGGGATGGCACCGGCCGGGATAGCACCGGCCGGGGTGACGTCGGCCCCGGTCACCGGCGCAGCTCCGCCGCCAGGCTGAGCGCGGCCCTGGCGATCTCCGCGGTGGCGTGGACGTCCCGCATGTACAGCGGCAGGGCCCGCACCTCGATGCCGGCCAGGGCCGGGTCGTCGACGGCGGCCTTGTCCTGCTCGTCCACCAGCCACCCGCCGAGCAAGCCGGGGCCGAAGTGCGCGGCCACGGCGGCCGCGGTAGTCGGCACGCCGATGGCGGTCAGGCAGGCGTCCGCCATGCCGCGGACGGGCGCCCCGCCGATGATCGGGGACACCCCGACCACGGCCTTGCGGCTGACCGCGTCCTTGATGCCGGGCACGGTCAGGATGGGGCCGATGCTGACCACCGGGTTGGACGGCGGGAACAGCACCACGTCGGCGGCGGCGATCGCGTCGAGCACGCCGGGCGCCGGACTGGCCTCGGCCGCGCCGGCCGGGGTGATCTCGACGGCCGGCACTTCCGCGTGCAGCCGCAGCCACCATTCCTGGAAGTGAATAGTGCGCCGCGTCCCGTTCTCCTCGATGACGACGTGGGTCTCCACCCGGTCATCGGACATGGGCAGCAGCCGAACTCCCGGCTGCCACCGGCGGCACAGCTCCGCGGTGACCGCGGACAGCGGGTGACCATCGGCCAGCATCGCCGACCGCACGATGTGGGTGGCGATGTCCTTGTCACCCAGCGAAAACCAGTCTGGCCCGACCCCATAGTCCGCCAGTTGGCCCTGCACGGTGAAGGACTCGCCCGCGCGTCCCCAGCCCTGTTCCTCGCTGATCCCGCCGCCGAGCGTGTACATCACGGTGTCAAGGTCTGGACAGACCCGCAAACCGGACAGGGTGATATCGTCCCCGGTGTTGCCGACGACGGTGATCTCGGCGTCCGGGGCGGCGGTCTTCAGGCCGCGCAGGAACCGGGCGGCCCCGACTCCGCCGGCCAGAACGGTGATGCGCATGGCGGACAGTCTTGCAGGTTCCGTCGCGAGTCATTCCGCCGCGTGCCACGGCGACAGGGCAGGCCGGCTGGGCCGGGCTGCCGGCCGTCCCCGAAACCTCAGGGAGTGTTCCAGGTGATACGAGGCGAAGCACAGCGGGTCCGCGAGCCCGCCGCGCTGCTCCTGCTGGCGGGCATGCTGCTCAGCGTGATCGGCGGGGTATGGGTCCTGCTGAGTTCGCAGAATCAGCTGCTCGACGCGATCAACTTCGGGGGCGTCGCCAACGTCGGCGCCGGCCTTAACTTCGGAGACCGCGGGCTGCAGGCGTTCAGCTACTTCGGCGCCGTGTACGTGACCGCGCTCCCGGTGGCCGCGGTGCTGCTGGCCGCGATCGTCGGCGAGAAGGTCGCCAGGGCCAGGGAGATCACGCTGGCCGCGACGGTGCTGCAGGTGGTCGCGCTGGTGCTCAGCGTGGTGGCCTGGCTGGGCGCGTTCGGCTCGCACCTGACCATGACCGGGAAGACGCAGAACTTCATCGTGGACGCCGGCAGCGTCGTGGTCGCGATCGCCGCCCTGCTGTTCACCCTCGCCGTGGTGCGTTCCAGCGAACTGCAGGGCACCCCGGCGGTGCCGGCCGGGCCGGTGCCGGGGACCGGCCAGCAGGCCGGCAGCCAGCAGTACGCGGCCCAGCAGTACGCGACGCAGCAGTTCGCGAACCCGCAGATGGCCGGGCAGGCCGGCTACGGCCAGCCTGGTTACGGCCAGCCGGGGTACGGCCAGCAGGCCGCCAGGACGGCCCAGCCGCAACCGGGCCAGGCCGCCCAGGCTCAGCAAGCCCAGGCTCAGCAAGCGCAAGCTCAGCCTGGTTACGCGCAGCCCGGCCAGTATGGATACTCCCAGCAGGGCTACGGCCAGCAGGCGGCCAGGACGCCGCAAGGGCAGTCCGCTCAGGGTCAGCAGGCTCAGGGTCAGCAAGCTCAGGCTCAGCAGGCTCAGGCTCAGCAAGCCCAGGGTCAGCAAGCCCAGGGTCAGCAAGCCCAGGGGCAACCGAGCGCAGGCCAGCCCGCGCACGCCCAGCCCAGCTACGGCCAGCCTGGCCAGGGCTATGCCCAGCCGGTCCAGCCCAGCTACGCCCAGCCCGGCCAGGGCTACGCCCAGCCCGGCCAGCACGGGCAGCCTGGCCAGCAGCAACCCTACGGCCAGCCCTCCTACGGGCAGCAGTACTCGCAGTCCGGCTACGGGCAGCAGTACGCGCAGCCCGGCTACGGGCAGCCAGGGCGCCCTCAGCCGGGTTACGCGCAGCCCGGCGGGACCCAGCAGGCCGCACCCGGCCAGCAGCCCGGCACGGCGGGCCAGCAGCCCGGCCGCCGGGCCGCCGACGATGACCAGGACCAGGAACAGAGCTAGCCGCGTCTGCGGTTTCGCGTGGGCCGCTGCCGGGTGCAC
>DATAWQ010000035.1:0-37667 GCA_036267135.1 Streptosporangiaceae bacterium | reverse complement strand
GCCTGCCCGTAGAACGTGCCGGGCTGCTCGGCCACCACCTCGATCCGGTTGACGGTCTCGTCCGGGAAGACCAGGTTGCCGACGCTGTCGACCGCCACGCTGCCCGGGCCGTCAAGCTTGGACCTGGTGGCCAGCCCACCGTCCCGTCCCGTCCCGGAGTCCACCCTGTATCCATCGACCCAGCCCTCCCGTGACGTGCTGCCGGCCGCCCGGCAGCGTGCCGGGTCAGGCCCGGCGGGCCCGCAGGGCCCCTAGAGTGCGACACTTGGGCCGGGTCTCCGGATTGCCTGAGTTGTGGATGATTCGGCCGATATGGGTGGGGCGAAGCGGCAGGCTCAGACGGCCAGGGGAGTGATTGGGTTCTTGGCGCAGCCGTTCATTGTCCGTCGGGGGCGAGGAATCCGGCCTGCTGCCAGATCCGGCGCGCCCGCCCCTCCAGGAAGCCCACCTCTTCGAAGGCGGCCATCGACTTGCGGGACGCCCACTGCTTGGTGGCCAGCCGGTGCGGGCTCGCCGCGGCCACCTGGGCGGCCTGCTTCGGGTCCAGGCCGACGGCCTCGTAGGCGGACGGGTGGACCAGGTTGCGGTTGATGACGCCGGACATGAACCAGGCCAGCCGGGCCGCGGTGAACCGGCGGCGGGCCGTGGAACTCTTGGCCACCTGGCGCTTGAGCTCCTCGCGGGCGTACTTGATGTGCCTGGCCTCCTCGATCACGTGGATCCGGCTGACCTCCCGGACCAGCGGCTGGACCCGTTCGTCGGGGAAGGCGATGCGCTGCATGGCGTCGGTGAACTCCTCTATCACCAGCGTGGCCGCGAACATCAGCATCGGCTCGTGGAAGGCCCCGAGCACCTTGATCGCCTGGTACTCGAAGCGGCCGGGGCGGTGGGTGGTGAGGCCGAAAGTCCTGACCATGCGGCCGAACATCATCGAGTGCCGGCACTCGTCGGCGGTCTCGGTGAGCGCATAGGCGAAGTGGCTGCTGTCGTACCTGGTGCGGTAGGCGTGCTGGATCAGGATGTGCATGAGCGCGAGCTCGGACCAGATGCCGAACGAGGCCAGGCTGGCCACCTCCTGCTTGGTCAGCTCGATCTGCTGGTCCAGGCTGAGGCCGTCCCACAGCGGGGTCTCGAACAGCGAGCCCGCCTCGGGTGGCCCGTAGTACAGGCCGGGCACCGGCGGCGCGTCCCAGTCCACGTCGGTATCGGGGTTGAACGAGTGCTTGCGGGAGGTCTTGATCAGGCGCTCGGCGACGATCTCGCGATCGGTCAGTGCGAGCGTGTGGTTGCCGTCCTTGCAGGTGATGACGGCGGTGCCGGCGTCAATGGTTGCGGTCACGATGCCGCTCCTTCGAGTGTGCCCACGATCGCGACCGCGTGGGTGCGCTGTCCCATGAAACGTAAGATACATTCTTTGCATACTTGTATCAAGGCATAAGCTTCAAGCACAGGGTCGCTTCAAGCACGGGGTCGAGGTGGAAGGCTGAGGATGTCCATCGATCTGCTGCGCATGGCGCTAACGGCCGACCAGGGCGAGGACACCGACTCGGTGGCCGAGCGCATCCTGGACGCGGCTCTCGGCCAGTTCGAGGACTTCGGGCTGCGCCGGTCCACGATGGAGGACATCGCCAAGCGGTGCGGGATGTCGCGGATCACCATCTACCGCCGGTTCCCCAAGAAGGAGAACCTGATCGAGGCCGTGGTGCTGCGCGAGCTGAAGAGCTTCCTCGACTGCCTGGAAAAGGTCGGTGCGGACAGCGAGACCGGCGGGGAGCTGGGCGCCGCGGACAAGATGGTCGAGCGGATCGCGTTCGCACTGCAGTACCTGGGCAACCACCTGCTGCTGCGGCGGCTGCTCCGGACCGAACCCGAGTCGATCCTGCCCTCGCTGACCGTGAACGGCGGTGTCGTGGTGGACATGGCCCGCGAGCACATCGCCGCGTCCATCCGGCACGACCTGTTCGGGGCGCGGGCCCCGTCGGCCGAGGCGGAGCGGCAGGTCCAGGTCGTGGCCGAGCTCGGGGTCAGGATCGTGCTGTCCTTCATCCTCACCCCGTCGAGCGCGATCCCGATGGCGACGCTGGAGGACGCGAGGGCCTTCGCCAGGGACCTGATCGCCCCGGTTCACGCCAGCGTGCTCAGCGAACTGGCCCGGACCACCGGCTAACGCACCCTGGCCACCGAGTAGCGATTCGGTTTACCGCCAGCCGGGAACAAAATTAAGCCTTCCCGGACACTGTTGGGTCCCCGCACGGACACACAAAGATCGCCCTAATTGGGTTTCATCGGGGCGCTTTTTACAGGGGCACAATGGACGGAAATATCCGGGCCAGCATCGCGGCCGCGCTGGACAGCCGGCGGGCCCAGCGAGAGCCAATCGCACGGTTGCACGGATCCTGGCAGGCGCTGGCGCAAAGCGTGGAAACACTGGCCAGCACGCTCGGCGAGACCGGCCGGCGGTTCGCGGCGCTGCGCCAGCCCACCGCGGAGCAGGCGGCCGTGGCCGTGGCGATCGGGGCCGAATCCGGCGCGGCCGGGATCGGCGAGCTGAGGCAGGCGATCGGCGCGCTGACCCCGGACATCGCGGCGATCAAGAACAGGATCGACCGGGACACGGTGAATATCGGCGTGATAGGCCGGGCCAAGGCCGGGAAGAGCACGCTGCTGCGCACGATCACCGACCTCGGCGAGGAAACCATCCCGTCCACCGCGCTGAATCCGACCACGGCCGCCCGGAGCCGTATCCTGCACAGCCCGGGCCGGGCCGACGCGGAGATCACGGTGCTCACCTGGGAGGAATTCAGGGACGGCTACCTGGCGCCGTTGCACGCCGACGCGGGCTGCGAGGGCTCGGTGCCCCGCACCCCGGACGAATTCGCCGGGCACAAATACGAAGACCTGACGGCCCGCGGCGAGACCCAGGACCAAGGGCTGATGAGCCAGCAGAAGTTCCTGGAGCGGCTGCACGACGCGCAGGACTCCTTCGCCAGCTACCGCGGGCTGCTGACCGGTCCCGACCGGACGCTGAAGATCGGCAAGCTGGCCGAGCTCCGCCCCTACGTCGCCTACCCGGTGGATCCCGCGGACCAGCGGCGGCCCTATCACGCGGTGCGTGACGTGCGGATCCAATGCGCTTTCCCGCAGGTAGACGTCGAGAACCTGATGCTCGTCGACCTGCCGGGGGCGGGCGAGGCCGGCCTGGACATCGACCGCCAGTTCCTGCAGGACCTCAAGAACGAGGTCGACGTGCTTCTCCAGGTCAAGCGGCCCGGGCCGAACGACGCGTTCTTCGGCGACCAGGACTACGACGTGCTCGACCTGGCCGACGAGGCCCGCATGGGGGTGAACAAGGGCGACTTCGTCGGGATCGTGGTCAACACCGACCCGGCGCATCTCGATTCGGTTTACGTGCAGAACGCCATCGAGCAGACGCTCAAGATCACCGAGCGGAACGATCTGCGGCTGCTGGTCGGGGACGTGGCGAACCCGGTGGAGGTGCAGGACCAGATCCTCGGCCCGGTGCTGCGCGGGCTGGCCGACCGGCTCGCGGCCATGGATCACGCCGCCGCCAGCTCCGTGCTGATCCGGGCCGGGGAGGTGGCCAGGCGGGCCATCACGCTGTCCAGCAGCGTGGCCCGCCAAGCTGGCCGGTGGGCCTCCCACGTGCCCGACGAGGACCAGGCGCTGGACGCGAAGGCCAAAGAGCTGCGCAACGACGTGGCCAGGACCCTGGACAGCCTCCGCACCGAGTACGCCCAGTGGGTGGCCGACCAGAAGGTGGTCGAGGAGCTCGACGCGGGGATCTCGCGGGCCAGGCAGGCGCTCATCGACTGGGCGGCCGACGGGTTCGGGCACGGCGGCAAGGACCGGTGGATGGCGGTGATCGAGCCGTCGATGGTGGCCGACCCCGGTGAGACGCGGGACGACCAGTGCACCCTGGTCCGGCAGAAGATCCGGGAGGAATTCAGCCGGGTGGACGGTTCCATCGCGGCCACCATCGGCAAGCTGCAGCTGCGGGTGGCCGGGGACCTGCGGCAGCACCTGGGCTCGACTCTCGTGCCACCGGGCGATCAGCCGCTGAGCGAGCTGGTGCAGCGGGCCGGGCAGCAGCGGCTCGAAGCCCTGCACGCCGCGCTCGAGGAACTCGTGCGGTTCCACACCTACGGCAACATCTTCCTGCGGGTGAGCAGGCCTGTCGTCGGCCAGATCTATCCGGCCCGGACCCGGATCACCGTCGAAGGCGATCCGCTGGGTGGGGCTGCGGCGCTGGCGACTGGCGACCTCGGCGCCGAAGCTTCCGGCGTCCGGAAGGCGGGCCGGGGCGGGTCGCTGGCCGAACGCGTGCGCAACATCAGCGGCGTGGTGAGCGGGGTGCCCGTCGTCGATGCGGCTCTCACGGTCACCGAGGTGGTGGCCACCGTCGCACCCGCGATCATCGAGATGATCGGCGCGACCCGGCTGGCCGACGACACCGCCGAGGGCCTGTACCAGACCCTGACCGAGGCGTTCACGAACGCGGTGGCCCAGATCGAGGAGCTGATGCGGGCGGAGTCCTGCGGGCTGACCGAGGTGCTGGCCGCGGTGACCGATCAGTTCTTCGACCGGATCGCGCACACCCCGGGCATCGAAGACGAGTTCAAGCGGCTGTGCGGGCCGGTCCGCCGGGAGCTCTGGCGGGACGTTTTCGACGGGCGGGCGGCCGAACTGGTGGCCGCGCTGGACCAGGTGACCGCGTCCGCGGCCGGGACCGGCGATGCTGGGCGGCAGATCGGCGCGGTGGTGGCCAGCCTGGGGATGTTAGGTAATTGACGAGCTCCGCAGGCTGACCGGTCGCCACGATGGGGCGGGACCGTGACCGGTCAGCGCGAGCCCGCGCGGCGAGCGCGGTCGACGGCCTCGCCGATCACGGCGCCGACGGCGTCCACGTCCTCCTGGGTGGAGGTGCGGCCCAGCGAGAACCGGAGGGAACCGCGGGCCCTGGCCGCTCCCGCGCCCAGGGCGAGCAGCACGTGGCTGGGCTGGGCCACCCCGGCGGTGCAGGCGGACCCGGTCGAGCAGGCGATGTCCTTGGCATCCAGCAGCATGAGCAGCGCGTCGCCTTCGCAGCCGGGGAAGGAGAAGTGCACGTTGCCGGGCAGCCTGGCCGGCCCCGGCGGCGGCCCGTTGAGCACCGCGTCGGGCACCGCGGCCCGGATCTGCCCGATCAGGTCCGCGGCCAGCGTGGCCAGCCGGCGGCTCTCGTCGGACAGCTCCTTCACCGTGAGCTGGACCGCGGTCGCGAAGGCGCCGATGGCCGGGGTGTCGAGCGTGCCGGACCTGATGTCACGCTCCTGGCCGCCGCCGTGCAGCACGGGGACCGGCTCCGCCTGCCTGGCCAGCAGCAGCGCGCCCACCCCGACCGGGCCACCGAGCTTGTGCCCGGAGATGCTGAGCGCGTCCGCGCCGGAGGCGGCGAAGTCGACCGGCAACTGGGCGGCGGCCTGGACCGCGTCGCTGTGGAACACGACCCCGTGCTCGTGGGCCACGGCGGCCAGCTCACATATGGGCTGCACGGTGCCGACCTCGTTGTTGGCCCACATGATGCTGACCAGGGCCACGCTGTCCGGGTCGGTCTCGATGGCCGCGCGCAGCGCCTCGGGGGCCACCAGGCCGGCGCCGTCCACCGGGAGCCAGGTGATCTCGGCCCCCTCGTGATCGGCCAGCCAGTGCACGCAGTCCAGCACCGCATGGTGCTCGATCGCGGTGGTCAGCACCCGGCGGCGGGCCGGCGGCCCGGCCCGCCTGGCCCAGTAGAGACCCTTGACCGCCAGGTTGTCGGCCTCGGTGCCGCCGCTGGTGAAGATGACCTCGCTGGGGCGGGAGCCGAAGGCCGCCGCGATCTGCTCGCGCGACTCCTCGACCACCCGGCGCGCGCGCCGGCCCGCCGTGTGCAGCGAAGACGGGTTGCCGAAGCTGGCCAGCTCGGCGGTCATCGTCTCCAGCGCCTGCGGCCGCAGCGGCGTCGTGGCCGCATGATCCAGGTAGGCGATGCGCCCCGATGACGGCTGCGCAGCGGCCGTCCCACCCTGATACCCCATGACCAGATCAGCCTACCGGGCGCCGATCTGATTCCTTTTGCGCTTAAAGCGTGGGCTCAGACCTGGCCGCGCTGGCCGATCTCCGCCACGAGCTGGGGCACCACCTTGAACAGGTCGCCGACCACGCCGAAGTCGGCGAGCTCGAAGATCGGCGCCTCGGGATCCTTGTTGATCACCATGATCGTCTTGGAGGTCTGCATGCCGGCCCGGTGCTGGATGGCGCCGGAGATGCCGACGGCCAGGTAGAGCTGCGGGGCCACGGTCTTGCCGGTCTGGCCGACCTGGAACTGGTGCGGGTACCAGCCGGCGTCGGTGGCGGCCCGGGACGCGCCCACCGCGGCGCCCAGCGAATCCGCGAGCTGCTCGATGAGCGAGAAGTGCTCGGCGCTGCCGACGCCGCGGCCACCCGACACCACGATCGACGCCTCGGTGAGCTCGGGCCGCTCGCCGCGCTCCTGGACCACGGTCTCGGTGATCTTCGCGCCCTTGCCCGCGTCGCTGAGCTGGACGTCCAGCGCGACCAGGTCCGCCGCACCCGCCTCCGCCTGCGGGGTCACCGAGTTGGGCCGGACGGCGATGATCGGGGTCCCGGTCTTCACCTTGGACTTGACCACGATCGAACCGCCGAAGATCGACTGCTCGGCGACCAGCCCGTCGTCCAGGGCCACGGCGTCGGTGATCACACCGGAGCCGGTCTTGACGGCCAGCCGGCCCGCGACCTCCTTGCCCTCGCCGGTCGCGGCGACCAGCACAGCGGCCGGTGACTTCTCCGCGACCAAGCTGGCGAGCACCTCTGCCTGCGGGGTGGTCACGTACTCGGCGAACTCGGCGCCGGCGGCCACGTAGACCTTCGCCGCGCCGAACTCGGCCAGCCGGTCCCTGGCGCCCTCGGCGCCCGGGCCGGTCCACACCACGGCGGGCTCGCCGAACCGGCGGGCCAGCGTGATCAGCTCGAACGTCACCTTCTTGACCTCGCCGTTGGCGTGCTCGGCGAGTACCAGCACCTCAGCCATGGTGAATTGCTCCTTGTCTGGGCTTGAACGCCTGGCTTGGGATGCCGGCTCAGATGAACTTCTGCGCGGCGAGGAACTCGGCCGCCTTGGCCCCGCCATCGCCCTCGTCCTTGACGACGGTGCCCGCCTGCCGCGGCGGGCGCTGGGCAAAGCTGACCACTTCGGTGCTGGCGCCCGCCAGGCCGACCTGGTCCGCCTCGATGCCGAGGTCGGCCAGACCGAGCGTCTCGACCGGCTTCTTCTTGGCCGCCATGATCCCCTTGAACGAGGGGTAACGCGGTTCGTTGATCTTCTCGACCACGCTCACCACGGCCGGCAGCGAGGCCTCGACCTGGTCGTAGCCGTAGTCGGTCTGGCGCCTGATCTTGACCGCCTGCCCGTCGATCTCCAGCTTGCTGGCCAGCGACACCTGCGGAACGCCGAGCCGCTCGGCCAGCATGGCCGCCATCACGCCCATCCTGGCGTCGGTGGACTCCGAGCCCACGATCACCAGGTCGAACCCGATCCTGGTGAGCACCTGGGCCAGGACCTGGGAGGTCTGCAGCCCGTCGGTGCCCACCAGCCCGTCGTCCAGCACGTGCACCGCCTTGTCGGCGCCCATGGACAGGGCCTTGCGGATGGAATCCGCGGCCTTCTGCGGGCCCATGGTCAGGATCGTCACCTCGCCGCCATGCGCCTCGGCCTGCTGCAGGCCCTCCTCGATGGCGTACTCATCGAGTTCGTTGATGACGCCGTCCACGGACTCGCGGTCGAGCGTGGCGTCACCCTGCTTCAGCTTGCGTTCCGCCCACGTGTCCGGAACCTGCTTGACGCATACGACGATGTTCATGGCCGGCGGCCGACCTCCCTGATTCCGATTCCGATCCGCTTCCGCACTGTCGTGTCCAGCACCGTCATGTTACCGGTGAGTAGCAAAATGGGCCAATCACGGGTCCGATGCCCGTCCCGCAGCCGGAGGACCTGCTTCCAGCCCCGCCCGTACGGCCGTAGGGTGTCTTTCCGGCCAATAAAGCAAAGCGTCCACCACGTTGGTGAGCAGCATGGCCCTGGTCATCGGGCCGACGCCACCGGGCATCGGCGCCAGCCATCCGGCCACGTCGGCGACCCCAGGATCGACGTCACCGACCAGCCCCGCGTCCGTCCTGGTGATCCCCACGTCGAGCACGGCCGCTCCCGGCCTGACCATGCCCGCGGTCAGCAGACCGGGCCGGCCCGCCGCGACCACGACGATGTCGGCCGCGGCGGTGTGCGCGGCCAGGTCCTTGGTCCCGGTGTGGCAAAGCGTCACGGTGGCGTTCTCGGTGCGCCGGGTCAGCAGCAGGCCGAGCGAACGGCCCACGGTGATGCCGCGGCCGACCACGGTGACGTCCGCGCCGGCGATCGGCACGTCGAAGCGGCGGAGCAGTTCCACGATGCCGCGCGGGGTGCACGGCAGCGGCCCGGCTTCGCCGAGTACCAGCTTGCCCAGGCTGAGCGGGTGCAGGCCGTCGGCATCCTTGGCCGGGTCCATCCGGAGCAGCACCCGCTGCGCGTCGAGCCCGGCGGGCAGCGGCAACTGGACGATGTAGCCGGTGCAGGCCGGATCGGCGTTCAGCTCGTCGACCGCCGCCTCCACCTCGGCCTGGCTCGCGGTGGCGGGCAGGTCGCGCCGGATGCTGGTGATCCCGACCTGGGCGCAGTCCCGGTGCTTGCCGTTCACGTAGGCCCGGCTGCCCGGGTCCTCACCGACCAGGATCGTGCCGAGCCCCGGGGTCAGGCCGCGGGCCGTCAGCGCGGCGACCCGCCCGGTCAGTTCGGCGCGAATATCGGCGGCGACGGCCTTGCCGTCCAGGATGCGAGCGCTCATAGCGCTCTCATTCTGCCCGACGCCCAGGTAGCACCGTCCGCGCGCCCCGGACATCGCGCCGGGACAGGCCCGCTTTAACCCCATGTGCTATCTCGTCGGCGGCGATAATGGTGGGCATGCCGGCCAAAGAGCCGCCGAACCGGCCCAGCGCCCGGCGGCCAGACCCAGAGGATCCACCGGTGCTGTCGTTGCAGAGCCGGGAGGACACCGACGTCGGCTGGGGCGACCGCCCCGAGGCCGACGATGACGAGCGCCTGAACAGCGACCGCCCACCCCACTGGGACTCGCCCTGACGTGCTACCGGAGCCGTCACATAATCGTGGCCTGGACATACCAGGCAACCGGGTTTGAGGCCGGGGCCTGGCCGGGCATCTGGATCGTCGGGACCACCGTCGGTGGCCACCCGCAAGAACCTGCTCGCTGAGTTCGCCTGCTGCTGCCGCAAAGATAAGAGGGGGGCCATGACCGGCCGGGAACATCTGCTCGTGGAATTGGTGGACGACACCGGAGCGGCGGTGGGCGCCTGCTCGGTGGGTGAGGCGCACACCGCGCCTGGCCAGTGCCACCGGGCGTTCTCAGTACTGCTCTACGACCGGGACGGCCGGCTGCTGCTGCAGCAGCGGGCCGCGGTCAAGACGCGCTTCGCCTCCCGATGGTCCAACACCTGCTGCGGGCATCCCGCGCCCGGCGAGGACACCGCCACCGCCGCGGCGCAGCGGCTGACCGCCGAACTCGGCCTCACCCAGGACCAGATCACGCCGCTCACCGAGATCGGTGTCTTCCACTACCAGGCGGCCGATCCCGCTTCCGGGCGGGTGGAAAGCGAATGGGACCACGTCCTGGTCGCGACGTTCGTCGGCGGCTCACCCACCCCCGACGAGTCCGAAGTGTCCGACTGCGCCTGGGTGTCACCGGCCTCCCTGCGAGCCAGCATGGCCCGTGACCCCGACCACTACACCCCCTGGCTGTCCGGCGTGCTCGACGTCGCCACCGAGGACGTGCAGACGGGTTCCCCCGGATAGGCGCCACATCCCACCTCACGTTCGGGTGGTCTGGCACGTTTACTGACTGTGGAAAGAGAGCCGTTCGAGAAGATCGTGGACCGGTACGGGCCGACGGTACTCCGGGTATGCCGGGCCGTGGTCGGCCCGGCCGCCGCTGAGGATGCCTGGTCGGAGACTTTCCTGTCGGCCCTGCAGGCCTATCCCGGCCTGCGCCCGGGCAGCAACATCGAAGCCTGGCTGGTGACGATCGCCCATCGCAAGGCCATCGATCAGGGCCGGGCCCAGGCCCGGCGCGCGGTCCCGGCCGGTGACCTGCCCGAGCGGCCGGGCCGGGACGGGATACCCGAGGCCAGCGACCTCGACCTGTGGGCGGCGGTCAAGGCGCTTCCGCTGAAGCAGCGGGAATGCGTCGCGTACCACTACCTGGCCGGCCTGCCTTACACCGAGATCGCCGGGATCGTCGGCGGCACGCCCGACGCGGCCCGCCGGGCGGCGTCCGACGGCATCGCGGCCCTGCGCCAGGTCTACCCGGGACCCCGCCAGGAAACAGGCCACCGGGAACCAGCACGTGAACGAGGAGCACAGTCATGACCCAGCCAGACGACATCGAGATGACCCAACTGCTGGCCGGGCCGGCCGCCCCAGGCGAGGAGACCATGCGCAGGCTGCGGGCCCGCCTGGTGCACGACGCGGACGCGGCTGGCCTGCTGGACGTCGGCTACCGCAGCATCGACACCCCGGTCGGGGCGCTGCTGCTGGCCGCGACCGGCCAGGGCCTGCTCCGGGTGGCCTACGCCGTCGAGGACCACGACCGGGTGCTCGCCCAGCTCGCCACCAAGGTCAGCCCGCGGGTGCTGCGCGCGCCGGCCAGGCTGGACGCCGTCGCCCGCGAACTGGACGAGTACTTCGCGGGCCGCCGGACCAGCTTCGACCTGCCACTGGACCTGCGGCTTTCCAGCGGGTTCCGGCGTGAGGTGCTGGCCAAGCTGCCCACGATCGGTTACGGCAGCACCGCCAGCTACGCCGCGATGGCGGCGGCGGCCGGCCACCCGAAGGCGGTCCGCGCGGCCGCGTCGGCGTGCGCCACCAACCCGCTGCCGGTGATCGTGCCCTGCCACCGGGTGATCAAGAGCGACGGCACGTTCGGCGGCTACGTCGGCGGCGAGGCGGCCAAGCGGACGCTGCTCACCCTGGAGGGTGCGGCGTGACCGGGGCAAGCCTGCGGACCGAGCCAGCGGCGGCCAGGCTGGAAGGGGTCGGCTGGCCGGCGCTGGCCGCCGAGCTGAACACCTGCGGATCCGCGCAGACCCCACACCTGACAGCCTGGACCGCGGAGCAACGACAGAGGGCGGCCCACTGGGAGGGCCGCCCTCTCATCGTGAACTGGCCGCGTTAGTTCTCCTGCAGCCAGGTGAGCGGGAAGGCCGACGCGCCGGTGGCCTTGTAGAGCGGACCTGGCTGGGTGTCGATGCCGCCGGTGGTGGCGCCCGTCGCGACGGACTCGACGGTGTTCCAGTTGGGGCTGGTCAGACCGCCACTCAGACCCTTGGCGCTCTGCACGCTGGCCGTGTCGTAGTGCTCTTGACCGAAGTCGGCCGTGCCCGCATACGGCGAGGACGTGTAGCCCTCGGTGATCACTTCGGCGGACGAGTTCGAGCAGGTGCCCGCGCACGTGGTCCCGACGTCGAAGTTCTGGCCGCTGGTCTGGTCGGTGAGCTGCATCGTGTATGAGCCGCTCCCGTTATACGTGACGCTGGAGGTTATGGCGTCACCCGGATTGACCGAGAACTCCTCCGTGACCCCGGCCGGGAACATCTCGTACCAGGCGAAATAGGTGGGGGTTCCGCTGACGCAGAAGCTGCCGATGCCGTCCTGCTCAACCGTGCCATCAGTCCACCCGTCGAGCCCCACCCAATGGTAGGAGAACGCGTAGTTGGTGACCGCGCAATTGACCGAGGGCACCTCGTAGTTAGCGGTCACGAACTTGAACGACTTGGCCTTGCCCTTCTTGGGCGTCGCCACGTAGCCGGACCAGTTGCCCGAGAACTGGATTGGGATGCCCTGCGGGCTCATGGCCCCCTTGTGGGCCAGATGGATGGCCGGGCGCAGGGTGCCCTTGAGCGTCGGCGCGGCGGCCGCGTTCACCGATCCCGTCAGACTCATCAATCCCAGCGAGACCGCCACGGCCGCCGTGCCAGCAATCGAAATCCTTATTGCCCTCATGCACTCACCTCGTTACCTGCGGGGATACGAGTTCCTATGCATAGGAACATCGAAGGCAAAGTAACTGTCAAGAGCGCAATGCGTAACAAACCCAGAAAACCCAGTGGTAATCAGGAGACCCAGGACTCAGTGGTAGAAGTGGCGCACCCCGGTGAAGTAAAGGGTCAGCCCGGCGGACTTGGCCGCGGTGACCGACAGCTCATCGCGAATCGAGCCGCCAGGCTCGGCCACCGCGCGCACCCCGGCGTCGATGAGCACCTCGAGCGCGTCGGGGAACGGGAAGTACGCATCGCTGGCCGCCACCGAACCGCGGGCCCGCTGCCCGGCCCTGGCCACCGCGAGCCTGGAGGCGTCCACCCGGTTGACCTGGCCCATGCCCACCCCGACGCTGGCGCCGCCGGAGGCCAGCAGGATCGCATTGGACTTCACCGCGCGGCAGGCCCGCCAGGCGAACGCGAGATCGGCCAGCACATCGGCGGACGCGGGGTCGCCGGCCTTCAGCTCCCAGCCCGCCGGGTCGTCGCCGGGCTGGTCCAGCCCGTCCTGGGTCTGCACGAGCAGCCCGCCGTCCACCCGGCGCCATTCGGTCAGCCCGCTGTCACTAGGAGCCGGGCAGCGCAGCAGCCGCAGGTTCTTACGAGCGGTGAGTATCTCCAGCGCCGCGGGCTCGAAGTCCGGCGCGACCAGCACCTCGGTGAAGATCTCGGCGATCTGCCCGGCCAGCTCCGCGGTCACCACGCCGTTCACCGCGATCACGCCGCCGAACGCGGACTGGGGATCGCACGCGTTCGCCCTGCGGTGCGCCTGCGCCACGTCCGCGCCGACCGCGATGCCACACGGGTTGGAGTGCTTGATGATGGCCACACACGGCTCGGCGAAGTCGAACGCGGCCCGCCGCGCCGCCGCCGCGTCCACATAGTTGTTGAACGACATCTGCTTGCCGCCCAACTGCTCCGCGCCGGCGATCCCGGCCTCCCCCACCCCCGCCGCCGGCAGGTAGAGCGCGGCCCGCTGATGCGGGTTCTCCCCGTAGCGCAGCACGTCACGGCGAGCCCAGGTGGCGGCGATGAGGTCAGGCCAGCCGGTCTCGGCGGCGGTCTCGTCCGGCGCGTAGGCGGCGGCGAACCAGGATGCGACCGCGGCGTCGTAGGCGGCCGTGCGGGCGAACGCGCGGGCGGCCAGCCGCTGCCGCTGCACCAGCGTGAACCCGCCGGCCCGCGCCGCGTCGAGCACCGCGCCATACTGCCCCGGATCGGTGACCACCGCGACGTTGGCGTGGTTCTTCGCGGCCGCCCTGATCATCGCGGGCCCGCCGATGTCGATCTGCTCCACGCAGTCGCCAGGCTGGGCGCCGCTGGCCACCGTCTGCTCGAACGGGTAAAGGCTCGAGATCAGCAAACTGAACGGCTGCGCATCCAGAGAATCAAGTTCCGCCCGGTGCCGCGGCAACCGGAGGTCGGCCAGCAGGCCGGCGTGCACGGCGGGATGCAGGGTCTTCACCCGGCCGTCCAGGCACTCGGGGAATCCGGTCAGATCCTCGACCTTGATCACCGGCAGGCCCGCGGCGGTAATGGCCGCGGCCGTGTTGCCGGTGGAGACCATCTCGACGCCGGCCTCGTGCAGGCCGCGAGCCAGCTCGGGCAGCCCGGCCTTGTCGTGCACGCTGATCAGGGCCCGCTTGATCGCCACCCGGCCGCTTTCGCTGGGCACCCGAATCTCCGCTTCGGTCACCGGCCGATCCTCACCTTCCTGTCGTGGACGGACCATCCATCCCGGACCATCCGGCCGACGGTCTCGACGAGCAGCCGCCGCTCGGCTACCTTGATCCGCTCGTGCAGTGAGTCTTCGTCGTCATCGTCGTACACGGGCACGCCCTGCTGCGCGACCACCGGCCCGTCGTCCACCCCGGCGGTGACCACGAAGATTGTGCAACCGGTCACCTTCACCCCGTAGCGCAGGGCGTCCCGCACGCCGTGCATGCCGGGAAACGACGGTAGCAGCGCGGGGTGGCTGTTGATGAACCTGCCGCCGAACGCGGCCAGGAAGCCCGGCCCGACCAGCTTCATGAAACCAGCCGATATCACCAGGTCAGGCTGGAATTCGCGGCACGACTCGGCGAGCGTGACGTCCCAGCCCGCCCGGTCGGGAAAATCCTTGACCCGGTGCCAGAAGGTGGGGATGCCGCGGGCGGTGGCGCGGTCCAGGGCGGCGCAACCCTCGCGGTCGGCGCCCACGGCCACCACCCGCGCCCCGTAGGACTCATCGGCGCACGCGTCGAGCAGAGCCTGCAGGTTAGTGCCGGCCCCCGACACGAGCACGACCAGGCGTGCTTGCATGCCGTCACGATAACGGGCGCCGCGAGCGGCCCGTCACTCGTCGTCGCTCGACGGCAGCCGCTCGCCCGCGTCCCGCGCCTCACCGGACCGCGGCACAAGGTAGATCACCCGCCCGCCAGCCTCGCCGGAATCGGCGTCGCTGCCCTCCGGCTCGGCCACCGCTTCGGGCCCAACGACCGGTTCCGGCTCGGGCCTGACAGCCGGTTCCGGCTCGGTTGTTGATTCGGGACCGGCCGCCGGTTCCAGCCCGGGGCCGGAGGTGGGTGTGGGTGTGGGACCGGTGGGGACAGCGGGAGCGGGGCGATAGGTGACGCGTGAGCGGGCCGAGGCGAGCATGGGTTCGGGGTCGGAGTCGAACGTGATCGCCCGGCCGGAGTCCTCCACTGGCGCGTCCGCCGCGCCGGCCGACGGACCGGAGTCCGAGGTGAGTGTGGGGCCCGTGAGACTGGTGTTGCTGAGGGGGTTGATGACGTTGGCGGGGTTGGTGCCGGTGGCGAGGTTGGTGCCGGTGGAGTTGGAGTTGGAGTTGGCAGGGCCGATGAGGCGGACGGTGCTGGTGTGGTCGGTGCTGGTGTGGTCGGTGCTGGTGTGGTCGGTGCTGGTGTGGTCGGTGCCGGTGGACGTGGCGGGAGCGAGGGCGAGGGCGGACTCGCGTTCGGCGGCTGAGCGGCGGTGAATAAGGAGCCAGTTGGTCAGGCCGGCGGTGATGGCGGCGGCGATGCCCAGTTCCAGCGCGGCGACGAGGGCGACCTGCCAGCCGGACGGCCCGGTCGCGGCCAGGCGGCCGGTGCCGAGCGGGCCGCCGGAGAACGCGGCCAGGGCGCCGATCACGGCGCCGCACAGCACGCCGGAGGCCAGTCCCCACAGCGGGGCGATCTCGAGGCTCGGTGTCGGGGCGGCCCGCGCGGTGAGCACCCCGCCGAACGCCCCGGCCAGGAACGGCACGGCGAGCAGGACCGGCTCGATCAAGCCGGGCGCGGCCGGGTGCGGGCCGAGCGACCCGGCCGGGAGCACGGCCAGCATCGGGAACAGCGGCAGCGGACCGAGCAGCGTGCCGGTCGGCGCCACCACCGTGCCGACACCGAACGCGAAGCCGGGCCCGAGCATGTAGGCGATGCCCCAGATGACCGCGTTGGGCAGGTAGGCCAGCGCGGCCAGCAGCAGCAGCGCCGAGCCGACCAGACCGGGCGAAAGCTCGTCGCTGGCCAGCTTGAACTCACCCGCGTGCACGATCAGGGACACGGCCACCAGCAGCGCCCCGGTCCCAGCCAGCACGGCCAGCGAGCCGGTGACACCCACCACCAGGCAGCGGGCCCGCTCGGGCAGCAGCGCGATCAGCCGGGCCCAGGGCGCGAGCGCGCGGAGGGCGCCGAGGCCACCGGCGGCGATCGCGAGCAGGAATCCGGCCAGTGCCGCCTGCACCGGCGACGGGGCCGACACCCCGGTCCGGCTGGCGACCGCGAGCGAGCCGGTGAGCAGCCCGTAGGGCACCGCGAGCGCGAGCGCCGCCAGGCCTGCGTGCCGCAACCTGGCCACCTGGGTAGCGCGCACGACCCAGCGGCCCGAGCGCCACAGCAGCGCGCCGGGCAGCACTAGCAGGCCGAGCGGGAGCAGCCCGAACGGGCCGGCCCCGTCCGAACCAGCCCCGTCCGAACCAGCCCCGTGCGAGACAGCCCCGTGCGAGACAACAGCGTGCAAGTCGAAGCCGACGTGGTGACCGACCAGCCAGAGCTGGATGGCGGTGCGCAGCACACCGGGCAGGCCGCCGCCCACGGTGGCGTGCGGCGCCGCTATCCAGCCGATCGCCGCGACCAGCGTCAGCGCGGCCAGCCCGGCCAGCGCCGCCGCGCAGGCCGCAATCACCCCGGCCAGGTATAGCGGCCGCGACGCCCGCTTCGACCGCTTTACCTCGACCGGCCCGGACTCCTCCGGTCCGGCCTGGTCGCGTGCGGTCGATGGGTGCGTGGTGGTCACAACGCACCATCTTTGTAGCCAGCGAGCGCGCCGGTGGGGAGGCGCGCCGCCGAGCCATCACCGGGAAGACCTGTATGTACCCGAACACATACAAGTCTTCCTATTGGGGGCTAACCCCGCCTACCACCACTCCAGACGGCGGCGCGGTGGGCGGTGGGTGCAGTGGGCGGTGGGTGCAGTGGGCGGTGGGTGCAGTGGGCGGTGGGTGGTAGCGCGGTGGTGGTGGGTGGTGGTGGTGGTGGTGGTGGTGGTAGCGCGGTGGTGGTGGTTGGTGGTGGTGGTGGTGGTGGTAGCGCGGTGGTGGTGGTGGGGGGGCGGGGGTTAGGCGCGCATGAGGTCGCGGACGAGGCGGGCGGTTTCGCTGGGGGTGCGGCCGACGCGGACACCGGCCTTTTCCAGGGCTTCCTTCTTGGCCTGGGCGGTGCCGGAGGAGCCGGAGACGATCGCGCCGGCGTGGCCCATGGTCTTGCCCTCGGGCGCGGTGAAGCCGGCCACGTAGGCGACCACCGGCTTGCTGACCCGGCGCTCGATGAAGGCCGCGGCGCGCTCTTCCGCGTCGCCGCCGATCTCGCCGATCATCACGATCGCGTCGGTCTCGTCGTCGGCCTGGAAGGCTTCGAGGCAGTCGATGTGTGTGGTGCCGATGACCGGGTCGCCGCCGATACCGACCGCGGTGGAGAAGCCGATGTCACGCAGTTCGTACATCATCTGGTAGGTCAGCGTGCCGGACTTCGACACCAGGCCGATCCGGCCCTCGCTGGAGATGTCGGCCGGGATGATGCCGGCGTTGGACTTGCCGGGCGAGGCGACACCCGGGCAGTTGGGCCCGATGATCCGGGTAGCGTTCCCGGTCGCGCTCGCGTGCGCCCAGAACGAGGCGGTGTCGTGCACGGGCACGCCCTCGGTGATCACGACCACCATCGGGATCCTGGCGTCGATGGCCTCCAGCACGGCGGCCTTGGTGCCCTGCGCGGGCACGAACACCACGGACACATCGGCGCCGGTCTGCGCCATGGTCTCGGCCACGGTGCCGAACACCGGCACCTCGGTGCCGCCGAGGTCGATGGTCTGGCCGGCCTTGCGCGGGTTGGTGCCGCCGACCACGGTGGCGCCGGCGGCCAGCATCCGGGCGCCGTGCTTGCGGCCTTCGGACCCGGTGATGCCCTGGACGAGAATCCGGCTGCCGGAGTTCAGGAAGATCGCCATGTCAGGCCCCCGTTCCGGTCGCGGCCAGCTCGGCGGCCCGCCGTGCGGCGTCGTCCATCGTCGCTACCTGCTCAACCACGGATATCGCCGCCTCGTCCAGTATGCGCCGCCCTTCGGTGGCGTTGTTCCCGTCCAGTCTGACCACGATCGGGTGGCGCACCGGATCACCCCGCCCGTTCAGCAGGCCGATGGCCGACACGATGCCGTTGGCCACCGCGTCGCAGGAGGTGATCCCGCCGAACACGTTGACCAGGACGCTGCGCACCGACGGGTCGGACAGCACGATCTCCAGGCCGTCGGCCATCACCTCGGCCGAGGCGCCGCCGCCGATGTCGAGGAAGTTGGCCGGCCGCATGCCCCCGAACTGCTCCCCCGCGTAGGCCACCACGTCCAGCGTGGACATGACCAGGCCGGCGCCGTTGCCGATGATGCCGACCTCGCCGTCGAGCTTGACGTAGTTGAGGTGCTTGGCCTTGGCCCTGGTCTCGATCGGGTCGGTGCCCGAGGTGTCGGCGAACCGGTCCCAGTCGTGCCGGTATTCCGCGTTGTCGTCCAGCGAGACCTTGCCGTCCAGCGCCAGCACGTGCCCCTCGGGGGTCAGGACCAGCGGGTTCACCTCGACCAGGGTGGCGTCTTCGCCGGTGAACACGTCCCAGAGTTGCTGGGCGAGCACGGCGGCGCCCTCGGCGGCCCCGGCAGGCAGGCGGCCCGCCCGCACGATCTGCGCGGCCTTGGCCGCGTCCACGCCGACCAGTGGGTCGATGGGGACGCGGGCGATCGCGTCCGGGTTGGTGTGCGCGACCTCCTCGATCTCCACGCCGCCCTCGACCGAGCAGATGGCCAGGAACGTGCGCTCGGCACGGTCGAGCAGGTAGGACAGGTAAAACTCCGAAGCGATGTCGCTGGCCTCGGCGACCAGCACGCTGTGCACGATGTGGCCCTTGATGTCCAGGCCGAGGATCCCCTCGGCCGCGGCCTGCGCCTCGTCCGGGCCGTTGGCCAGCTTGACCCCGCCGGCCTTGCCCCGGCCGCCGATCTTCACCTGGGCCTTCACCACCACCAGGGGTGAGCCCTCGGCCGCGAACTCGGCAGCGATCTCGCGCGCCCCCGCGGCATCGGTGGCGACGCGGCCACGCTGGACCGGCACGCCGTAGGCCGCGAACAGCTCTTTCGCCTGGTACTCGAACAGATCCACTCGGCTAAGTCCTCGATCTTCAGTGAGAGTGTCTAATTTGGAAGGGGCTAATTCCAGCAGGCCAGCCTAGCCCTGATTCGAACCCGAACCCGCCCCGGGCTCCCCGGGCTGGCTAACCCCGTGCTGGCTAACCCCGTGCTGGCTAACAGAGTGGGTATGCCCTGGACGCAGCGACGAGCGTACCCAGTCGGCGATCTGCTGGGTGGACGCTCCGGGGGTGAAGATCCTCGCGACGCCCAGCTTCTCCAGCTCGCCGATGTCCTCATCAGGGATGATGCCGCCGCCGAAGACGGTGATGTCGGAGGCGTCGCGCTCGGCCAGCAGTTCGAGCACGCGGGCGAACAGCGTCATGTGCGCGCCGGACAGGATGGACAGCCCGATGGCGTCCGCGTCCTCCTGCAGCGCCGCGGCGACGATCTGCTCCGGGGTCTGGTGCAGGCCGGTGTAGATGACCTCGACGCCGGCGTCGCGCAGTGCCCTGGCCACCACCTTCGCGCCCCGGTCATGGCCGTCGAGCCCGGCCTTGGCAATGATCACACGAATGCTCTCCATGACCTCTCCCACGGTTACGGCTTGTCCAGCGGGGCGTGCCGCTGCGGCGGTTACAGCTTCTCCAGCGGTGCGTACCGCAGCACCAGGTGCTTCACACCGTATTCGCCGCCGAAATCGATCTTCGCCTCGGCCCGGTCGCCCATGCCCTCCATCGCCATGACCGTGCCCAGCCCGAACTTGTCGTGGTTGACCATGTCCCCGGACGCGAGCGAGGGCACGGGGTGGTTGCCCGGCGAGACGACGCCGGGCCGCTGCGCCGAACGCTCCATGGCCGGCGGCGCGGCGGTCTTCTCGTCCCGCCGCCACTCGATGAGGTGTGGGGGGATCTCACCGAGGAACCTGGACGCGTTGTGGAACTCGGGCCTGCCGTAGGTGCTGCGGGCGACCGCCCTGGTCAGGTACAGCCGCTGCTCGGCCCGGGTGATCCCGACGTAGGCCAGCCTGCGCTCCTCCTCGAGTTCCTTGGGGTTGCCCTGCGAGCGCTGATGCGGGAAGACGTTCTCCTCCAGCCCGGTGAGGAAGACCACGGGAAACTCCAGGCCCTTGGCGGTGTGCAGAGTCATCAGCGTGACCATGCCGTGCTCCTCGCCGTCGGGGATCTCATCGGCGTCGGCCACCAGCGAGACCTGCTCGAGGAACTCCTCCAGCGTGCCGCCCGGGCGCGCGTTGTCGAACTCCCTGGCCACCGAGACCATTTCCTCGAGGTTCTCTATCCGGCTCTCGTCCTGCAGGTCGTCGGATTCCTTGAGCTCGTCGGTGTAGCCGGTGCGGTCGAGTATGGCCTCGGCCAGCGCCGCGACCGGTCCGGCCGCGGCCAGCTCGCGCAGCCCGGAGATCAGCTCGTTGAAACCGATGATGGACTTGGCCGACCGGCTGGCCAGGTCGCTGACTTCGCCGACCCGGGCCAGCGCGGCCGCCAGGGTGACGTGATGGCGCTGGGCAAAGCTGGTGACGCTCTCCACCGCCCGGTCGCCGATCCCCCGCTTGGGCACGTTCAGGATCCGCCGCAGCGAAAGCTCGTCCCCGGGGTTGGCGATCAGCCGCAGGTAGCCGAGCAGGTCGCGCACCTCGCGCCGCTCGTAGAACTTGACCCCGCCGACCACCCGGTAGGGCAGCCCGACCCTGATGAAGATCTCCTCGAAGGTGCGGGACTGCGCGTTCGTCCGGTAGAACACCGCCACCTGGGCGGGGATGGCGTCGCCGGTGTCGGTGAGCCGGTCCACCTCCTCGGCCACGAACGCCGCCTCGTCGTGCTCGCTGTCGGCCACGTAGCCGATCAGCGGCGGCCCGTCGCCCTGGTCGGACCACAGGTGCTTGGGCTGCCTGCCTGCGTTGCGCGCCACCACCGCGTTGGCGGCGGCCAGGATGTTCTGGGTGGACCGGTAGTTCTGCTCCAGCAAGATCACGCGGGCGTCGGGGAAGTCCCGCTCGAACTCGGTGATGTTGCGGATCGTCGCGCCGCGGAAGGCGTAGATGGACTGGTCGGCGTCGCCCACCACGCACAGCTCGGATGGCGCCGGCTCCCCCCCGTTCTCCCCCACCAGCTCTCTGACCAGCATGTACTGGGCATGGTTGGTGTCCTGGTACTCGTCCACCATGACGTGCCTGAACCGCCGCCGGTACTCCTGGGCCACGTCGGGGAACGCCTGGAACAGGTTGACCGTCATCATGATCAGGTCATCGAAGTCCATCGCGCCCGACGCGGTCAGCCTGCGCTGATACTCGGCGTAGGCCTCGGCCAGGATCTTGGGCCGGTATCCCTCGGCGGTGGACGCGTAGGTCTCGTAGTCGATCAGCTCGTTCTTCAGGTTGGAGACCTGGTTGAGCAGGCCCCTGGGCGGGTGATCCCGGGGGTTGAGGTCCAGCTCGCGGCAGACCAGCTCCATCAGCCGCCTGGAGTCGGCCGCGTCGTAGATGGAGAACGCGGACGGGTAGCCGAACCGCTTCGCCTCCCGGCGCAGGATCCGCACGCAGGCCGAGTGGAACGTCATCACCCACATGGCCCGCGAGCGCGGCCCGGTCAGGGCGGCGACCCGGCTGGCCATCTCACCGGCGGCCTTGTTGGTGAACGTGATGGCCAGGATCTCGCCGGGGTGCACCTCCCGCTCGGCGAGCAGGTAGGCGATCCGGTGCGTGAGCACCCTGGTCTTGCCCGACCCCGCACCCGCCACGATCAGCAGCGGGCCGCCATGGTGCAGCACGGCCGCCCGTTGCTGGGGGTTGAGTCCTTCGAGTAGCTCGTCTGCCGCCGTGACCGTCACGCCGTCCAGCGTAGGCGTTAGCGACGACACCGACCTCGCGAAGCCGTTCAGTAAACCAATCGATAAAAGCGGCCGGCTAGTCCGGATCGGGCACCAGAGTCGGGGTTGACCTGGTCAGCGTCTCCTTGCGGAAGAAGGCCGGCTGGGCGATGCGCAGCCAGACGAACCACAGCAGGCCGCCGAGCGCGGACAGCACGGCGATCACGAACACGCCGCCGACCTGCCAGTGCAGGCCGGGCACGGTGAACATGGTGTAGCTGTTCTCGGTGGCCACGTCGTAGTCCTGCCACAGGCTCCAGCCGCCGGCGAAGTACAGGATGAGGCCGCCGAGGCCGGGCAGGATGCCGCGCATCCACAGGTTGCGGGCGTTCTCGGTCAGCGTCCTGCGGTAGTACCAGACGCAGGTGAAGGCCGTCAGCCCGTAGTAGAAGGCGATCCAGATGCCACAGCAGGTGACCGCGTCGGAGATCGCGTTGCCGTGCGAGATGTAGTTCATGATCAGGTAGAGCGCGATCGAGACGCCACCCATGAACAGGGTGGATACGGTCGGGGTGAGATAGCGCGGGTGGACCTTGGCGAACGACCGGGGTATCGCCTTGTAGACCGCCATGGACAAAGTGGTGCGGGCGGTTGGCAGGATCGTGGTCTGGGTCGAGGCGGCCGCCGAGGACAGCACCATGAGGATCAGCAGCCTGGTCAGGAACGTGCCAAAGCCCGAGCTGCCGAACACGGCGGCGCCCATGACCGATAGCACGTCACCAGCGTTGTTGCCGTTGCCCAGGCCGATGCCGGTGGTGCCGATGCCGGCGAACGACTGCACGGACGTGGTCACCAGCAGGTAGATGACCAGCAGCAGGATGGTGGAGATGATCGCGGAACGGCCCGGGGTCTTGGCCCGGTCGGCGGTCTCCTCGTTGATCGAGACCGCGGTGTCCCAGCCCCAGTAGATGAACAGGAACAGCACCATGCCGGTGATGAACGGGGAGAAGCTGGCGTGGAACGGGTTGAACCAGGACGCGCTCACGTCGATCGAACTGGCCGGGTGGTGCCCGGTGCCGACCTTGATCAGGGCGGTGACCGACAGCACGATCAGCATGAACAGCTCGATGCCGAGCAGCGCCTTCTGGAAGTTCGCGGACACCTCGATGCCCACGTAGCAGATGGCGGTCATCACGATGATCCACACCACGCCGACCAGCAGCACCCAGCTGCTGGCCGGGTTGTGGCCGATGCCCTGGGCGTTGAACAGCAGGAACATGTACTGGCCCGCGACCTGCGCCAGGCTGGCCATGACCAGGATGTCGGCGGCCAGGATGCCCCAGCCGCCGGCCCAGCCGGTCTTGGGCCCGAACGCCCGGGTGGCCCAGGTGAACGTGGTGCCGCAGTCCGGGTCGGCCTTGTTCAGCTCGTTGTAGCCGATGGACGCGAACAGCATCGGGATGAAGGCCACGATGCACACGACCGGTGATGCCAGGCCGATCACCGCGACCACGAAGCCGAGCGTCGCGGCCAGGCTGTAGGCCGGGGCGACCGACGCCGTCGCGATGACGACGCTGGATACCAGCCCGAGTGCGCCCGACTTCAGGCCCTTGTCGGCCTGCTCCTCGACGGGCTGAACGGCGAAGTCAGCGGTCGCCATGTGGTCACCTCCGGGTGCGGCACCGGCTGGTACGAACCGGTTCGACGGTTCTAGCACCTATATGTCCCTCTTGCAAAGGTTTCCGTAGGAACATCTCGCTGTCAACGCTGGATTTCGTGCTAAAGGGCGTTAGTATCCACGACATGCGCATCCTTCTCGTTGGCGCGGGCGGCGTGGGCACGGCGATCGCCGCGATCGCGGCCCGCCGGAAGTTCGCCGAACTGGTGGTGGCCGACTATGACCTGGCCAGGGCCGAGCGGGCGGCCGCGGGCCGGTACCCAGCGATCAGGCTGGACGCCCGCGACACCACCACGGTCGCGGCCGCCGCCGTGAGCCACAAGTGCGACGTGCTGCTGAACGCCACCGACCCCAGGTTCGTGATGCCGTTGTTCGGGGCCGCGATGGAGGCCGGAATCGGTTACCTGGACATGGCGATGTCGTTGTCGGTGCCCGACCAGGCCGAGCCGTACGCCAAGACCGGGGTCAAGCTGGGCGACGAGCAGTTCGAACTGGCCCCGGCCTGGACGGATGCGGGCCGGCTGGCGCTGGTCGGCATGGGCGTCGAGCCCGGGCTCTCCAACGTGTTCGCCAGGTACGCCGCGGACAAGCTGTTCTCGTCCATCGACGAGATCGGTGTGCGGGACGGCGCCAACCTGGTCGTGGACGGCTACGACTTCGCGCCCACGTTCTCCATCTGGACCACGATCGAGGAGTGCCTCAACCCGCCGGTGGTCTGGGAGCGCGGCCGCGGCTGGTTCACCACCGAGCCGTTCAGCGAGCCGGAGACGTTCACTTTCCCGGCCGGCATCGGCCCGGTCGAGTGCGTCAACGTGGAGCACGAGGAAGTGCTGCTGGTGCCGCGCTGGGTGGAGGCGAACCGGGTCACGTTCAAGTACGGTCTCGGCGAGGAGTTCATCGGCGTGCTGCGCACGCTGCACAAGCTGGGCCTGGACTCGGTCAGCCCGGTGCGCGTGGGCGAGACCCACGTGTCGCCGCGGGATGTGGTGGCGGCCTGCCTGCCCGACCCGGCCACGCTGGGCGACCGGATGCACGGGCTGACCTGCGCGGGCACCTGGGTCACCGGGACCGGCGCCGATGGCCGGCCCCGTGAGGTGTACCTGCACCACGTGGTGGACAACGCCTGGTCGATGGCCGAGTACGGCTCGCAGGCGGTGGTCTGGCAGACCGCGGTCAACCCGGTGGTGGCGCTGGAACTCATCGATTCGGGCGCCTGGTCCGGGGCGGGCGTGCTCGGCCCCGAGGCGCTGCCCGCCGAGCCGTTCCTGGAACTGCTGACCGACTACGGTTCACCGTGGGCTTGTGAGGAAAGGACTCCGGCCGGCCAGTAATGCCTTGATTGACAATTAACGGTGGCCACCTTGACGTGATCGGAGGAATTGTGGCCAAGGACCTGCAGAACATCATCGGCGGTCGATCGGTGGACCCGGTCAGCGAAAGCCGGCTCGACCTGGTGAACCCGGCCACGGGAGAAGTGTTCGCCACCGCGCCGGTGTCCGGGGCGGCCGATGTGGACGCCGCCTTCGACGCCGCGGCGGGCGCATTCGAAGGCTGGCGGGACGCCACTCCGGCCGACCGCAGCCTCGCGCTGTTGCGGATCGCCGACGCCATCGAGGCGCGCGGTGACGAGTTCGTCGCCATCGAAAGCGAGAACACCGGCAAGCCGGTCGCGCTGACCCTGTCGGAGGAAATTCCGCCGATGGTGGACCAGATCCGGTTCTTCGCCGGGGCGGCGCGGATGCTGGACGGGCGGGCGGCCGGTGAGTACATGGCCGGCTTCACCTCGTTCATCCGGCGCGAGCCGGTCGGGGTCTGCGCCGCGGTCACGCCGTGGAACTACCCGATGATGATGGCGGTGTGGAAGTGGGCGCCCGCGCTGGCGGCCGGCAACACGCTGGTGCTCAAGCCGTCCGACACCACCCCGGCCAGCACGGTGGCGATGGCCGAGCTGATGAACGAGTTCCTGCCGCCGGGCGTGATCAACGTGGTGTGCGGCGACCGGGACACCGGCCGGGCCGTGGTCTCGCACCGGACGCCGGCCATGGTGTCGATCACCGGGAGCGTGCGGGCCGGCCGTGAAGTGGCGCGAGCGGCCGCCGACGACCTCAAGCGGGTGCACCTGGAACTGGGGGGCAACGCCCCGGTCGTGGTCTTCGACGACGCCGACGTGGCCAGCGCGGCCGAGGCGATCGCGGTGGCTGGTTACTTCAACGCGGGCCAGGACTGCACGGCGGCCGCCCGGGTGCTGGCCGGGCCGCGGATCCACGACGACTTCGTGGCGGCGCTGGCCGAGCAGGCCAGCGGGCAGACGGTCGGCGGGCCCGACGTGGCGGACGCGGACTTCGGGCCGCTGAACAACCGCGATCAGCTCGCCCGGGTGGCCGGCCTGGTGGACCGGCTGCCCGACCACGCCGACGTGCGGGCCGGCGGCCACCAGATCGGCGGCCGCGGCTTCTTTTACGAGGCCAGCGTCGTCAGTGGGGTGCGGCAGGACGACGAGATCGCCAGGAACGAGGTATTCGGCCCGGTGATCACCGTGCAGCGGTTCACCGACGAGGACGAGGCCGTGCGCTGGGCCAACGGCACCGAGTACGGCCTGGCCTCCAGCGTGTGGACCCGCGACCACGGACGGGCCATGCGGATGGCCAAGCGGCTCGACTTCGGCTGTGTGTGGATCAACACGCACATCCCGATCGTCGCGGAGATGCCGCACGGCGGCTTCAAGCACTCCGGGTACGGCAAGGACCTGTCGCTGTACGGGTTCGAGGACTACACCAGGATCAAGCACGTCATGAGCTCGCTGGAGTAGCCCGCCCGGGCGTACCCCCCGGCTTGGGCCCGGGATCGCTGGTGGGCGGTCCCGGGCTCAGCCATAATCGGGCCCGGGGCCTTTGGCATTAGACCATTGCCGCATTAACAGTTACATTTGATCAAGGTAATTTTTTGCCTTCGGTAAGCCGGTGAACGCCCGGCGAACCATTGTATAACAGCACGATAACTACAATAGAATTGATACCTAGTGTAACTGATTTTTGACGCCGCGCTAATATCGCAGATAAGATCATCGGCACCGGTGACGGCGATCCGCATTCAAGGGTCGATGAACCGTCAGACATACGATATCCCCAGGTAATCTGACCTGGTTGTTTGCTGGATTCTCTTCGTTAAGCAAATCATCAGCTATCCGATGGCTTTTGTTTCCTTGTGTCCTTCTTACCCGGCAGTGAGGCTTGGCTTGGTCGGCCATCGGGTCGGCCGGTGCGTAGCGCATCGAGCACGTCGCGCAGTCGTCTCATGAGGAGGACGTTAAAGAATGCGCATGCTTAGCAAGCTCCTGGCCGGAACCGCGGCCGCAGCGGCGACGGTCGCCTTGACCGCAGGCCCCGCGCTGGCGGATCCGCCGAGCGGGACCACGCCCGCCGTGACCGCCGCGGTGGGCACCGGGTCGAACACCACGCAGTACCTGCTTGACCAGTTGTCCTACAATTTCGACCACAAGAACCCCAGTGCGACGGAGAAGCTGTACAGCTGGGATGCCGTCAACCCGAACACGCTGGCCATCGGCGACAACGTCGTGACCAAAAAGGGCTGCGCCGCCATCGCGCGCCCGGACGGGTCGGGGGCGGGCATCACCCAGTTGGACGCGAATGTCGTTGACCCTTCGAACAAGAAGTACTACTGCGAGGACTACGCCCGCTCCTCCCGAGCCCGCGCGTCCACCGACCCGCCGTTCGCAGCGGGTGGCGTAGCCTTCGTGTCGCTGGGCGGTGACGCGGTGACCTGGTCTGACCGCAGCGCCGCCGCCGGTGGCACCGACGCCCCGGCCAACCTGACCGTGGCTCAGCTCGTGAAGATCTATGAGTGTGCCGACACGAACTGGAAGCAGGTCGGCGGCAAGAGCGCACCCATTCAGGCCTACCTGCCCCAGACCTCCTCGGGCACTAGGCAGTTCTTCCTCACCGCGCTGGGTGGTGGCGTCACCCCGATCACTCCGGGCTCCTGCGTGATCGACGGCACCACCAGCGACCCCAACAGCCTGGAAGAGAACGAAGGCATCAACCCGCTGCTGAACAGCCCCCAGGCGATCTTCATCTACTCGGTAGGCGCCTACCTCTCCCAGCGCTACCACTCCCCCAACTGCATCAACTCCGACTGCAGCCCCGCCCCGTCCGGCCCGCCCTGCAAATTCGTCTCGGGCAAGAACCGGTACGGCTGCAACGAGGTCGGCGTGCTGCAGCTCAACACGCTCGGTGGCAGCAAGCCGACCACGCCGTGGCCGCTGACCGCGACCACCAACAAGGCCACCATCAACCACAACTTCAGTCTGGCCTTCCAGCGGAGCCTGTACGACGTGGTCCGCTACGACCCGAACACCACCGACCACATCCCCGGCTCGGAGTCCAGCTCGCCAGGCCACATCAACCTGGAGCAGTTCTTCGGCGCCAGCGGGTTCGCTTGCTCCAGCGCCGAGGCCGCAACCGTCAAGGACTACGGGTTCCTGCCCACCTGGAAGCTCTCGACCTGTGGCGCGACCAGTTAGTCAGGTAAACGCCTAGTTCAGCGTTCCGGTGTTGCCGGGCGGCGTGAGCCGTCCGGCAACACCGCGTTGGGCGGCCCACGCGGTCAGATGAAGCAGACGGTCGAGGTCGGGCCTCTTCGAGGGCAACGATCAACCCGGCCTTCAGCATCGTCTTCCAGCACACCCTGTACGACGTGGTCCGCTACGACGCGAACACCACCGACCACATCCCCGGCTCGGAGTCCGGCGCTCCCGGCGGCTCCAACCTGGAGGCCATCTTCGGCGCCAGCGGCTACCTCTGCACCAACGCCACGGCCAAGAAGGCCATCAAGGACTACGGCTTCCTGGCCAACGGGAAGCTCAGCACCTGCGGGGCGACCAGCTAGCCAAACCCTATTGATTTCTCATGGCTCGCGACGGCCGGGGGACGATGCCCGGCCGTCGCGAGAATAGGCCACTACCGGTGGTTTCCCCTGGCCCGAGCAAACTGGAGGAATCGACGCACATACCTTGGATCGAGCCCGTTTATTAATAATGGCATATAAACGCAGTGGCCACATTACATAAGGTGACGGCATTCCGCCACTGAACGCCGTATTCAATTATGCCAAAAATGGCTGTAGCCAATTTTGTTTGGTTAAACACATCTATTTCTTCTCTTTTTGTTCACCTGCAAGTACCCTGCAGGCAACAAGCGTCTAAGACGATCGAAACAGGGGGGATCTGATCGGCATGCGGACTATCGGAGAGGCGGCAGGCGATTCGTCATGAGCGCCGAGCTTAACTTTCCGCATGCCCAGGGAACGCCGGGGACCGAGGACATGCCGCGCCGCATCGTCAGCCGGGTCTCCGCTGGTGACAAGGTGTTTCGCTCGATCGTGCGCGGGGCTGGACTAGCCGTTTTCGTGATCACGGCGATGATCTTGACGTTCCTGTTCACCCGGGCGTGGAGCGCATTCCGGGCCGCAGGCTTCTCGTTCTTCACCACCAAGCTGTTCAACGTCAACACGAACGACTTCGGCATCGGCGCGCTGCTGCCGGACGGTGTGATCATCGCCGCCATCGCACTCATCATCGCCGTCCCCGTCGCGGTGGCCACCGCGCTTTACATCTCGCAGTACGCGCCGAGCTGGCTGCGCCGCCCGTTGGTCGCGGCGATCGACCTGATGGCCGCCATTCCCAGCATCATCTACGCGCTGTGGGGCTTCGCCTTCCTGATGGGGCGGATGACCGGCGTCGACAGCTGGCTGGCCCGCCACCTCAGCTTCATCCCGATCTTCAAGGTCAATCTGCCGTCCAGCCTGCCCGCGAGCTTCACCGACGCGCCCATCATCGTGGGCGTGGTGGTGTCGCTCATGGTGATCCCGATCATCACCTCGCTGTCCCGGGAGATCTTCTCGCAGGCGCCGCAGTCCGAGCGGGAGGCCGCCTACGCACTCGGCTCCACCCGCTGGGGAATGGTGCGCACGGTGGTGCTGCCGTTCGGCCGGGCCGGGGTGATCGGGGCAAGCATGCTCGGCATGGGCCGGGCTCTCGGCGACGCCATCGTCATCTCATTCCTGATCACGCCGGTTCTCACGCTGAGCCCGCACATCCTGCAGAGCGGCGGGAACTCCATCCCTTACGCGATCATCCTGGACATCTTCAACGGGCCGAAGTACGTGTCCGCCCTGATGGCCGCCGGCCTCGTGCTGTTCGCGATGACCCTGCTCATCAACGTCATCGGCTCGATCGTGGCCGGCCGGTCACGCTCCGGTCTGGTCAACGTCGAATGATCGCGCGTTCGTCAGGAGGGGCAGCTCAGGAATGACCACGTCAACGCGTGCGCCCGCGCCGGGGGCGGCGTCGCAGGACGCCCCAGAGGTGACCGCACCCCCAGCCGAACAGCGAGTGCGGCTGCGCCGGGTCACCAAGGACGGTGCGCTGACCCTGTTCGGGGCGGCGTTCGGCTCGCTGGGGCTCACCTGGGTGCTCTACGAGCGGGTGCTGGCGTTCAGCGGCGTGCTCGGCTTCTGGCTGAGCTGGTACGTGATCTTCCTGCTGATGTACTGCGCTATGGCGGCCGTGCAGTGGGACCGGCGCGCGGTGTCCGACCGGGTCGCCTCGGTCGCGTTCGGCACTGGTGGCATTCTGACCTGTGCGATCGTCCTGGACCAGGTCTTGTATGTGGTGCTGCGCGGTGGGCACGTGGCCAGCCACCTCAGCTTTTCCACCCACACCCTGGCCCGGACCGGGTCACTGAGCACGCTGTTCTCCGGTGGCGACCTCGAAGGCATCGTCGGCACGCTGGAGATGCTGGGCCTGGCCACCTTGTTCTCGGTGCCGCTCGGCATCACCGCCGCGGTCTTCCTGTCCGAGGTGGGCGGGGCCTGGGCCCGTCCGGTGCGGACCCTGGTCGAGGCCATGACCGCGCTGCCCGACATCATCGCCGGGCTGTTCATCCTGGCCTTCGCCATCCTCACTTTGGGCATGCAGGAAAGCGGCGTGGCCGCCGCGCTGGCCCTGGCGGTGACGATGATGCCGATCGTCACCCGCGGCGCCGAAGTGGTGATCAGGATCGTCCCCGGCATGCTGCGGGAGGCGTCCTACGCGCTCGGCGCCAGCCAGTGGCGCACCGTGTTGAACGTCGTGCTGCCCACGGCCAGGTCGGGCCTGGCCACCGCGGTCGTGCTGGCCATGGCCCGGGGCATCGGCGAGACCGCCCCGGTACTGCTCACGGCCGGTTACGCGAAGGGAATGAACGCCAACCCGCTGCACGGCTGGCAACCCAGCCTGGTGACGTACATCTTCAACGAGCACCAGCTCCCCGACGCCAACGACCAGGCCCGCTGCTTCGGCGCCGCGCTCACGCTCATGGTTCTGGTTCTGGTTCTGTTCGCCGTAGCCCGCTGGCTCGGCGGTAGCAAGCCCGGTGAACTCAGCCGCCGGGACCGCCGCCGGATCGCCAGGAAGGCCGTCCGCTGATGATCACCCGAGGAACACATATGCGTCATCCAGCCGCGCACCGCGCCCCCTGGCTGCGGCGGGTCGTGGCGCTCACCAGCGCCGTGGGCTTGCTCTGCCTGGGTTCCCTGGCCCCGGCCACCGCCTCTTTGGCCAGGACCACCGCGGACCCCGGCGTCTCACGTGCCACGGTCACCGGGCCGAACATGTACAACCCGAAGGCCAAGGCGCCATACCCGACCAAGAGCACGGTGACAGTGAGCCAGACCACCAACCTGGTCAACCAGTTCGTCACGGTGTCGTGGACCGGGTTCACCCCGAGCAACCGGCAGGGGTTCCCGGGAGGTTACAGCGACTTCACCCTGTACCCGGTGCAGGTGGCCGAGTGCGCGGGGGCCGACCCCAGCAGCATCACGGCCAACTGCGACGGCCTGACCTACATGACGCAAGAGCCAGGCGCGGCCGGGCCGACCACCGAGGTGGACGGGCTGACCGGCAAGGCTGTGAGCGACACCCAGGGCGGCACCGGCAGCGTCAGCATCCAGATCCTGACCTCAGTACAGGACTCGTCCCTGGGCTGTGACGAGCAGCACGCGTGCTCGCTGGTGATCCTGCCCATCGACGGCGGTGACTACGGTGGCCCCGGGCAGAAGACGGACTGCACGAACCACAAGGGCGACACGAACGACGAGTGGGCGACCACCAGTCACGTGCTTGCCACCGTGCCGGACTACACCGCCTGTGCCTGGAACGACCGGACCGTCGTCCCGCTGCGCTTCGCGCCCAACAATTCCAATTGCAAGTTCAACAGCGCGGACTTCACGGTGGCGGGCTCGCCGCTGATGCAGCGCGCCATGACCTCCTGGATCACCAAGCTTTGCGGTGGATCCAACCCGGTCCACTTCACCTTCGAGGGCACGCTGAATGAGCCGGACGCCCGCACCAACTTCCTCAGCGGCGCCGACGACGTCGCGCTGACCACCGAGGCCGCCGACGGCCCGGCCTCGGGCCGCTCCTACACGTACGCGCCGGTCGGCATATCGGCCACCGTCTTCGCTTACTGGATGGACGATCCGTCCACCGGCGCCCCATATACGGGCCTCAAGCTGACCGCCCGGCTGGCGGCCAAGCTGGTCACCGAGTCCTACTCCTACGACGGTTACGGATGCACCAAGGTGGACGTGAAGAACCCGCCGGTCAACGGGTGCAACTCGGCCGTGTACGGCAATCCTGAGGGCCTGTTCAACGATCCGGACTTCCGTCAGTACAACAAGTTTCAGCCGGCGAACGCCGCCGACGAATACGAGCCGGACTTTCCCACCGTGCTGTCCGGGAACAGCGACATGACCTACGAGGTCACCAACTGGATCGCCGCCAACTCCTCGGCAGAGGCCTTCATACAAGGCACGCCGGACCAGTGGGGCATGCGCGTCGACACCAACTACCTGGGGGTGACTTTCCCCGCGGAGGCCTTCGAGTCGGGAGACCAGGACACACTCTGGCAGGACGAATACAGTCCCCAGTACCCGCTGGCCCGGGTGCTCTTCTACCAAGCCGACAACTGGAATCCTGGGCTGTTCCCCTACGGCGGCACGTGTGAACCCGAGCCCTGCGTTCCGCAGCCCCAGGCCAACCCGAATCAGCCGCCCGGCTCGCGGGATCTCATCGCCATCGTGGACGATGCCGACGCCGCCCCACTCACCTTCCCGACCGCGGCGCTCCAGAACCACGCCGGCGCCTTCGTGACCGCGACGCCTGCCTCGATGACGGCCGCTGTGGACAGCATGACCACCAGCTCCAACGGCATCACCAAGGACAACAACCAGAACACCAGCAACCCGGACGCCTACCCGCTGACCATGGTGGTGTACGCGATGGTGCCGACCAGCCACACCCCCAAGCATGAGGCCGAGAAGATCGCCCAGTGGCTGGACTACGTGGGCGGAGCAGGCCAGGGCCAGGGCACCGCGGTCGGCCAGCTTCCCGAGGGCTATCTCTCGCTGCCAGCCAGCATGCGCAAGCAGACGCTGAAGGCCGCCTATGACGTGCTGCACCAGACCGGCAGCAAGCCGCCGGGCGGGGACAACGGTAGCGGCGGCGGCAAGTCCGGCGGCTCGGGCGGGTCGTCGCCCAAGAGCTCGTCCAGCCCGAAACCGACCGGCAGCTCGTCGGCGAACCCGACCTCGCCGGCCAAGGTGAACGCGGCCTACAGCAACCCGGACGCCGACGGGCTGATCCGGTGGGTGCTGCCGATCCTGCTAGTCATCGGCGCGCTGCTCGCGCTGGCTGGGCCTTCGGCCATCGTGCTCAGCCGGCCGGGTGGCCGGGCCGCCGTCATATCCGGCTGGCACCGAATAACGAAACTCGCGTCCCACATCGGGAGGAAGTCGTGATCACCCGTCGTTCGCGCCGTCCCGGCGGGCTCCGCTATTCGGTGTTCTGGGGGCAGCCGGCCAGGGTCGCCCTGGTCGCCGTGCTCACCGCGCTCGGGCTTTTCCTCACCCACGGGGTGGCCAGCGCCAGCGGCTACGTGACAATCGAAGGATCGGGCTCGTCGTGGGCGTACATCGCGGTCTCGCAGTGGATCAACGATATGGCTCCCCAGGGCATCACAGTCGACTACAACCCGGATGGATCGGCCGAGGGCCGCAACGACTACATGGACGGCGGACTGGTCGACTTCGCCGGCTCCGACCCGCCGTTCAACACCGGGCTCGACCAGCTCGGCGGGGAGGGCAAGCAGGTGCCCAAGTGGGGTTACTCCTACGTGCCCGACACGGCGGGCGGCACTGCCTTCATGTATCACCTGGACGTGGACGGCCACCTCATCCGCAACCTCCGGCTGACCCCCAAGGTGCTGATGGAGATCTTCACCGGCGCGATCACGAACTGGGATGATAAGCAGATCACCGCAGTCTACGGTACGCAGTTGCCGAACATCCCCATCACGCCGGTGCTCCGCTCGGACGGCTCGGGCGCCACCTATTTCTTCACCTTGTGGATGGCGACCGAGTTCCCCACCCAGTGGAACGCCTTCTGCCAGAAGGTGCATTCGGGCATCCATCTCCCGTGCGGCCAGACGGAGTTCTACCCGCAGTTCGGGGACGCCAAGATGGAGGACGGCTCCAACAACGTGGCCGACTACATCACCGCCAGCTATGGCCAAGGCTCGATCGGCTACGACGAGTACGCCTACGCGCTCAACTCCGGCTTCCCAGTGGTGTCGCTGCTCAACCCGGCCGGCTACTACGTGGGCCCAACCGCGTCCAACGTGGCCGTCGCGCTGACCTCCGCCAAGATCAACTACGACAAGAACAGCATCAATTACCTGCAGCAGAACCTCAGCGGGCTCTACACGTTCAAGGATCCGCGGTCCTACCCGCTGTCCAGCTACAGCTACCTGATCGTGCCCAGAGAGGGAACACCGCAGCCGACGTTCTTCAATACCAACGCGGGGAAGACGCTCAGTCAGTTCATCAACTTCTTCCTCTGCGGCGGGCAGAAACAGAGCAAAGACCTCGGCTACTCACCGCTCCCACTGAAGCTGGTGGAAGGCGGCTTGCTCCAGAATTCTGAGATCCCCGGGCACGGGTCCATCGCCAACGTGAACAGCTATTCCTCCTGTCCCAACCCCACCTTCACCAATGGGCAGCTCACCATTCTCAAGGACGCGCCTTACCCGACCGCGTGCCAGAAGTACGGCGCCCCGCTGAACTGTGTGGTGAAAAACGGGAAGGCGGTGGCCGCGGGCGGGTCGGGCGGCTCCGGCGGGTCAGGCAGCTCGGGCAAGTCCGGCAAGAACGGCTCCACCGGCAGCACCGGGAGCGCGGCGACCGGCGGCGGGCCCGCCGATCCAGGCACCTCCGCCGGGGCGGCCAACGTGACCGGCGACGTCGTCAACCTGGCCGGCAACGGTACGGACCGGGCGCTGTTGGGCGTCATCACCGCACTCGCCGTGATCATGGCGGTCGCGACGCCGCCCGTGGTAGGCGCGTGGATGCGCCGGCGCAAGAAGCAGGCCGGGGCGTAGACGGGTCATGTCCAAGCTGGCCATCATGTCGAACGCTGGCAGAGGGAACCCATGACCGCTGTGGAAAGCGAGCAGGCAGAGTCCGCCAGACCGGCGGACCCACCGTCCGAGGAGCCGGCGCCCAAGCCTGCGGCCAAGCCCGCGGTCCCGCCCGCGCCGTCGGCGGGCAGCATCGTGGGCGGCCTCGGCATCGGAGTGAGCCTGCTCGCGCTGCTCGTGCTGGGCTTCGCCGGCTTCCTCTACTTCCTTTCCGGCGTCCAGGAAGCCCGGCAGCAGACCACCATGTACGCCACCCTGAGGGGCGAACTCGGGCAGGCCACAGCGCCGCTCAATTCCCCCAAACCGGGTACCCCGATGGCGATACTCAACATCCCAGCCATCGGCCTCTACAACGAGGTCGTGGTGCAGGGGACCAGCCCGGAGAACCTCGAACTCGGCCCGGGACATTTGCGCGACACTCCGCTGCCCGGCGAGGCGGGTGTGTCCGTGCTGTACGGGCGCCGGGCCAGTTTCGGCGCGCCGTTCGGCCGGGTGCCCCGGCTCGCACCCGGCGACGAGATCCTGGTGACCACCGGTCAAGGTGTCGCGAAGTACCAGGTCAAGATCGTCGGCGACAGCCGGGACCGCATCCTGGTCAACCCAGCGCCCAACCAGCTCATGCTGCTGACCGCGGACTCCGATCTGATCCCGAGCCACTACATCGAGGTGGACGCCACCCTCGTCTCGACAACAGAAACGGACGCGAGATCGACGGCCGTCACACCCAGTGAGGTCGCGCTCGGCAACGACCCGAACGCGCTCATCCTCTGCATGGCCTGGGGCCTGGCCCTGGTGATCGTCTCGGTGGTGGGCACGGTCGCGGCCAGCCGGTGGGCTAAGTGGCCGGCGTACATGGTCGTCGTGCCGATCGCCTTGGCCGTCGTGTGGAACCTGTACGCGAACATCGCGGCCCTGCTGCCCAACCTCTACTGATCGGACGCCATGAAGGACATAGCGAGTGGAGCCAGCCGGTGAGTGACCCCACCCAGCCACAGGCCCGCGAGCCGCAGCCCGCGCCGTTCGCCCCGCCCGGTGCGCCTGGCCCTAACCACACCGGAACAGTGGGATCAAGGACCGAGACCCTGCCGCGGCAGAACGGGACCACCAATGGGCAGGACGGCGGCCCGCAGACCGGCTTCATCGACTACCGGCGGGCCGACGCCCCGCACCTCGGGGCCGGTCCCTTGGTCGGGCTCGAGGCGCGCGGCGTGTCCGCCTGGTTCGGCTCGAACAAGGTGCTCGACCGGGTGTCGCTGAACATGCAGCCGGGCCGGGTCACCGCGCTGATCGGGCCGTCCGGCTGTGGCAAGTCCACGTTCCTGCGGATACTCAACCGGATGCACGAGATGGTGCGCGGCGCGGCCCTGGCCGGCGAGGTGCTGCTGGCTGGGGACGACATCTACGGCGCGGACAAGCGCCCGTCCGACATCAGGCGCCGGATCGGGATGGTGTTCCAGAAGCCGAACCCGTTTCCGGCCATGTCCATCTACGACAACGTGGCCAGCGGGCTGAAGCTGGCGGGTATCAAGGCCAAGAATAAGGATCAGATCGTCGAGATCAGCCTGCGCCGGGCCGGGCTGTGGGGCGAGGTGCAGCGCAGGCTCCGCACCCCCGGCGGCGCGCTGTCCGGCGGCCAGCAGCAGCGGCTGTGCATCGCCAGGGCGCTGGCCGTCTCGCCGGACGTGCTGCTGATGGACGAGCCGTGCTCGGCCCTGGACCCCACGTCGACGCGGCGCATCGAGGAGACGATCGCCGAACTGCAGAACCAGGTGACGATCGTCATCGTCACGCACAACATGCAGCAGGCGCAGCGGGTGTCCAGGGACTGCGCGTTCTTCCTCGCCGCCGAGGGCACACCCGGGCACATCGTGGAGACGGGCCCGACCGAACAGGTCTTCGACGCACCCGTGGACCCGCGAACCTCGGACTACGTGCACGGCCGGTTCGGCTGACCCGCCCGCTCCCCCTACCCACCCCGCCGGCCGACCCGCTCGCTCCCCCCACCTACCCCGCCGACCGACCCGCTCGCTCCCCCACCCACCCCGCCAGCCGACCCGCCTCGCTAGGATTTCGACGTGCTCGAAGACTCTGAGATCAAGCAGATCCTGGTGATCAACGCCCACCCCGACGACGTGGACTTCTCCGCCGCCGGGACGGTGGCGCGGTGGACCGATGCCGGGATCAAGGTCAGTTATTGCCTGGTCACCGACGGCGACGCCGGCGGCCACGACCCCTCGGTCCCCCGGGATCAGATCCCCGCCCTGCGCCGGGCCGAGCAGACCGCGGCGGCCAGCGCCGTCGGCGTGTCCGACCTGCGGTTCCTCGGCTACTCCGACGGCATGGTGGAGGCCACCATCGGGCTGCGCCGGGATCTGGCGCGGGTGATACGGCAGGTCCGCCCCGACCGGGTGCTCTGCCCGACACCCGAGCGGAACTACATCAGGATGCCGGCCAGCCACCCCGACCACCGGGCGGTCGGCTCCGCCGCGCTGGACGCCGTCTACCCGGACGCACGCAACCCGTTCGCTTTCCCCGAACTGCTGGCCGACGAGGGTCTCGAGGCGTGGACGGTACGCGAAGTGTGGCTGGGCGGGGCGACTCCGAACCACTACGTGGACGTGACGGACACCTTCGACCGGAAGGTGGCGGCGCTGCGGGCGCACAAGAGCCAGACCGACCAGATGGAGAATCTGGCGGAGTTCCTGCGTGCCTGGCTGGCCCGCAACGCCGAGCAGGCCGGGTGGCCCGAAGGCAGGCTGGCCGAGGCCTTCCAGGTGATGGACACCGCCTGA
>DATAWQ010000034.1:0-68857 GCA_036267135.1 Streptosporangiaceae bacterium | reverse complement strand
GCGCTGCTCGGCCTGCTCGGCACGGCCATCTACGCGTCGGCGGTGGCCTCGGTCGGCTACGCCCTGGCCAGCTCCTGGACCCGGATCGAACACGACATCTCGATCGCCAGCTACATCATCGTCGCGGTCGTGCTGGTCGCGGTCGCCGCGTTCTTCGTGCACCGGATCCGCGAGGTGCGCAAGGAGGGCCAGGAGAACCACCAGGACCCGGTGCGCGATCCGGTGGCCTGAGCCTGAAAGTTCTCTATTAATGAACGGTGGCCACCTCCAGGTCACCGCCGGGCCAGCCACCCAGCCACTGATTGCACCCGCGCGGCGGCCCGCGCCGAAGGCCGCGGCACCGCGCCATCCACCAGCCCGTTCCAGTACAGCGACCACGTCCCGGCCACCGCACGCCCGAGCGGCGGCATGGTGAGCAGGCGCAGACCCGCCGACGCCAGGCGGGGGCGCGCCAGCATCGCCTCCTGCAGCGCGGACGCGCCGGTCATGTACGTCTGCATGAGGTCGCCGACCGCGTCCGTGTAGCGACGCCCGGCCCGGGCCGGTTCGGCGATGATCGCTTCGGCCGCGGCCCTGGCGCTGACCATGGCCGGTGCGATCCCCTCGCCCTGCAGCGGGTTGATCAGGCCGGCCGCGTCGCCGGTCAGCAGCACGTTGCCCGCGGCCGGCGGGGTGCCGGTCCCGCCCATCCGGAGCCAGCCGCCCATCACCGGGCCCGGCGCCACCTGCTGGCCGACGTCGCCGTGCCGCCGCAGCAGGGCGACCAGCCGGTCGAGGTCGGGCCGCAGCGGCGCGGAAACCCGCTGCCTGCCCATGCCGACGCCGATGCCGATGTTGGCCTGGCCGTCGGCGCCGGGGAACAGCCAGCCGTAACCGGGGTAGATCCGCCACGGCCGCGCGTCCAGCAGCATCAGCAGCGGCAGCGGGACGTGCGCGGGCAGGTATCCCCGGATCGCGAAGCCCCACAGGGCGGCGGCCGGGTCGAGCAGGCCGGTCAGCGTGGCCACCTTGCTGAGCGCGCCGTCCGCGCCGATCACGAAGTCGGCGGCCAGCCGGGTGCCGTCACCGCCGAGCAGCGCGCGCACCGTCCCGTCGGACGCGGTCTCCACCGCGCCGATCCGCGTCCTGACCGGGACCGCGCCCGCCGCGATGGCGGCGTCGCGCAGGGCCGCGTCGAAGACCCGTCTGGGTACCACCATGCCGTGGTCGGCGTAGGTGCGCCCGCTGAACGCGGGCAGCCTGAGCCGGCGCCGGGAGGGCCCCACCACCAGCAGGTCGGATCCCGTCCCGGCGTCGGGCACGGTGACGTCCAGGTCCTCCAGCAGCCGGACGCCGCGGGGCCCGATCAGGTCACCGCAGGCCTTGTCGCGCGGGAACGCCGCCTTGTCCGCCAGGGCCACCCGCACCCCGGCCCTGGCCAGCACCAGCGCGGCGACGCTGCCCGCGGGCCCGGCCCCGGCCACCACGACGTCCCAGCGCCCCGCCGGGCCCGCCCCGGTCACCGGGCCAGCACCAGCGCGACCGCCAGCGTGCCGAGCGCCCAGGCGAACACGCGCAGCGCCCGCTCCACCGGAGCCAGCATCTCGCCGCGGCCAAGCTGGCGCTGGCTGCCGTCCTGCCAGGTGATGGTGAGCGACACCCGGGCCGTCTTGCGCCGCAACGTCCGGGCAAAAGTGCTCAGCGAACGCTGCCCCAGCGAGATGAGCAGGGCGGCCAGCGCGGCCAGAAAGGCCGAGACCGGCAGAGTCCAGTGCTGGGTGTAGGCGCCGACCAGCACAGGAAAGGCGCCCCAGGTCAGGGCGAACCCGAAGTCGTTGTGCAGCACGCCGCCGAGCAGTTCGAGGTTGTAGCCGACCGCGAACAGGCCGCCGACGGCGACGAACGGCACCAGCCGCAGCCCGCCGTAGAGCAGGCCCGCCACCATCGCGGCTCCGATGCTGAGCACGGCCGCCACGACCAGCCCGCGGCTGCTGATGCCGGTGTTCAGCGGCCGGCCGTTCAGTTCGTCGAGCGCGTGCGCCCCGACACCCACGGCCAGGAAGAACGCCAGCAACGTGCCGCCCAGCCGCCAGAGCACCACGTGCCCGGCCACGGCGGCGCCGATCGCCACATAGGACAGGTGCCAGACCGTGTACGGCGGGTGCAGCAGGGTGATCCAGTCGCGCACGCCGCCCGTGCCGGTGCCCGCGTCGTAGAAGGCCGCGGCCCGGTGCGGCGGCGCCGTCATCCCGCTTCCCCCGGCCCCGGCTCGTCCGGGGCGGGCCCATCCGGAGCGGCGCGCTTGGTGCCGGACATAACCAGGCCGCCGCCGAGGCTCATCAGCCGCACCTGCACGTCGTCCAGGCCCGCGGCCTGCCAGGCGGCCACGTGCTCGGCCAGCGGATGCTGCCGGTAGTGCGTGGAGATGCTCGGGCCGAGGAACTGCCCGACCCGCGCCCAGGCCGGCCCACCGGTGAGCCCGCCGAGCACCGGCAGCGCCACCCTGGTGTACAGCTGCCACCAGCCCCGCCACCAGGCGTTCTGCGGCAGGTGGAAGTCCAGGCTGGCCAGCGTGCCGCCGGGACGCAGGCAACGGGCCAGCTCGGCCACGGTGGCGGCCGGATCGTCCACGTAGCGCAGCAGATAGGAGAACGTCACCGCGTCGAACGTGCCGTCGCCGAACGGCAGCCGGTCGGCGTGCCCGAGCGCCAGCGCGAGCTGCCCGCTCCGGCCCGCCTTGCGCACGTTCGCGGCGCCCGCCCGCAGCATGGGCTCGTTGAGATCGACGCCGGCCACCTGGGCGCCGGTGCGGCGGGCCACCGCCAGCGCGATGCCGGCCGGGCCGGTGGCCACGTCCAGCACCCGCCGCGGCGCCCCGGCCGCCACCCGGTCCACCACGGCGCCGCGCCAGCGCCGGTCCTGGCCGAACGACAGCAGATAGGCCAGCCGGTCGTAGCGGGCCGGCAGCCCAGCGAACACCCTGCGCACGACCGGGTCACCGCGCAGGGCGGCCCGCTCGCCGGCCGCGGCACCTGTAGAGGACGACATACCTCCATATGGGATCACATTGAAGGGAACGTTGCCCCCGGCCGATCAGGTTCAGCGGAGTCTGCCCAGGCCGGCTCGTTCAGTGCGGGCCCGCGATGACGTCGGCGGCCCGGGCCAGCAGCGAGGTCCTGGCCGAACTTCCGCCCTCCAGCCGGTCGGCGAGCCGGTAGGACGCATACAGCCCGCGCACGCCCAGCCAGCGGGCAGGCTCCGGCTCCCAGCGGTGCGCCCGGTGATCCACCCAGGGCAACTCGGTCCGCTCGGTGCTCAGGCCGAGCACCAGGTCGGCCAGGGTACGCCCGGCCAGGTTGGACGCGGCCACGCCGTGCCCGGTGTAGCCGCCCGCCCAGCCCAGGCCGGTGGCCCGGTCCAGCGACACGGTGGCGCACCAGTCGCGCGGCACGCCGAGCACCCCGCACCAGGCGTGGTCCACCCGCACGTCACCCACCTGCGGCAGCAGCGTGCGCAGGCTGCGCACCAGCGCGCGGGCGGTCTCGGCGCGGGTGGTCCCCCGGTGATCGGTGCCGGAGCCGAACCGGTACGGCACGCCGCGGCCGCCGATCGCGATCCGCCCGTCCTCGGTTCGCTGCGCGTAGATGTACACGTGCGCCTCGTCGCCCAGCGTCTCGCAGCCGTCCCAGCCGATCTCCCGCCAGACGTCGTCGCCGAGCGGCTCGGTCACGATCATCGAGCTGTTCATCGGCAGCAGCGCCCGCCGCTGGCCGGGCAGCGCGGCGGTGAACCCCTCCGTGGCGCGCAGCACGTAGCCGGCGGTGACGTCGCCGAACACGGTGCTGGCCCGGTGCGGCTCGATCCGGGTGACCGGCGTGGCCTCGTAGATGTCCACCCCGCTGCGCGTGACGGCGTCGGCCAGGCCGACCACCAGCCTGGCCGGCTGAACCCGGGCGCAGTGCGGGGTGAACGTTGCCCCGGCACCGTTCATTATGTTGATACGGGATGAGAGCGCCGCTGCATCGAGGAAGCAGACATCAGCCGGCGCCAGACCCCAGTCCCGGTCCGACCGCAGCGACGCCCGCAGCCTGCCGAGCTGCGCCGGCGTGCAGGCCACGCTGAGGCTGCCGCCCTTGACCAGGTGCGCGTCCACGCCTTCGGCCGTGCAGAAGGCGGCCACCTCGTCCACCGTCTGCTGGAGTTGGCGCTGCAGGTCGAGCACGCCGTCGCGGCCGCGTGGACCCTGGGCGTAGCGCTCGCGGGAGCCCGGCAGGGCCGCGGTGAGCCAGCCGCCGTTGCGGCCGGACGCGCCGAAACCGGCGAACGCCGCCTCCAGGATCACCACGCGCAGGTCGGGGTCGGCCCGCTTGAGGTACCAGGCCGTCCACAGGCCGGTGAAGCCGGCGCCGACGATGCAGACATCCGCCTCGGCCGGCCCGGGCAGCGAGGGCCGCCGGGGCGGGAACCCGCAGGCCCGCCACCAGTAGGACACCTCGCCGTTGCGCATGGCCGCAGGCTACCCCGACGCCTTCGAGTGCGTCCGGCCGCGTGTCGCTGCCGGGCCCGACCGACCGATTCCGGCACAATGACCCCCAGGCCCCTCCGTGCATGAGACGGAGGGGCCTTAATGCTGTCCCCGGCGTGGCGGCCAGACTGGGACCGTGATGGATCCGGAGATCGCCGCGTTCGAGCGGACCGCGACGCTGCACTGGCAGGGCATCGACCAGGAGTGGCTGGGCGGCTGGCTGCTGCGGGCGGCCGGCGGGTTCACCGGGCGGGCCAACTCCGTGCTGCCTGCCGGTGATCCCGGCCGCCCGGCCGATCAGGCGATAGCCGAGGTCACGGCCTGGTACGCGGCGCGCGGGCTGGGGCCGCTCATCGCCGTCCACGACCGGCCGGGCGACCCGCCGGGCCCGCTGGAGACGCGGCTGGCCGAACGCGGCTGGACCATGCGGTACGGGCCCGCCCTGGTGATGACCGCGCACACCGCGACGATCGCCGCGCTGCCCCAGCGGCACGAGGTCGGCTTCGCGGGCGAGCCGGACGAGCAGTGGCTGGCTCTGTACCGGTACGGCGGGTCACCGCTGCCCGCGGTGGCGGTGGACGTGCTGATGTCCGCGCCGGTGCAGACGTTCGCCAGCGTGCGGCGCGATGGCCGCACCATCGCCACCGGACGGCTGTCGCTGGCCGGCGGCTGGGCCGGGATCACCGCGGTCGAGGTGCACCCGGACTGGCGCCGGGCGGGCCTGGCCACCTCGGTCACCGCGACCCTGGCCGCCCGCGCCACCGAGTACGGCGTCGGTCGCGTCTTCCTGCAGGTCACGGGGAACAACACCGCCGCCCACGCCCTCTACACCCGGTGCGGCTTCCTCCCCCAGCACCGCTACCACTACCGCCTCGCCCCCGCGCCCGCAGCCGCCCCCGCGCCCGCGCCCGCGCCCGCGCCGCGATCGTGAGCGTGAGCCGTGACCATCACTGATGACAACGTTGTCATATGGGTGACATGCGGGGCCCGCCCATAACGGGGAGGATCGTGGCTGCTGGGGCGACCAGGATCCTTCCCAATCCGCGCCACAGTCCGGCCACCCCGATGACAGCGTTGTCATATGGGTGACATGCGGGACTCACCCATAACGGGGAGGATTTTGGCTGCTGGGGCGACGAGATCTTTCACGATGATGTGCTGCCTGGCCCGGGAGGGTCGCAGAGGGCGAGCAGTTTGGTCACCGTGGCCCAGTTGCGGGCCGTGCCCGCCGACTTGGCCGACATCGGGCCGCGGGACTTGCCGAGCAGCTTGGCCAGTTCGCTGGTGCCGAAGCCGTCCGGAGTGTGCAGGAACACCGCCCGCCCCACTAGCGTCACCTCGTCCCGGCTGCCCTTGGCCGCCGCCTGCCGCTGCGCGTCGGCCAGGAAGTCCGCGTGCCCGGCCTCGGGCTCGGCCGGGAGGAAGATCACGTGCACGAGCTTCGGGTTCGGCTCGTCGGGGTAGGGGTTGTCGGCCGCGACCTGGGCCAGTTCGTCCCGGCTGAGCACGATCACCCCGGCCTGCATGCCGAGCCGGTCGGCGACGGCCCGCTCCAGCCCGGCGGCCAGCGCCACCGTGTCGGCCGCCCCCGGGCCGGCCTGAGGCGGGCTGAAGACGACGTTGCCGCTCTGGATGTAGGTCGCGACGTCGTCGTGGCCGAGCGCGGCCACCACGTCCCGCAGATCGGCCATGGCGACCCGTTTGTTGCCGCCGACGTTGATGCCGCGCAGCAACGCGATGTGAGTGGGCATCTCCGTATCCTGCCGCAGCCGCCCGCCGCCCGGGGACTATTGTCTGGGGGGATGAAACTGGTCACGCAGCCTGGGTCAGGCCGCACGGGTGACGCGGAAGGCGAGCGGCCCGATGCCCTTTGACCCCAATCAGCTTCCCGCCGACCTGCCGGTGCCCACCGACGACGGCGCCGCGGCGCACCTGCCCGGCACCGCCGTGCCGGCCATCGCGCTCCCCTCGACAGCACAGGCCTCGACAGCACGGGCCTCGACCGGCGGCGCGACGATGCGGGTGGACACGGTCCCCGACGGCTTCACCCGGCTGATCATCTACGCCTACCCGATGACCGGGCTGCCCGGCGTGCCCGTTCCCGACGGCTGGGACGAGATCCCCGGCGCGCGCGGCTGCACGCCGCAGGCGTGCGGCTTCCGCGACCACGCGGCCGAACTGGGCGCGCTCGGCGCCGCCGTGGCCGGCCTGTCCACCCAGGGCACCGCCTACCAGCAGGAGGCCGCCACCCGGCTCCGGTTGCCGTTTCCGCTGCTCAGCGACGCGGACCTGGCCGTCACCCGGGCGCTGCGGCTGCCGACCTTCGACATCGAGCTGGCGCCGGCCTACGAGGGCGGCGGCCGCAGGACGCTGCTGAAACGGATCACCTTGGTGGTCCGCGACGGCCACGTCGAGAAGGTGTTCTATCCGATCTTCCCGCCCGACCAGCACGCCGCTGAGGTGCTGCGCTGGGCCGCCGCGACGAAATTATGAAAATTCTTACTGAACGGTGCCATGCCACCCCTTCGCTCCGTAAGGCGCTGGCCGCCGCACCACTGACCGTCATCGTGACCGCGCTGCTGGCCGTGGCCGGCTGCTCGGCGTCATCCGCGCCGCACCCGACCAGTCCGTCCGCGAGCGCGCTGGCCGCCAACCCGGCGGTGGACCCTGGCAGCCCGCTGGGCGGCAAGCCGGCCCCTAACTTCAAGCTGCTCGACCAGTTCGGCCACACGGTCACGCTCAGCCAGTTCCACGGAAAAGCGGTCCTGCTGGCCTTCGTGGACTCGCACTGCACGACCGTGTGCCCGCTGACCACGACCAGCATGCTGCAGGCGGCCAGCCTGCTCGGTGCCGCGGGCAAGCAGGTGCAACTCGTCGGGATCGACGCCAACCCCGACGCCACCCGCGTCGCCGACGTGCGCGACTACACCCGCGCGCACGGGATGATGCACAGCTGGGAGTTCCTCACCGGCTCGTTGCCCCAGCTCAAGCAGGTGTGGCGGGACTACCACGTGTACGTGGCGGCGGTGAAGAACGACATCGACCACGAGCCCGCCATCTTCCTGATCACGCCGGGCGGCAAGGAACAGTCGATCTTCCTGACCCAGATGGCCTACACCGCGACCGACCAGCAGGCCCAGGTGCTGGCCAACGCGACCGCGGCCGTGCTGCCCGGGCACCCGCACGCCAGGCAGTCGGTGAGCCTGCGCTACCTGCGGGGTACCGCGCCGACGGCCAACGTCGCGCTGCCGGTGGCGGGCGGCCAGGGGTCGGGGGGGACCGTGACGTTCGGCCGCGGCCATCCGCACCTGGTCGTGTTCTTCGCCACCTGGGTGGACGAGAACACCAACCTCACCGCCGAGATGGAAGCGCTGAACGGCTACCAGCGCACCGCGGCCGCCCACGGCTGGCCGCCGGTGGTGGCGGTGGACGAGGCCAGCACGGAGACCACGCCGTCGGCGCTGCCGACGTTCCTGGCCAGCCTGCACGGCCGCCTGGACTACCCGGTCGCCGTCGACAAGTACGGCCAGTTCGCCGACGGTTACCACGTGCAGGACCAGCCCTGGATCGAGCTGGTCTCGTCCAGCGGGAAGATCCTGTTCCAGAACGACGGCTGGTTCCCCCCGTCCAAGCTGACCGCCGCGGTCGGCAAGGCCCTGTCCGCGGGCTAGCTGTCGCGGGCTAGTGCCCGCGGGCTAGGTCTGCGCGGGGGGCGTGCCGCCGGGGCTTTGCACGTAGGCCGCCGGGGTCAGCCCGGTCTCGTGCCGGAACGCCGCGACGAACGCGCTGCTGCTCTCGTAGCCGACGTGGCGGGCCACGTTCCCCACCGGCTGCCCGGCGGCCAGTGCGGGCAGCGCGGCCTGCAGCCGCAGCAGGGTCCGCCACCGGCCGAACGGCAGGCCGGTGCCCTCGGCGAAGGCGCGCGCCAGGGTGCGGCCGCTGGCGCCGACGTGGCGCCCCCACTGGTCCAGGGTCCGTTTGTCGGCCGGGTTGTCGCCGAGTTCCCTGGCCACGTCGCGGGCGCACTCGTCGGTGGGCATCCGGACCTCGATGGTGGCGAGCGGCACCGGCTCGAGCAGGTCGGTGAGCAGCGCCTCGGCCCGGGCCCGGCGGTCCGCGCCGAGCCCGTCCCTTTCCAGGTAGCCGATGAGCTCGGTCATCAGCGCATCGGCCCGTACCGGGGTCGGGCCGGGCCAGCCGATCGGGCACAAGTCGGGCCTGATGTAGAGCGAGCGCATGGTGGCCGGCCCATCCGCCCTGGTCTCGTGCCGCAGCCCGGCCGGGATCCACAGCGCGCGGGTGGGCGGCAGCACCCAGGTGGACTCCTCGGTGACCACCGTGAGCACTCCCCGAGGGGCCCAGGCCAGCTGATGGTCGTCGTGGGTGTGCCAGTAGAAGGCCGCCCCCGCGGCCATCGCGAACGTGCAGACGATCATGACTGGATCGCTGTCGCGACGATGTCCGTCTAGCGCCACGAGATGGCAGGATACGCCCTAGGCCTGGGGCTTTGCCCTGCATAGCTTGGCCATATGAACGAAAACCACGCGAAACTGTGCCCCAGTCCGCAGTGGGCCGCCTGGCTGCAGGGCGAGATCCTGCCGGCGCTGACCGCGGGTGTCGATCTCGGCGCCGAGATGCTCGAAGTCGGCCCCGGCCCCGGTGCGGCCACCGACTGGCTGCGGCACAAGGTCAAGCGCCTGGTGGCGCTGGAACGCGACGAGCAGGCCGCCGCCAAGCTGGTGGCTAGCTACGGTCAGCACGGCGTCGAGGTGAGGACCGGCGACGCCACCGCGATGAGCTTCGCCGACGGCTCGTTCGACTCGGCCGCGATGTTCACGATGCTGCACCACGTCCCCACCGCCGCCCTGCAGAACCGGCTGCTGGCCGAGGTGCTGCGGGTGCTGCGGCCCGGCGGCGTGCTGATCGGCTCGGACAGCCTGCCCGGCAACGACCTGCACCACTTCCACGTCGATGACGACTACAACCCGGTGGAACCCGCCGCCTTCCTCACCCGGCTGCAGACAATCGGCTTCGGCAAGATCACGATCAGCGTCGGCTACACGCTCACGTTCGTGGCCCACAAGCCGGGCGAGCAGACGGGGTGCGGGTCATGACGGCCCCGACCAGCCCGCGGGCCGCGGTGATCGGCCTGATCGCGTTCGCCTCGGCCGAGGAGCAGATGCTGCTCGTGGCCGCCGCGGCGAATCCGGCGGGTGAGCAGCCCGGTCACGCCGGGCGCTGGGCGGCGGCACCGCTGGTCGCCCACAACACGGAGTTCAAACACCAGCAGGTGCTGCGGCTGAAGGCGATCGAGGCCGGCCAGGCACCGCCGGCGTTCAGCAACGTGGACCACGCGGTGCCGGAGGTCTACGCGCGCTACTGCGAGCAGCCAGCCGACGATGTCGCGGCGGCCAGCGCTCAGACCAGCCAAGCCCTGATCGCCGCGCTGAACCGCACCGCAGACGCGGATCTGGTGGGCGGCACGGGCAGCCCTCAGGTCGCCGGGCGCCAGCTCTGGCTGCAGACGGTGGTACGCGGATTCTGGCATCCGTGCGGGCACCTCGTCGATTACTACTTGGCCCACGGCCGGGCCGGACGGGCGGTCGCCCTGGCCGCCCAGGGGGTGGCCTGGGCGCGGTACCTGGACGCACCGGACCCCGCCCACGGCATGGCCTGCTACAACCTGGCCTGCGCCCAGGCACAGGCCGGCCAGCCCGACGAAGCGGCGCGGACGCTGGACGACGCGATCGCGCTCAACCCGGCCCTGGTGGCCAACGCGAGTCACGACCCCGACCTGAGCGCCCTGCGCGACAGCGGGCGCCTCGACCAGGTCTTGGCCCATCACTGACATGACCGAGCCAGCCCGCGGGGTGACCGAGCCCGGCCCGCCGCCGGTTGGGCTCGGCACGATCGCACGTGAGTGGACCCGGATCGGGGTGACCGGGTTCGGCGGGCCGCCGGCCCACATCGCGCTGCTGCGCGGGCTGTGCGTGCAGCGGCGGGGGTGGCTGCGGGCCGAGGAGTTCGAGGACGGCATCGCCGCCACCAGCCTGCTGCCGGGGCCGGCCTCGACCCAGCTAGCGATCTTCTGCGCCTGGCGGCTGCGCGGCTGGCGCGGGGCACTGCTCGGCGGCGCCTGCTTCATCTTGCCCGGGCTCGCGATCATCCTCGGACTGTCCGCGCTGTTCCTGGCCCGCCATCCGCCGCTCTGGGTGCGCGGTGTGTCGGACGGCGCCGGCGCCGCAGTGCCCGCGGTGGCGGTGGGCGCCGCGCTCGGGCTGGTGCCGGCCAGTTGGAAACGGGTCACGGGCGACCGTGACCGCCAGGGCCGGTGGGCCGCCTACCTGCTGGCGGGGGGCGTGTGCGGGGCACTCGCGGGCCAGTACCTGGTGTTCGTGCTGCTGGCCTGTGGGCTGACCGAGACGGTGGTGCGGCACCCCGGCGGGTGGCGGCGGTCCGGGGCAGCAGCCGTGCTGCCGCTGACCCTGGCCCCGCCGGGTCGGGGGTGGCTGGGCCTGGGCGGGCCGGGTCTGGGCGGGCTGGGTCTGGCGCGGCTGGCCGGGGTGACAGTGGCCGGGGCGGGCCTGGGCTCGCTGGCCTGGGTCGCGGTCAAGGTCGGCGCGCTCTCGTTCGGCGGCGGCTTCGTGATCATCCCGCTGATGCAGCACGACGCGGTGAGCGGCTACCACTGGATGACCAACGCGCAGTTCCTCAACGCGGTCGCGCTGGGCCAGATCACGCCGGGACCGGTGGTGCAGACGGTCGCGGTGGTGGGCTACGCCGCGGCCGGGGTGGGCGGCGGCCTGCTGGCTTCACTGGTCGCGTTCACGCCGTCGTTCCTGTTCGTGCTCGTGGGCGCCCCGCACTTCGACCGGCTGCGCCGCAGCGCCCACGCCCAGGCGCTGCTCACCGGGGCGGGCACCTGCGCCATCGGCGGGATCGGCGGCGTGGCCATCCCGCTGGCCCTCGGGCTGGCCCACCTCTGGCAGGCCGGGGTCACGCTGCTGGCCGCCCTGTGGCTGATCGGCCTGCGCCGGGGCGTGGTGGCCGCGCTGATCGGCTGCGGCGCGCTCGGGGCCATCGCCGCGTTCGCGCACGCGCCCCTATCCTGACTGGCCCATCTTGACTGGCCCATCTTGACTGGCCCATCGTGACTGGCGCTGCCGTGACTGGCGCTGTCGTGAGCCCGGCCCCACGGGCGCCATAAATCGGTTGCACGGCGTCCGTAGGATGCCAGGATGACGGCTGTAACCGAGAGCGAAGCCAAGGCGCGGTCCGCGCTCATCGAGGTCGAGTCCTACACGGTGGCCCTGGACTTCACCGCGGGCCCCGACACGGTCGGGTCGCACACGGAGATCCGGTTCCGGTGCCGGGAGCCGGGGGCGGCCACGTTCGCGGATCTGGCCGCGGACACGGTGCGCCGGGTGGTGCTCAACGGCACCAGCCTGGATCCGGTCGGCCTGCTGGCCGGTGAGCGGCTGCACCTGGCCGGGCTGGCCGCGGACAACGTGCTGACCGTGGACGCCGAGTTCGGCTACACGACCGACAGCCGGGCGCTGAGCCGGTGGGCTGACCCCGCCGGTGGCGCGGTGTACGTGATGGTCACCTGCTTCCCGGCGTTCGCGCCCGCCGTCTTTTGCTGCTTCGACCAGCCGGACCTGCGCGCGAACGTCACGTTGTCTGTGACGGCGCCGCCAGGCTGGGAGTGCCAGGCCAACGCCCCGGTGACCAGCAGGCCGGCCCCGGGCGCGGCCGGGTTGTGGGAGTTCGCCCCGGCCCGCAAGATGCACACCTACGACCTGGCGCTGTGCGCGGGGCCCTACCTGGCCGTGGCCGAGGAGGAACTGGCCGGGGTGGACGGCCCTATCCGGCTGCGGGTGTGGTGCCGCCCTCGGCTGGCCACCGAGCCTGGCCTGCGCCGGGTCGGCAGTGTGGTGGGCCGGGCGCTGCGGTACTACGAAGAGCTTCTGGGGGTGGCCTGCCCGTACCGCGAGCTCAACCTGGTGTTCCCGCCCGACCTGGCCCCGCTGGCCATGCAGGTGCCTGCCCTGACGACGGTCAGCGAGTCGCTGCTGCAGCGGGCCGCCGACCCGCAGGACCACCAGGTTCTGGTGATCCTGGCGCATGAGGTGGCGCACGTGTGGTTCGGCTGCATGGTCGAGTCGAGCTGGTGGGACGACCTGTGGCTGGCCGAGTCCATGGCCACCTACCTGAGCTTGCTCGCCGCGGACGAGGCACTGAGCCTGGGCGCGGTGTGGGCCGAGTTCGCCACGACCGACAAGGCTTTGACCTATCAGGTCGACAGCGTGCCGGGCACACCGCCGGTGTCGTCACCGGTGACGGACGCTTCCGACGCGCTCAGCAAGCCGTACGCCATCACCTACGTCAAGGGTGCCAGCGCGATCCGGCAGCTCGCCGCGCTCATCGGCGACGAGGCCCTGCGGACCGGGCTGCGGGAGTACCTCACCAGGTACGCCTGGGGCTGCGCCACCCTGGCCGACCTGGTGGACTGCTGGGGCCGGGCCAGCGGCCGGGACCTGGCCGGGTGGGCGCGGGAGTGGCTGCGAACCGCGGGCGTGAACACGCTGCGGCCCGAGCTGGCCCTGGCGCCGGACGGAACGATCGGGTCGCTGGCCGTCGTGCAGGACGCGTCTCCCGCTCCCCGGACCCACCGGGTCGCGGCCGGGCTCTACGCCAGGCAGGACGACGGCCGGCTGCGACGGCACCGGGTGGCCAGCGTGGAGATCAGCGGGGACCGTACCGAGGTGGCTGGGCTGGCCGGGGCCGCGGCGCCGGACGCGGTCGTGCTCAACGACGGTGACCTCACCCTGGCCAGGATCAGATTCGACGCGGCCTCGTGGCGCGCGCTGTCCGCCTGCGCCCTGGACGTGGGCGACCCGCTGACCGAGGCGGTGCTCTGGAACGCCGCCTGGGACATGACCAAAGCGGCCGAGCTGACCGCGGCCGAGTTCACCGGCCTGGTGGCCCGCAGGATCGCCGCGGAAGCGCCCCCGGCCGGCCTGCAGGCGCTGCTGGACCAGGCGGTCACCGCCGCGGACTTCTACGCGCCGCCCGCACAGCGGGCGGGCCTGCGCGAACGCCTGGCGGCCGCCTGCCTGGATGGCGCTGGCCTGGATGGCGCCGGCCTGGATGGCGCCGGCCTGACGGCTCGTGGCCTGGCGGCCGCTGGCCCGGATGGCGACGGACTGGCCCGGCCGGGCGGCCGCGCCCAGCGCGTCCTGGCCGGCGGCTTCGCCGCCGCCGCGCAGACCGATGACCAGCTCGCCCGGCTGCGCGCCTGGCTGGGCGGAACGGCTCACCCGGACGGCACAGGCCTTCCGGAAGGCCTGGAGCTGAACCTGGAGCTGCGCGGCCGGATCCTGGCCGCGCTGTCCGCCCATGGCCTGGCCACCGACGCCGACCTGGACGCCTACGTCGCGGACGACCCGGTCGGCGGCGAGCGGCAGCGCGCGACCTGCCGGGCGCGCCGCCCGGATCCGGCGGCCAAGGAGGCCGCCTGGGCCGCGACGCTGGCGCCCGGTCAGCCGATCCACCTGGCGCGGGCGCACGCCGAAGGCGTCTGGGTCCCCGGGCAGGAGAACCTGATGGCGCCCTTCCGCACCCGGTTCTTCACCGAGGTCCTGCCCGCGCTCGGCCAGCACCAGCCGCGGATCGCGGGCCGTCTGGCCGGCCTGCTCTACCCGGTCACGCTGGCCGAGCAGGACACGATCGCGGCCACCGACGCGGCCCTGGACCGAGGTGGCTTCAGCGAGCCGGTCCGGCTGGTCCTGCTGGAAGCCAGGATCACGGCCGAGCGGATCCGCGCCGCCCGGGCGCGGTCGGTGCGGTAACGCGCGACGGGCCACCGACGGTCTATGGCCACCGTTCAGAACCCTTAATGGTTTCGCATTACAGCCGGCTCAGCAGCGCGGCCAGCTCAGCCGCGAACGCGCGGGGCATATCCACCGGCGCGGTATGGCCGCCGGAGAACCGGACACATTCGGTGCCGAGCAGCTCGGCGGTCCTGACGCTGATCTCGACCGCGCGCTGGTCCCTGGTGCGGGTGCCGCAGGCCACCACGATGGGCACCCGGTTGCTGACGATCCGGCCGAGGTCGGGCCGGTAGTCGATGAACGGGCGCACCTCGTGGGTCATCAGGTAGGCCCAGTTGCCGCTGACCCTGGTCATCATGTCCCGGTGCGGCCCGGACGGCAGGAACGCTCCAGGCTCGAGAAGGAGCCTGAGCACCTCGGGCCGGCCCGACGGCGCCAGGCCGATGTTGACCTGGAACCTGATGAACGCTTCCTGCCAGCCTTCGGTGGCCAGCACGCGCTCGATCTCCTCGAACTGGGCGAGATAGTCGCTGGGATCGGCCAGCACGTGGGGCACCGGTGGCTCGTGTGCGACCACGACGTCGGTCACCTGGGGGTGGTGCGCGGCCAGGTCGAGCGCGATGGTGGCGCCGCCGCTGTTGCCGAAGATCGCGGCCGAGCCGAACCCATTGGCGGCCAGCACGGCGATCGCGTCGTCGCTCTGCCCGGCCATGGTGATGTCGGCGGGCGCGCCGTGCAGGGTGCTGCGCGAGTTGCCCCGCCGGTCGTAGGTGATGACCGTGTAGCGGTCGGCCAGGATGGTGGCCGCGGCCGCGTAGTAGCCACTGTCGCCACCGCCGCCGGTGATCAGCAGCAGCGGCGGCCCGGCCCCGCGGCGCTCGTAGTACAGGTCGGCCCCGGCTGCCCCGGCCACCCCGGAGGTCACGGTTCCCGGCATCGGTCCCACGGCTCAGGTGCTGGCCGGCTGGCCCGCGTAGCGGCCGGCCACCGCCCCGAACGCCTCCTTGGGCTCCCAGGGCATGTCGGGGAACGTGCTCCCGCGCCGGTCGGTGTAGCTCTTCACCAGGCTCAGCGCGGACATGTCCAGGTCGTGCCTGGGGTCTTCGCTGAACGGGGCCAGCGGCTCGACGAACGAGTTGACGAAGACGCCGTCGACCCCGGCGCCGTCCAGTATGGCCAGCACCTCGGCCAGCTCGCGGGCCTGCAATCCCTCGTCCCGCACGTACTCGCCGTTCAGCCTGGCCTTCACCAGCCGGCCGAGGAGCGGAAGCTGGTGCAGGAACTGGCTGCGCTGATCGACGACGCCGAAGCCGAGGGTGCCGGACGTCTGTGCGCCCCGGTAGCCGCGCATCCCGGTCTCGGTGACCACGACCGGCTGCCCAGTGGCCAGGAACGGCGCCAGCATGTCGGCGTACCTGTCCTTGATCCGAGCGTCCCGGTAATGGTCGAGGCCGATGAAGTCGAACCGGGTCCAGTCCACCGACTCGCCAATCAGGGCGGCGTAACTGAGCGGCCCGCGGAACACTCCGTGGATGGCCTCGCTGGCCTTGCCCAGGAAGGCGTTCAGCCGCTCGGTGTGGCTGTGGTCGCCGGCCTTGGCCTGGCCGATCATGTTGGCCACGCGCTCGGGTATGGACCGCCCGGGAACGATGCCCCGCATGAACAGGCTCAGCTCGCCGCCGAGGCAGAACACGATCTGGGCGGACACCTGCTGGCGGGACCGGCGCAGCGAACGCAGGCAGAGCGAGCCGGGACACTGCGCGCACAGTGACTCCTCGTCGGCGTCCTCATGGCGCTGTGGGTGGCCGGAGTCCGGACCGGCCTGGGCGGCCGGCGGCCCGGCGGCGGCCTTACCCTGGTCGCAGGCCGCGTCGGCGAGCCGGGCTCGCAGCTCCTCCGCGGCCCTGGCCACGGTCAGGTAGTAGGCGAGCGTCTGGTCTGGGCTCTTCTCGTAGAGCGCCGGGGACAGCCAGACCTCCAGCCCAAGCCCGAGCGCGATCTCGGTGGCCCGCATCAGCCGGCCGACGTCGCGGCCCACGATTCGCACCGCGTTACAGTGCAGTTCGGTCTTGATGATCTCCAGCTCGCGGCGGGTGATCCCGGGATCGTAGACCGGCCTGGTGACGACCTGGTACACGAAGCCCGAGTAGACGGTGCCGACGTCGTAGCAGACGCCCCTTCGGTTCACCTGCGTCGCTCCGTTCTGCTCGGGCCCGTGCCGCTCCGCTGGGGCCGCGCTGGCGCGGCCCGCCGTCATCATAGTCACAGTAACCTACCTTAAAGGCAAACTTGCCCTTTCGGAACGAATCGCATTAAGCTAGGCCGGTGACGGGGCTGCGGGAACGCAAAAAGCTGGCGGTCCGCCAGGCACTCGGGCAGGCCGCGCTCCGGCTCGCCGTCGAGCGTGGCGTGGATAACGTGCGGATCGAGGATATTGCCGCCGAGGCGGACGTGGCCGTCCGCACCTTCCGTAACTACTTCTCCAGCAAGTACGAGGCGATCTGCTCCATCGCGCTCGATCGGGCCGACCGGATCGGTGCGACGCTGCGGGAGCGGCCGGCCAGCGAGCCGTTGTGGGAGGCGCTGACCAACGCCATGCTGCGGCACTACGAGGGCATCGACCAGGCCCCGGACCAGCGGTGGCTGGACGCGGTGCGGGTGGTGCTGACGTCTCCGGGGGTGCGCGCCGAGTTCCTGCGGGTCACCGCCGCCACCCAGAACGCGCTCGCCGCGGCGATCGCGGACCGCAGCGGCGTGGACCGGGCCACCGACATGTACCCGGAGATTCTGGCCGGCGCGGCCACAGCCGCGGCCCAGGTGGCGCTGCGGCGCTGGTTCGGCGCCGACCCCCCGGTGCCGCTGCGGCCCCTGCTCGAGCAGGCCCTAGGGCAGCTCGCCAGGGCCTGCTCGGCCGGGGTCAGCTCGGTCGGGGTCAGCTCGGTCAGATAGCGACCCAGTCGGTCACCACGACCGGCCCTGGCTGTCCCGCCTGCCGCAGCCGCAGGCTCAGCGGTCCGGCCCGCAGTTCGGCGGAGCTGAACCGGCCCAGCTCGTCCGCGTCCACGGTGCTCACCCCGTTCCGGTGACGGATCTCCACGGTGGCTGGGCCTGGCGGCATGATCTGGCCCATCACCTGCCGATCGGATCCAGTGCGCGACACCTCGATGTCGATGGTCAGCTCGGCCGTCTTGAACGAGACCATCCGCCGGTCGCCGGAGCTGCGGACGAGCGTGGCTGAGTCGGCGTCGAGCAGCGAGTCGAACACCAGCTCGGCTAGCTCGGCGTCGAGGTCACGAAAGGCGAACGCATCGGTCGCCGCTTGCATCAGTTCGGGAGGTACCGGATCCAGGCGGGCGGCTGCTCGCCGGATTTCCTCCTCCACCGTCCGGTCGTCTGGCTGGTTGGTCATATCAGTTCTCCAGGGCCCTGTCTACTGGTTAATTGAGGGCGTCAGGCGATTCCTGATACAACGCCCAGTTCCTGCCGCAGCCGCTGCAGGCAGCGGGCGCGGGTCGGGCCGATGCTGCCCACCGGGAGGTCGAGGGCCGCGGCCACCTCCGCGTAGCTTGGCGGCGGCGATGCCATCAGGACCCGCAGCAGTTGCTGGCAGCGCGCCGGGAGCCGCCCCAGCGCCTGCCACACGATACGGGCCCGGCGGGCGTTCTCCCGCTCGCTCTCGGCCCTCAGCACCTCGGCCTCGACCGGGTTGGGGTCCGCCCCGACGTCGTCGAACAGGGCCATGTCCTCGGTGGGGACGGTGCGCGCGTTCGCCCTGATGTTCTGCAGGCACTCGCGCCGGACGGCGGTCGCCAGCCAGGCCCCGACGCGCTCCGGATTGTTGATCTTGCTGATGTTCTCGGCCAGCCGCAGCCAGGTCGTCTGGGACACGTCCGCCGCGTCGGCGCGGCTGAGCCGGTAGGCGCGGGCTATCGACCACACCATCGCGCTGAACCGCTCGACCAGAGCTTGCCAGGCGACCTTGTCGCCGGCCGCGGCCGCCGTAACCAGTGACCCGGTGTCGTCGTCCGCCACTGACCGCTCCCCGCGTTCATGACCGCCGCTCACCACTGTGACCCGCGCAATCCGCAGGCGTACAGGGCTGGTACCTGGGTGCCGTAGCCCCTGGTGTCGCACGGTAGCAGCCCAGTCCGGAGCATGTACATCGGCAGCGCCCGGCGCGTCCGGCCCAAACGTCATCCGGTTCGGCCGGTCAGGGTGAGCGCCTCGTCCAGCCAGCCGACCAGGTGCCAAAGGCTGAGCCCGCGCCGCCGGTACAGCTCGCCGGAATCGGCCGCCTCGTGGTAGGCGCGATGGCTGGAGTTGGCGGCCTGCTCCAGCATGAGCGGGAGCAGCCAGGTGTACTTGACGCACGACGCGACCATGCCGAGCCTGACCACATCGGCGTCGCCGGTCCAGCCGCCCTGCCGCAGGCCCGACAGGTAGGCGTCGAAGCACGCCTGGTCGAGCTCGCCGATCCTCTCGGCGGGCCAGAACAGGTCGTTCACCGCGTCCGGCACGTGGTTGCCGACGTCCTCCCCGATGGCCCCGTCGCCCGCGAACGCCCAGTCGATGAGCACGAAGCCGCCCGAGGGCCGCCGGATCTGGTTGCACACCCAGAAGTCGAGGTGGCTGCGGGTCCGCGGCAGCCCCTCCATCACGCCGAGCAGGAACTCCCGGTGGGCCAGCAGGCGCTGCCAGCCCGCACGCAGCCCTGGTGGCCAGTTCCCGGCGACCAGCGGCTGCTGCCAGACGGCGTCGTCGTCCAGCAGTCCCGGGGGGACCTGCCAGTTGCCCGAGTAGGTGCGCAGGAAGCGCTCGGAAGTCCAGGAGGTCCGCAGCGGGCCCTGGGCCTGCCAGCGGCCGGCCGCCTCGGCCAGCGCGGCGTGTTCGGCCAGCGTGAAGCCGGTGCCTGGCGTCCCGGTCACGTCCTCGAGCCAGAGGGTCACGCCGCCGTCGTGTTCTTGCACCTCGGCGTCCGGCAGGTCGAGGCCGGCCTGCCGCAGGCTGTCACGCAGCCCGGCGGATCGGTAGGCGTCGGCCTCGCGATGCCAGTAGTTCCAGTGCCGGGGATCCAGCGAGGCCGACCATCCGGCCGGCGGGGCCGCCGGGTCTGGGCTAGGGCGGCGCAGATGTTTTCTGATCAGCGTGCGGCCGCCGGAGTCGGTGACCCGGTCGATGCCGCCGGCCGTCTCGTTGTTCGGGTTGTTCCTGAGCGGTTCGCTGGCGAGAACGTCGAACGTCACTCACGCCATGCTGCCATGGACGGCCGGCTCCCCTGGGCGGGTTCTGCGGCGAATGGGCCCTCGCGTTCGTGCCGGTGCCTACACTGCGGGGATGCATTCGGTTACCGACCCGCAGATCCGTGCTTTCTTGATGGACGGCACGCGGACGGGCAAGCTGGGCTATCGCGCGGCCGACGGCCGGCCGCTGGTCGCCCCGGTGTGGTTTGTGGTCGAGGATGACCGGCTGGTGTTCAACACCGGCAAGGGCACCGCCAAGGGCCGGGCGCTGGCCCGCGACCCGCGGGTCGTGATCTGCGTCGACCTGGAACAGCCGCCGTATGCCTTCGTCCAGGTCCAGGGGGTAGCCGAGCTCAGCGAGGATCCCGCTGCCCTGGTCACCTCGGCGACCGCGATCGCGGCGCGGTACATAGGCCCCGAGCGGGCCGGGGAGTTCGGCCGCCGCAACGGCGTCCCCGGCGAACTGCTGGTGCGGGTCCGGCCGGTCAAGGTGATCGCCTCCTTCAACATGACCGGCCAGGAGACGTAACCGGAAAGCCGAACACCAACCCGGACGGCCACCCACTCCCCCACACCGACACCATCCTCCACGCCGACCCCGACCCCTACCCCCACACCCACACAGACCCAGTCCCTGCCACCGGCGTAAAAGCCGGCCGCAGGCGTGCGTCGATCGCTGTAGTAGGTTCCGGGTATGCCGCCGCATGAGGACCAGCCAGGCCGTGACCAGGTAACCGCAGCCGACGTCACGCTCACGGTGCGGCTGGCGGCCGCGGCCCTCGGCAGCGCACCGGCGGAAGCGTGGGCTGCTAAGGCCGGCTCGCTGGAGTGGGACTGCTGGGAGACGGTCGAGCACGTCGTCGACGACTTGTTCGCCTACGCTACCCAGTTGACTCCCGCCACGCCCGAGGGCGGTTACGTGCCGATCGCGATGACGAGCACCCGGCCGGGTGGCGCGGAAAGCGCGATCCACGTGGACCGTGAGAAAGGGGCGGCCAGCCTGCTGCAGGCCCTCGAGGCGTGCGGCGCCTTGCTGGCGGCCATGGTCACGACGGCATCCCCGGACACCCGCGCCTGGCACCCGTACGGCACCTCGGACCCGGAAGGCTTCGCCGCGATGGGCGTGGCGGAAACCCTGGTCCACGGGCACGATGCCGCCCAGGGACTGGGCGTGCCCTGGGAACCCCCCGCCGACCTGTGCGCGCGGGTGCTCGGCCGGCTCTTCCCCGGCGCTCCAGCGGACGCCCTCCCATGGGCGGCACTGCTGTGGGCCACCGGCCGCGCCGACCTGCCGGGCCGGCCCCGGCTCGGCGAGTGGCGCTGGTACTCCGAACCGAGGCCGTAGGCGAGGGAAAGGACGCCCGGCTACCGGGCCAGGGCGCCCATCGGGTCCCAGGCAGGCAGCACGATCGGCTCGGCGTCCAACGCGCTTTGCAGGTCGGCGGGAAGCGCGCTCTTGCGGGCGGCGATCTCGAAGACGTACTGGCTGAACCAGGGGTCGTTCATCGTGAAGAAGCCGTCCTTGCCACGGTCGGAGCCCCAACTGTTCTCCACCCGCCAGCGCCGGGTCACCCCGTCCAGCGCATCGACCCCGGTGAACAGCATCGCGTGCGTCATCGCACTTTCGTGGTAGTCGAGGCGCGAGGCCTTGTCCAGGTCAAAGGTGGCGTCGTAGACAGAGGGCAGGTCGTAGAGTCCGGTGTCCCAGAACGCGTAAGCGTCGCTCATCATCTTGCCGACGTCGCAGCCGAACCAGACCGGCTCGCCGCCCTGGATCGTGGCCGCGGCGATGTCCTTGATGATCTGCACGTCGAGGTTGAGATAGATGACCGGCGGGCCGCCGATGACGTTGCCGAGGTACTCCACGGTGAAGGTCCGGCCGATCGGGCTGGACGGCCTGGGGTCGTTGACCAGGCAGACGTACTCGCTGACCGGCAGGTCCACGTACTTGGTGGCGAACTCCTGCGGGGTGAGAACGCCCTCCCGCCAGAACTTCTTGTCCTTGTCCGTCCACTGCCAGTCGAAGCGCTCCGGCGGTGTGCCCAGATGGATGCACAGAATCCGGTAGACGACGTGCATGATCTCGGCCTGGGCCGCGCGGGCGGCATCAAGACCCTCGGCCGCGGCCGCGCGGACCGTCCGCGCGCCCCGGCGAAGCTGATAGCGCAGGACCGAGTTCATCCGGCCCGTGTCCGATGAGCTCTGCGTCTCCGGCATATAGCCCTTGGGGACCAGGCCGTGCTTGGCCACCAAGGCGGCGAACATGTTCCACTGGCCACCGTCGTCGGCCGCCGAGTCCAGCAGATACGCGACCGTGCGGTCATCGAGATCGCGGTTCGCGGTCTCGATGACCGCCTCGAGGAAGTAATTGGCGCGCTCGAGCTTGTCCCAGAACATCATGTAGTTCTGCGAGAATTCGAACTCCTTGAGCCCCATCTTGCGCATCACGCCGACGCGCAGCAGATTCAGCCCGGCAAACAGCCAGCAGCGTCCGCTCTGCTCCTGGTTGGTGACCTTCCAGTCGTCCAGCGTCGTGGACATGGAGTGGTCGATGCTGCTGACGATCTCCCTGTTGATGGCGACGTCGTCGACCGTCACCCGGGTCACGGCATTCTGGGCGAGCCGGTAGCCCGGGTTGGCCGAGAAATCCTTGCGCAGTCGTTCCAGATCACCGGCAGTGAGCGTTCCGTCCACCAAATCATCCTCTCGCGTCATCGTCTCGACCTGTTCCAGGTTAGATGCCAACGCTGAGGCGCTCCGGCTTCGTCCCGATGCGGGACGTCCCAGCCAGGCGCCGGGGACTGGGCGCCTGGCTGATCCCGGTTAGGACGGGGCAGCTTCTGACGTGTACGTCCACTTCTCGGAGGCGGCCGTGGTGCACTTCGCCAGTTCCAGGCCCGCGCCCGACTGGGAGATGCACAGACCCACCTGAATGGTCGTGATCGTGCCGTTGGCGTTGATCTCCCACTGCTCATTGGGGCCGCCGCTGCAGGCGGCGTAGTCCAGCTTGCTGCCGACCTTGCCCGCGCCGCCCACGGCCTTGAGGCACAGTTTGTTGATCATGAAGAACGCGCCGTTGAAGGCGAGATCCTGGTCGGCCGCGCCGGTGCACGCCGCCACGTCCGCGCGGGTGCCCGCGGTGGTCCCAGGATCGGTGATGCACTCACCCGAGCCGCCGTTGGCGTACTGGCCGAAGTTGGTGCTCACCGTCATGCCGCCGAAGCACTTATTGGTCTTGTCGTTGAACAGCGGCTGGGTGCTCACCGGCAGGTTCGAGGGCGGGTTTACCTCGACCGGCGTGAGCAGCGGGGCGCCGTCGGGCTTGCCCTGCGTGAGGGCGTCTTCGCAGTCGATCACATCGAATTCGTTAGCGTCCTTGCCGCCGATCCACAGGTCCACGTGGTGCAGGCCCGGGCCGCCATCGGGACCGCCGTGCGGGTTCGACCAGTCCTGGGTGCACTCCCCGCAGGAGTCGCCCATGACGAAGTACTTCCCGACGGTGGGGTAGTAGATGATCGTGTGGACCGGGAACTCGTCCTGGTCCGAGGCGAGCGTGATCGGATCGGTGTACGTTCCGGTCCCGCCGGCGCAGCCAGAGTAGGCGGTGGCACATCCTGGTGGCGTGTTGTCATACCAGCCGTAGTAGGTCACGTACGTGTTGTAGATCTTCAAGCCGGCCGCCGGGGCCGCGGCGGTGACGTGACCCGCTGCGGCGCCGGCGCTGGACATGCTGAGGCTGGCGAGCCCGAGCACTGACAGCGCGGCAAGCCCGATCCTCCAGGCGGTCCTTCTCATCCTCATCCGTCCTCACTGCGGGGTGACCTGATGTCCCCTCTCGACCGAAAGTTAGGGAACTTTCCTAATTTAGCCTGTGCCTCTGGCCGAACTCGGGAAGGTCAGCAAAAAACAGCGTGCCCCTCGTCGAGGGGCACGCTAAGCACGATCCCGGCTGGCACTCAACGCACTGGCCACCCCTTCGCGGCCGTGCTGAATATCCAGAGACCCAGGGGCAGCGTGGCCGACGCGCCCGCCAGTCTAGGTTCGCCGTCCCGGCGTTAGCCGCTCGGCGAGGATACGGCCGGCCGATCAGGACGGCTCGTGCTGCGACTGGAACTGCTCGACCAGCGGCCACATGTCCCCGCCCATCTCTACTTGAGTGAGGAGCACGCCGACGGTGCCGTCCGGGTCGACGAAGAAGTCTGTACCCAGCCCGCCGGACCAGCCGAAGCGTCCGCGCTGGGGCCCCTCTGTCTGCACGGCCACGCCAAAGCCCCAGCCCAGGCCGTCCCAGAATCCCGGGAAGAAGCTGTCCGGGGTCTTACCCGCCGCCGGCACCTGGTCGCTGGTCATCTGCCGCAGGTGATCAGGTGAGATCATCGGCCGGCCGCTGACCCGCCCGCCGTCGGCCAGCATCCGGGCGAAGCGGTGATAGTCCCGGGCGGTGGACACGAGTTCGCCGTGACTGACGTCGAACGACGGCGCCCCGGCGTAGAAGCCGCCCCCGGCGGGCTCGATCTGCACGAGCCCTTCGCCGCCGTGCCGGTACGCCGCGGGCAGCCGGTCCAGCTTGCCGTCGGCCACCCACAGCGCGGTGTCGGTCATCCCGAGCGCCCCGAAAATGTCCTCGGCCAGGTGCTCACCGAGCGGCCGGCCCGTCACCCGCGAGATAAGGATGCCGAGCACGCCGAACGAATGGTGGTAGCGCCAGCCCTCTCCCGGCTGGAACGCCAGCGGAAGTTCCGTCAGGCGACGCAGCCACTCCTCAGCGCCCATCGCCGGTGGCTCCGGGCCGGCCTCGGTGCCGTTCGCGGCCATCGCCCGCTGCAGTGGCGAATCCTGGAGAATCATGCCGTACCCGGAGGCATTGGTCAGCAGGTGGCGAAGCGTGATGGCCCGGCGAGCGGGCACGGTGTCGTCGAGTTCCGCCGCCGGGCGGCGCAGCACCCGGCGGTCAGCCAGCTCCGGCAGCCAGTCCACCAGACTCTGGTCGAGCCGCAGACGCCCGGCCTCGACCAGACGCAGCGCGGCCACCGAGGTCACCGCCTTGGTCATGGACTGGATCCGCATGATCGCGTCCGCGCCCATAGGACCGCCACCGACCGACACCACACCCGCGGCGGCCACCTCGACGTTCCCGGCCCCCAACACCGCGACCCCGCCTGGAATCGTGCCCGCGTCAACGTGCCGAATCAGCAGCTCCCGCAATGCTGTGCTCATCTCGGCGATCGTGCCACCCCTGACCGAGGGGATCAAGCCAGTCAGGGCGCGGCCAGGAAGGCGTCCACGACCGGGGCCAGCTCGGTGGCCTCGGTGATCAGGGCGAGGTGGCCGCCGGGGTAGACGTGCAGCCGGGAGTCGCGGATCAGGCGGTGCATCACCCGGGCGTTGGCCAGCGGGATGATCGGATCGTCGTCACCGGCCATGATCAGGGTCCGCTGCCGCAGCAGCGGCAGGAAGGGCAGGCTGGTCCAGCCCGCACCCGCGGCGAGCTGGTAGAGATACCCGGTGGCCGAGCCCACCCGGCTGTGCTCGTGCATGGCCGCCGCCACCCGGCCCGAGCCGGTCCTGGCGCTGCCGCCGTACAGCGATGGGGCGATCTGCTTCAGGTAGTCGCGATCGGTGTACCGGCGCGGCGTCACCATGTGGGCCAGCACGGACGGCCTGGCCGGGATCATCAGCGCGCCGGTGGCCGTGCTGACCAGAACGAGGCGGCGGCAGTGCGGCCGCTGCAGCGCGGCAAAGTGCTGGGCCACCCCGCCACCCCAGGAGATGCCGAGCACGTCGGCCTGCTCGTGCCCGATCTCGGCCAGCATCTGCGCGATCATCCGGCACAGCCCGGTGAACCGGTAGGGCAGCGCGGGCAGCGGTGACCCGCCGACCCCGGGCACGTCGAAGCGGATCACTTCGAGCGAGGGGGCGAGCCGGTCCACGAACGGCTGCAGCAGGTCCAGGCTGGCCCCGATGCCGTTGATCACCAGCAGCGGCACCGGGCGCTGGCCGCCGGGCCGGCCCGGGCGAACCGCCACCCGCAGGAGCTGGCCTCCGACCGCCACGCTGCGCAGCCCGGGCGGCGCCGTCCCGGCGGCCCGGGGCATCTCAGCGGTCGAGGACATAGCGGCCGGGGGCGGCGCCGAGGGGCAGGAACGCGTCGCTGCCGAGCACGGCCGGACGCCGCTTGCGGCTGCCGCTGTGCCCGGCCAGCCAGGCGGAGTAGTCGGGCCACCAGCTCCCAGGGACCGTCCGCGCGGCGGCCAGCCATTCTCCTGGGTCGGCCGGGTTGCCCGGTGCGGCCTGGAAGGTCGCCTTGGGGTTGTCCGGCGGGTTCACCATGGAGGCGATGTGCCCGCTGGTGGACAGGACGAAGCGGACCGGGCCGCCGAGCAACCCGGTGCTGCGGTAGCAGGACTGCCACGGGCACAGGTGGTCGGCCACCCCTGCCACCAGGTAAGCGGCGGTGTCCACCTTGGACAGGTCGACCGGCGAGCCGAGCATGCTGGCCCGGCCCGGCACGGTCAGCGCGTTGGCCAGCCCCAGGTCGATGAAGTCGGCGTGCAGGGCGGCGGGCAGCCGGGTGGTGTCCGCGTTCCAGTACAGGATGTCGAACGGCCGCGGCGTCTTGCCCTCCAGATAGCTGCTGACCCAGTAGTTCCAGATCAGGTCGCCGGGCCGGAGCCAGGCGAACACCTCGGCCAGGGCCCGGCCGTCCAGGTAGCCACGGGCCCGCGAGGCGGCCTTGGCCACGTTCGCGGTGGCCTGGCTCATCATCGCGGACGCGGTGCCCGACCGCGCCTGGTCCAGCACGGTCACCCCCAGGCAGAGGCTGGCCAGCCGGTCGGCCTGGCCGGTCGCGGCCAGGTGCGAAGCGACCATCGAGGAGACGATGCCACCCGAGCACAGCGCGCAGATGCTGGCCTTGGCGGCGCCGGTGATCGCACGCACGGCGGCGTGCGCTTCGAGCACCGCGCCGCCGTAGGTGCTGAGGTTCCAGTCCCGGTGCCTGCGGTCCGGGTTGCGCCAGGAGACGACGAACACCTGGTGCCCCTGGCCGACCAGGTACTCCACCAGGCTGCGGCCCGGGGCCAGGTCGGTGATGTAGAACTTGTTGATCATCGGCGGCACGATCAGCAGCGGGTACCGGTACACGGTGTCGGTCACCGGCTCGTACTGGATGAGCTCGAACACCTCGCTGCGCGCCACCACCGCGCCAGGGGTGACGGCCAGGTCCCGGCCCACCTCGAACGCGCCAGGCTCCACCATGGTCGGCACGCGCGGCGGCGCGGCCAGGTCCCCGGCCAGCGCCCGGGCGCCGCGAAGCGCGGACAGGCCGCCGGAGTCGATCGCGGCCTTCCACCCGGCCGGGCTGAGCAGCGGGAGGTTGCTCGGCGCGGCGGCGGCGAGCAGGTTGGCCAGCAGAAACTTCATCCGCTCGCCGTCGCGCCAGTCCAGTTCGGCGGCGGCGAGCAGTCCCTCGGCGGTCTGGCCCGCGGCCAGGTAGGCCTGCATCACGCGGTTGAGCAGCGGATTGTCCCGCCAGGCGGAATCGGCGAACCGGCGGTCCTTGCGGTGCGGCCCGATAGTGGAGCGGCCGGCAACGATCTTGCCGAGCTCCATCCCGAACAGGGCCATGGTGCCGCCGGTGAGCTGCGGCTTGCGGGCCAGGTTGCGGGCCAGCCGCAGCACCGACGTGTCCGGCCGGAACATCCGCCAGACACCAAGCGCCGCGTCGGTGAGCAGCAGGTCGAGCGGGCCGGCGGCGTCGGCGGCGTCGGCGGCCTGCTCGGCTGTGGCGCTGGGATCCGGCATGGCACCCTCCGCTGGCCGATGTGATCGTCGTCTTGGTTGAATCATGCTCTGGGTTGGCCCGAATGCCTACTGCGGCATGATCTGACGATGGCTGAGCCCGTGGTCCGCCCGATGTCCGCCACCGAATTCGCCCCCTTCATAGCCAACCTGAAACGTGACTACGCGGAGCAGAAGGTCGAGGTCGGCGAGTGGCCGGCAGAAGGCGCGGCCGAGCGGGCCGAGCGGGAAACCGGCTCGCTGCTTCCGCAGGGCCACGACACACCGGGGATGGTGCTGCTGACCGCCGAGACCGGCGGCGGAATCGTGGCCGGGCACGTCTGGGTGGCGGTGCGGTCACACGACGGCCTGCCCGGCGCGTGGATCTACGACATCCAGGTCGAGCCGGAGCACCGGGGCCTGGGCTACAGCCGGGTGCTGCTCGCGGCCGCCGAGCGAGCGGCGGCCGGCCACGGCGCCACCGCGATCGGCCTCAACGTGCTCGGGAAGAACGCGGTGGCCCGGCGGCTGTACGAGACGTCGGGCTACGAGATCACTGCCCTGCAGATGAGCAAGCCGCTTTCGATGGACGAATGATCTTCCTGAACGGTGGCCATAGAAACGTCCCCATGCCGGGTGGCGCAAGTCCAGCTACAGCGGCACCAACAGCGACAACTGTGTCGAGGTCGGCGCGGTGGGCCGGACCGTCGCCGTGCGTGACTCGAAGAACCCCCACGGTCCGCTCCTCGCCCTTGCTCCTGAGCAGTGGCGGGCGTTCACCAGCCAGACAAAGAAAGGCTGACTCAGAGATCTTGAAGACCTGTGTGTGTCAGGGCACACACAGGTCTACATGTTGCCGCTGAGCTTAGCGCCGGGGCGCGGGTGAGCGGCGGGCGCGTCGCAGCTGCTCGCTTTCACGGCGGGGTGCGTTTAGTTCGGTTAGCAGGGATTGGACGCGCTGGCTGATCTGGTCGCGGATGGGGCGGACTGCTTCGAGGTCGAGTCCGGCCGGGTCGGGAAGGTCCCAGTCGAGACCAGCAGCCCGGTGCCGGTGAACTCGGCGAGCAGCCGCCGCACGAGCGGACCGCTCATGCGGTGGTGGGTTTGGTGGCGCGGATGATGGCCGGGTGGATGCCCGGGGCGGCTTCGCTGGTGAAAGTGACCGAGGCGTCTGTGAATCCGGCGGCGGCCAGGCCGTCGAGGTATTCGGTGCGTGACAGGGCCCCGGCGATGCAGCCCACATACGAGCCCGCCTTGGCCCGGTCGGCCGGAGCGAGCTGGTCTTCGGCTACCACGTCGGAGACGCCGATCCGGCCGCCGGGCACCAGGACCCGGTACATCTCGGCCAGCACGGCGGGCTTGTCTGTGGACAGGTTGATCACGCAGTTGGAGATGACCACATCGACCGAGGCGTCATCGAGGGGTAGCGCTTCGATTTCGCCCTTGCGGAACTCGACGTTGGCCGCGCTTGCCTTGGCCGCGTTCTTGCGGGCCAGGTCGAGCATGTCGTCGGTCATGTCCACGCCATAGGCGAATCCGGAGGGGCCGACCCTCCGCGCTGACAGCAGCACATCGATGCCACCACCTGAGCCGAGGTCCAGCACGCGCTCCCCTTCGCGGAGGTCGGCTACGGCCAGGGGGTTACCGCAGCCCAGGCTGGCCAGTACGGCTTCTTCGGGCAGGCCCTCGATTTCCCCCTCGCCGTACAGTGATCCGCCGAAGCAGTCGGCGGTATCCAGGGCTGCTGACCCGGTGCCACAGCACGACTGGTCCGCCGTACTCTCACAGCACCCAGCCGAAACACCGGACTGCGGGTTCAGCACCGCGCGGGCCGCTTCGGCGTACCGGTCACGGACCTGCTCACGCAGCTCGGCTTGGGCCTGATCGGTCATCACGGCCACCCTTCATATCGACGGTTGTCGATGCCTACTGTGCCCAAGACATAGACGCCTGTCAATATGTGCCGCATAATGGGCATGTGACCACCGCCCAGACACAGACCCGGACCACGCTGCCTGTCGTTGAGACATGCTGCACGCCGTTGCTGCGGGAACCGATCACCGCCAGCCAGGCCGCCGACCTGGCCCGCGTGCTCAAGGCCCTGGCCGATCCGATCCGGCTGCGACTGGTTTCTATGGTCGCTGGGCATGACAGCGGCGAGGCTTGCGTGTGTGATCTGACCGAACCACTCGGGCTCACTCAGCCGACCATCTCTCACCACCTTAAAACCCTGGTCGAGGCTGGGATACTCACCCGCGACAAGCGCGGTGTGTGGGCCTATTACGCTCTCGTGCCTTCGGCTCTGGATGCTGTCTCGGCGGTCCTGAGCACCACCCGCTAAGCACGTCGGCACGCGACGCCCAGGGCGTCGTCAGCTGCGGGTGGCCTCCTGAGCCTGGGTGGCGGGGGCCGGGGCGGCGTGCGGAGCGGCCGGGGCCGGGCGGCGGATCGTGGCGATGGCGATTAGGCCGCCGGCCAGGCCGAGCAGGGCCGCCACCACGAAACAAGCGTTGAGGCCCGAGGCCGTGGCGGAGTGAATGAGCTGGTCCAGCGGCCCACGCTGCCCGGCTGGCACGCGGCCGAGCACGGCCCGGGCCTGGCCGCCGGAGATGGCCTGGCTTAGCCCGGGCCGACCACCGCCCACGGCGATCGCGTGCGTCATCCGGGCCGAGAAGACGCTACCGAGCACCGCGATGCCGAACGCGTAGCCGAGCTGCCGGGCCGTGTTCACCGCGCCGGCCGCCATGCCGCCCTGGGCCAGCGGCACGGCCGCCATCGCGTTGGACACCAGCGTTGGGGTGGCCAGGCCGACACCCACCCCGGTGACGATCAGCCCGGCGACCAGGGACGGCCAGCTCGAATGCGCGCCCAGCGTCGCCTGCAGCGCGGCCCCGATGCCGACCAGCAGCATGCCGCCGCCGATGATCCAGCGCGGGTTGCTGGCGTGCAGGAACCGGCCGATCAGCGCGCTCACTACGAAGGCGGCCGCGGACAGCGGCGCCGCGCCGAGCAGCCCGGCCCGCACCGGGCTCAGCCCGACCACGGTCTGCAGCCACAACGAGCTGTAGGCGAGGTAGGCGAACGCGGCGGCGTTGAGCAGCAGGGCGACCAGCATGATCCCGGTGAACGCGGGCCGGCGGAACAGCGCGGGTTCGAGCAGCGGCCTGGCGACCCGGCTCTCCACCACCGCGAAGACGGCCAGCGCGGCGGCGCCCCCGGCCAGCAGGGCGATCGTGCCGGCGGCGGCCCAGCCGTCCTCGCTGCTGCGGATCAGGCCGAGGGTGATCGCGGCCGCGCCGGCGGTGAAGGCGACCAGCCCGGGCAGGTCGAGCCGCAGCCCGGCGCGGACCCGGTCCGGTGCCACGAACCGCAGGGTCATGGCGACGGCGATGACGCTGACCGGCAGGTTGACGAAGAAGATCCAGCGCCAGGAGGCACCCTCGGTCAGCAGACCGCCGATCACCGGGCCGGCCGCCGCCGCGCCGCCGGCCACCGCGCCCCAGATGCCGAACGCCGTGCCCCGGTCCCGGCCCTGATAGCTGGAGTTGAGCAGCGCGATCGTGGTGGCGAACATGGCCGCCCCGCCCGCGCCCTGCACCCCGCGGGCCGCGATCAGCATGGCCGCGTTCGGTGCTAGCCCACTGGCCAGCGACGCGAGCGCGAACAGGGCCAGCCCGCCGATGTAGACCGAGCGGCGGCCCAGCGCGTCGCAGACCGCGCCAAGCGCCATCAGCAGCGCGGCCAGCACGAGCGCATAGATATCGATCACCCATTGCAGGGCGGAAAACGAGGTGGACAGGCCCGCGGCCATGTCCGGCAGCGCGACGTTCACTATCGTCACGTCGATCAACAGCATGAAAGTGCCGAGGCACACGGCCAGCAACGGCATCCACTTGCGCATCTGAAGCTCCCTCCGGTCTGCCGCAACTATCGGCCACGTCGGGCGGAACCGACTATTCAAAACGCCGCTTGCGTACTTTTCCGGCATGTACAACCGTTCACCGCCGGAATCCTCCATCTGAGGCATTCTCGATCTGTGAATCATCCATTCGCCCGGACACGAGCGAGCCTGCAAACCTTTGCCAGAAATCTGGAAAAGACGCTCTCGGAGCAACGACGATCACCGGTTAAACGTGTACTGGAAGGAGGTGTCCGCGCCGTGCCACGGCCGGAGACTGCTTACCGCGCACCCAGGAGGAGAGGGCATGTACAGACCAGGACACGGGCTGCGGCGCGCCGCCACGGCCGGCTTCGCCTTAGTGGTGGCGGCCGCCACGCCGGCGGCCCCTGCGCTAGCCGCCACCCAGGGCGCCGGGCCAGGACCGACGGTGAAACTGATCGCGGCCCAGCACAGCGTCACGCTGACGACCTTCCGGGGCCGGGTGTATCTCGACCCCGGCGTGTACGTCGCCTCGCTCGGCTCGGCGCTTCAGTTCGACGTGCAGCGGGCAAGCTACACCAAGCCGATCACGCTCACCCAGGTCATCTCCCAGCCAGGTGGTGGCACTACGACCAGGTCCCTGCCGGGCAGCCTGCTGGACGGCTTCACCGGGCTGCGGGACTTCCTGCGCCTGTCCGTCGCCAACACCGCGGGCCATGTGGTGGCCTCGACCCGGTCGCTGTTCTGCCCCAACTTCGGGCCGCAACGGGCGGTCCCCGGCGCTGCGGAGACAACCCCGTATCCATCGTATTGTGGCAGCGACCCGTTCCCGAAGAGCCTGGTCATGGGCCTGGCCAGGGGCTGGGCGACCGACCCGGCCGGTTTCTCCGCCACCTTCCCGCCGCCGAGCGTGCGGATCGCCCCCGGAAAGTACACGCTGACCGCCGCCATCGCCCCGCAGTACGTCCACTGGCTGCACATCACCCCTGCCGACGCGACGGTGACCGTCAAGCTCACCGTGGTGAAGGCACCGAGCCACGCGGCTACGCCGAAGACCACCGCCGCTCCCGCTCCCGCCAAGGCGCCGGCCCCACTGCCTCACGTCCCGACCCTGGCCAGCCCGCCCGCGGCCGCGCTGCCTGACCTGGTGCCGCTGCCGTCGTGGGGGATCAGGACCGTGCACGCCCGGGGCGGGGCCGACCTGCTGGAGTTCGGCGCCACCGTGTGGGTCGGCGGCAACTCCCCGCTGGACGTGGAGGGGTTCCGCTCGCACGGCTCGCCGGTAATGAAGGCCTACCAGTACTTCTGGCGGGACGGGCATGTCATCGGCCGGGCCAGGGCGGGCACGATGGGCTTTGACTCCGAGCACGGCCACGATCACTGGCACTTCGAGCAGTTCGCCCGCTACCAGTTGCTGGACTCCGCCAAGAACCTGGCCGTGCGCAGCCGCAAGGTGGGGTTCTGCATCGCCCCCACCGACCCGGTGGACCTGCTCGCCCCGCACGCCGTCTGGCAGCCGCCGGCCATCGGGCTCGACGGGCAGTGCGGCGTGCCGACCGCGCTGTGGGTGCAGGAAATGATGCCGGTCGGCTGGGGGGACACCTACGTCCAATACCTCGCGGGCCAGGCGTTCGACATCACCAACCTGCCGAACGGCACCTACTACATCCAGATAACCGCCAACCCGGAGCACGTCCTCTACGAGTCGAACACGCATAACGACGTCTCCCTGCGCAAGGTGATCCTCGGCGGCACAGCCGGAAACCGGACGGTGAAGGTGCCCGCCTGGCACGGCATCGACCCCGAGAACTGACCCCGCTCGCCGGCCGGCGGCCCGCCAGGCCGCCGGCCGACCCCGATCCCCGGTGAGCGCGGGCCAGCACCAGGGATTAGCTAGCGGGACGCCGGTGGCGTAGTTTTCCGGCATGAGCAACCGCCCGCCGCCGGAATCCTCCAGCCGGGATGCCCTGGATCTGCAGATCATCCACGCACTCCAGCTCCGGCCCCGGGCCTCGTTCAGCCGCATCGCGGCGGTCACCGGCGTGTCCGAGCAGACCGTGGCCCGGCGCTACCGCCGGCTGCACGCCGACGGGGTCATCCGGGTCATCGGGCTGGTGGACCCGCGCCGGGTCGGGCAGAACGACTGGGTCGTGCGGGTGCGGGTCCGCCCGGGCAGCGCCGCCCGGCTGGCCGAGGCGCTGGCCCGGCGGGACGACGTGGCCTGGGTGACGCTCGGCGCGGCCGGTTCCGAGGTGGTCTGCAGCGTCCGCTCCCGCAGCCAGGAGCAGCGCGACGAACTGCTGCTGCGGCGGCTGCCGGGCACCGCCCCGGTGCTGGGCATCTCGGCCCACGCCGTGCTGCACAGGTTCGCCGGCAGCGAAGCCGACTGGCTCGGGTACGGCGGCCCGCTCGGTGCTGGCCTGCTCAGCGCCGGGCAGATCGAACGGCTCGGCCAGCCCCCCGACGACCAGCCCTCCGACGACCTGCCCCGGGCCGGCGGGCTGCCGACGGCGCCGGGTCCGGCAGGCGGGCCCGCGGTGCGGCTCGAACCCGGCGACCAGCCCATGCTGGATCTGCTGGCCGCCGACGGCCGGGCGGGTTACGCCGCGCTGGCCACGGCGACCCGCTGGACGCAGAGCCGGGCGGCGCGGCGGCTCGAGCTGCTGCAGCGCCACGGCATCGTGTACTTCGACGTGGACGTGGCCACCAGGATGTTCGGCTTCGACACGACGGCCTATCTGTGGCTCACCGTCGAGCCCGCCCGGCTCGGCGAACTCGGCGAGGAGCTGGCCAGCCACCCCGAGGTGCCGTTCGCCGCGGCGGTTAGCGGGGCGTCGAACCTGCTGGCCTCCGTGGTGTGCCGGGACATCGAGGCGCTCTACCAGTACGTGAGCGGCCGCATCGGCGGGCTGGACGGCGTCCGCCAGATCGAGACCTCACCGGAGCTGCGGCGGATCAAGCAGGCCGGCTCGCTGATGGACGGCCCCCGGCTGGCCGACCCCGCCCCCGTTCCCTAGAGGCCGCGTCGATCGACGGGGCCGGCGCCCCGGCTTGACAGTGCTGGCTTGACGGGGCCGGCTTGACGGGGCCGGCTTGACAGGCCGTGGCGCGGCCGGTTGAATCGGTCGCGAGTTAGGTAAGGCTCACCTAAGTTACGGACGGTAATAAATGCCCACGGTTCTCGCCGGCCGGTACCCCCACGCGCCCTGGCTGGCCTCCCTCGCCGCCGGCGTGCTGTTGCTGACTGCCTGCGGATCATCCGCGCCCGCGCAGTCGTCGGCCGCGGTCAAGAGTGTCTGCCAGAAAGTGAGCGACGCGCTCGCCGACGGCCCCGATCCCGACGCCGACCCGGTCGGCTACGCCGAGGCCCAGATCGCGCCGCTGCAGCAGATCCACACCCGCGACAAGAGCCTGCAGACCGCAGTGGACAAGCTGCACGCCGCCTACCAGCAGTTCTATGCCAGCAAGGGCACCGGCGACGCCAAGCAGGCGGTCAGCCGGGCCAGCCACAGCATCAACACGATCTGCCCCGGAGCCGCCTCATGACCCCGCTGTCCCGCACCCTCCGACCCGGCACCGGCCGGAGCGGGCTCAGGCGTCACCGCGGCCCGCGCCGGCGAGGCACGGTGGCGGCCGCGGTGGCCGTGATGCTGGCCGGCGGCCTGCTCACCGCGTGCGGTTCTGGCGGCTCGTCCGGGCAGACGATCACGCTCTACAACGGCCAGCACGAGCAGACCGCCAACGCGCTGATCAACGGCTTCACCGCCGCGTCCGGGATCACCGTGAAGACGGTGGACGACGACGAGGACGTGCTGGCCGACGAGATCGTGACCCAGGGGTCGAACACGCCGGCCGACGTCATCTACACCGAGAACTCACCGGTGCTCGAATACCTGCAGAGCAAGGGCCTGCTGGCCAAGGTGGACGCCTCCACGCTGGCGCGCGTCCCGGCCAAGTACAACTCGCCGCAGGGCGACTGGGTCGGCATTTCCGCGCGGACCAGCGTGATCATCTACAACCCCAGCCTGATCGCCAAGAGCCAGCTCCCCACCTCGGTGCTGCAGCTCGCCAATCCCAAGTACAAGGGCAAGCTGGCTTTCGCCGCCGGGGAGACCGACTTCCAGCCCATCGTCACCTCGGTGCTGCACAGCTACGGCCAGGCGGCCACGCTCAACTGGCTGCGGGGGATGAAGGCCAACGCCAGCGACGGCGGCCACGTCTACCCGGACAACGAGACGATCGCCGACGAGGTGAACCGGGGCGCGGCCGCCTTCGGGGTGGTCAACCAGTACTACTGGTACCGGATGCGGGCCGAGCTCGGCGCCTCGAACATGCACTCCGAGCTCGCCTACTTCTCCCCGCACGACCCCGGGTACGTCATCGACGTGTCGGGCGCGGCGATACTCAAGTCCAGCAAGCACCAGGCCGCGGACCAGAAGTTCCTCGCCTACCTGGTGAGCAAGGCCGGCCAGCAGGTCATCGCGAACCCCAGCAAGTCGATCAGCTTCGAGTACCCGATCGGCTCCGGCGTGACCACGATGGCCCCGGAAACCCCGTTCAGCCAGTTGCAGCCTTATCCACTCAGCATCGCCCAGCTCGGCACCGGCCAGACGGCCATCTCGCTGCTGCGGGAGGCCGGGTTGCTGTGACCGGCTCTGTGGCCCCGGGCGATCTCGCCCCCGCGGACGAGGGCGCGGAAGGTTCCGCGTCCCCGCCCGGGCCTGGCGACGGGGGCGGCAGGCCTGCGCCCGCGCCGCTGTTGCTAGTGGCCGCCAGCGGGGTCATCGCGGTGCTGCTGTTCGCGCCGCTGGTCTTCCTGCTGATCGAGGCGCACGGCGCCGGGGCCGGCGACATCTGGCACCTCATCTGGCGGTCGCTGACCCGCACGCTGCTGTGGAACACGGTCAGGCTCACGGTCGTGGTCACCGCCTTGTGTGCGATCATCGGCACGCTGACCGCGTGGTGCGTCGAGCGCACCGACCTGCCCGGCCGCCGGGTATGGGCTGTGCTGGTGGTGGTCCCGTTCGCCATACCGGACTTCGTGGTGAGCTTCGGCTGGGCCTCGCTGACCACCTGGATGCACGGGTTCCACGGCGCGGTGATCGTGATGACGCTGGCCGTCTACCCACTGGTGTACCTGCCGGTGGCGGCCAGCCTGCGGGCGGCCGACCCCGGCCTGGAGGAGGCCGCCCGCAGCCTCGGGCTCGGCCCGGTGCGCACGTTCTTCCGGATAACCGTCCGGCACGCCAGGGGCGCCATACTGGGCGGCTGCGTGCTGGTGGCCCTGGTCATCCTGGCCGAGTACGGCGCGTTCGAGATACTCGGCTACCAGACCTTCACCACCGAGATCTTCACCGAGTTCAGCACGTTCAACGTGCCCACCGCGTGCGCCCTGTCGCTGGTGCTCGTGCTGCTCGGCGCGCTCGTGCTGGGCGGCGACGCCGCGGCCAGGGGCAAGGGCCGGGCGGTGCGCACCGGCGCGTTCGCTCAGCGGGCCATCAGGCGGCACCGTCTCGGCCGGGGCACGGTCCCGGTGCTGGCCGGGTTCACCCTGCTGGCCGGGCTGGCCCTGGGCGTGCCGGTCGGCTCCAGCTTCTACTGGATGATCGCCGAGCGGGGCCAGGCCTTCACCGGCGTGCCCATACTCGACGCCGGCTGGCACACCGCCGCCTACGCCGGGGTGGCCGCGGCGCTGGCCACGCTGCTGGCCCTGCCGGTGGCGCTGCTCGCGGTGCGGCACCGGGGCCGGCCGGGCCGGCTGCTCGAACGCGGCACCTACCTGGTCATGGCCATACCGGGCCTGGTGATCGCGCTGGCGATCAGCTACTTCTCGGTGAAGTACGCGCGCTCCTTCGGCTTTCAGACCGCGCCGCTGCTGATCGTGGCCTACGTCATCCTGTTCTTCCCGCTGGCCCTGGTGGGGGTGCGGGCCTCGGTGGCGCACGCGCCCGTCACCCTGGAAGAGGTGGCCCGCTCGCTCGGCCTGCGGCGGCTGGCCGTCTTCGGCCGGGTGACGCTGCCGCTCATCGGGCCTGGCCTGGCCGCCTCGTTCTGCCTGGTCTTTCTGGCCGCGGTCACCGAACTCACCGCCACGCTGGTGCTGGTGCCGCCCGGCGTGCAGACCCTGGCCACCCAGTTCTGGCAGTACCAGACCAACCTGGCCTACGGGCAAGCCGCCCCGTTCGCCCTCGTGATCATCGCGATCGCGGCCGTGCCCAGCTACCTGATCGGCCGCTACTTCGACCGGCTCCCCGCCCGCGCCGCGAACCCAGCCTGAGATTCGTAATGAAGAGGCTCATTCAAAACGCCAACGGACAAGGGATGCGGCCTCCACGCGCGTTTTGAATGAGCCTCCAGGTGGCCACCGCGGCGCCGACCGTCAACTGGACCGGAGCGCGGCGAAGGTCCGCCTGATCAGGTAGCCCCATTCGCCGCGGAGCCTGGCCTTGTCGGACTCCACCGCCTCGGCCAGCGCGAGCCCGGCGCCGCCGAGCATCCAGAAGCAGAACTTGACCAGCGTGTCCACGGCCTTGCGTTCGAGGTAACCGGCCTCGACCAGGGCGTGGACGTAGCCCTCCACCAGACCGTAGGCGTGCTTTTGCTCGCACTCCCGCCAGCGGTGCCAGCCCAGCGCGGACGGCCCCTCCAGCCAGACCAGGCGGCCGTAGACCGGGTCGCAGCAGTGCCGCAGGAAGGCGTCGAGGGCCAGCATCGCGGCGTCCCAAGGGTCGCCCGCGCGGGCCAAGGCGGCGGCCGCGCTGATCGCAGCGGTAGCCCGGGCCTCCTGCGCCTCCAGCACGGCCTCGAACAGGGCCTGCTTGCTGGCGAAGTGGTGGTACACGGCGCCGCGGGTCACCCGGCTGGCGGACGCCACGTCCTCTAGCGACGTCCCGGCGTAGCCTCGCTCGGCGAACAACGCGGTCGCGCCGTCGAGCAGAGCGGCCCGGGTGGCCTCGGAGTACATCTCACGGCGGCTCTTGGCCTCCTGCTGCTGCATACCTAGAGCGTAGTAACATTCTCCATGTATGTGACAATCACAGCGTATGTCTCAGGCTGAACTGGCCTAGGCCGGACCGGCCTAGGCTGGACGGAAGCAGGAACGATTGGGCTAAGGGGGCCCCACGATGTCCGAAGCCGAGCTTGCCCCGCCGCTGTTCGACCCGTTCGCACCGGGTTTCACCGACCATCCCTACCCCGCCTACCAGGCGCTGCGCGCCGCGGCCCCGGTGTACCAGCACCCGTTCGGGTTCTGGATGCTCACCCGCTACGAGGACGTGCACTGGCTGTTGCGGGCCGGGCATTCGGTCGAGGACAGGAATATGAAGGACACCCCGCTGCTGGAACTGCGCGAGCAGGTGTACGGCGAGCGGGACGCGACGCCCATGGAAAGCCTGTCCATGCTGGACCGGGATCCGCCCGACCACACCCGGCTGCGCAAGCTGGTGTCCAAGGCTTTCACGCCCCGGGCCATCGCGGCGCTGCGCCCGGACATCACCGAGCTGGTGGACGGCATGCTCGGCGACGTCGAGAAACAAGGCCGGGTCGACCTGGTCGAGGCGCTCGCGTTCCCGCTGCCGTTCGCGGTGATCGCCCAGATGCTCGGCACGCCGCCCGCCGATCACGAGCGGCTTCGTGAGCTGTCCGGAACCGTGGTGCGCGCGCTGGAGCCGGTGAACGACCCGGAGATGGCCGCCGCGATCGTGGCCGCCGACGGGGAACTGAGCGAAATCGCGACCGAGATGATCGCCTGGAAGCGGCAGCACCCGGCCGATGACCTGCTCACCGCGCTGATCAACGCCGAGGACGGCGGCGACGTGCTCAGCGACGGCGAGCTGGTGGCCCAGATGCTGCTGCTCTACATCGCCGGGCACGAGACCACGGTCAACCTGATCGCGGGCGGGACGCTCGCGCTGCTGCGGCACCCGGACCAGCTCGCCGCGCTGCGACGCGATCCCGGCCTGGTGGAGAACGCGGTCGAGGAGCTGCTGCGCTACGACAGCCCGGTGCAGGCCAGCAGGCGGATCACACTGGCGCCGGTGACCCTGCGCGACGTGGAGATCCCGGCGGGCGCGTTCGTCATGACCAGCCTGGGCGCGGCCAACAGGGACCCGGAGTTCTGGGGTCCTGACGCCGACGAGCTGCGGCTCGACCGGGAGAACGCCAGGCAGCACGTCTCGTTCGGCGCGGGCGTGCACCACTGCCTCGGCGCCTCACTGGCCCGGCTGGAGGCGGCCATCGTGTTCGGGCGCCTGGTGACGCGGTTCCCCGGACTGGCCCTGGACGGCGACGTCCAGTGGAACGGCCGGATCAACCTGCGCGGCCCCGCCCACCTGCCCGTCGCCACCGGCTGACCCCGGGTCCACTGGCTAATGGGACCGCCCCGGCTCAGGCGTGCAGCACGTCGGCGTGGTGGCAGAAGTGCACCCGCCCGCCGCTGGCCACCGACCGGATCCGGCGCAGCGAAGCCTGCCAGCTCTCCAGGTCGCTGGCCTGGCCGGGTGGCAGGCCCCCGCCGACCCCGGACTGGTACTGGCGCGGCGTGTAGGCCGCGTCCCCGATGAGCAGGTCGTGGTCTTCGACCACGACACACTGGTGACCGGCGGTGTGGCCGGGTGTCGCGATCACCGACACGCCGGGCAGCACCTCGGCGTCCCCGTCCAGCAGCTCGAACCTGGCGTTCATGAAGTCGAACCAGTCGTAGAGGCTGGGCTCTTCCCGCTTCGACCGGGCCAGCTCGGTCCGCTGCACGTAGTGGGGGATGTGGGAGAACACCGAGTTCTGCCCAGCGTGATCGAAGTGCAGGTGGGTGTTGATCACCAGGCTGATGTCGGCCGGGCTGAGATCCTGTTCGGCCAGCGCGTCGGCCACCGAGCGGTTGACCACCCGCCAGTCGGTGAGCACCTGCTCGGGCCCGCCCACCCCGGTGTCCACCAGCACGGGGCCAGCCGGGTGCATGATTACGAAGCCGTGCACCGGCCACTCTCCGCCGTCAGGGCCGCGGAGAGTGGCCAGGTGCAACCGCTTGATCTCCATGGACGGCAGGTTAGCCGCCGCTGACCACTGCGCCGGTGGCCGGGTTGAGTATCACGGGCGTGTCGTTCGGCGTGACGTTGAAGTCGAGCAGGCCGCCGGAAGCATCCAGGCTGCCCGAGGTCGCGTCGAACGAGCCGGGGATGCGCTTGCCCCCCAGCCAGTTGTCCTCGATGAAGCTGACCACCGAGGTGGTGTCGCTGAGGTTGCTGCTGACGTGGTTGTCCTGCGTGTACGGCGAGATGACGAGCATCGGCAGCCGCTGGCTGTAACCGCAGCGGCCGTTGCCGTGGCCGATGCTGATCGCGGTCTGCTCGCACATGGCGGTGTCGAGCGAGCTGTTGTCCGACCCGTTGACCAGCTTGGGCGCCGCGTGGTCGTACCAGCCGTCGGAGTCGTCGTAGGTGACGACGATCGCGGTTGACGGCCAGTACTTGGACTTCTCGATCTGGTTGACGGTGTTGACGACGAACTTCTGCTCGTCCAGCGGGTCGGACTCGCCCGGGTGACCGCTCGCGGCGCTCGTGCCCTTCAGGTAGCTGACCGACGGCATGTTGCCGTCCTTCAGCGTCCGGGAGAAGGCCGCCAGGCCGTACTGGTGGTTGGCCTGGTCGGTACGGCCGATCGCGGACTCCGACGTCGGCGGCAGGTGGTCCGGGTTCGCAGTGGTGGCATTGAACTGGAACGGGTTCCAGTGCGGTGTGTACTCCTGCAGTTCGCTGCCCGCGATGTTCTCGCTGTCCTTGCCGCAGACCGCGCCACCCTTGTTGTGCGAGCTCGGCACGAACCCGCCCTGGAACCAGCCCCACGTGACGTGCTTGGCGTCGAGCAGGTCGCCGATGTTCTTGCCGGTCATCACGCCCTCCGGGTTGGTGGAGGTGTGGTTGGAGTCCGAGCACTGGTCGTAGTGCGGGTCGAGGTCGCCGTAGACGGTGCCGCCCGCGGTGATGGCACCGGGGTCCGCGGTCTTCACGCCGGCCGGGGTGACCGCATAACCGTGCGAGCTGAGGCCGGACGACACGTCGATCGCGCCCTCGGTGGACGGCCCGAACGTGGGGTCCCAGTTGTTGTCGCTCATCGCGTAGTTCTGCGCGTAGTTCCACAGCCCGGTGACGGTGTTCCCGTCGTAGTAGTCCATGACGATTCCGGGCGGGCCGTAGTACTCGCCGGTGGTGGAGCAGTCGTCCTGCTCGGTGTCCTGGACGAACTTGTCCATCGCACCGTTGTCTTCGGCTTCCTGCTCCGCGGTGTATCCGTGGTTCTGGTCGCAGGTCAGTGCCTCGGAGTGGGTCAGCCGCTGGGGGTTGTACTCATTGGGGTTGCTGGTCAGCAGCGGCCCGACCGGCCCCTTCTTGGTGATCTTGGTGTACAGGCCGTTCACCGCCGGCGTGTCCGCCTTAGCCGTGAACGTGGTGCCGTCCGTGTTGGCCGCGTACGGGTAGGTGCCGAAGTAGTGGTCGAACGACTCGTTCTCGTCGAAGATCACAACCAGGTGCTTGATGGGGGTCGCCGTGTCGTTGGTGTCGCGGTAGTAGCTCGCGGGCACCAGGGCCGGGGTGTGGTAGCCGGCGTACTGCGGCGGCGCGCCGGACGCGTTCGCCGCGGTCGCACCGGCCGCCACGCCGGCCCCCAAGACGACCGCCGCCGCGACGGCGATCGTGGGACGGAGCCGCTTGTGCCTGCTCCAGATCGTTGGGCGTTCGCCCATGTGTACCCTCCCGAGTTCAGTGGGCTTGGTCCTATCGGATCGTGGTAAACCGGCGAGGCCCTGAGGCCCGCCGTAAGGTGCTCAGGGCACCCCGTCGGAAATTTTCACAGCTGATCGACAACGCGAGGCGGGCCATGCAAACAGCGAACAAACCGCCGTGAAACACTCGTTAACGGTCATGTCAGCAGTGCGCGTCCGTACCAGTCCGCTGAGTCACGGACACCGGGCAGAGCTAGGAAGTAGCCGCCGCCGAACGGGCTGATGTAGTCCACCAGCGGCTCGTCGACCAGCCGGGTCTGGACGGCTTCGAACTGCCGCTTGATGTCCTGCTGGAAGCACGTGAAGATGAGCCCCTGGTCCAGGTCGCCGACCTGGTCGATGCCGCGGTCGTAGTTGTAGCCGCGGCGCAGGATCCGGCTGGCCGCCGTCTGCGGGGTGCGGGGGTTGGCCAGGCGTATGTGGGCGTTGAGCGGGATGACCGCGCCGGTCGGGTCCGCCCCGAAATCGGGCGTCGCGTGGATGCTGGTCGCGTCGAGCGGGCAGCCGGTCGGGCGGTCGCGCCCGATCATCTGCTGCTGCTCGTAGACGTCCACCCGGTCCCAGAACTCGACGAACATCCTGATCAGCCGGACGACGAAATAGCTGCCGTCGGCGGTCCAGGCGGGCTCGCCCGCGGTGCCCGGCTGGATCCACAGCAGCTTCCTGGCCTGCGACAGCGGCGGGTTCGATATCCCGTCCATGAATCCCATCAGGTTCCGCGGCACCGTGCCCGCCGGGCGCGCGGGGCTGCAGAAGCCGTCGATCCGCCAGTTGATCTGCATGCCGCCGCGGGTGTGCCGGGCGATGTCCCGCAGCGCGTGCACCACGGTGTCGGCATGACCGGCGCTGAGCTGCAAGATCAGGTCGCCCCCGCTCTGGGCGGGGTCCAGGTTGTCGTTGGGGAATGGCCGCATCGGCGTCAGCCGGGCCGGACGCCGGCTGGCCAGGCCGTACCGGTCGTCGAACAGTGTCGACCCGGCCCCGAAGGTCACGGTCAGCCCGTCTGGCACCACGGTCGGCCCGAGCACGCCGGAGTCGGACGGCGGCCCGTTGATGCCGACCGGGGGCGGCGTGCCCCCGGCGGTCAGGAACCTGGCCCGCGAGGTGACCGCCTGGAACAGGTCGGCCAGCTCCGACCGGCGGCCCGCCGTGGCGTCGAACGAGATGACGGCGGTCTGCCGCTGTGCCGGCGGCGTGATGCCCGCCTGATAGCGCCCGTGGAACGGCACCGCCGGCAGGCGCCCGTCCATGAAGGCCGTGTCGGCGGCCAGCGCCGGAGGCGGACTCGACCCGCGCAGCGAGTATCCCGCGGCCCCGCCCGCCACGACCCCTCCGGCCACCCCGCCGGCGATGCCGCGCAGGAAAGACCGGCGTCCTGGAAGATTGCCCGGTTCGCTCACAGTGCTAGCCCCACTCGCCTCCGGCTCGCTCATCAGGTGTTTCTCGGCTCGGCTATCGACGCGATCGGGGCCAGGTCCTCCAGCGCCTGCCCGCACGCCGCGTCGATCTGCGCACGTGCCGACTGCGGCAATCGCGACGCTGGCACCCAAGTTCCGCCGGGACGGTGCTCGGCCTCCAGAAGCGTCTGCAGGTGGTTCAGCGAGGTGTAGACGGAGGACAGCCCGGAGTACCTGCTGACCAGCAGCGGGTGCAGGAGGGACAGCAGTTCGCGGGTGCCTGCGATGTTGGCGAGCGTGGTGGGGAGCGTGCTGCCGCTGCCGTAGTCGTCGTGCCCGGTGAGCTGGAATTCCAGCGCGTTCTCCAGGATCTCGTGGGTGCGCAGCCCGACGTCGATGAGCGGGATCTCCGTCGTCGGCCAGGTGGCCAGCAGGGATCGCACGTTGGCCGCGAGCCTGCTGGCATACGGTGTCAGCTCGCGCGCGGACTGGCCGTGCCACAATCCGTACTCGAGCCGGTAGAAGCCGGTCCACTTGGGATTGCTCACGCCGAGCGCGTCAGCCCGGCCGTCGATCTCGTCGTCGAATTTGCCGAAAGCGTCGTACGCCGCGCCCAGCCTCTCGTACGTCAGGTGCGCGGGCAGCCAGTCGCGCCGCGCCGCGGCCAGGTTCCCCCGCTTGACGTCGCTGGCCAGCGTCCCGGTCAGGCCGACGAGGGTCTTCAGCCCCGCCGCCGCGTAGGACTGGTACTGCTTGGCCGGTCCCACCAGGTCGTTGAAGGTGACCGGCACGGTGGCGGCGGTGCCTTTGGCGTGCCCGGGAACGGTGACGGTCCGCCCGGTCATCGGGCCGGTGTCTTCGAACAGGCAGCGGAAGGCGTAACCACCCGACCCGACGTCCAGGCTCATCGTCTGCGTCGTCCCCGGCCCAAACTGGTCGACCTCCGCGTAGATGCCGCTGGTCCTGGGGTCGATCAGGTCGATCTCGCCGCCGACGCTGTTCCCGTTATGCAGCTCGAAAGTGTGCCAGCCCGGGCTGGCCAGGGCCCAGGTGCCGCCGCAGTTCGCGCTGTTGAACGCGATCGTGGCTGACCCGCCGCTGCTCCCGCAGGCGGTCAGCGACGCCGCGGCGGCGAGCAGGGCGATGATGCGCAGGCGTGTCTTTCGCATGGCCACAGACAGCATAGAACCGATTCATGTCGTGCCACCGGTCGCGGTGTCCACATATTCCAACGTTCACGTGCAATACGCCGGAAGGACCAGTTGTCCCGGCTCGGAACTTCCGCGCGGCGGGGGTCCGGGTGCTGTGAGAGAGGTGTGCCAGGGTGGGTCGCGGTGTGCGGGACGGCGGCCGCTAGCCGCGACCCAGGGCGGCGGACAGGTCGGTGGAGGTGAGCATGAGCGCGACGATGAAGTCGATGAGGTGGTCGCGGTCGACCTCCAGGTCGCCGCGCAGCCAGGTTGTGATCAGCTCGAGCCCACCGCCGATGAGGGTGAGCGCGGTCAGTTCCACGTCGGTGTCGCTGACCGGCACCTCGCCCAGGATCTCGTGCACCTGCGCGGTGAACAGGCCGACCAGGTCCTGGATGAGATGACGCCGCCGGTCGGTGAGCAACGGGCTGGAACCGAACTCGTGCACCAGGATGTGCGCCCGCCGCGGGTCGGCGGTGAAGTAGTCCACGATGGCGGTCATCACCGCGCGGGTGCGGCCGCGCAGGTCACGGGCGGTCTGTGTCGCCGCCACGATGGCGGCGGTGCCGTCGGCCATGAGCCGGTCGATCACGGCGAGCCGCAGCGTGTCCAGGTCGGCGAAGCTCTCGTAGAAGTATCGGTCGTTGAGCCCGGCCTGGGCGCACACCCCGCGCACGGTGGTGCCGGCCCAGCCCACGGTGCCCAGCAACTCCAGCCCGGCCTCGAGCAGCGCCGCCCGCCGCCTGGCCCGCCGCTCGGCGGCCGAGGCCCCCCGGTAGGAACGTGTCACGGACGTCACACGCCCGATTCTGCCGCATCGGCTGACGTGGGGCCCGGCGTTGGCCCGGGACTCGGTGCTGGCGTGCGGGTCAGGCCGCGCGGCCGACGTAGCTGGCGGACTCGCCGATGACGGCGGCTTTCGGCCCGGTGAGGGTGCGCACGAACGCGCGCTGCCGGCGCAGGCCGGCCCGGGCCTGGCGGTCACGGCCGCCCGGCAGGGCCAGCGCCAGGCCCGAACGGGTGAGGTTGACCGGCAGCTTCAGCGCCGGGTACCACGGCGGCATATAAGTGGGCAGGCCGAGCTCTCGCATCCTGGCGTTGCCGAGGTAGGCACGGGCGATGGACAGGTGCTGCGCCCAGGCGATGCGGCGGCGCAGGGGCGCCAGGCGCGGGTAGTGCCAGGCCAGCGGGTCGGCCGCCATGGGCTGGGCCAGCTGCCGGCTGGTCTCGTCCGGGCTGCTGAGCGCCATGAAGTAGTGGTAGAGCTGCCGGGTGGCGTCGCGGAAGCTGCCCGGCAGATAGCGTTCCTCGATGCCCATCAGCCAGCCCGTATACCGCGCCACGTGCGCGATGGCGTCCAGCTCGCGGGGGGTGTAGATCAGGCCCATCGCCAGCGAGGCCACCACCGGGGCGTACAGCGCGCCCAGCATGGTCGCCGCCATGTCGGTCTGGTTGACCGGCACCCCCCATTCGCCGGGCCGCCACTGCGGCAGGGCCGCTACGTGCCCGCGGACCAGGCCATGGATCAGCCGGACCTGCAGCGTGGACCGGTACCCAGAGCCGCCCGGCCGCAGCTCGCCGCCGATGACGTCAAGCCCCCACTGCAGTGACTCGGCGAACCGCTGGCCGCCGCCGGTCGCGCCGCTTTGGCCGGTCTTGGTGAGCACCAGGGTGCGGTTGATGCCCGAGGCGGCGAACCCGCCCAGGTAGGGCACGTTCCTGGTCAGGTACACCCCGTCCGCGCCGCCTCGCTGGAACGTCCGCTGGCCCAGCGCGATCCGTTCCCAGTCCACCCACGAGGGCGGCGTTTCGACCAGCTCGAAGAAGGCACGCAGCGGCCCGGGAGGATCAACGAGGCTGCCTATCCTGTCGGCTGAGGCCCGGTCGAACAGCGGCCGTGCGGTGCCCATCCCCACCGTCCGCATCCATTCGACCAGCTCATCGACGGGCCCGTCGCCAATGGTCAGGGCGGTGCCGATGGCCTCCCACTCCGCCTCCGTGGGTGGCTGCACCTTCAGCAGCCCGGCCACCAGCCGTAGCAATGGCGTCACGTCGCCCCGCTGGCCCGGATGGCGGGACGGGATGTTCGCGATCGAGGACGGTGTCATCCGCGCGTCTCCTCCACAAGTTGGGGGCAGCTGTCACCAACTATTCTGGTGACAGTGTCCACCAGAATGGGGCCGGACCACAACCCCCGGCCCAGTCCGGGTGGCGCTAACCGCGCAGACGCAGCGTGGCGTTGGGCAACGGCGGAGCCGGGATGGGCGGGAACGGGTCGCCCGGGGGCAGGCCGAAGGGGTCAGGCCCGGCGGCGCCCGCGGGCCTGATGGCGGCGATTTCGGCCTGCCAGGCGGAGCGGTAGGCGGCGATGTCGTCGTGGCTGCGGCCGATGAAGTTCCACCACATCACGATCTGCTCGCCCAGCGGCGCGCCGCCCAGCAGCAGCACCCGGGCCGAGGCGCCGATGGCGCACAGCTCGATCCCGGCCGCGCCGGGGCCGAGGTAGCCGAGCGGGCCGCCGAGCGGGACGAGCCGCGGTTCGAGCACCTCGACGGCGCCCGGGGCCGGCCGGGTCAGGCTGGCCGGGTCAGGCTGGCCAGCTCGGCGGGCCGCTTCTCCAGGTTGCTCATCGATCTCCTTCGGGCCCGGCGCCGCGGCGCCGGGCCCGGTGCCTGGCCACGTTGACCTGGTTGGCGCAGCGCACACTGCAGAAGCAGCGTCCGCCGTTGCGCGAGACGTCCACGAACACGTTCGGGCACCCGGATCGCTGGCAGCCCCGGATCCGGTGGCCGCCGCCCTCGGCGATGACGTGCGCGAGACCCGCGGCGGTCAGCGCCTTCACCCTGGCCACCAGGTCGGTGCTGACCGGGGCGTAGTGCAGGTGATAGGGCTGGCCGTCGTGGGACACCAGGCTCGGGCGGCAGTCCGAGGCGCGCAGCAGGCTGTCCACCGCGCTGGCCTGACGGTGCGGGTCGGCCGCGTCGAACACCTCGCGCAGCCTGTCCGTCCAGGCCCGCAGCGCGGCTAGCTGCCCGCCGGTCGGCGCCGGGTTGTGCACCTCGAAGCCGGCCAGCACCCATCCCACCGCCCGCTCGTCCGCGGCCGGGTCGTTGACCAAGGCGGCCGCGATGTGCGCCCCGGCCGAAGTGTAAGTGTTGAACTGCACAAGACCATTACAGCACACTGGCCTGGTGGAACCAGTGGGACCGGCGACGGGCGGGGGGCGAGCGGATCAGGTGGCCACCGTTCAGGTTGAGAAATCCGCTTCGTCAGCCGGCGCGGACGGGCAGCTTGGCGCGATGGGGGGCGGGCTGCTGGCGGTGACCCTGTGGGGGCTGGCGCCGGTGGCGACGCGCGCGCTGGTGCTGCAACTCGCGCCGCTGCCGCTGCTGGTGCTGCGGCTCTCGCTCGCGTCGCTGGCGCTGCTGCCGTGGTGCCTGCCGGTGGTCCGGCGGCTGGACCGGCGGGCGGCGGCGCGGCTGGTAGGCGCCGGGCTGCTCGGCATGGTCGGGTACAACCTGCCGGTCACCGTGGGGCTGCAGTGGGTGCCGGCCGGGACGGCCGGGCTGCTACTGGCCACCGAGCCGCTGTGGGTGCTGGTCATCGCGTTCTTCGCGCTGGCGCAGCGGCCGGGGCGGCGGCCCTGGGCCGGGAGCGCGGTGGCGGTGTGCGGGGTGCTGGCGCTGGCCGGGCCGCGCGCGCTGGCGCCGGGGACGGGGCTGCGCGGGCTGGCGGGGCTGGGCCTGGTGCTGGCCGGGACGATGGCGTTCGGCGGGTACACGATCGCGCTGCGGCCGCTCAGCCGGGACTACGGCGCGCTGCCTGCCACCGCGGCGACCACGGTGGCCGGGTCGCTGCCCTACCTGGCGTTCGCCGGCCTGGTCCCTGTGCACCGGCTGGCCAGCCTGCCCCCGATGGCCTGGGGCGAACTCGTGTTCCTCGGGCTCGGCAGCACGGTGGCCGGGATGCTGCTGTGGAACCGGGCCGTGCTGGCGGCGGGCAGCGCGCGGGTCAGCCCGCTGCTGTATCTGGAGCCGTTGGTGAGCGTGGCCAGCGCGGCGGCGCTGCTCGGCGAGCGCGTGCCGACCGCGACCGTGACCGGCGGCCTGCTGGTCATGGCCGGGGTGGTGGTCAGCGGGACGGCCAGGCCCGCGGCGGATGCGGTCAGTCCTTGGTCACCTGGTAGATGCCGTAGATCACGCCAGGGATGTGGCCAAGAAGCTGCAGCAGCAGCGCCCAGATCACCTTCATGCACGGGCCGTCGTGGATCAGCACCGCGATGAACGGGAAGAAGAGACACAAGACGATCAGGAGTACTTTGCCCACCGTTTTCCCCTCACGAAGTCCTGACGATCATCTTCCCGCTGACCCGGGTTGAAACACGGCCGGCTCGCCCTGGCATCATGCGCGGCATGAGTTCGAACACCACTAAGCGGGGCCTGGTCCGGTCGGTGCGGTTCGTTTCGCTGGCCGCGGCGCTCACGCCACTGGCCGATGGGGACCTGGACGAGGCCAGCCGGGTCACCGGTGTGGCACTGTCGAAGTACTTCAGGACACCGGAAGCGATCGGGTTGTGGCGGCTTCGTGCCATCCAGGTCGCCAACGACCCGGACAGCGCACCGTGGATCGCGCGGGCGGCCGTGGCCGAGCCTGAGGACGTGGTCGTCGGGCACGCCGGTTTCCACGGGCCACCGGACTCCGGCGGGATGGTGGAGGTCGCCTACTCGGTGGATCCCGCCTACCGGCGGCAGGGGTACGCCACCGCGATGCTGCGCGAACTGCTGCGGCGCGCGGCCGCCGAGCCCGGGGTGGTGACCGTGCGGGCCTCGATAAGCCCAGGCAACGCCGGGTCCCTGGCCACCGTCGCCAGGTTCGGGTTCGCGCCGAACGGTGAGCAGTGGGACGAGCAAGACGGCGTAGAGCTGATCTTCGAGCGCCCTGCTGAGCGCCGGGCCTGAGCGGTCAGCTGGGCTGGCGGGCGGCCCAGGCGCCGAGGTCGGTCAGCCGGTCGTCGCCCAGGGTCTTGAGCAGGGACCGGCACTCCTCGGGCGTGGGCAGGCTGACCTGGCCGTCGAGCAGGCCGGCCTCGGTGCTGGCGAGGACGAGCCCGGCGAACTGGTCGCTGGTGCGGAACACGGCCAGCGGGCCGAGCTGCAGCGTGCCAGGGCCGCCGTGGTGCAGGGCCAGCAGCAGGGCGCGCAGTTCGGCCAGCCCACGGACCGGGGCGCTGTCGCCGTCGTCACCGGGGGCGTCTGCGGCGTCGGCCACGCAGGCCCGCAGGAGCTCGCCGAGCTGGTGTTCCGGCGTCTGCCCGGCGGCCGAACGCCAGAACAGGTAGCAGCGGCCGGAGTCGTGGAACAGCGTCTCCAACGGCAACTGCTGGACCAGGGAGTCGTACAGCAGCGGGAGCACGTCGGTCGCGGCGGGCGCTTCGGTCCAGATGCCGCCGGTCAGCACGCGATGCCCCGGCTGGTCACGGGTCGCCATCACGTCGTGGTCGAGCTGCGCCCTGATGTACTCCCGCACCCCGTCCAGGTAGCGGGACAGCCGGGAGACGTCCCTGGCCACCCCGGCCAGCCGCAGGTCGGACTGCTGGCGCAGGTCGGTCAGCCCGGCGGTGGCCTGCTCGCCGAGGCCAGCGGACCTGGCCGCGGCCTCCTCGGCCTGCCGGGCGCGGTGGTCGAGGTCGCGGACGGCCTCCTGGAGCGCCTCGATCTCCTTCCGCGCGGAGCCCATCTGCTCGGTCTCGGCGCCCTGGTCGTCCAGCTTGTCCTGGTGCTGGCGGATCTGGGCGTCGTGCCTGGCCAGCTGCACGTGCGCCTCGCCGATCTGCTGCCGCACGGTCTCGAACTCGTCAGCCCACCGGGACTGGTCGTGGTCGCTCTGCGTCCGCAGCCGCTTCTCGGCCTGCTTCAGGCGTTCGGCGCACTGCATGATCTGCCGCCGGGCCATGCCCAGGTCGGCGGTGTTCTCCCTGATCCGGATCCGGAACGTGGTCGCGATGATCCAGCTCGCCACCGCCACCGCCATGACCGCCACCGCCAGCAGCAGAACCATCAGGCTCCCCCTCCTGGCGGGCGCGCGCGATCCGCGGGATCAATTCTCATTTAGCCACTCGCAACCCGCGAACGGTCATCGTGACCGTCGAGAGGGCGGCGGCAATCGCGATAAGGCAGGCGATCACGATCAGCCCGTCGCTTATGCCGGACGATTTACCCTGGGCGCTGGCCGTCCGGGTGGTCGCTTTCGCCGTTAGGTGGTGCGAGGACGGCAGCGACGCGGTGGTGGGCCTACTTTGGCCGACCGGTGTGGCCGAGGCTGCGGCGCCGGACGGCTTGGGGCCGGGGGTGTGCTTGGCGGCCGCGGCCGAGGAATGCGATTTCTTGCTCGACGAGTGGTGCGATTTCGACTTGGTCTTGTGCTGGGAAGCCGCGGCCGAGTTGGTAACCGAAGGCTGGGGGTGCGGCGTCGACTTTCCGGAGTGGTAATTCACCAGGAACAAGACCAGGACCGCGCCAATGGCCACTCCGATCAGAACGTCCCGGCCCTTCATGATCGCCGCTCCTGTGGATCTATGAGCCCTGCATTACTAATTCCCGCCATTTTCCGGTACACACCAGGCTGAGCCGTACTGTTCGTGGCGGCTCATCCGGTCCGCCTTGCCTGGCCGGCATCCTGATCTTGTACCGTGCCAGCCTAGACCCCGGCATACCCGGCCTGCACCAAGATCACGCCGGGCCCCAGAGCGCGGTAAAGGGGCCCGGCAGCAGGTTGCCGGGCCCCTCTACGCCGCGTCCCCCCCGGCCGCGGCTTTGGATAGCGGCCAGGCGTCCGCTATCCCTTCGTGAAAGACAGGAGTTCTTCGGTGCTGATCGGGGAGGACGAGGAGCCACCGAGCATGTCGCTGTAGACCTCGGACTTCACCGGGCCCACCCCGTTGGCCACCCAGGTCCGCACGGCCATCGAGATCTTGTAGCCGTCGATGCTGGCGTCCATCGTCTCGTTGATGAGCGCAGCCTGGTACGTGCCGGCCGGCACGGTTATCGAGGATGTGCCCTCGCCCCGCACGGTCACCGGCATCTTCAGCGTCTCGTGCTGGCCGGCCTCGTCGACCTTCATCACGATCGTGTTGTGGTAAGGCTGCCCGGAGGCGAGCTGGGCGGTGCTGGGCCAGACGATGCTGCCCGACTCGATCTTGACCGACGCGCCGAACTGGGTCAGCGGCACCTCGATGGAGCCGTCCGGGCGGAAGATCAGGGTTTCGTTGAAGGTCTTCCTGGTCGGGTAGGTGAGCGTGCTGGCCAGGGTGGCCACCTGACCGGCCGCCGAGGACTTGATGGACAGCACCTTCTGGGTCGACGTGCCCTTCCCGCCGAACCCGGATTCCTTGTACACCCAGGTGTAGCCCGTGCCTATCGGGAAGTAAGCGGCGGTGGTGATGCCGCTGGTCGAATTGCCGCCCGAACTGCCCGACGAGGAGCCTGACGTGCTGGCTGAGGTCGAGTGGCCGGAGGAGCCCGAGCTCCCAGAGTTGCCCGAACCGCCGGACGCGCTCGACGTCGAGGGGCCGCAGCCGGCCAGCAGCAGCGCCGCGGTCGCGGCCACACCGGCCACCGCGGCGGATCTGGCCGCGAGCAGATGAGATCGGTTCATGGTTGATCCTCGTTTCAGGGGTTGTGCCAGGTTGTCCGCGCTTAGTTGTGTCGCGCCTGCTTGTTCGCGCCCGGTCAGCGGAGCAGGTCGCCGATGATGCCGCCGATGGCGCCGCCTTCGACCGCCTGGCGTCCATCGCCGTCGGCCTTGGGCAGGTAGGGGGCCAGCGAGGCGGCCAGTATGGGCAGCGGCATCGACTGCAGCCAGACCTTGCCAGGGCCGGACAGCACCCCGAAGTGATGCGAGTCGCCGCCGAAGTACCGGTTCGTGATGCCCTGCACGCGCATCACCTGGAAGGCCACCGAGGCCTCGAACATGCCGATGTGCCCCGGGTGCACGCGCAGCGACTCGCCGGCGGCCAGGTCGTAGGACACCACCTCACCGGCTAGCTCGACCCAGGCCCTACCCTGGCCCCCGATGCGCTGCAGGATAAAGCCCTCGCCGCCGAAGATGCCCGCGGTGAACGACTGCTGGAAACCCGCCGAGATCTGCACCCCCGGGGTGCCCGCCAGGAAGCCGTGCCGGTGCACCATGTACTCGCGGCCGTCGCCCGGGTCCACCGGCATGATGCTGCCCGGCAGCCGGGCCGCGAACGCGATCAGCCCGGCCGACCCTTGCGCCGTGTACGTGCTGAACAGGAACGACGACCCGCCGGCCGCCCGCTTCAGCGCCCCCATCAAGCCCTTGCCGCCCACGCCGCCGCCCATCCCCGTGGACATCTGGATCGAGTCGCTCATCCACGAGAACTCGCCCACTTCGGCGACCACGCTCTCCCCCGGCTCCAGCGAAACCGCGAGCACCGGCAGCGTCGACCCGATTACCTGTTCCTTCATGTCCCGCCCTGTCCTTCCCGGGGACCGTTTGTCACTACTACAGGTTTACGGCCCCGCCCCACCCGCCCACATCATGGAAACCATGCATCCCGCGCCGGACCAGGTACGCCCCACACAGGAACTTCCTCCCGGTTCCAGCCTCACCCCGCCCCCCTGGGCCCCCGTGTTATAACACCCACGCCCCCCGCCACCACCACGACCCGCATCACCCCAACCACCACGACCCGCACCACCCTCAGTCCCGCCACCATCACCGCCGCCACCCCCAACCACCCACAACCCACACCACCTCCGCCACCACCACGACCCGCGTCACCCCCGGCCTCGGCCACCATGCCCCCGCGCGTACGACTCCTCAACGCCCTCCGTACGACCTCCCATTTATCTACGTCCAGCCCGCACTTATCCCGCGCCGTGGGGGGTAGCAAACGATTTTTGGAGATCGTTTTTGGTCGTAGCGCGGGATAAGCCACGACGGCGCCGATTCACTGGGTAGCTCAGCGCGGAGGGTGAGGAGAAGGTCACTCATTGACAGGGCGTGGGGGACTTCGGGCAGAGCGCGGACGGGCGCCTTACTTACGCGGACGAGCTACCTTCTTTGCGATATGGCTGTGGCAACGTACCCTCTCTTATGGATACGTTGCCACAGCCATACCCTCTCTTTGGGAACACTGAGACGGATGGGGTTGCCGAGGTCTGGCGTGGGTTGCGATTGAGGTGAGCGAGAGGGTGGCGTTAGCGAAGGAACAGGGTCGGCGAGGGGAACAGGGTTAGCGAGGGGAACGAGGAGGGGTTGGCGAGGTTAGCGAGGGGTTGGCGAGGTTAGCGAGGGGGTGGGGTTAACGAGGGAGGCGGGGTGGGTGAGGGGGAGGAACGGGGTTAGCGGGAGGGGGCGGCTAGGCCGAGGCGGATGGCGTAGCGGGTGGCTTCTACGCGGCCGGTTAGGCCGAGCTTGCGGTAGATGGTGGCCAGGTGGCGCTCGACGGTGGCGGGGCTCAAGTACAGCTCGCCGGCGATCTCCTTGTTGCTCATCCCCGCGGCGAGCAGCCCGAGCACCTCGGCCTGGCGGGCGGTCAGGCCGTCGGGCAGAGCGCCGGCCGTCTGGGCGCCGACCTCGGCCAGCGCGGCGCGCACCTCGGCCAGGCGCTGCGGGTTGGCGATCTGGGTGGCGATGGCCTCGGCCTCGCGCAGCCCACGGGTGGCTTCGTCCTGGTGGCCGAGGTGGTAGTCGGCCAGACCCAGGCCGATCATGGCCATCACCGCGTCGTTGGCGTGGCCGGCCTGGCGGTGGGCGAGCACCGCGGCGGCGTAGTGCTCGGCCGCCTCGGGCCAGCGCTCCTGCCTGGCGGCGATGTCGCCCTGGTTGCACCGGGTCGTGCCGATGAGCTGCGGGTTGCCGAGGCCGGCGGCGAGTTCGGCGGCCTCGGCCACGGCGGTGGCGGCCGGGTCCAGCCTGCCGATCTTGATGAGCAGGTCGGCCAGGTTGTTGAGGCCGACGGCCAGGGCCTGGGGCTCGCCGAGCTGGCGCTTGACCACCAGGGCCTGCTCGAACAGCTGAAGGGCCCGGCCGTTGTCGCCGTCGTCCAGCTCAAGCAGGGCCAGGTTGTTCAGCGCGGCGGAGACGCCCTGGCGGTCGCCGGCCGCCTCCCGCAGCGCCATGGCTCGTTCGAAGCAGCGCCTGGCCGCGGCCAGGTCCCCCAGGTAGCGGTGCGTCGAGCCGAGCACGGTCGCGGCCAGCGCGGTGCGCACGGGCAGGTCGAGCTGCTCGAAGATGCCGAGCGCGACCCGGCCCTGGCGGATGGCCTCGGTGTAGTCCCCGTTCTCGGCGGCGAGGATGGCGGCCGAGCAGAACGCCGCACCGGTCCGTTCGTCCCGGCGCTGGCCGCCCCGGGCCAGGAACGTGCCGAGCCAGCTCCGCCCGGCCAGCAGCCGGCCGCTATGCAGCCACCAGCGCCACAGCGCCGCGCTCATCTCCAGGCCGAGTTCGGTATCGGCGTTCTCGTCCGCCCAGTGCAGCGCGACGTTGAGGTCGCCGATCGCGGCCTGGGTCCTGGCCTTCCACTCGGCGGCGTCGGCGCCGCCGAGACCGGTCTCGCTGCCGCGGGCGATCTCGGCGAAATGCTCGGCGTGCCTGCCGCGGACCTCCCGGGCGTCCGGCCGCTCCCCGAGCAGCGTGCCGGTGAAGGCGCGCATGGTCTCCAGCATGGTGAACCGGTTGCGCTCGCCGCCGTGGGTGACCGCGAGCCAGGACGCGTCCACCAGAGCCCGGATCGACCGGGGCAGCGCCGGTCCGGCCAGACCGCTGACCGCACGCGCGTCGTCCAGCGTGAACGCGCCGGCGAAGACGCTCAGCACCGGGAGCAGTCGCTGCGGCTCGGGCTGCAGCAGCTCATAGCTGCGGCGCATGACGCTGGCCAGGCCCCCGCCGCCCGGGCCGTCCGGTTCCTCGTTCAGCAGCACCGCCTGCTGCTGCATGATTTCCTGCACCGACAGCGTGCCGACCCAGCCGGCCATCAGCTCGATGGCCAGCGGCAGGGCGTCCAGGCGGCGGCACAGCTCGGCGATGGCGTGCGGGGCGACGTCCGCGCGGCTGAATCCGGGCAGCCGCTCCGCCGCCCTGGCCATGAACAACTGGACCGCGTCGGAAGAGGAGATGTCGGAGACCGGGGCCGCAGCCGAGGGGCAGGCCAGCGGCGGCACGGTCCAGCACACCTCGCCGGGCACCCCGAGCAGCAGCCGGCTGGTGACCACCACCCGTAGCCGGGGAACGCCGGTCAGCAGCCTGCTGACCAGCTCGGCCACCTCGGTGCGCAGGTGCTCGGCGCCGTCGAGCAGGATGAGCCTGGGCGCGGCGCGCAGGGCCTCCTCGACCGTGGCCACCACCGGCACCCCCGGCTGGTCCCGCACCCGCAGGGCGAAGGCCACCGCGGCGACGAGCGACTCGAGCGCCCGCAAGTGCTCGAGCGGGACGAACACCACCTCGTCGCCTGGCTGGGGCCCACCGGACGGAGGCCGACGGCGGATCGCCTCGATGGCCAGCCTGGTCTTGCCCGCCCCGCCCGGCCCGATCAGCGTGATGAGCCGGGCGGACCCGAGCAGCCCGGACAGCTCGGCCAGTTCCCTGGCGCGGCCGACGAAGCTGGACTGGGAGACCGGCAGGGCGTCGCTGAGCGGAGGCGGCCGTTCGGCCGCACCGCGCGCCTCGAACTCGTCCAGCGCGCGGGCGGCCTTGGCCGACATCCGGGTGTGACCGGTCTCCCACCGGTTGACGGTGGCGAAGGAGACGCCAAGTTCCCGCGCCAACTGCTCCTGGCTCAGGCCAAGGCGCGCGCGCAGTCCGGTCAGGCGCGCCGCGGGCGACTTCGCGGCATCCCCGGCGGGTGCCTCGCCACTCACCAGCTCAGCGTAGCCGCTCTTACCCTCCGTATACCTGCAGACCGGTAGGTAATGCCCGCTATCCGCCGGCCGAGGTTAGCGGGTGGCACGGCCGGCGTTGGCCAGCATCGCGTCGTGCACGTACTGGGCCAGGCCCGGCGCCAGCTCCTCGTAGCTGCGGCTGAACCGCTCGTCGCCGATGTACATCTCGGCCAGGCCGCGGTGCATGGCCCGGTCGCAGTCGCAGAACCGCTGGCTGATGTGCTGCCGGTGGTGCTCGGCGGCGCCCATAGCGCGCTCGCCGGTGGCCGGGGCGCCCGCCCGCATCGCGTCCAGGAACTCGCGGTTGATCGCGGTCGCCTCCGCCTGGATCTCGATCCAGTCCTGCTTGGTGTAGCTGGCCGCGCGCCGCTGGGACTGCCGCCAGGCCTCCGTGTCACTCCAGCGCCGTTCGGCTTCCTGCGCCCATTCGCCGCCGACCTGGTCGGTGCCGAAGATCTCGAATTGCTCCTGTGGGCTGAGTGAGATGCCCATATTGACTGCCTCCATCTCCTTTTCGATGGCCGCCAGCAGGTCCTGGCGGCGGCCGATCTGCTCGCGCAGCAGCCGGTGCTGCCTGCGCAGGTGGGTGAAGACATCCTCACCGTGGCCGGACATGATGCCAGCGATCTCGTCCAGGCCGAAGCCGAGTTCCCGGTAGTACAGGATCTGCTGCAGCCGCTTCAGATCGGCCAGCGAGTAGAGCCGGTACCCGGCCGCGCTGCGCGCCCCCGGGCGCAGCAGCTCGATCTGGTCGTAGTGGTGCAGGGTGCGCACCGACACGCCGGCCAGCCCGGCCACAGCCCCCACGGTGTAGGTGTCGTCGTCCACACCGACCACTGTGCCGCCTGACGCTACGTGAGGGTCAAGCGATATCCGGATCGATCGCGGGTCGGCACGTAGCAGGGTGTTGCCATGCGAACTGGGCGGGATGGGCGTGGCTGACGGGGCGGCGAATAGCCGGCGCCGGATGGGCATGACCCATCTGCTGGGTGACGGCACCGACGAGCTAGCCGGGTTCGGGCCGCGCCGGCCACTGATCGGGCCAGGCCAGGTCGAGCTGTTCGGGTTCGACCCGGCCGAACTGGACACCGGCCAGTGGACCCGGCTTTCCAGCCGGGGCGGCGCTGGCCCGGCTGGAACCCCGGGACGGCCCGGCACCTCGGGGCGGCTCCCGGACGGACGGAAGTCAGGCTCAGTCGCCGATGGCCACGATGACGTCGGATGCCTTGATGACGGCAGTGACCTCGCTACCCTCGGCCAAGCCAAGGTCGCGGACGGCCTCCACGGTGATCGAGGCCACCAGCCGGACGCCGGCCGCGTCCAGTTCCACGTTGGCGATCGCTTCCCCGGTGGTGATCCTCGAGATCGTGGCCGGGATCTGGTTTCGCGCGCTCAGCCGCATGACAGGGACTCCCCCAAGGTTCGGTGATGTGCCCGGCCAGGCTACCCGCGCTCAATCGGTGCAGTCCCAGGACACGGGGGTGAAGACCGGCTGGGTCTCACGGCCTTCCCGGTGGCGGCAGAGACGGCGGCACCGCAAAGGCCGGAGGGCCATCAAGGTCGAGCAGGTCGTCGGTGAAGTCGTGGGCCGCGGCGTCGCGCCGGGTGAGCGGTGGGAGGTTCCATTTGCGCTCGATGAACTTCAACACCGAGGTGTGGTCGTAGACCTGGTCGCTCACGTGCCCCGGCCTGGCGTAGGGCGACACCACGACGGCCGGCACCCGGAAGCCCAGCTGGGCGTAAGTGTCCGGCCCGGTGTCGGCTTCCTCGATCCGGCGGCCCAGGGAGGTCCAGCGGAGCAGGTTCAACGGAAACCGGCTCAGCGGATTGCGGCCCGGCACGTCGTCTGGCGGTTCGGCCGGCGGCGGAGGCACGTGGTCGTAGTAGCCGCCGTGCTCGTCGTACAGCCAGATCAGCAGGGTCTTCGGCCAGCCCGGGCCGACCATGACGGCGTTCACGACCTGGGCGGCGAGCGCCTCGCCGACCCGGATGTCCTGCGGGTTCTCCTCCGATGATCGCCCGAAATCCGGGTCCACGATGCTGACCGAGGGCAGCGTTCCTGCGGCGGCGTCGGCCCAGAACCGGCCTATGGACCGCAGATGGGTGACCGAGCGGAAGAACCCCAGCGGGTACAGATCGGCCGTGACCTGCAGCTTGGCGGTGAGGGCCGGGATCAGCCGGGGCAGCAGGCCGGCGATCAGCGCGGCGGCCAGACGCAGGAAGTTCAGGCCGTGCGCGTGCGACAGCCGCCGCCAGCCAATCCGCAGCGGCGAGAGCTGGTGGTAATTGGCCCAGGTGATCCCGTGCGCCTCCAGCTGATCGAAGATCGTGCCGTGGGCCGGCTGTTCGAGCATGGTGAACGGCAGATCGTCGATCATCCCGTTGGCGGTGCCGGAAATGAGGAAACGCCGGTTCGGGAACGTGGGGCCGAGGCAGGAGCAGAACCAGCGGGTCGCCAGCGGGAAGGTCCGGGCCAGCCCGGAGTAGAAGGGAAGGTCCTGCCCGGTCCAGTAGGACATCGGGATCGAGGCGTCGAGCCCGGCCGGCAGGGTCTGCTCGACGCTGCGTACGAAGCCGGTGTTCGCGCCGCCGTCCCACTGGATGTGGCTGGCGTTCCAGCTTTGGGTGGGGACCTCCGGCTGCTGGACAGTGCCGTTGAACCGCCGCATCCGGACCGGGGTGCCGTCGGCCGAGGGGTTGGTGGCCAGCGGCCGCCCCTGCTGGTCGAGCTCTAACCCGTCGCCGTGGTCGAGGACGCCGAAGTAGTTGTCGTAGGAGTGGTTCTCCATCATCAAGATGACGATGTGCTCGATCTGGGGCAGCGTGTCAGTGCCCGCGGTCAGATCCGGGTTCGGCCGACCTTGTGGGCCGGGCTGCCGGCGCGCCAGCCGCCGCCTGGCGGCGGCCCGCTCCAGATTGGTCAGCATGGCGTCACCCTGTCAGGGCACAACGGTAACCGGCCACCGGTTGGCCCGGACCAGCCGGATGGCCAGCGATCCCACCAGCCGGTGCCCGGCCTTGGCAGACGCGCCTACCACCACCGCGTCCGCCCGGATCTCGTCGGCGATCCGGCGCAGTTCGGTGAACGGGTCGCCGTGCACCGCCATGAAGGTCAGGTCCACACCCAGTTCCGCGGACACCGCCTCGGCGCGCTGCCTGAGGTCGTCGGCCACTTGGTCGAAGGCTTCCTGCTGGGCCAGGTAGAGGCCGGCGCCACTGGGGGCCGCCCCCGCCAGGGTGGCTCCCGGCTCGACGTATACGGCCACCACGCGGGCGCGCTGCCTGCGGCCGAGCCCGGCCGCGTACCAGGCTGCCCTGGCCGCCGTGGTGGATCCGTCCACGCCCACCAGGATGGCCGTCGGCCCATCGGTGCCCAGCTCGAACACGCCCTCATCGTCAGGCGTCACACCATCATCGTCAGGTGTCACAGCTGAAGTCTAAAGACCCGGCAGAGACCAGGGCAGGAAGAGCGAAGGGAAACACAACCTCATCCGAAGCCCGGCTGCGGCGCAACAGTGGGGGCGCAGGTCTCCAGATCGATAACCTCCCCCATGGCAACAAGAATTCTGCGCTTGCCGCGGTAAGGATCGCGGCCATGTGCCACTAGCAGATTATCGACCAGCATGACGTCGCCCGGCTGCCAGGCCTCCCGCACGGTGGCAGCCTCGTACGCCGAGACCAGGTCGCAGACCTCCTGCTCCTTCAGAGGCTCACCATCGCCAAAGAAAGTGTTGTATGGCAACTCGTCCTCTGGAAGAGAGTCCAGCAGGGCGTTCCGAATTTCTTCATCGAATGACCAGATGTTCCAGAACGCCACATGGTTGAACCAAAGATCGTCGCCCAGGAGCGGGTGGCGGATCAAAGCCGACCGCCGTTGCACGGTGCGGAGGCGACCGTCTGCTTCCCAGCTAGCACCTATCTTATTGTCCGAGCAGTAGCGCAGTACATCGTCGGGTTCGCTCGCGCTGAATGCTTTTCGCCAGCCGAGACCGAAGTAGTCGGTGTAGTTGCGGACAAGTGTCCAGCCCACCTCCCGGAACCGCTGGACCAGATCCAAGGGGATCGCTTGCAGGACCTTCCGGCAGTCCGCTACCGGAGTCGCACCTCCTTCCTCGGCCGCCTCCAGGCAACCGAAGAGGAGTAACCCAGGAAACGAAAGTGTATAGCTGTTCTCGTTGTGCAGCATTATGCGCTGGTCGGCCGGGAAATCCGTCGACGAGTAGACGTCATCGCCGAAACTGGTCCGCGGAGTCGCCTGCTCCTTATACTGCGCACGTTGCCGGATGACGACGTCTCGGATTTTCCCGAAGTCGGCCTCGTTACTCATGGGTATTCCGCGTATCAGCACGGCTCCCTCAGCGTCGAGCGTGCCGCGCAGATCGGATTTAGCGGTAGACAGCCATTCGCACCCTTCCCCGAGGCTTAGCCCGGGCGGGGCCAGTAGTATTGACGGTCTCCCGGTCTTCTTAATCAGTTCCATGGATTACCACTCCTATCGCACCGAGTGCGATACGTCAGGATCGGGAGCTACTTGACAGGACCGCTACGGCCTCCGCGAGATCCATGTAGCGGAGGCGGGTTTCGGCCATTTCGTCGGACCAGCGTTCCGCGATGTCGTAGCGTTCGGTCGGCGTGGTTTCCAGCAGCTTGCGCCCGGGAAACACCTCATACCCATCGAGCAGGTCGACGTGTTCTTGCATACCTTCCTGGAACAAGTTCTCGCGACGCAGCACGTACTTGAGGACTGGCACGTCGTCCCACAGCCGGCAGCCGGCCGTCACGATGTCCATGACCCGCGACCGGTAACCGGGGTTACGGATCAGATGCTCACGCACGATCGAGCTCCCGACGGTCAGATGCCGGATCTCATCGATTCCCGCGCCGCGGGCGATCTCACCCGCGGCCGGGTCAAGCCGATCCCATTTACGCTCGCTCAGCTCCGCGGCAGGTGCCAGCACCCCTTCCACTACGATCGTGAAAGCCGCCACGGCACCGACGAAGTCACCTTCATCACGTACCGTGCGGACCACGAACTCCTCGATGGGCGCGAGCACCTCGGCGGTGTAATCGGCGGACAGCTCCGCGATGGTCTTATGCAATTCGTCCGCCGGCACACCGAGTTCGACGAGGTGGTTGCGGAAGACCATCGAGTGCCTGGCCTCGTCCAGCACCTGTGTGGCGAAGAACTCCATTTCCGGAATCCCCGGCGCCTCGGCCACGAAGTAGGACAACGCCCGGGTCGCCCGCTCCTCGGAAACCGACCGCCAGCCCAGTTCCAGGATCAGCGCCTCGCGAAGCGGGCCGGGCTGGCGCATGAACTCGGGGGTGGCCGCGGCTACAGCATGGCCGGTAGTGGCCCGTCCGATGAGGGTGCCCTGGGCCACGGCGGTCAGCCAGTACGCGAGGTCGCAGTCGCGCGTGGTCATGGTCAGGCTCATCGCGCCGTCGAGGAGATTGGGGGCCAAGTCGAAATCGGCTTCCCGGGGGACTGAGTGGGTCATACCGCTCTTCTCCTTCCAATTCCTGCTACGACCGGTCCAGCGCGGCCCGGACGGGTAGATGGGTAACTTCGCGGGGCAGGGTGCGGAGCATCCCGTCGTGCAATCGCCCGGTGAAGTGCAGCAGCGGTGCGCCCTCGCCGGTGCGGGCGGTGACGACGTTCCCGAGCAGCAGGTTGTGGTCACCGGCTGGGATGGTTGTGGTGAGGTGACAGCCGAGCGACGCCAGCGAACCGCTGATCCACGGGGCTCCGCTGAACGCGTCTGGCTCCCACTCCACCTGATCGAACTGGGCCAGGCCCTGCGGCCGGCCGGGATCCGCGAACCAGCCGGCCAGTGCCGATTGCCGCGTGGACAGCACGTTCACCGCGAAGCACCGGGCCTGGTCTATGACCTCAGCCAGACCCGACACCGCCCGCAGGCACAAGCCGATCAACAGCGGCTCCCGCGACACCGAGAAAACCGAGGAGACCGTGGTGCCGTGGATGTCGTCGCCTTGCCAGACGGTCACTACCGCCACGCCGGTCGCGAGACGGCGAACCGCCTGCCGCAGCATCTGGTCCAGATCGGCCGCCATCATTGGCTGGGCGCCCCCGCGGCCGGAGTCCGCTCCCCGGCCCCGGACGGCTCCCCGGCCCCGGACCGGCGCCCGGCCCCGGACCGGTACCCGGCCGAGAGTTCGTCGATCAGCCGCCGGTAGCCAGGCGCGGTCGCGTGCGGCTCGAACGGGAGACTGAACGGCTTGAGGAAGTTGCCCCATATGCCGCGGTCGCCAAAGATGTGCCAGGGAATCGCGAGCAGTGTCCATTGCCAGCCGATCGTGAACCCCCAGATCGCGACGACCGCACCCTGTGTGATCAGGCTGTGCATGATGTTGTAGGCGATGTAATAGTTCTTGGATATCCGGCCATCCGTGCTGCGCCGGAAAGCGATAGCGCCCGGTATATAGCCGATGACATCGATGTAGGCGATCAGCAGGACCGCCGAGATCCAGTTGATCTGGCGCCAGTGCAGGATTATGAGTACCTGGACGACGGTCCAGGCGACCACGTACTCGGCTCGGTGCAGCCGGAATGTGGTCGGGCTTTCGAAGGGATTCTTGACATCCATTGCTGGACTCCTCACAGAAGCGGCAGGGCGGCTGGTCAGGACAGGCTCATCGGCTGACCGGTGAAATAGTCGATAAGCGCTTGCGACATCGCGGTACGCGACGGCGGATGGTAGGCCAGCGGGCGGACGGCGGCGACCAGGTAGCCGATGTCAGGGGAACGCATGAACGCGATGCCGCCGAGCAGCTCGGAGGCCATGTCAGCGGCTGTCCTGAGCGCCCGCTGAGCCGCGTATCTGGCCACCAGAACGGCGGAAATCGCGGCGTCGCCGGTGAGCCCGTCGCTAAGGGCCCTGGCGACGCCCTCGACCAGTGCGACGGCGGACTCCAGTTCGATCGCCGCCTGAGCACGATCGGTCACACTGCCCCGCCCCCCGGCGAGCGCCTGTTCTACCAATGCACTCGTGGCGCCCACATAAACCGAAGTGGCAAGCATCTCGAACCACGCGAAACCGGTCGTCTGCAGGTCGTCAAGCCGGTCCTGGCCGCCCGGCGCGGTATGGATCACCATGTCCGCAGGGACGAACACGTCGGTGAGCCTGACCTCGTCGCTCTGCGCGCCGGCCAGCACATTGCTGAGCCAGAACTTGTGCACGGTGATGCCGGGCGAACTGGCCGGTATCAGCAGCAGGGCGAGCGTGGGAACTCCGTCCACCGGCACCGCGGCGCTGGCCGTGAGCAGGTCCATCGACCGGGCCAGGCTGCACGGCTTCTTCCCGCCGTTGATCAAGTAGCCGCCGTCGGCGGCGCGGGCGGTCACCGCCGGGATGACAATGTTTGCGCCCGGCTTGCCCTCGGCCCATCCCGAGGCCACCAGGAAATTGCCTGGCGCGATCTTAGCCAGCAGGTCGAGTTGCGCGGGCGTCAGCCGCCCGGCGGTTTTCGCGAGTGAGAAAAGCGTGGCCACCGTATAGTGATGCATGGTGGTGGCGGCGCCAAGGGATGGTGAGTACGACGACATCGCCCGCATGATGCGTGCCACACTGAGCGCATCCGCCCCCGCGCCGCCGTATTCCGCCGGCACCATGAGCCCGGGGCCGCCGAACTCGCGGAATATGCCGATAACCGGTCCGTCCGGCGCCTCGCGTTCAGTCAGCGAGATCTCCGCGAGAGCGGCGCATAGGCCCGGGTGGTAGCGCTCACACACATCACGTGCCTCGTCAAGGGAGCGCATCAATAATTCTCCGATCTACATCAGGCGACGCAGACAGCGACTTGCCTAGTCGATCCGGGATGAGAAATAACATCACTTCCCGATATCATCGCAGCCGGTTCTGACATCACGCTGACACCAACGGGTCCAGATCGCATACGCGCGTCCGGCGCCACGAGAGTAAAGAAAAACCACCGCCCGTTCGGATTAAAGCCCTTATACCGAACGGACGGTGGTGCTGGTCATGACACCCGGTTAGGGAGCGGTTGTCGCGCTCCAGATCTTGGAGTTACCGAAATTGGCTTGGCAGGCGGCCAGCGGCCACGGCGTCGGGGTAACCACATTCAGCGCCTCGAGGGACTTCGCCCGCCAGGCGTCCATGGCTGGGCAGGCCGAGGTGTGCCGGAAGTCGGTCCATGCGCCGATGCCGTAGCTGCGGGTGGCGACGGTGTCAATGTAAAAGCCGGTGAATTCCTCGTAGTTGTAGCCACCCTGGCCGGTACCGCGCACGTCGCCGGTGGGGCCGACGTAATCGGTCACCCAGTTCCCGGGTGCACCGCCCGGGCCGATCAAGGCCGACCGCAGCACTCCGTGTTCCAGTCGTGGCGCCGTCAGCGTCGTGGTGAACGGCGTGGTGAGGGCGGTGTAGGTCATGTACACGCGGGTACCGTCAGGTGCGATGGCGGCGGCGGCGAGCACCGATCGGTCCGAGGGCAATGACACCGTGGCCGGCGCGGACCACGTCTTGGCCTGGTCCGTCGAATACGACAGCATGGCCGCCTCATGGTTCAGGCCGAACCGGCCGTCGCTCCAGGCGAACACGAGCTCGTTCGTGGCGTTCGCGCCGCTGGGAGCGCCGTTGGCGATGTCGAGGCTGGGTGCGGGTTCGGCCGGACTCCCGCCTGGCCCATCTTCGGCGCACCGGTCGGCGACCGGATCGAAGTAGTAGCAGCCGGTGTTCACGTGCATGATGTCCACCGGCTTGGCCCAGGTGGCGCCGCCGTTCTGCGATGTGAACAAGTCTTCCGTGGCCGCCAGATGGTCCGAGGGGAATGCTGACCCGTACAGGTGCGAGAAGACCGCGTACACCTCGCCATGGCTATCCGTGCGGATGGCGCACCCCTCGCGGTAGCCCTTCGCGGCCGAGTCGATCGGCCGGCCTACCCGGTGAATCGTCCAGCTCTGGCCGCCGTCGGTGGACACGGCCACCGTGGGGAACAGCGGAACATTCCCTGAGGGCTCGAAGTAGAAGTCGTTGTAGCACATGTACACGTTGCCGAAGTATGGGCTGCTGCTGGTGTTGTCGGCCCAGATCTGATCCTCGGTGGCAAACGAAATGGCCGGCTCGCGCTTCGGCACGATGACCGGTGCCGACCAGTTCGACTGATTGTCCACGCGCGCGGCCGTCGGATCGTCGATATGCGAGACCGCCATGGTGCTGGTGGTGTTGATGCTGCCTGGGCGAATCACGGTCTGGTGCAGGTTCGTGGCGACGTTGGACACGTACAGCCGTGATCCATTCCCCCAGGAGAATTTGCCGTTCCGCCACACCGGGCCGAAGGCCACCGAAGAGTCCCCGAAGGACCCCAGGCCGTGTTCGTAGTAGTTGGGAACCGTGTGGATCGGCCCCGGCCTGGCCTTGCACCGGATAACCGTGGCGCTGCACCCGGCCGCGGTCAGCCCGCGGTAGGTCGGCTGAACCCAGTGGTGGCCGCTGTCGAACGAGAAATACATCCCGGTGAGGCCCACTCCTGGGTTGGAGAGCCCGCCTGTTTCGGCGGTGGCCGGGAGCTGGCAGGCGGCCGCGGTGATGGATGCCTTCTTCGAGCATGGCTGCGTGTCTATCGAGTCGTACGCGCTCGACGCCACGATGTTCGGCTGAATGGGATCGACCGCCAGCGCCGGCTGGACCTGCGCGTTTTGCTGAAACGGCGTGATCGGGCCGTCCACGCTGACTAAGGCCGCCGTGGCCTTGGCTTCGGACGGCGCCACCGCGCCCATCGCGCGGGGTGCGGTTGACCCCGCCATCAGGGCAGCCGCTGTACAGCCGGCTACGGTCAGCGTTGTCAGCGTTGTGAGTTTGTGCACGTGCATTGCTTCTCCCTTCACTGTGATCCCGCGGCGACCGCGGGCAGGTCTCTGCAGTGCTTCATAGGACCGATGAACAGCCAGGCGCCAGAGACGACGTTGGCGCCCGCGAGGATGAACAGTGCCGTCCTGACGTCGAGGACCGTGCCGAGCACGCCGCCCAGAAGGCTGCCGATGGGCCAGACGCCGAAGATGATGAACCGGACGGTCATGGCGACCCGGCCGCGCATGCCCGGCGGGCAGTAGGCCTGCCGGAAGCTGGCCGTGATCACGTTTCTGACGACGATGCCGGTGGCCCACACCAGGACTCCGGCTAGCGCCAGCACCAGGAGCAGCGCGGCCCGGCTGGCCAGCGGGAACAGCAGCAGGAAGCAGTCGGTCACCGGGGCCAGCAGCTGCGCCCTGGCCGATCCCAGGGCCCGGCTGACCCTGCCCGCGGCGAAGGCGCCGAGCAGCCCGCCGATGCTGATCGCGATCGTGGTGGCGCTGACCGCCCAGGGACCGAGCCGGTCATACCGGATCAGGAACACGACCACCAGCGCCTGGGTGCCGCCCATGAGCAGGTTCGTGGAGGCACTCTTGGCCGCCAGTACCCGCATATACGGATCTCGCAGCACGAAACCCATCGCCGTCCGGATCTCGGCCCGCATGCTGGTCCGCGGCCGGTCTGGCGGACCGGCTTGGTTGTCGCCCTGGCCATCGGACGGCTTCCGCCCCCGGATGGACCACAGGCAGACGGCGCAGAGCACGAAGCTGGCCGCATCGACGAACAACCCGAAAACCGCCGAGGAAAACACGGCGATCAGCCCGCCGACGCCGGGACCGGCGATGCTGGCCGTCTGTTCGCTGCCCGCCAGGCGCGTGTTCGCGCCCACCAGTTCGTCCTTGCCGACCAGAAGCGGCAGGAAGGCGTTGTACGCCGCGGTGAAGATGACCTGCGAGCAGCCGGCCGCGAACGCGATCACGAGGCAATACCACATGGTCAGCAGCTTGAGCTCGGCCAGTACCGGGATGCTCACGATCAGGATCGCCGAGGCGATCTGGCAGCCGGTCATCAGTGGGCGCGGGCTACGGCGATCGGCCCACGCTCCCGCGTGCAGCCCGATCAGCAGCCACGGCAGCCAGATCATGGCGGTCAGCACGCCCATCAGCAGCGTGTCCGCATGCAGCAGCCGCACCGCTACCAAGGGCAGCGCGAAGGTCGTCACGGCACTGCCGGTCAGGCTGATGGACTGCCCGGTCCACAGCAGCCGGAAGTCCCGGCCGCGCAGCGTGCTGCCGGTGCTGGTGCCGGTGGCGGCGGTGTCGGTGGCCATCAGGCGCCCAGCCTGACCTTGAGCAGCGACCCAATTTCCGCCACCGGGCCGGGTTTCATCATCTCGAAGTGACCACAGCTAATGGTGTGGCTGTCAATGGTCCCGCTGACGTACGGCCGCCAGAGTTCTGCTGTGTCGGGCGTATCAGGATTGCTGCCTGCGGCCCGGACAAAGACGACATCGCCGTGGAATACCTCATGCTCGCGGCCCTGAGCGATCCTGATGAGGTTCCCGGCGGCCCGCGGTAGGTCGGCCACCATCTGCTCCGGCAGGCCGAAGCCCCGGGCGACCGCGTGTCTCATCCGCTGCCTTGACCGCGGATCGGTTTCGTCGCCGATGTCCAGGCCGAGATCTTGCGCCATGGTGACCAGAATCGCCAGGTCGATCGCGTCGAGCATGGCGGCGGGCTCCATGTCCAGTAGCTCGTCATTGATGGGGTAGGAATCCAGCAGGGCCAGGAGTTCCACCTGTTCACCCTCGCGTTGCAGCCGGGCGGCGACGGCGTGCGCGATGCTTCCGCCGAGCGACCAGCCAAGCAGGCGGTAAGGACCGGCCGGCTGAACCCCGCGTATCCGGCCTGCGTAGTTCGCGGTGAGCTCGGCCAGGTCCCGTGGCCAGGCCGACGTGCCGGCGACCTCCACCTGAAGGCCGTAGATGGGCAGGCCAGCGGGGAGGTGCCGCTGCAGGCCGGAGTAACACCAGGCCACCCCGGAGACCGGATGCACGCAGAACAGCGGCGGCTGCTCGCCGGACGTCCGGATCGGCACCACGGGATCGATCCGGGCCCGCGCCGCGGGGTCCGCGGTGAGCGATTCGATGATCCCGGCGACGGTGGGTGCCTGCAGCAACAGCCGGACCGGCAGGTCCGTTCCCAGCGTCGCTTGGATCCTGCCGACCAGCCTGGTGGCCAGCAGGGAGTGGCCGCCGAGCGCGAAGAAGTTGTCGTCGGCACCCACCGAGTCCAGGCCGAGAACCTCAGCGAACAGGCAGCACAGCGCCTCCTCACGGGCGGTGTGGGCGCCCCGGGCGCCGGATCCCGATGCCGCGTAGTCGGGGTCGGGGAGGGCGGTGTGGTCGAGTTTGCCGTTGGGGGTCAGCGGCAGCGCGTCCAGGGTGACGAACGCCGCGGGAACCATGTAGCCAGGCAGCGCGGCGGTAGCGCGGCGGCGCAGCTCGTCCGGGTCCGGGCCG
>DATAWQ010000033.1:0-18461 GCA_036267135.1 Streptosporangiaceae bacterium | reverse complement strand
TGCTGGCTCGGCGGCGCCCGGTGCTGCGGCTTGACGCGGTGGGCGCGTTCCCTGGCCGTACTACCGGCCGGGGCGCTGGGTGCCGCACAGCACCGTGGGCTTCGGGCTCGACCAGGATCAGGTTCCCGAGGCGCTCCGCGTGCTGCGCGGATACCAGCCGATCAAGGCCATCGTGACCTCCGTCGGGGTCACCGATGTCATGACCGGCGCGGTGACCGGGCTGGCGGGGGCGTAGCGGCGGTGGCCACCACGGGCAGGTTGTGTGACCGCGTGACGTCGAGCGCGGCGGGCTGTCTGCGGGCGTAAAGCGTGCCGGTGACGCCGGCCACCACCATCATCACGCCGGCCAGCAGGTAGGCCGCGGGCACACCGAGCGAGTTGGCCACGGCGCCGAAGACGACCGCGCCCGCGCCTTCGAGAACGATCAGGCTGGCGACCATCATGCTGGTGACGTGGGCGATCCGGTCGGGGGGCACCACCAGCACGAACGTGGTCTGGGCGGCAACCGTCCAGCCCATGCCCGCGCCGACGGCGAAGTTGCCCGCCACGATCAGCAGCGGCGTCAGCTTGAGGCCGAACGCGACCAGGAGGAAGAGCGCCCCTTCGGCCACGATGTAGCGAAGCTGGCCGGGCACGTGCTCGGCCATGTCGGAGCGGCCAACGGCTACACCCGCGATGGCCAGGCCGACGGCCATGGCCGCCATGGCCAGCGGGACCCAGCCACGGTAGGAACCGCGCAGGGCCGTCGTGGCCAGGGTCGCGGGCACCGCACCCAGGGTAAGACCGGCCCAGATGACCGGTACGAGCATGGCCAGCGTGGGGTCCCGGAAGATCGTGCGGATGCCGGTGGTCAGCGAGGAACGCCGCCGCCGGGCGGACCGTAAGGGCTCCGCCAGCCCGGTGAACAGCCCGGCGGCCACGAGGAAGGTCACCGCGTCGGCGATGATCGCCGGCTTGGCTCCGGTGACGAGCGCGACCGTCGATCCGGCGAAGTAGCCCAGCACCTCGCAGACCGAGTAGGACACGTTGTTCAGCGCCAGCAGCCGCCCGCGGATCGTCTGCGGGACCCCGTCCGCCATGGCCCCGCTCCTGATGGAGTTGTAGGCGGTGCGGACGGAGCCGATGATCGCGGCGGTGGCCAGGACCGGCCAGAGCCCGCCGAAGATGAGCGGCAGTGACAGGGCGGCGGCCCCGATTAGGCACAGCGAGGCCAGGCCGCTGATGCGCGGTATCCGGTCCAGCCACGGGCCGATTCCGGTGGCGACCAGCACCGCCGGTATGGCCTGCACGCCGAACACCGCGGCGGGCCCGAGCGGACGGCCGCCAGAGCGGTCGTAGGCCACCAGGAGCAGCGCACCAAGCCCGACGAAGTCGCCGAGGTAGGAGATCGCGTCGGCCACGCACAGCCGCCTGGCCAGGGGATGTGCGAACACATCCTGATAGCGGGCGGGTCTGGCGTCGCCGCCACTCATCTGCGCTGCCTCATGACCCACCCTTTCCGGTTTCTTCTGCATATGTCTAGAAGAAGTCTGATATTACGTCAACATACTTGGCTAATTACGTAGCGCGATCAGGCCAGCGGTGGACCTTTCAGTAACTCCGTGGGGCACGAGCTGCAGTAATGTGCGCACGGCGGAGGTAAATTGCCGGGCTGACCATAAACCGCGCTACCCGGTAACCGTGCGATACGAGCGGGCCCACCTCGAAGGCCCACCTCAAAGGCCCACCTCAAAGGCCCACCTCAAAGGCTTAGACGTTGAACCTGAACTCCACCACGTCACCGTCCTGCATGACGTAGTCGCGGCCCTCGATGCGGGCCTTGCCCGCGGCCCGGGCCGCGGCGACCGACCCCGCGTCGATCAGGTCCTGGTAACTGATCACTTCGGCCTTGATGAAGCCGCGCTGGAAGTCCGAGTGGATGACACCGGCCGCCTCGGGTGCGGTTGCGCCGACCGGTATGGTCCAGGCGCGCGCTTCCTTCGGGCCCGCGGTGAGGAAGGTAGACAGGCCGAGCGCGGCGAACCCGGCCCGGGCGAGCTGGGCCAGGCCCGGCTCGCCCAGACCTAGCTCGGTCAGCATTTCGGCGGCGTCCTCCTCGGACAGCTCAGCCAGCTCGGCCTCGGTCTTGGCGTCCAGGAAAATAACCTCGGCCGGGGCGACCAGCTCGGTCAGGCGCTTGCGCAGCGGCTCGTCACCGAGTTCGGTCTCGTCCAGGTTGAAGACGTAGAGAAAAGGCTTGGCGGTCAAGAGCTGGAGTTCGCGGACGTCGGCGAGATCGAGGCCGGCCGGCCCGGCCGCCGTGAACAGCGGTTTTCCCTGATCGAGCAGTTCCTGGGCGGAGGCGGCGGCTTGAGCCTGGCGAAGCCGTTCATTGCCCTTGGAGAATTTAGTTTCCTTGGTGAGCCGGGGCACGGCCTTTTCCAGGGTCTGCAGGTCGGCCAGCATCAGCTCGGTGACCACGGTCTCGATGTCGCGCTTGGGCTCGACGTCGCCGTCCACGTGGCTTACGTCCGGGTCGGTGAAGACGCGGACCACCTGGCAGATCGCGTCGGTCTCCCTGATGTGAGCCAGGAACTGATTGCCGAGACCCTGGCCGGTGGAGGCGCCGCGGACCAGGCCCGCGATGTCGGTGAACCTGACCGTGGCCGGGATGATCCGGGCTGAGTCGTAGAGTTTGGCCAGCTCGGTGAGGCGTGAGTCGGGCAGTCCGACGATGCCCACGTTCGGCTCGATGGTGGCGAACGGGTAGTTGGAGGCCACCGCGCTGGACCTGGTTAGCGCGTTGAACAGGGTTGACTTGCCGACGTTGGGCAGACCCACAATGCCAATGGACAGGCTCACCCGGGTGAGTCTAAAGGGCCCGCCCGGGTGAGCCTGCCGTGGCGTTTAGGAAGCGACGCCGAAGGCGCGGGTGATGGTCTCGCTGACCGAGCCGCCCGCGGCGTCCTCGGCGTGGGTGCGGGTCATCACATAGGCACCGGCCGGGGCGGTGAACGCGGCCCGGTAGGCCCCGCCGTGGCCGGTCACCTGAGCTGGCTGCCAGGTCTTGCCGCCGTCGAAGGACACCGACATAGCGACCTTGGTGATCGCGATCGGCTTGACGAGCTGCAGGTGGCCGACGGTGAGGTTGACCACCTCAGGCCCGGCGGGCACCTGGCCGTTGAGGGCCAGGCCCGCCACCGCGTAGCGCAGCGTCATCATCGGCTGGACCACGCACTTGTCGATGAACCCGGTAGGCGTGCCCTGGCAGTACCAGTCGCCGGGCAGTTTCACACCGGGCCGCTGGTCGGTGTGCCAGGTCCAGACCGTGTGGGTGGCCGTGGACAGCGGGAAGGCCGGGCCCGAGCTGGCAACGTTCAGGCCGAAGCTGACCACCGACGGCTTGGAGCTCAGCGTGGCCTTGGTGCTGAACTCGGTGCTGCCGCCCTGCGCGGGCGGGGTGGGGCCGCCCGCGATCTGCTTGCCGTTCTGATCGATGACGTAGCTGCCGCTGATCTTGTCCGAACCCAGGTGCTCGAAGCCGGTACCGGAGTGCCCGGGCTGGTTGTCGCCGGACGGGATGACGTTGAGCAGGAGCTTGTCGCCCAGCCTGAGCGCCGAGGGTTGCAGCCCGTTGGCCCAGCCGTTCGGCTCCGGGTTGTCGTTGACGCCGGGATGCAGCGGGTAGGCGTTCCAGCTCTGCGTGGTGTGCGTGCCCGGCGGGATGGGGACGAACTCGCCGAACTTCCCGGCGGCGTAGTTCCCCTCCTTGTTCAGGGTCAGGTCGTACCCCTGCCAGGTCATGTTCGGCACGTTCCCGCCCAGGTAGGCGGTCAGGGTGTGGGGCGCGCTGGCCAGGAAAGGCGCCGGGTTCATGTAGCCGTTGAGTGAGGTCAGCAGCGAGCCGTAGAGGGCGATCTGGACGGGTTGCCGCCCGGCCTGGTAGTACCGCTCGTTGACCGTCGCGAGGTCCTTGGGCGCCACCACGTACCGCTGCTCGGGGATGGTCCCTGAGCGATTGAGGTACTCGACGGCGTACCGGTAGGGCTGGCCGGGACCGGCCGGCGAGGCGAGCTGCTGGGAGGCGTAGGTGTGCAGGCTGCCCGCGGTGGGCCGCTGGGTGGTCGGGGAGACCCACAGCGGCGGCACGGGCGGGTTCGAGGCGGCGGGTTGCAAGGTGGTGTTGCTGAAGTTGAGCTGGACCGGCGGGCCGGTATTGCCCGGGTGGTCGATGGTGAAGTTCGTGCTGACGGCGGTGGCCGGGCGCGGAGTGACCATGGTGATCTTGCTGGTGGCGGCCTGCTCCGCGATGTGCTCGGTGGTCTTCCCGGTCACGCTGAACTGGGGCAGCACGACCAGGCGGCGATAGTACGCCTCGTTGTGGGAGTCGAGCGTGCCGCCGAAGATGCCAATGGCCCAGTAAGGACCGGCCGGGACGTGGTACGTGGCCACGCCGCCGGAGAAATGCTGGATCGACACGTTCGGGTTCTGGCCGAAGATGTCGCTGTTGTCGGCGTTGGCGACCAGCACGGCGTCGCCGTTGTCCGGCTTGCCCGCGAGGTTGGTGGCGGTGACCGTCAGCGTCTGCTTCGCACCGCTGGACCGCGGCTGGGTGGCGCTGCGACCGGCCGCGTGCGAGGTGGTGGGGGTGTGGGCGAGCAGCGCGGCGGCGGGGAACCTGTAGGTCGAGTGGCCGACGGTGATCGTCAGCGTCGACGCGGCCACGCTTCCCTGGACGGCGGGCTGGCGGGCCACCGAAGGGGGCGGTGTCGCGGCTGGTAGACCAGGTGTGGTGGCCGCGGCGGCGAGGGAAGCGGGGGCCGCGGCGGCCAGAGAAATCATCGCCGCGGCGGCGGCCAGACGGGTCCGATGGCGCATGTGTCTCCCGGGATTTGAGAGGGTGAGGCCGTCTCCCTCTTATTGGTTTATCTACTTAGTTCGACTTATAGTACTGCCGTTCGGGCGAGCGGTTGGCTGGCCCGTGGGGCTCAGCTCGTGGGTGGGGCTCAGCTAGTTGATGTCCGGGTCGCGGCTGGCATTTCACCGGCCATCGGCAGGCCGCGCCGGCGGGCGCCGATTCGCCGGCGCCCCGCGTGTCGGCTGGAACTGTCGGCGCATGCTGCAAGCATGGTTTGAATGAACGCGCTCATGCTTTTCGCCGGGCTCGCGCTCGGCGTGATACTCGGGGCTGTGATCGGATTCCTGCTGGCCCGTGGGCGGTCGGCCGCGGGCATGGCTGACCTCACCGTGCGGGCCGCCGCCGCGGAACAGCGGGAGCAGGCGGCCCAGGAAAGGGGCGCCCTGGTCGAGCGGGCCGCGCGCGAGCGGGCGGCCCTAGTGGAGAACCAGCTTGCCGAGCGGTTCACGGCGCTGTCCACCCAGGCGCTGGACGCGAGCACGGCCCGGTTCCTCGAGATGGCCGAGGGCCGGCTGCAGGCGGCCAACGTGTCCGCCGCGGGCGAGCTGGAAAAGCGCAGGAGCGCGGTGGAGAACCTGGTCAGCCCGCTGAAGGAGACCCTGTCGCGGGTGGAGGCGCAGCTACGCGAGTCGGACGCGGCCCGCCGTTCGTCCGCCGCCGCCCTGACCGAGCAAGTGACCATCGCCAGGGAGAGCTCGGACCAGCTCAGGACCCAGACGCAGGCGCTGGTCACCGCGCTGCGGCGGCCCGAGGTGCGGGGCCGGTGGGGCGAGCTGCAGCTTCGGCGGGTGGTCGAGCTGGCCGGGATGAGCGCCAGGTGCGACTTCGACGAGCAGGTCTCCGTGACCACGGACGACGGCCTGCAGCGGCCTGACCTGGTGGTCCGACTGGCCGGCGGCAAGAACATCGTGGTGGACTCCAAGGTCTCGCTGGCGGCCTACCTGGAGGCGGCCGAGGCCACCGACGAGGCGGTGCGGGACGCGCGCCTGGACGCGCACGCCCGGCACGTGCGGGAGCATGTGGACCGGCTGGCCGGCAAGGCGTACTGGGCCGCGGTCAGCCCGTCGCCCGAGTTCGCCGTGCTGTTCATCCCCGGTGAGGCGTTCCTGGCCCCCGCGCTCGAACGCGACCCCGGGCTGCTGGAGCACGCGCTGATCCGGCGGGTGCACATCGCCACCCCGACCACACTGATCACCATGCTGCGGACGGCGCAGTACGCGTGGCAGCAGGATGCGCTGTCGCAGAACGCCCGCGCGGTCTTCGACCTCGGCCGGGAACTGTACGACCGGCTCGCCGGGCTGGGCAAGCACATGGACCACCTCGGCCGCACCCTGACCAACGTAGTGTCGACGTACAACAAGGCGGTCGGGTCGCTAGAGAGCCGGGTGCTGGTCAGCGCGCGGCGGCTGAACCAGCTCGGCGTGGTCGACTCCGAACTGGAGACACCGCAGCCGGTGGAGCAGACCGCCCGCGCGCTGTCCGCGCCCGAACTGATCGCCGACGGCCCGGACGGCCCCGCGCTGGTGACGGCGCTGGAAGCCGCGGACACGCCGTGGCCACGACGCGCGGTGGAAGGCTGAGGTGACAGGGGTGTCGCAGCGGACGGGGCCGCCCACGGCCCGGCCGGCCGCGCCACCTAGACGTGCGGCCCCGGAAGGCGGACCGGCGGCTTCGGCTCCGGCGGCGCCGACCGGGTCGGCTGGGTCGGCGGCGCCGGCCGGGTCGGCCGGGGTCAGGCTGACGGGCCGCGGGGCGATGCTCGGGATCCTCGTGGTGTGCTTCTTCGGCCTGGTCATCTCCGACTGGCTGCACTGGGGGGTGCTGACCGGCGGGGCGTTCGTGCTGGCGAGTTGCGCCGCGGCGGCCCGCACCCAGCGCACCGACTTGCTCACGATCGCGGTGAGCCCGCCCGCCTTGTTCCTGGCCGCTGTGGTGTGCGGCAAGGCCCTGCTGTCGTCGGGCAGCGTGCTGTCCACGGCCGAGGGGACCTTGATCACGCTCGCGAACGCGGCACCGTGGCTGATCGCGGGGACGCTGCTCAGTCTCGTCATCGCGTTCAGCCGCGGACTGTGGGGCAACATCCAGGCGCTGACCCAGGATCTGCGGGGGGATCCAGTCAGGAAGTCGGGGCCCTCCGGGCCACCCGGGGCGGGGCGGCCGTCCGTCTAGGCGGCGTAGGTACGCAGCAGGTGCAAGGCGGCGTCGGCGTCCGGGCCGGTGGCCTGGAGCCCGGACTGCTCCGGGGCGAGACGCTGGGCGGCCACCCGGCAGAACGCCCCGGCCGGGCCAGTGATCACCGAGGGCGCGCCGGGCGGGCCGAAACTCCAGATGTCCGAGCCGTTCGGGGCGGTCAGCACGCACGACAGGTCGCCTGGCGGCTGGCCGGCCAGCGCGAAAGCGTAAGGCAACGTGCGGTGAGCGAGCCACGCTATGTGGCGCAGCCGTTCATTGTCAGGAAAGTCGATGCCGAGGGCGACGGTTATGTCGAGGCCGTGGGCCCAGTGCTCGGCGAGCCTCGTGGTGGCGAGCGTGGCCGGCTTCAGCGGCGCCTCCACCCAGCGCAGTGGCTGCCGGGGGTCGGCGGCGCGCAGGGCAGCCAGGCCGGCGCTCCGGGCCCGGCGCCAGCGGGTGAGCACCGGCTCGGTGGTGGCTCGCTCGACCCGGACGGCCTCGGCGGCGAAGTCGTCCACGTTCAGGCCGTCCGGGCGGTTGGCGATGTCGGCGCCGGGCCATTCGGCGGCGGGCCATTCGGCGGCGGCGGCGGTGAAGACCACGGCCTCTTCGCTTTGGGCCAGGTGCAGCATGACGTCGGCGATCGTCCAGCCCTCCGCCCGGGAGGGCGCCGCCCACTGCTGGTCGTCCAGGCGGGCCAGGATTTCGTCCAGGCGCTGCTGCTCGGCGTCGAGGTCGTCGAAGATCGTCATCGCTGTGCTGCCCGTTTCTGGCTGGTCAGCGCGGGGCGCGCAGTTCCCTGGGCAGGGCGAACACCATGTTCTCCTCGACCGCTTCGACCTCCTGGACGTCGCGGAACCCGAGCGTGGCCAGGCGGGCCAGGACGCCGTCGACGAGTTCCTCGGGGACCGAGGCGCCGCTGGTGAGACCGACGCAATCCGCGCCCGTCAGCCACCCCTCCTGGAGCACACTGCCGTCTTCGACCAGGTGCGCGGCTCGCGCCCCGGCGTCGAGAGCGACCTCGACCAGGCGGACGGAGTTGGAGGAGTTCCGGGAGCCGACCACGATGAGGACGTCGCATTCGGCGGCGATCTGTTTCACCGCGGCCTGCCGGTTCTGGGTGGCGTAGCAAATGTCGTCGCTGGGCGGGTCGAGCAGGCTGGGGAAACGCTCACGGAGCGCCGCCACGGTCTCGTTGGTCTCATCCACGGACAGCGTGGTCTGGGACAGCCACACGACCTTGGCGGGGTCGCGGACCTGGACGGAATCGACGCCCGCCGGGCCATCCACCAGGTGGATGTGGCGCGGCGCCTCACCCGTGGTGCCCTCGACCTCTTCGTGACCCTCGTGGCCAATCAGCAGGATGTCGTAGTCGCGGTCGGCGAACCGCTTGGCCTCGCTGTGCACCTTGGTGACGAGCGGGCAGGTCGCGTCGATCGTGTTCAGGGAGCGCTGAAGGGCGACATCGCGAACCTGAGGTGACACTCCGTGCGCGGAGAACACCACGGTCGCGCCCTCGGGCACCTCGTCCGTATCGTCGACGAAGATCGCGCCTTTGGCTTCCAGAGTGCGGACAACATGGGTGTTGTGCACAATCTGCTTGCGGACGTAGACGGGTGGGTCGTGCCGCTCCAGGGCTCTCTCGACCGCCTGTACGGCCCGGTCGACCCCCGCACAATAACCACGGGGCCTGGCGAGCAAGACACGTCGGGTGGTCACGGACATGCCTCCATCGTATGAGGTCGCCGGTTCACCTCTGCGGGGTGAGCCGGCGGCTCCGGCGTGGGCGGTTATGGGGGCTACGTCCGGAGTGGTCAATATGGTCACGCAGAAGCTTGCTTCTGTCACGGGAGGTCATCCCTGGGCGGTAACCTGTCCGCGCCTGCCCTTTACATAACCGAGCCGAAGCCCGCACTCCTCAAGGAGAGAACAGCGATGCGCATCCCGCAGACTGCCGAGCGTATTAAGGAAGCACCCGCACAGGCACTGCGGGCCGTATTCGCCGGGGTGGGGCAGGTTCTGCTGATCACCGAGCGGGTCAGGCGGCGGTCGGGCGGCGAGGGTCAGGACGCTGAGGCAGGGCGGGAGACCGAGGGGGCTTCTGGGGCTGAGACTTCCGGTTCTGCTGTTGTTCCGGATGAGGGCGGCCAGGCGGCTGGGGCTGACGGTGCCGGGGCTGGCTCGTCGAAGATGAGCACGTCCAAGGCCGGCACCAAGGGGGCTGGCACGGCTAAGGCCAGCACCACCAAGGCCAGCACCACCAAGGCCAGCACCACCAAGACGAGCACCACCAAGACGAGCGCTGCGAAGGCCAGTGCCACCAAGGCGAGCACCACTAAGGCGAGCGCCGCCAAGCCCGCTGAGGCCAAGGGTGCCGACACCAAGGCTCCGGAGGCCAAGGCCTCGGAGGCGGAAGCATCGAGTGGTGCTGCGCCGGCCGGGGCCCCAGACACGAGCGCCCTGCCGCTGCCGCACTACTCCGAGCTGTCGATCGCGTCGCTTCGGGCCAGGATGCGCGGCCTCGACGTCGCCCAGGTCCGTCAGCTGATCGGCTACGAGCGGACTCATGAGGACCGGGCGAACGTGATATCCATGTTCGAGCGCCGCATCGCCAAGCTGGAGGAAGGCGCCGGCGCGGACACCACCGAGGGCTGACCAGGCCCGGCGGCCCGGGACGGACGGCTGAGCGGCATGCCGCTGGAGACTTCCGCGCAATCGCCGGTGCCGGTGCGGACCATGCTCCGGCTGGTCGGCGAGTGGGTCGCAAAACTCGGCCGGGTCTGGGTCGAAGGCCAGATCGCCGAGCTGAACAAACGAGGCAACACGGTCTACTTGACGCTTCGTGACCCGCTCGCGGCCGTGTCGGTCCGCGTCATCTGTCCCCGCACCGTATTCGACGCGACCGACCCGCCGCCAGGCCCGGGGGCGCGCGTGGTCGTCTGGGCGAAGCCGGACTTCAACACGACCCGTGGGTCGTTCGCGCTCACCGCCGTCGAGGTCCGGCAGGTCGGGATCGGCGAACTGCTGGCCCGGCTGGAGCGGCTGCGCAAGGCCCTGGCGGCCGAGGGGCTGTTCGCCACCGAACGCAAACGCCGCCCGCCGTTCCTGCCGCGCGTGATCGGCTTGGTCTGCGGGCGCGATTCCGCCGCCGAGCGGGATGTCCGGCGTACCGCCGCCACGCGCTGGCCGGCCGTGCAGTTCCGCGTCGAGCAAGTGGCGGTCCAGGGCAGCCAGGCCGTGCCCGAAGTCGTCGACGCGCTGCACCGGCTGGACGGCGACGCCGACGTGGACGTGATCATCATCACCCGGGGCGGCGGCTCGGTCGAAGACCTGCTGCCGTTCTCCGACGAAATGCTCGTTCGCGCGGTGGCCGCCTGCCGTACGCCCGTCGTCAGCGCGATCGGCCACGAACAGGACAGCCCGCTGCTGGATCACGTGGCCGACGTCCGCGCGTCCACGCCCACCGACGCGGCCAAGCGCGTGGTACCCGATGTCGCCGAGCAACTCGCGCTGATCGACCAGCTCCGGGGCCGGGCCCGGCGGTGCCTGGCCGGTCAGCTCGACCGCGAACGCGCCTGGCTGGCCGCGGCGGTGTCCCGGCCGGTCCTCGCCAGCCCCGTCCGTGAGCTGGACAGGCTCGAGGAAAAAGTCCGGGCTCTGGCCGAAAGGGCCCAGCGCGCGGTGTCGGCCCAGCTCGACCGCACCGGCCGGGATCTCGAGCACACGCGGGCCCGGCTGCTCACCCTCTCCCCGGCGTCCACGCTGCGCCGCGGCTACGCCATCGTCCAGCGCGATGACGCCACCGTGGTCAGAACCGCGACCCAGGTCGAGCCCGGCGACACGCTGACGATCCGGTTCGCCGAAGATCACCTGACTGCCACGGTGACTGCGGCGCAGACGCCCGCAGACGGCTAAATGCTTCATCCTGAACGGTGGCCACCTGACCGCCGTCGCTCACCCCGGGCTCTTCCTGATGGGACCACGCTGGTGGCTGGGCGGGATTGGATAGGTTGGGCGGGTGAATCAAGCGCTCTCTTATGAGCAGGCACGCGATCAGCTCACCGAGGTGGTCAAGCGGCTGGAGGCCGGTGGGCTGGCCCTGGAAGAATCGCTGGACCTGTGGGAACGCGGCGAGAAACTGGCCGCCATCTGTGCCGAATGGCTGGAGGGCGCCCGGGCCCGCATCGTCACCGCGATGGCTAACCGGGAAGGCCAGAGCGGGGCGGCGGCCGGATCCGAGAAGCCGGGCGACCCGGCCGCCCCGTTCTAACCCAGCGTCAGTGCAGGTAGGACACCACTACGTCGGCTGCTTTCACGTAGTACAGGCGGTGGTTGAGTACGACCTGGTAGTAGAGCGTCTTGCCGCGGATCACCGTGTGATCGTCCGGCATGCTGGAGTCGAAGGTGACCGCGTAGTAGAAGTCGTCGGGCACGGCCCCGGTGGTCACGTACGACTGACCAGGCAGGATCTTGTAGGCCAGGGGCGGGTTCGCCCGGACGGGTACCACCTTGGGGTAGGCGGAGGCTTCGGGGAAGGCGCTGCCGTAGACCGGGACCGAGGTCACCCCGGGCTTGGGTGAGACCACCAGCGAACTGGTGTAGCGAGCGGTCTGGCCGGCGCCCGGTGGGTTGAAGAACCAGCCGGTCACGCCGCCGTACCAGATGCCGGTCCAGTTTCCCTTCTGGCCGGCGACCACGTACTCCTCGCCGTAGGAAGCCTTGTCACCCCAGTCGTCGTCCTCCCGGGTTCCCGGCTGACCTTGCGGGTGCAGCGTCGGGTCGCTGAGCAGCGGCGCTTTGAAGCTCGGCTGGGTGTGCAGGTAGACGAAGTTGGCTGGCTGTTTCGGCAGCTTCTGGCAGGTCCCGGTCTGGCAGTCGGTCACCGGGGGCTCGTTGGTGGCCCAGTTGGGAGCGATGGTGACGACATGCTGGCCGTCAGCAGTGGCCGAGCCGGCGCTGGCCAGTTCCTGCGCCGGGGTCTTGTCCTGGAGCAGGCCCAGGTAGGACTGCCAGTCCCAGAACGTCCCCGGATCCCAGTGCTGGGTGGCGTTGTCGGCGTTGTCCGGACCGCCGACGTTGTCGTGGCCGACGATGTAGTCCCGGGTCAGCGGCACGTGGAAACGGTGAGCCAGGTACCGGACCAGTTCCGCCGAGGCCTCGTACATGGCCTGCGTGTACCACTGCGCTCCCTGGGCCGCGTAACCCTCGTGCTCGATGCTGATCGAGTGGGTGTTGTAGTACCAGTTGCCCACCGCCCAGGCCACGTCCTGCGGCCGGACCATCTCGGTGATGTCGCCGGTCGAGGACTGGATGACGTAGTTGGCGCTGACGTAGGCCGCGGGGTTCTGGAACTCGGCGATCGCGCTCGCGTACGACCCTTCGGTGTCGTGGATGACGATTGAGTTGATCTTCATGTCGCGCGGCCTGGTGGCGATGTCGTAGTTGCCGTAGTTCTCCGGGTCGCCGCCAGGGTCCTCGGCGTAGGCCGCCGGGATGAACGTGCAGTGCAGGTTGGCCGGGCAGTCCACGGGCTGGGTGGACTTGGGCGTCGGCTTGAGGCCGAGCCTGGTTATCACGGAGCGGTCCGGGCGCAGTCCGGGGGACGCGGCCAGCCGCATGTCCTGGCCACCCGAACTCACCAGGGACACGCCTGTGCGGACCGACGAGAACACGTCACCGGCGAACAGTTCGGCGGTCTGCTCCTGGGTGTCACCGGTGTACGCGGCGACCGCGCCGTACCAGCCGCCCACGGCGGCGGGCAGCCGGCCGCCGTTCAGCTTGCGAGCGTAGCTGGCCAGGTCGGCCGCGGCGCCCCTGACGTTCAGCGTGCTGTTCGTCTTCAGGCTGGCGGCCGGCACGTGCAGCAGACGGGCCGCGTCGTCCAGCGTGTAGTGCGTCTTGACCAGCGACACCGTCACCGGCGCCCCGGTCCGCCCGCTCGCGGCGCGGAAGGACCTGGCGGTGAGATCCATCAGGCCGTAGCCGCCGTCGGCGCTGGGCGCGCTGCCGTGCGGTTCCCAGCGGGACTCGTTGTAGCCGATGGCGAGCAGGACGCTGGGCGGCACCCCGAACTCCTTGGCCGCGGCGTTGTAGACGGCCATCAGCGTCCCCGCGGCGGCCGGCCGGGACGACGCACCCCGGCCAGACGGACCGGACCGGCCGGACAGGCCGGACCCGGCGGACCGCGGGGCAGCCACCGCCGCGCCGCTGAGCGCCGCGGTCAGCGCGGTCGCGGTGATCGCCGCCGCGGAAACGGCGAGCAAACGCCGGAAGCTGCCGTTGACGACTGTGTGCGGCATGTCTGTCACCCAACGTCCCGCCCGGCCCACGGCCGCATGCCGCGCGCCCGAGCGTCGAAATCGTTCCACATGCGCCGAACTACAGTCAATGGGTGACAGAAGGGGCAGGGGGCGATCAGGCCTCCTGCTGGCCGCCGATCCTGGACATGATCTCCAGGACGCTGTCCGCCAGTCGCCGGGCGCGGGCGGCGTCCTCGCACAGAGCCACCTCGGCCACGGCCAGCATCAAGGCCCCGGTGAGCACCACCGCGACGGCCTCGTCGATCGGCTCGGCGCTGCGGGCGAAGAATTCCGCGTTCTGGTCCGCCCACTCCCGCAGCCGCCGCCGCATGATCAGGTCGAACCCGGGTGGCGCGTCCCCGGACACGAACAGCCGCGACAGGTCCCGCTGCTCGAAGCACCCGTCCAGATACGAGCCGGCCGCGGCCACGAACTGCAGCTTGGGGTCGGCCACGCCGGCGCTGCGGGCCGCCCGGACGGCGAACCGAGCCCGTTCGGCTTGATCCTCGTGGAACTCCTCGAACAGGGTCAGGTACAGATCCGCCTTGCCGGTGAAGTGGTGATACAGGCTGCCTACGCTCGCGCCCGCCCTCGCGACGATGTCCGTGACACCCGCCTGTGCGTACCCGGTCGAGGTGAAGACCTCGCGGGCCGCGGACAGCAGACCCGACCGGGTGGCCGCCCCGCGTTCGGACACCCGGGTGGCCGGCGGTGCTGGTTCTGTCGTCATGCGCCCCTCTCCAGGGACAGGCTACGTCCGGCGGGTGCACCGGTTGCTACATAGGATCGCATTACCTGCGACCAGGAGGGTGCACCCCATATGCCCGATGACGAGATCGTGACCGCTCCCCCGGCTTCGGGGCTGACCGGCCGGCCCGCCACCGTAGACACCGCCGACCGCGCCGAGTCGCCGCCCGAGCCCGGCCGCAGCGCCCCGGACCGGAACCTGGCTCTGGAGCTGGCCAGGGTGACCGAGGCGGGGGCGATGGCGGCCGCCCGCTGGGTCGGCCGCGGCGACAAGAACGGCGCGGACGGCGCCGCGGTCAACGCGATGCGGCAGCTCATCAACACCGTGTCGATGACCGGCGTCGTGGTCATCGGCGAGGGCGAGAAGGACAAGGCGCCCATGCTGTACAACGGCGAGCAGGTGGGTGACGGCACCGGCGCGGCCTGTGACGTGGCCGTGGACCCGATCGACGGGACCAGGCTCACCGCCGACGGGATGTCCAACGCGATCTCCGTGCTGGCCGTCGCGGCCCGCGGCTCGATGTACGACCCGTCCGCCGTCTTCTACATGTCCAAGCTGGTCACCGGGCCCGCGGCGGCGAACGCGGTGGACATCGAGGCGCCGGCCGCCGCCAACATCAACGCGGTGGCCAAGGCCAACGGCTGCGGCCCGCAGGACGTGACCGTGGTGATCCTGGACCGGCCCCGGCACAAGGATCTGATCCGCGAGGTGCGGGCCACCGGCGCCAGGATCAAGCTGATCACCGACGGCGACGTGGCCGGGGCCATCATGGCCGCCCGCGACGGCACCGGCGTGGACCTGCTGCTCGGTGTCGGCGGCACCCCGGAGGGCATCATCGCCGCCTGCGCCATCAAGTGCCTAGGCGGCGTCATCCTGGGCCGGCTGGAGCCACGCGACGACGCCGAGCGCCGGCGTGCGCTGGACGCCGGTCATGACCTGGACCGGGTGCTCACCACCGACGACCTGGTCGCCTCCGACGACGTGTTCTTCGCCTCGACCGGGATCACCGACGGCGAGCTGATGGCCGGGGTCCGCTACCGCGCCGGGGGCGCGACCACGCACTCGCTGGTCATGCGGGCCCGCTCGGGCACGATCCGCAGCATCACCAGCGAGCACCAGTTCTGGAAGCTGCGCGCCTACAGCGCGATCGACTTCGACTCTGCTGGCTAAACCCGAGGTGCTGGCTAAACCCGAGGTGCTGGCTAACCCGAGCGGCTGGCTAACCCGAGCCCCCGGCCGGCGGGCTACCGGCCGCGCCGGGGGAAGATGCCGAGGAACCGGCTCTTGGGTGGCGTGATGGTCTGGATCCGCCCCCACACGATCACCCCGCGCACCTCGATCACCGGGGTCTGCCCCGGCGCCAGGTCCGGCGCCGGGCCGCGGCCGCCGCGCGGCGGAGCGGCGCCGCGTTGGCTGCCCCCCGCGCCGCCGCCGGTGACCTCCACCCGCACCCCGTCGGGCACCAGCAGCCGGAGCCGCCCGCCGATCACGGTCGCGTAGATGGTGGTCCGCGCGCTCTGCAGCAGCGCGTCCCTGAAGTCCAGCACGGCTTCGCCGAAGATCGCGGTGACCGGCAGCCGCTCCGGCACCACCCAGCGCCCCTCCCGCCGCTGCCCGCCGAAGACCGCGAGCACCGGCCTGGCCCCGTCCAGCCGCACCGGCTGGGCCTCCGGCCCGACCAGGTCGGTGGTCAGCCCGGCGAGTTCCCCCAGCGTGCGGGCCGAACTCGCCTCCTCGAGCCGCTCGGCGTGCTCGTCGGGGGTCAGCCGTCCGTCCCCGACCGCCTCGGTCAGCAGCGTCACGACCCGCTCCCGATCGGCGTCGGAGGCACGGAGGTCACGCGGAGTCTGTCGGGCAGGCACGTCACGACGATATCCGCGCCCACGATGGGTCGCTACTATCCTGGGCCCGATGGCCGAAGTGCGGGCCCGCCGGGTCTACTCCGAACCGCAGCCGGATGACGGCAAGCGGATCCTCGTCGACCGCCTCTGGCCGCGCGGCCTGGCCAAGGACGCCGCCCACATCGACGAATGGCTCAAGGCGGTCGCCCCGTCCGACGAACTGCGCCGCTGGTACGGCCACGACCCGGCCAAGTGGGCCGAGTTCCGCCACCGCTACGCCACCGAGCTGATCGATCCCGAGCGGGCCGCCGCAGTGCGCCACCTGCGCGAACTCAGCTGCGAGGGGCCGGTCACACTGCTCACCGCGACCAAGGATCTCGACCACAGCCAGGCCGCCGACCTGGCCCGCCGGCTCACCGAACTGGCCGCCGGCGACGACCGCCCCGGTGACTCGGCCTGCTGGCTGAACCGGGTCTGCCCGCGCTGCGGCTCGATGGCCGACGAGGATCCGCCCACCACCTGCCCGCACTGCCACACCCCGGTGCCCGGCGACTGAACCGGCCAGCGCTAGCCCCCCGTTCCGGATCCGGCGTGACGGCCAGGCAGCCGGTGGCGCTGGGGCAGGACACCCCGTCCAGGATGTTCTCGGCCGTGCCGGGGCTGGGGCTGGGGGCGGCCACGTCAGGTCACGGTGAAGTTGGTGGCGCTGGTGCCAGTGCCGCCGGGCGAGGTCGCCTCGATCTTGCCGGTGGTGGCGCCGGCCGGGACGGTGACCTTGAGCTGCTTGGAGGTCGCGCTGGTGATCTTGGCCGACGTGCCGTTGAAGGTCACCTTGGTCACCCCCGCCAGGTGGTCGCCGTTGATCGTCACCGTGATGCCGGGCTTGCCCGACTTGGGGGTGAAGCTCGTGATCAGCGGGACCAGCGTGATCGCGGTCTCGGCCAGGGTCTGGGCGGGCGCGCTGGTGTACGCCGTGTCGTTGCCCACGGCCTGGCAGGTCGCCGCAGTGGGGCAGGCGACGCTGGCGAGCAGGTCGAGCGCGGCGCCGGGGTTGGCGGGTTTGAAGACCGTCCAGTTGCTGCCGTTCCACGAGTCGGAGAAGGTTTCGGTGGCCGATCCCTGGCCGTAGAAGCCGACGGCGACGCAGTTGGTGGCGCTGAAGCAGGACACGCCGCCGAGCTGGTTCACGGTGGCGCCCGGGTCAGGGGTGGTGACCGCGGTCCACTTGGTGCCGTTCCAGGATTCGATCAGGGCCAGCTGGGTGGTCGAGTTCAGGTAGTGGCCGACGGCCTGGCAGTTCGAGGCGCTCACGCAGGAGACGCCGAACAGGACGTTGAGGCTGCTGCTGGGGTTGGCGCTGGTGGTGGTCTTCCAGGCCGTGCCGTTCCAGCTCTCGGTCAGGGCCTTGGTCGTGGCCCCGGAAACCTGGGCACCCACGGCGGCGCAGGAGCTGGCCGTGGCGCAGGACACCGCGTTGAAGGAGTCGGAGCTGCTGCCCGGGTTGGTGGTGGTCAGCACCGACCAGGTGCTGCCGTTCCACTTCTCGGCCAGCGTGCTGTCGGTGCCGCCGTTCACCTGGTAGCCCACCGCGACGCAATTCGAGGCGCTGACGCAGGCCACGCTGTCGAACACGTTGGTCGTGCTGCCAGGGTTCTGGGTCGTGGTGGGCGTCCAGGTGCTGCCGTTCCAGACCTCGGCGAGGGTGCCGGTCGCACCACCGTTGTCGTAGCTGCCCACGGCCACGCAGTTCGAGGCGCTGCCGCAGGAAATGCCGGCGAACGTGTTGTCGCCCGAGCCTGGGTCCGCGCTGGGCACGGCCGACCAGGTGCTCCCGTTCCACTTCTCGGCCAGGGTCTGGTCGGTGAACGAGCTGTTCTCGTAGTAGCCGGCCGCCATGCAGTTGTTCGCGGCCCGGCAGGAGACCCCGTAGAGCCAGTTGTCCGAGCCGTTCTGGTTGGCGCTGCCGATCAGCGACCAGGTGGTGCCGGTGAGCGTCTCGGCCAGGGTCTGGTCGGTGCCGCCCGATTCGTAGTCGCCGACCGCCAGGCAGTTGGTGGCGCTGGTGCAGTGCACGCCGGACAGGACGTCACTGCCCGAGCCGGGGCTCGGGGTGCTGGCCCGCGACCACGTGGTGCCGTTCCAGACCTCGGCCAGGGTGACGTCGTTCCCGCTGCTGCTCTGCGCGTCGCCGGTGGCCACGCAATGGGTGGCGCTGGTGCAGGACACGCCGTCGAAGTTGTTCGCGCTGCTGCTGGGGTTGGGGGTGGTCACGTGCGTCCAGGTGGTGCCGTTCCATTTTTCGGCCAGCGTCTCGGTGGCGCCGTTGTAGAAGTCACCGACGGCCACGCAGCTCGACGCCGTGGCGCAGGATACCCGCAGCAGTTCGGCGTCGTTGTGCCCGCCCGGGCTCGGGCTGGACACGATCGTCCAGGTACTGCCGTTCCACTTCTCGGCCAGCGTGAAACTGCCGCTGCCCAGCCAGCGGCCCACCGCCATGCAGTTCG
>DATAWQ010000032.1:0-49581 GCA_036267135.1 Streptosporangiaceae bacterium | reverse complement strand
CCCTGACCGCTGTGGAACTCCGCAACCGGCTGGCCACCGTCACCGGCCTGCGGCTGCCCGCCACCCTCGTCTTCGACTACCCCGACCCCACCACCTTGGCCACCCACCTGCACACCGAACTACTCGGCGGCGGCCAGCAGGCAGGTTATCTGCCCATCCTGAAAGAGCTGGATAGGCTCGAAGCTGTTCTTTCAGCGATAGCTGGAGACAGCGGTGGCAAATCCAAGATAATAACGCGCCTTGAAGGAATCGTTGCGGATTTCCGTACCGGAACCGCTGATAACGCGGCGAGTCATCGTGAGCTCGAAGAGGCATCGGATACTGAGATGTTCGATCTCATCGAGAAGGAGCTGGGAATTTCAGATTAGCAAGTGCGGATTATGCGGCAACCGCCAGATACGCAGAATGTTGTCGGGGAGGCGGAGAGAGAACCGGCCCGAGGCGGAGGCTTGCGCCAGGAGCTTCCGCATGTCTGCTTCAAATTCCCCCCGGCTGTGGCCGAAGAGGTGCGGGGCAGTTGAGGAGGTAGAGAATACCCCGGCCACGACGTCGTCGATTGTTCGCTCGACGATGCGCTGATCGGGGACGGTCACTGTCTGGGCAGGCAGGAAGCCGGCCTCCCGGAATATCTGGTCCTCGCCGCTGGGGGACGTGTTGCGGATGCGCTGCCCTGCCCGCCTGTCGTGGCCCAGGTACTGGCGCCGTAGCTGGTCGAGGGCGTCGTCGGGCGGTGGCGGGAACGGAAGCAAGCCCCGGCCGGTCTCCGCTGCCGGTTCGCCGGCCCGGTAGCCGGGCGCGTCTACCTGCACCACGACCCCGTCTGGGTCGAGCATCGCCGCGACGGCCGAGGCTACCCGGGGGCGGTCCATCCAGTGGAAGGAAGCTGCGAAGGTCACGGCCCGGAAACTGCCCAGGCGGGCGGGCAGGGCCTCGGCCCGCTGGCGTACCCAGGTGACGTTGCCGGCGCCCTGCCTGGCCGCGGCCCGGGACGCGCACGCCAGCATCTCCGGGTCGGGATCGAGGCCGACGGCCGTTTCGAACAGCGGCGCCAGCCGCAAGGTCACCGTTCCCGGCCCGCAGCCGACGTCGAGAAGCCTTCCCCGCCCGTCGAGGGCGAGGTTGCGGGCGAAGACGGCGGCAAGGTCGGGGGCGTAGGGCAGCCGGCCTTGCTCGTAGTACCCGGCCGCTCCGGCGAAAAGAGACTCATCCCAGCTCCAGGTCTCCCATCCGCCGGGTGCCTCGTCCACGCCGTGAATATAGCGCCCCGGGAATCACCCGTCCGGTTCGGCCAGGCTTGTCGTCCCTGACGTCGGCGACGGCAACCAGAGCTGAAGGTTAGACAGTGGCGCGCGCGCGTTGGTTCTGGAAATGGTGGTCAAGGATCTTGGTGATCTTGCCCGCGTGATCGGTGAGGAAGAAATGGCCCCCGTTGAACACCTGGATACTGAACGTTCCAGAGGTGTGCTGGGCCCACGCGGTGGCCTCATCCACGGTGGTGTTGGGATCGGCGTCGCCGGTGAGGGCCGTGATCGGGCAGCTCACAGCGGTCTCGGTGGTGCAACTGTACGTTTCGATGGCGTGGTAATCGGCCCGGAGAGCCGGCAGCACCGCGCGCATCATCTCATCGTCGCCGAGCAAAGATGAGACGGTCCCGTTCAACTTGCGTACCTCGGCCATGATGCCCGCGTCGTCGCGGAGATGCACTGTTTCGTTCCGGTTGGTTGAGGGTGCCCGGCGCCCGGAGACGAACAACCGCACCGGATCGTGCCCGTCGGCTTCGAGACGGCGAGCGACCTCGAATCCCACGGCCGCTCCCATGCTGTGCCCGAAGAAGGTCACAGGCAGCCGCGGCTGATGTCTAAGGATGCCGTGGATGTGATCGGCGAGTACTGCTATTTCGTCGATGGGCCGTTCGGTGCGACGATCCTGCCGTCCGGGGTATTGGACAGCCACGACGTCGACCTCCGGGCCGAGTGCCATTGCCACCGGGCGGAAAAAGGGAGCCGACCCGCCCGCGTGCGGCAGGCACAAGAGACGGGCGGTCGCGTTCGGCGATGGGGAGAAGCGTCGGAACCACAGCTTATCGCCGGGATGAGGCTGAGACATGCCACTCCAGTAAAGGCGGACCCTCTTATCCTGCCTAAACGTACGGCACCATTGTGGAGCCCGCAAGCCGGTGCAGCCCGCAGGGTGGGTGTTCAACTACCGCGATTCCGCAGTTGAACAGTTATTCTCGTGAGACTCCCTGGTGTTGCCTTGGGGAATCCAGTGCTGCCCTGGGAATTGGGTGCGGCCTGGGGAAATACGGTGAGGTGAGGGTTGCACCGCCGACACAATGCAGTTACCGTTCTGTCGGACGCTAAAGAATCTGTCCTCCAAAATTCGTGACAGTACCAAGGGGTGACGTGCGTTGGGATACAAATTCTCGCTGGTACTCAGCCGGGAAGTAAATGATGAGGAATCGGCAATCCTGCAGGGAGCGATTCCGGCCGACGCCATCTTCGGATCTGATTCGCTGCCGACCGACGCCGAGATCACCGTCACGAAGATGGAATTCGATGACACGGTGTCTCCGACGCTGGCCGAGGCCATCGAGTCAGCTCTTGACGCGGTAAAGAAGGTACCCGACCTCGGCGTGCCCGGCCTTACCGTTCCGGCTCAGCCGGCGGGGCCCGAGGCTGAAGCTACGGCTGAGGACCCGACCGTGCTGGTCGGCAAGGTGGTGGAGGACGACCCGCCCGCCAAGAAGGCGAGTGCGAGGAAGCCGGCCGCCAAGAAGGCGAGCACCAGGAAGCCGAGCGCTAAGAAGGCCAGCGACGACAAGGCGGCTCCGGTGGAGGCTGGCGCCGGGACTCACTGAGCCAGGCTCTGCACGCTGACCGCAGCATTTACCACCATCCAGGGATTGCTCGCGGATCCCCAGCACGGAACCGGTACTGCGGGACATGGAGCATCAACACGTCACGGACCAGCCAGGTCGCAGGACCCGCGTGCAGGGATGGCGCGTGCTGCTCAGGCTGCTCCGCACCGTCCTGCGGCCCTACGCCAAACAGGCCAGCCTCATGACTGCCCTGCAGGTGATCCAGGTCGCCGGGATTCTTTATCTGCCCGATCTCAACGCCGATATCATTAATACCGGTGTGGTCAACGGCAACGTCGGCTACATCTGGCGGACCGGCAGCATCATGGTCGGCATTGCGGCTGTCCTCGGCGTCGTCTCCGTCGCGGCGGTATACCTGGCGGCACGGATATCAATGGCGGTCGGCGCCGACTTGCGTGCTCTGATCTACCAGCGGGTCCAGTATTTCTCTGCTCAGGAGATGAGCCGGTTCGGTATCCCGTCCCTGGTTACGCGCAGCATTAACGACGTTCAGCAGGTCCAGGAATTCCTGCAGTTGGCCCTCATGATGCTGATCACCGCTGTCATCATGAGTATCGGCGCGATGTTTATGGCCGTCAGGGAAGGCCCGACGCTGTCCTTCGTCCTGCTGGTGGCCATAGCAGTCATGGTGCTGACCATCGGTGCGATGGCGATCACGCTGGTCCCGCTGTTCCGGTCCAGGCAGGTCAAAGTCGACCGTATCAATCAGGTCCTGCGGGAACAGATCACTGGTGTCAGGGTGATACGCGCGTTCCGGCGTACGCGTTACGAGCAGGACCGGTTCCGGGAGGCCAACCTCGACGTCACCCGTACTGCGCTGCGGGCCAACCGGATCTTCGCCGCTGCCATGCCCATCGTGCTGGGCATCGCCAACCTCTCGAGCGTAGGTGTTATCTGGTTCGGCGGCCGGCTCGTCAGCGAAGGTTCGATGTCGATCGGCAACATGACCGCGTTCCTGATCTATATCCTGATGATCCTCACCTACGTGGTTATTGCCACGTCAGTCATCATCCTTGCGCCGAGCGCGGTGGCCAGCGCGGAGCGGATCGGGCCGGTAATAAATGCCATCCCGGTCATTACCGACCCGCCCCGCCCGATGGTCCCCGACACGGTCACCGGCACCGTCGAATTCCATCACGTCACGTTCGGGTACCCAGGCAGCGAGCGCCCTGTGCTGAACGATCTGACGTTCACTTTCCGGCCAGGACAGATCAGTGCGATCATCGGCGGCACCGGCAGCGGCAAGACCACTTTGCTGAACCTCATCCTCCGGTTCTTCGACGCATCAAGCGGCACCGTGCTTGTCAACGGGATCGACGTTCGGGACCAGGACGCCGAAGAGCTCTGGTCGGCGATTGGCCTGGTTCCACAGGCGGCATTTCTGTTCGGCGGCACCGTCGCCAGCAACCTGCGGTTCGGCGTGCCGGAGGCGACCGACGAGCAGTTGTGGCACGCGCTCGATGTCGCGCAAGCCCGCGACTTCGTCGCCAGCATGCCCGGGCTGCTCAGTGCGCCGATCGACCATGGCGGCACCAATGTTTCCGGCGGCCAGCGCCAGCGGCTGTCCATCGCCCGTGCCCTCGTCAGGTGTCCCCGGTTGTACCTGTTCGATGATTGCTTTTCGGCCCTGGATGCGGTTACCGACGCCCGCCTGCGCGGTGCCTTGCGCGCTCAGGCCCGCGATGCCGCCGTGGTGATCGTCTCGCAGCGAGCCAGCGCCGTCATGCACGCCGACCAGATCATCGTCCTTGACGCCGGAAGCATCGCCGGAGCCGGGACCCACGAGGAGTTGCTCGCCGACTGCCCAACCTATGAGGAGATTGTCGCCTCCCAACTCGGCGAAGGGGCAGCCGCATGACCAGGCGGAGGTCGCAGAACGGCCGGGCTGATCCAGCCGAGCCGGGCGCTGAGCGGCCTTCGGCCCAGGCGGAGGACGGCGAGGGCAGGCTGTCGCGGCTCGGCAGGCTGCTGAGACCGGAGTGGGCCCGGCTGACAGTCGTTGCCATGCTCGGCGCGGTCTCGGTCGGCTGCCTGGTCGCTGGCCCCGTCATCCTCGGCAACGCCACCAACGTCTTGTTCGACGGCATCGTCAGCAAGGCTCTCCCCGCGGGCACGACCAAGGGGCAAGCCATCGCCGGGCTGCGCGCCCACGGTCATGGCCAGCTAGCCAGCATGTTCTCCGCGATGAACGTCACGCCGGGAGCCGGCGTTGACATCGTCCTGCTCGGCCAGGTGCTCGGGCTCGCGGCGCTGGTGTACACGGTGAGCACGGTGTTCGGGTGGGCGCTGGACTACATCATGGCGGGCATCACCCAGAGGACCGTCTACGGGCTGCGCCAAGCGGTTGAGGAGAAACTGGCCCGCCTGCCGCTCCGCTACTTCGACAGCCATCCGCACGGGGAAATCCTCAGCCGGGTCACCAACGACATCGACAACATCGCCACCACCCTGCAAGAAGCACTTAGCCAGTTGCTGACCTCGGCGCTCACGATAATCGGGGTCGTGGCCATGATGTTCTGGGTGTCGCCGGTGCTGGCCGGGATATCGCTCGTCACCATCCCCCTGATAATGGCGGTCACGCTGGTGATCGCGCGCAAGTCCCAGCCCCGCTTCGATGCTCAGTGGAATCGGACCGGCCAGCTGAACGGGCTGGTCGAAGAGACCTACAGCGGCCATGCCCTGGTGCTGGCGTTTGGCCAGCGGCGGCCGATGATCGAAGAGTTCCGCCGCCAGAACGAGCGGCTATTCCAGGAGAGCTTCCGCGCCCAGTTCATGTCCGGGCTGATCCTGCCGGCCGTGCTGCTCGTGGGCAATCTGAACTACGTGGCCATCGCGGCGTTCGGCGGGTTTCAGGTGGCCACCGGCGCGCTGGCGCTCGGTGCCGTGCAGGCGTTCATCCAGTATTCGCGCCGATTCACGATAACGGTTACCCAGGTCGCCGGGCAGGCGAACCTGCTGCAGTCGGGCTTTTCATCGATTGGCCGCGTTTTTGACTTCATCGACGAAGACGAAGAGAAGCCGCTGCTGGACGCCGGCGCGGCTGGGGCCGGTCACGGAACGGCGAATGGAACGGCGAACGGAACAGCCAACGGCATAGCGAACGGAACGGCGAAACGTGTTTCTTCGGCCCAGGGGATCGAGTTGCAGCACGTGTCGTTCCGCTACAACCCGGAAACGCCGCTCATAGAAGACTTCACCCTCACGGTGGCGCCCGGCAGCACCGTCGCGATCGTAGGACCCACCGGGGCCGGCAAGACGACCATCGTCAACTTGCTCGTGCGCTTTTACGAGATCGACGCCGGGCGGATTCTCCTAGACGGCGTCGACTACCGGGACCTGAGCCGTGACCAGGTACGCGGCTACTTCGGCATGGTCTTGCAGGACACCTGGCTGCTCAGCGGAACGATCCGGGACAACATCGCTTACGGGAAGGAAGATGCCAGCGACGAGGAAGTCACCGCTGCGGCTAAGGCCGCCTACGTCGACGACTTCGTCCGCAGCCTGCCGGACGGCTATGACACCGTCATCAGCGGGGACGCCTCCAGCATCTCGTCGGGCCAGAAGCAGTTGCTGACCATTGCCCGGGCCTTCCTGGCCGACCCAGCCATCCTGATCTTGGACGAGGCGACCAGCAACGTCGACACCAGGACCGAGATCCTGATCCAGGATGCGATGGCCCGGCTCCGATCCGGCCGAACCAGTTTCGTGATCGCTCACCGGCTGTCGACCGTACGTGATGCCGACACGATCGTGGTCATGGATGCTGGCCAGATCGTAGAGCGCGGCAACCACCAAGAACTGCTAGCTCGTCGCGGCTGCTACCACGACCTTTACAACAGCCAGTTCACCGAGGTCCTCGCCCAGTGACACGTCCCGGACGCTAACTCGCCGGGGCCGCCCCCGCTCACCCGGTGCTACGTGCTCCCGGCTGTTCCCTCGCTGCCCACCCCGTGGTGGACGCGGAACATGTCGGCGGGATCGTACTTGTGCTTGATCTCCAGCAGCCTCGGGTAATTGTCTCCCCAGAAGCTGCGCTGCCAGTCCGGCTCAAAGTAATCGGCCTCGTTGACGTAACTCCCCGAATCTGGCGTGATCGCGCGGATGAGGTCCATCGTCTCGCCGACGTGGCGGGCATTGGTGGCGCCCAGCGCCTGGTCGGGTTCGTGGCCGGGGACGCCGGGAAAGGCATGCTCCTGCTGGGCGGCCACGACCAGGAGCGCTCCGGCGTCGAGCGCAGCCGGGTTGACCGAAGTGGCCCGTTCCCGTTCCAGCGTGTCGGCCGGCGTTCCGGCCAGGCCCTTGCCGGCGTGGAGTTCGACGGCCCAGATCTTCGAAGCGCGCAGCAGTGCGTCGGCCAGGGTGAAAGGGGATTCCTCGAACAGCGCGGCCGGGATCCAGCGCGACTGGACGGCGTACACGTACTGTGAGACCTCACTCTGATTGCCCGCCCACCAGAATTGCCGTGCGGGCTGGCCGGGGCGCTCGTCGCGGCAGATCTGCTGCGGCGACCGCTCGTCCCACCACCGGTCGTCCCAGAACTGGCGATAGCCGATGGTCGAAAGGGAGGCATCCGACTCATAGGCCTTCGGCTGGCTGCCCACCCAGTCGAGGAATGGCTGCCACACCTTTTTTGCTTCGTCGTTGGTCAGGTTTGCGGCCAGCATCAGCATCTCGATGGAATTGTCCGCCGTGAATTTGATCTGCTCGCCCCAGTGCTGCCTGCCGAGACCGGGGAAAAGGCGGATGGCGGTGACCACCAGACGGCGGTAGTCCGCGTCGCTCGAGGCCCGGATCGTGCCGGTCATCACGCTTACGGTCTCGGGTATCGGATGCGTGCGGAAGGTCACCTTCGACACGACGCCGAAGGTGCCGCCGCCACCCCCGCGCAGCGCCCAGAACAAGTCGGGGTGCTGATGAGCGTTCACGACGACGATCTCGCCGTCGGCGGTCACGACCTCGAACTCGAGCACGTTGCCCGCCGCGGTCCCGAAGCGCTTGGAGAAGCTGCCGAACCCGCCGCCCTGGGTGAAGCCACCGGCCGCGCCCACCGTGGTGCAGCCGCCGCCCTGGGCGTAGCGGCCGTGCTCGATGAGGGCCTGGTACACCTCCAGCCAACGGGTTCCTGCGCCCACGGTGACGGCCGGGATCTCGCGCTCGCCACCCGCGGGTGCGCCCGCCGGAGTGAACGCGTCGTGCACGGTGATCTCGCGCATCGCGTGCGTCCAGACGAGGAGGGATCCCGGTGCGCTCGAGCGGCCCAGATAGTCATGGCCGGTCCCCTTCACCGCCAGCCGGACATCGTGGTCGCGGGCGAAACGTATCGCCGTGGCGATGTCCGCGGCGCTCTCCACCGCCACCGCGTACGGGCTGTGCGTGGCCTCGTAGGCGCCCAGCCATCCGGTCGTGTGGTAGGCCCCGGGTTCGTCCTCGATGAAGTACGGATTGAGAAGGTCCGCCAGCGCCGCCTCGCGGTCCGCGCCCTGCACAGGGGGGCGGACGGTCACCAGGCGGCTGCCGAACAGCTTCGCCAGTTCAGCGGTATCCGCGGCGTCGATATCCCGGCTCATTGAGTGGTCGCGTACCCCTTCTCGCAATAATGCAATGGTGGCATCAATGAGTTCGTATATCCAAGCTGGGTGTTCAACTGACTACCAGATTGTTCAACTGCCCACAGGTCGTGGTTGAACAGGCATTGTCGAATATGGCATTGTTGAACAAGCTACAGAGAACTTTGCCTATAATTAAATTTGCTGAGGGGTGTATGTCTATACCAGCGACGGATGAGCTGCTAGCGCCCAGCCCGGATTACGACTCACGTGATCCGCTGCTGCGGCTGGGCCAGCTATTCGACGGGCACCACTATGAATTGCTGAGCTCGGCTGGCGATTGCGAAGTGCGGACCGCGACGGGACTCGTCAACGGCGGGAAGGTGATCGCGTACTGCACCGACGGCACGCGCATGGCCGGCGCGCTTGGCGCCGCCGGTGCCCTGCGCATCGTGGAAGCGATTGAACTCGCCGTCCGCCTGCGGTGCCCCATCGTCGGCGTATGGCACTCCGGCGGCGCGAAGCTGGCCGACGGTGTCGAGTCGATGGATGGGGTCGGGCAGATGTTCGCCGCCATGACCCGCGCCTCCGGATCTATCCCTCAGATCTCGGTGGTGGTCGGGCCGGCCGCGGGTGCGGCCGCCTATGGCCCGGCGCTCACCGACATGATCATCATGGGTCCGGCCGGCCGGGTTTTCATTACCGGGCCCGACGTGGTGCGCAGCGTGACGGGGGAGGAGATCGACATGGAAGGGCTCGGCGGCCCCGACGCCCACTCCCGCCGCTCGGGTGTGGCGCACATCGCCGCTTCCTCCGAGGCCGATGCCTACCGGCGGGCCCGGCGCCTGGTGACGTTCTTCAGCCGTCCGGGGATCTTGGATCCGGGCCGCGCCGGGGATGGTGAGGATCTGCGGGAACTGCTTCCCGCATCACCCCGGCGGGCCTACGACGTGCGGCCCTTGATCAAGGCGATCCTGGATTCCGGTGACGATGGCGGGTTCGACGAACTGCAGGCCAAGTGGGCGCCGAACATGGTCGTGGGCCTGGGCCGGCTGGCTGGCCGCACGGTCGGGGTGCTGGCGAACAATCCCATCAGGAAGGCTGGCTGCCTCGACTCGCTGAGTGCCGAGAAGGCATCCCGTTTCGTGCGCATGTGCAGCGGTCTCGGGATCTCGCTCCTGGTCATCGTCGATGTGCCCGGATACCTGCCCGGCGTCGACCAGGAGTGGAATGGCGTTGTCCGCCGCGGGGCCAAGCTGCTGCACGCCTTTGCCGAAGCCACGGTGCCGAGGGTTACGCTCGTGACCCGCAAATCCTACGGTGGCGCGTACATCGCGATGAATTCGCGGGCGCTGGGCGCGACAGCGGTGTTCGCCTGGCCCGAGGCCGAGATCGCCGTCATGGGGGCGGAGTCGGCCGTGGAGATCCTGCACAGGAAGAAGCTGGCCGCGGCCGCCGACCACGAGCGCGACGAACTCAAGACACGGCTGGCGGAAGAGCACGCCCGGATCGCCGGAGGTACCGGCCGGGCGATGGCGCTTGGCGTGCTCGACGAGGTGATCACGCCCCGGGAGACCCGGCGCCGGCTGGCCGAGGCGCTGGCCGGGGCGCCTGCGGGCGGCGGACGCCACGGCAACATTCCGCTGTGACGGGAACCCACGGCAACATTGCGCTGTGACGAGAACCCGGGTCCCGGGACGCGGCGGTTAGATCTCTATCGGCAAGTCCACCCGGCAGGTCACGCCGAGCTTGCGGTATACCCGGGTCAGATGCTGCTCCACGGTGCTCACCGTGATGAATAGCTTTCCCGCGATCTGGCAGTTGGTATGGCCGTAGGCGGCCAGCCGCGCGACTCGCCGTTCGGCCTCGCTGAGCCGGGTTAGCTGCGCCTTATCGACTTCGTCGTCGACTTCGCGCTGATCGGTGTCCGTCTTGATGAGTTTGTTCTTCAGCGTCCCGGCCCCGCACCGGTCGGCCAGATTCTGGGCCTGCCTGGCCGCCCACCGCGCGCGCCCGATCTCACCGAGCGCCACGTGCGCGTTGCTCAGTTCGGTGAACGTATAGGCCAGTTCCAGCCGGGCGCCCGAATCCCGCAGGGCCTCGGCCGAGTCGCGGAGCAGGGCGGTCCGCTTGCTCGGATGGCTGGTGAGGGCGAGCACCCTGAGCGCGATTCCCCTGGTCCGCGGGGATCGGGTTCCCACCTGCGCCAACTGTTCGGCCGCGAGCGCTCTGGCCTTGCTGGCGTTGCCCAGCAGCAGGTGCGCCTCGGCCGCCTTGGCCCGCCAGGGCACCAGGCCCGGATGGTCGAGTCCCCAGGCGATCATGCGGTCGCCGCATCCGGTGAAGTCGGCCAGCGCCGCCTGGGCACGGCCGGTGGTCAGGTAGTAATCCCCGCGGGCGCAGAGGTAGAGCAGCCCATAAACGGTGCCGAACATCGCGTCAGTCACGGGCATTCGCAGATAGGCCGCCGCATCCTCGTGCTTGCGGTTCGCGGTGGTGGTGAAGAGCAGACTGGCCAGCGGTCCGCCGATTCCCACTCCCCAGGCCTTCTTGCTCAGCATGGCCAGCGCGTTGCTGGCGTGCTCCTCGGCGGCGGGCAGATTCCCGCGCCTGGTTTCGATCAACGCGCAGATGCCGGTCAGTACGCCGCGCCAGAGCCGGCCGGCGTGCGGCGCTTCGGATTCGCGCAGCAGCACGTTGCACCAGAACGCCGCCCTGTCCAGCATGTCCTCGCAGATGAGCGCCATCAACGCGGTCGTGATCGAGGCCAGCGCGGGGCTGTTCAGGCCGTGCTCTTGAAGAACCTTCTCCGCGCTCGCGAGCGTGGCCGCGGCGTCGGTGTCCATCCCGGGTGACTGCGGCCTGGCTGCCTGCTGCCGGTGGCGCCCGGGGCCCGGCGGCACCCGCCGCACACCCTGGCCGGGGTGGCGGGGTCGCCTGGCCAGATCGGGGTAGAGGAAGTTCAGCGGGGAGCGGATGGTCGTGAGCCAGCCCAGGAATCCGGGCGGCGGCACCGGGGCCACCCGTGGCCGCGTGCCGTCCAGACCGGCCAGGACTTCGCCGGCATTGTGCGCGTCGCCGATCCACAGCAGATAGAACACCAGTTCCGTCAGGCACTCGCTGTCCAGGAGGCCCGCCTTGGCGTCCGCGGCGAGCCCGGACAGATGCCGTCCCGCGCACTCTGGATCGGTGTGCCATTCGGCGGAGGCCAGCGCGAACCTGATGGTGGCCCGCTGCCGCTCATCGATGCACTCAACCTCGGCTCGCCTCAGGTAACCGGTGGCGCGATCGGGGTCGCTGTCGGCCAGCGCCTGCTCGGCCGCCGCCTGCAGCACCGGCACCACCCACGAGGCGCCGATCCGCTCCGCGGCGACGAGATGTCCCGCGAGTGCGGCCGCTGGGGAACCCACCAGGTACAGGGCCCGGGCGGCGCGTCCGTGCATGATCGCCCGCTCCTCGGCGGTCATGCTGTCGAGCACCGCCCGCCGTGCCGCCTCGTGCCGGAACCGGCCCGCCTCGAACAGGCCCGACGCGCTCAGCGCGTCGATGCCCTGGGCGGCGGCGCCGGGACTGATGTCCAGCAGTTCGGCCAGCAGCCATACCGTGGCACTGCTGTCGAGTATGGCCAGGGCCTGGGCCAGTTCCACCATCCACGGCTCGTACCTGTGCAGGCAGGTGACGATCGCTGAGCGGAACGCGCCGCTCGGAACGAGTTTTCCCTTGGTTGTGTCGGGCAGCGTCCGCGCGTCCTGCACCAGCGCGTTGGCCAGCAGCGGATTGCCCCCGGTCATGATGTGGCAGGACGACGCCAGTTGCTGCGACTGCCCGTTGAAGTGCTGGCGTAGCAGGCTGGCCATGCTGGACGGCGGCAGCAGCGCCAACGGGATGCTGTGGCAGTTCCCCTGGCGGAGGATCTCGGCGTGCAGCAACTGGTCGGCAGGCAGAACCTGGGTACCTTCGGCCAGCACTATGAAAATGCGCGAGGCGCTGGCCCGGCGGGCCAGATAGGACAGGCATTGCAGCGAGGTGACGTCCGCGTACTGCAGGTCATCGACCGCGACCACCACAGGGTAGTCCTCAGCCAGGCCGACCAGGAGCTTCAGCAGCCCCTCGAACAGGCAGGCCGCTACCGGGGTGATGGCTTCGGGTTCCGGCTCCGCCGCGGAGCGGGCCAGCGCGGGGCGACTCTCGATCAGTTCGGCGCCCTGTCTGGTGATCGCGGCGGGCAGCCCGTTTCCGCGGAACAATTGATCGAGTATCCCCAGCGGAAGGCCGCGCTCGGCCCTGGATGCCACCGCGCCGAGAATGGTTGCGCCATATGACTCTGCCTGCTCGGTAAAGGCGCGGAGCAACGTCGTTTTCCCGCTGGCCACGGGGCCACGGATCACCGCGACGCTGCCGCTGCCTTGAGTGCAGTCGTGGAGCAAAGCATTCAGTGTCGCGATCTCCTCATCGCGGTTGACTAGCATCCCAGCCTCCTGTGGGCCCGTGGTACCGCTCCGCGCGAAGGCCGGGGGCTCAGCGCAAGAGGTCCGTTCTCAACTCGCCAAACTGTTCCACAGCGATAGCGGCTCAGCGAACTCATGTATTGAGGGCTATTCACGCTTCCCCCCAGAAATCCAGGCCAGCCTTTTCGAGGTGCGAGTCCCTCTTCATGTAAACGTACCCAGCCGCACACATTTAAATTAATTCCTCAGCCCTGTGGTTAGCCAGCCCTGTGGTTAGCCAGTCTGTGGATGGCCTTCATTGAAGGATGTCTCTAACCATCTTCGGCTAACCAGTCAATGATGGCCACTGAACACGTCGCCGGTTCTGCCGGGCCAGTTTCTGCCGAGCCAGTCCTAACGAATTATCGCGCCGCGCAAATAATGTCGCCGGGCCCGTCCAACTGTGGTATGGAATCAGTTGAGCGTTGGTTCGGATGCTTAAGATCCCGAAATATTCCAGACCACCGTCAGCCACCCCCGGCTCCGGTCAGGAACGGGGACGCTGCTCACGCACTTGCGCGGCGCTGCGGACCGGGTGAGCTGCGCCGCTGCCCGGCCGGCGAGCTGCTCGCGGCCGGCCGCGACGGCAGTCCCCGCCACCCGGGTACCAGCGATACCTGATCAAGTCATGAGCGATCAGCCAAAAACCCGGGAAGATCCGCCGTCGCGCCCGTTCTCGCCCGTCTACGACGGGTCTGGGTACTTCTTGACATAATGGTCGGAGTTCATGATATTTTCTACACATGAGGCTCCAGCCCAGTCTAGCGAGCCTGTGGCCGGCCGTGCGGGCAAGGCGGACTGGGCCCCGCCGCTTCGGTCGCGCCAATGTTGGAGGCATTCGATACCTATATGCCTGGTGGCTCGGTCTAGCGGGATTTGGTACGGAGCTTTGAGTGAAGTTCAAGATCCTTGGCCCTCTTGAAATTACCTTTGGCACGGACCGGCTTGAACTGCGCGGAACACGGCAGCACGTGGTTGTCGCGACACTTCTGCTCAACGTAAACAGAGTCGTCAGGATGGATCGGCTGCTTGAAGCGATCTACGGCGAAGATCTGCCACCCACCTGCCGCTCCCAGGCGCAGATAAGCATTTCTTCGGTCCGCCGCCAATTCGCCGCCTGCGGCAGCCCGGAGATCATCGCCACCCACGAGCACGGCTACGTCATCGGGGTCGACAGCGGCGATCTGGACTCCGCGCAGTTCGAGAAGCTGGTCGCGGAGGCGCGCGGCGCCCATCGCGCGGACAACGCTCACCGGGCCATCGCCCTGTACCGCGACGCCCTCCGGCTGTGGCGTGGCCCCGCCCTCGATGGGATCGAAAGCCAGTTCGTGCGCGCGGCGGCCAGCCGGCTGGACGAGTTGCGCATCGCCACCAACGTAGGCTGCCTCGAGCTCGAACTCGACGCGGGCCGGCATAACGAACTGATCAGCGAGCTCACCGATCTTGTGCACCAGTACCCGCTGCGGGAAGCGCTGCGTGGCCATCTGATCCTCGCGTTGTACCGCTGTGGGCGCGTCGCCGAGGCGCTGGCGGCTTACCGTCAGGCCCGGCAAACCATGATCGACGAGCTGGGCATCGAGCCCAGCGAACGGCTGCAGCAGCTCCAGCGGGCCATCCTGTCTTCTGACCCAGGTCTCGATCTGCCCACCGAGCCTGTCTGGGTGCAGGCGGTGAACCGGCGGATCCCGAACCTGCTGCCCACCGACATCGCGGACTTCACCGGCCGGGCGGAGCAGGTCGGCCTGATCCGCCAGCACCTGGCGGGCCTGCCCGGGGCCGGGAAACGGGCCGCGGTGCCGGTCGTGGTGATCGTGGGCAAGGGCGGCGTGGGCAAGACCAGCACCGCCATCCACGCCTCGCACAGCCTGGCCGGCGACTTCCCCGATGGGACGCTGTACGCCGACCTGCACGGTGGGGCCTCGCACCCGGTCGATGCGCTGCAGGTGCTCGAGCGGTTCCTGCGGGCCCTGGGTGTGCCTGTCTCGCAGATCCCCGATGGCCTCGATGAGCAGGCCGAGATGTACCGCGACCTGCTCGCCGACCGGAAGATTCTCATCGTGCTCGACGACGCGGTGGGCGAGAGCCAGGTGTCGCCGCTGCTGCCGGGCAGCGGGGAGTCGGCGGTGCTCGTCACCAGCCGGAACTGGCTGGCCGGACTGGCCGGCGCGGTTCGCGTCGATCTCCACGTCTTCGACGCCGACAAGTCGCTGGACCTGCTCACCCACATCGTGGGGGCGACCAGAGTGCAGACCCAGCTGACGGCCGCGGCGGCGGTCGCCGGGCATTGCGGTCACCTTCCGCTGGCGCTGCGCATCGCGGGCACGCGGCTGTCCGCGCGGCCGCACTGGAGCATCCAGCAGCTCGCCGACCGGCTGGCCGACGAGACACGCCGCCTCGACGAGCTCAGTCACGGCGACATGGGCATCCGGCCGAGCATCTCGGTCAGCTACGAGAGCGCCAGCAAGCCGGCCAGGCAGTTGTTCCGCAGGCTGGCGCTGCTCGATGTGCCGGTCTTCTCCGGCTGGCTGAGCGCGGTCCTGCTCGACCGGCAGATCGCCGAATCGGAGGACCTGCTCGACGAGCTGATCGCCGCCCAGCTGGTCGAGTCGGCCTGCAGCGGGCCAGGCGTGTGGAGCCAGTACCGGTTCCACGACCTGATCCGCATGTTCGCGCGCGAGCGGCTGGCCGACGAAGAGTCGGCGGCCGACCGGAAGGCGGCGCTCGAGCGGGCCCTGGCCGCGCTGCTCTACCTCTCCGACGCGGCCCGCCGCCGCTACTACGGCGGCGACTACGTCCGGCTGCACAGCGACGCGCAGCGGTGGCCGCTGCCCGAGTCGCTGGCCACGCAACTGGTGAGTGACCCGCTGCTTTGGTACGACAGGGAACGCGCCGCCCTGATCTCCGGGGTGCGGCAGGCGGCCAGGGCCGGGTTCGCCGAGCTGTGCTGGAGCCTGGCGTTCAGCGCGGTCACGCTGTTCGAGTCCCGCATCTACCTGGACGACTGGCAGGAAACCCACGACATCGCGCTGGAGGCCACCAGGAAGGCGAACCATGTCAGGGGGCAGGCGGCGATGCTGTACTCGATGGGCTCCCTGCACATGTCGCAGCAGCGGTTCGGGCCCGCCCGCAAGGAGTTCATCACGGCGGCCAAGCTTTTCTCCGACGTCGACGACGATCAGGGCATCGCCCTGGTCACCCGGCATATCGCGTACATGGACAGGCTCAGCGGCCGGCTCGACGACGCCACGATCAGGTACGAGCAGGCGCTGGCCACGTTCCGCGCCACCGGGGACCACGTGGCCGCCGCTTACGTGCTGCAGAACCTGGCCCAGGTCAAGCTCGAGCAGCGTGAGTTCGGCAAGGCGATGGAACTGCTGTCGGACGCGTTGCGGCTGAGCCGGATCGCCCAGTGCACCCGGGCCGAGGCGCAGGCGCTGCACCGGACCGGCGAGGCCTACCTGCTGGCGGGAGATCCAGGCCGGGCGGTGGACACGTTCGAGCTCGCGCTGGCGAGAATCAGAGAGATCGGCGACCCCGTCGGCGAGGCGCACGTGCTCCAGGGGGCGGGGCTGGCCAGGGTGCGCCAGGGTGAACTCGACAAGGCGCGCAGCACACTGCAGCGTGCCCTCCAGATCGCCCACACCCTCGGTGAACGGCTGGTCGAGGCGCGAGCACTGCTAGCGCTCGGCGAGCTCGCCCTGGTCAGCGGGGCCCCAGGCAATGCCGTCGTGTCCGGGCGGCGGGCGGCGGGCGCCTTCCACGACATGGGGGTGTCGCTGCACGAGGCCCAGGCGCTCAGCCTGCTCAGCCACGCGTATGCCGCTCTCGGCGACGGCGACACCGCGGCAGAGTACTCGGCCAGGGCCGCGGCGCTGCGCACGAAGCTGGACCAGGACGATCAGGCAGGCAGCGCCCTTCGGGCGCGCTGACCTCGGCCAGGCCGGGGTCAGCGGCCGCGCGGAACGGCGCCAAGGCATCAAGACCCGCCGTGCTATCAGCTCAGCGCCATCAGCTCAGTGCCATCAGTTGAGAGCTATCAGTTGAGTGCCATCAGTTGAGGGCATCGGGTCAGCTCAGGTCCAGGGCAGGTTTCCCGGGCCGGTGTCAGGGCTGGCGGAGTTGGTCACCGACGGAGCCGGGGTGGTGGCGGCCGAAGCGGCCGAAGCGGTCGCGAAGCCGACGCAGGACGCGGCGATGGCGGCGGCGAAGAGCGGGGCGGCCAGGCGGGTGATGATGCGGGGACTCAATGAAACTCCCTCTTACACTCTGTCTCTGCAGTGCTGGTCTCTGCAGTGCTGGTCTCTGCAGTGCTGGTTTTTACGGTGCTGGTTTTACAGGGTTGTAATTTTTTCCCCTTCTTAGCCAAAGTAAGGTGATCCGCTTTCGAGCCGATATCGGCGGCCGAAGGCGGGCGGATAGCGGGCTACGGGAACCTTGGCGGACAGCCGGATAGCGGTCGCCTGGGAGATAGGCCATCGCTGGTAAGAGGGGAGTGTGCTTGCGTGTGGAGTCCGTATCGCCGGCGCACCTCGCAGGTGTTGAATGAAAATACTTGCCCAAGTGCTCGACGGTGCGCACGGGAAGCTGGCCGAAGGAGTCCGTGCCCGCATGTCGCGCGCCAGCGACGACGGCTGGGTAACGGTCGCCGATGCTGTGACCGATGGTGAAGGCCGGATCAAGAGCTGGGACGACTGGCAACTGGACCGCGGTCTTTATCGCATTGTGTTCGACAGCGATAGCTATTTCGCATGGCTAGGCATGGCCGTCGCCTACCCGGAGGTGATCGTCATTTTCCGGACGCAGAGTGAGAATCACGCGTTTCACGTGCAGGTCACGCTGGCGCCTTACTCGTACGCCACCTACTTCGGACACATAGACGGTTAGCCCCAACCTGATGTTCGCCCACGACATTCAGCCCGGCACCAATTTAGTATTCTGCGGAGATTAGGATGACACCAAACCTGATTCTGGAGCGGCCTACCCAAGCTCTGATTCTGGAGCGGCCCGCCGAAGTGCGCCCCGCCGAAGTGCGCCCCGCCGTGGCGGCGGACACCAGTGGCGGCGACGCCGAGCTGATGAAGATGGCCGAGCGCGCACCGGTGGCCAGCGTCCCGGTCGCCTCGCTGGTCCCCGGCTTCATGCTGCGCCAGGCCGGCACGGACGCGGCTCATGTCCGGCTGCTGGCGGATGCGGCCGGATCGGTGGAACTGCCCCCCATCCTGGTGCAAAAGCGCGGCTCCCGGATCATCGACGGCATGCACCGCGTCGAAGTGGCGAAGCTGCGTGGCGAATGGAGCATCAGGGCGCGGGTGGTCGACTGCACCGACCAGCAGGCGCTGGTGCTCGCGGTCCGGACCAACACCCTGCACGGGCTGCCGCTTTCGCGCGCCGACCGCATCGCCGGAGCCAAGCGCATACTCAGCGAGCACGCCGACTGGTCGGACCGGGCCGTGGCCGCCATCACCGGGCTGAGCGCCAAGGCGGTGGCGTCGGTGCGGAACAACTCCGTCGGGGACATGCAGTTCCGGGGTAAGCGGCTGGGCCGGGACGGCAAGCGGCGTCCGGTCCAGGCCGGCGAGGGGCGCAGGCGCGCCGCCGAATACATCGCGACCCACCCGGAGGCATCGCTCCGGCAGGTGGCCAGGGAGACCGACGTATCCGTCGGCACGGTGCACGACGTGCGAGAGCGGCTCCGCCGGGGCACGCTGACCGTCCCGGACGCGACCACAGGCCCGGGCGCGACCACGGGCCCGGACGCGACCACGGGCCCGGACGCGGCCACAGGCCCGGACGCGGCCACCGCACCGGAGGCGGCCACGCCACCGGTCAGTCCCGCGAGCCCGCTCAAGCTGGCCCGGAGCTTGCCGGACCAGAGCCTGCCCGCCCGGCCGGGGGCCCGCGACACGCTGCAGCCCATCTGGTCGGCGATATCGGCCAAGCTGGCCAGCGACCCGGCGCTGCGCTACACCGTGGGCGGGCGCGCCTTCCTGCGGTGGATGGCCCAGCACTCCGCGCAGGGCGATGAGTGGCGCGAGTTCATCGACGCGATTCCCGGGCACTGGCGGGACGAGGTCGTCCGCATCGCCCTCGGCATGAGCGATGAGTGGCGGCAGTTCGCCGACCAGCTTCAGGGCAAGCAGGGGATTGCCAGCTAAACCCGAAACCTCACGCCGCGGTCACCCCCCTGTCGCGGCTTCCCTAGCCGGGCCGCGGCTCCCCCCAGCCGCGGCCCGGCCACACTCATACCCCACGGCCAGGCCACGGCGCGCGGGCCAGTCGGCCCTAGTGACCGTAAACCGGAACGATTATCCCGCGGGCGATCGTGTGGAACCTCAGGTTGAAGCCGGCCACCGCGGGCGTGATGTCGGAGTCCACGCCCAGGTCGTCGGTGTCGAGCGCGTGCACGGCGAATACGTACCGGTGCGCCGGGTCGCCCTCGGGCGGCGCCGCGCCGCCGAAGTCCTTGGCCCCGTAGTCGTTGCGCACGTGAAACGCGCCGCCCGGCAGATTCCCGCCCCCGCTGCCCGCCGCGCCGGCGGGCAGTTCGGTGACCGAGGCCGGAAGGCCCAGCACCACCCAGTGCCAGAAGCCGGAGCCGGTCGGGGCGTCCGGGTCGAAGCAGGTGACCGCGAACCCTTTGGTCTCGGCGGGGAACCCCGACCAGCGCAGCTGCGGTGAGCGGTTATCACCGCTCATGCCGAAGTCGTTGAACACCTGAGCGTTGCTCATCTGCTCGCCCTGCTTGACGTCGTCGCTCTCGACGGTGAACGACGGGACCTCCGGGTGGAAGTCATAGGGCAGCGGCGCCCGGTCTGGCATCTTGGCTCCTCCTTGACTACGCGGCCGCCCCGGCGCGGCCAGGACCACGCTATCGGGCACGTTAACCGGCAGCGCACCGGGCCGATGCGCAATACCTTTGGACAGGGGGGAATCGGAGGCGTACGTGTCGGGGTCCAGGGTCGGCCGAGGGCGGGGCGCGTGGGTGCGCCGGGGCGTGCTGGCCGCGGTGCTGGCCGCCGCCGCGTTCGCCCCCTACCAGTCCTGGGGCGTCGCGTCGTCCGGGTGCCCCGCGCAGCGCTGCGGGACCGCCGGCACCGTGCTGTGGACCCACCCGCTGCCGGGCGGCTGGACCGCGTCGAGCGACCTGCTCGGCACCGTCCCCGACCAGCCGGGGGGCGGCCAGGTCTACGCGGCGGCCGGGGATGACGTGGCCGCGGTCGGGTTCGGCCTGAGCGTGTTCGCCTACAGCGCGCGCAGCGGCGCCACGCTCTGGTCGGCCGCGCTGACCGGATTCCCCACCGGATCCCAGATCGTGTCGGTCCGGGTCTGGCCGGGTGTGGTCACGGTCGGCGTGGCCCGCGGGCCCCTGCTCGCCGCCGCCGGCGCCAGCCAGACCTCGGTGGTGCTCGCGGCCGCCACCGGCCACCGGCTGCACAGCTACCCCGCGGCCCCGTTCGGCGGCGCCCTCGCCGCGGGCCCTAACACCACGGTCGTGGTCGGCCCGCGCGCGGTCACCGGTTACCGCAACTCCACCGGCCGGGTGCTCTGGTCCCGCGCCACCGGCGCCGGCGTCCAGGGCTGGCGCTCCGACGGCGACCATCTGTACCTGGCCGTGGCCCCGGGCGGCTCGCTGAGCACCGGAGCCGCCGCCGAACTGCTGCGCATCGGCCTGCGCACCGGGGCCGAGCAGGTGATCAGGCCGCAGGGCGCCACGTCCGCGGGGTTCGGCGGGCGGCTCACCGCGGTGCTGCGCGGCGTGGTGCTGTTCTCCGGCCAGGACGGCGTCACCGCCTACAGTTCCACCACCGGGTACCAGCTCTGGCGCCGGACCCATGCGGTGCCCGAAAGCGTGGACGCCGGGGCGGGCGTGTTCTACCTGAGCATCAGCAACGTGCTGACCGGGGTGGCGGCGGGCACCGGGCGGACGGTGGCCACCGTGGCCGGGGCCAACGGGTCCGGCTCGTCGGCCGTGTACGGCGTCCGCGACGGCGTGGCCCTCGGCCTGGATCTCGGCCAGATGGGCGATGCGTGGGGCTACCGGGTGCGGGGCCAGCGGGTGATCTGGACCACCAGGACGCTGCCCTGGCCGCACTACTTCGTGGACCTGTCCGGCATCGGCGGCAGCGCGGGCCCGGACAGCCGGACGGTGCTGCTGACCGCCTGCCCGCGGCGCGTCCTGACCAACGGGGCCGCGGTCTGCCAGGACCCCGAACTCGTCTTGATCAACCGCTGACCAGGAATAATCAGCGAATCTCCGGGTAGCCACGCCACAGTCGGCGCGGCGCTGACCCGGTGTAACTTAACCTCACCGGCACCCGGAAGGGCACCGGGCCGCGCGCCGCGGCCGGCCTCGCGCAGCCGTTCATTAAACAAGAAAGTCGTCACGAGGGGGAGGGTGCGGAATGAACCCGGCCAAGCCGTTGATGCGGGCCGTGGACCGATTCCAGCAGCGCAGGCCGGTGCTCGCGTTCCCGGTCGCGGTGTGGAAGAAGTTCGGCGACGACTCGGCGGGCAGCCTGGCCGCGCTGATCGCCTACTACGCGTTCGCGTCGATCTTCCCGCTGCTGCTGGTGCTGGTCACGGTGACCAGCATCGTGCTGCAGCACGACCCGTCCCTGCACGCCACGGTGCAGAACGACGTGGCCAAGGACTTCCCCGGCCTCGGCCAGGAACTGATTCCCAAGAACGGCATGTCCGGGGCCGGGGTCGGGCTGGCCATCGGCATCATCCTCACGTTCTTCGGGGCCAGGGGCGTGGCCAGCGCCGCGCAGAACGCGTTCAACCAGGTCTGGGAGGTGCCGATGACCCGGCGCCCCGGCTTCGCTCCCACCACGCTGCGCAGCGTCGGCCTGATCCTGGCGGTGGGCCTCGGCCAGATCGCCACCCTGATCATCTCCGGCCTGGCCGGCGGCGTCGGGCACGCGTTCACCGGGGCCGGTGCGTACGTGGCCGCGACCGCGGTGGCGCTGATACTCAACGTCGGGCTGTTCTGGGTCGCGTTCCGGCTGGGCACCGCGCCCGAGGTGGCCGGGCGCGACCTCTGGCTCGGCGCGATCATCAGCGCGGTCGCCTGGCAGATCCTGCAGAGCGTGGGCACCACCCTGCTGCGCAACGACGTGTCCAAGAGTTCGGCCGCGGCCGGCACGTTCGCCATCGTGCTCGGCCTGCTGGCCTGGTTCTACCTGCAGGCCGAGATCACCCTGTACGCGGTCGAGGTCAGCGTGGTGCACGCCCGCAAGCTCTGGCCGCGCAGCATGTTCCCGCCGCCGCTGACCGACCAGGACCGGCGCGCTTACGAGATGTACGCCAAGGTGCAGCAGCGCCGTCCCGACCAGGAGATCGAGTCCAGGTTCCCCGAACCCGAACCTGCCCGCCGGCTCGGCCCCGGCCGCCGGGCCAAACGCTAACCCGGCGGCCTGGGCTCCGGCGGACGCCCTAGGTCCAGGGAATTCCGCCGGCCGGACCGGTTTCGCTCGCGTCAGACATGCGAGGAGTCCTCCCGCGCGACCCGACGCCCGCCAGAGCCAGCCCCAGGCGGTGTGGCCGCTTACCCTCTAATCCTTGTTACTTGTGAATTTTTTACAAGACCTTGAGGGCAATCATCTGGTGACGTTCGCGTTACGAGCGCGACCGGCCGGTCAGGTCCAGCGGGTTCCGCCCGCGAAATCCTTGCTGAAGTCGGAGTTGACGGCGGACTCGATCGTCGTGTTGCTGATGATCAGGCCCAGTTCCCGGTTCTCGGTGAGCGAGGTGTTGGAGAAGTTCTGTGAGCCGATGAAGATCTTGTTCGCCGAGGTGCTGTAGTCGGCCATGATCACCTTGCCGTGGATGTAGAAGCCGGTCGAGCTGCTGTAGTAGCTGATCTGCACCCCGGCCGCATGCAGCGTGGTGTACTCGCTGTCGTACTCGCCATCCTCGTTCTCGCCCACGACTTGCACCTTCACCCCGCGCTTGGCGGCGGCGACCAGGTCGTTGGTGACGGTGGTGTCGTCCATCTCCTCGGAGTAGACCTGCAGGCTGGTCGTCGCGTTGTTGATCAGCCCGGTGAGCTTGGCCTGCGCGGTGGTGGGGGACCAGACCAGGTCCGCGCCGGCGCCCGGCGTGACGCTGGAGTGCGCGTAGTCGGCGTTGAAGACCTTGGTGATCGCGCTGACGTCCTTGGCGTTGGTGTCCACCACGCCGAAGTCCCGCGTGGTCGAGTAGTACTGGCTCTGCAGGTTGAGCGTCATGATGTCGGCCGTGGCGCCGTCTACCACCATGCTCTTCTCGTGCGTGTAGTAGTACTTCGACACCGACCACACCACGCTGACGCCGTGTGAGGTCAGGTAGTTGTAGGCGGACTGGTTCTCGCTCTGCTCCTTCTCGTCGAGTATGACCCGCACGTCGACACCGCGGCCCGCGGCCGCGCCCAGGTCGTCCTCGGCGGTGGTGTCCTGCAGTTCGTACATGGTCAGGTCGATGCTCGTCTTGGCGTTCTTGATCTGGTTGTAGAACCAGGTCATCGATGTCGGCAGGGTCTCCAGGGTGTAGGTGGCCGCCGTGGTCCTGACGGCCACCTGGCTGGTGCTGGCCTGGCTGGTGCTGGCCTGGCTAGCACTGGCGGGCAGGCTCAGCGCGACCGTGCTGCCCACGGCGGCGCCGATGGCGAGCAGAGTGAAGGGGAGTTTGCGATGAAACATGCGGGGATTTACCTTTCGTCGCGTGCCCAGGCCGGGCGGCTGAGCCCGGGCAGTCGGATCCGCTCCCGCATACATGGTGCCGAAACGTTGCGCGATAGCAAGCATCCGCCGGTAAAACATCAGGGCAATGAACGACTTCGCCTCGGACCCTTCGCCCGCTGCCCGGGGCCCACCGTCGACCGGACAGCGCCCACCCCGGGGCCGGAGACTAGGCGGTGAGCGAGTCGCTGGACGGCTCGGGCACCCGGTTCAGCTCGTCCAGGAAAGTGGCCGCCCAGTGGCTGACGTCGTGCTCGCGCACCCGCCGCCGCATGGCCCGCATCCGGCGCCTGGCCTCGGCGGGGGAGAGGGCGGCGGCCCGCACGATCGCGTCCTTCATGCCCTCGATGTCGTGCGGGTTCACCAGCAGCGCGCTCGGCAGTTCGTCCGCGGCACCGGTGAACTCGCTGAGCACCAGCACGCCGGTCTCGTCCTGGCGGCAGGCGATGTACTCCTTGGCCACCAGGTTCATGCCGTCCCGCAGCGAGGTGACCAGCATCACATCGGCGGCCAGGTACAGCGCGGCCATCTCTTCGCGCGGATAGGTCTGGTGCAGGTAGTGGATGGGCGCGCTGCCCAGCTCGGCGTGCTCGCCGTTGATCCGGCCGACGGTGACCTCGATTTCGTCCCGCAGCTGGCGGTAGTGCTCGACCCGCTCCCGGCTCGGGCTGGCCACCATGATCAGCACCGCGTCGGGGAACGTGAGCCGGCCCTGGTCGAGCAGCTCGCCGTAGGCGTTCAGCCGGTGCAGTATGCCCTTGGTGTAGTCGAGCCGGTCGATGCCGAGCAGCACCACCTTCGGATTCCCCAGCGCCGCCCGGATCTCCCTGGCTCTGGCCCGGACCGATTCCCGGCCGGCCAGCTCCTCGTAGGACGCGGTGTCAATGGAGATCGGGTAGGTGCCGACCCGGACGTCGCGCGGCGGGCCGCCGGAGGTGGGCACCCGGACCAGTGACCCCTTGGTGACCAGGCCGGCGCCGCGCCGGCAGGCCTGCAGGAAGTTCGTCGCGTCCCCGTGCCGCTGGAAGCCGAGCACGTCCGCGCCGAGCAGTCCCTCGACGATCTGCCGCCGCCACGGGAGCTGGGCGAAGATGCCCCAGCCGGGGAACGGGATGTGCATGAACTCGCCGATCCGCACGTCGGCGCGCAGTTCCCGCAGCATGGCCGGGACGAGCTGGAGCTGGTAGTCGTGCACCCAGACGGTCGCGCCAGGCCCGGCCTGCTCGGCCGCCGCCTCGGCGTACCGGCGGTTGACCCTGACGTAGGCGTCCCACCAGGACCGGTGGAAGGCGGGCGGGGCGATGACGTCGTGGTACAGCGGCCACAGGGTGGCGTTGCAGAAGCCCTCGTAGTGCTTCGCGATCTCCTCGGCCGACAGGCCCACGGTGACCAGGTGCATGTCGGCCACGTCGAACGGCGCGGCCGGGTCGCCCGCCGCGCCGGACCAGCCGATCCACACCCCGTCGGCCTTGCGCATGACCGGTTCGAGCGCACTGACCAGCCCGCCCGGGCTGGTCCGCCATTCCGGCTTGCCGTCCTGACCCTCGACCTGGTCCACCGGCAGACGGCTGGCGGCTACCACGAAACCGTAATCACCGCTGGCCTGAGCCATACTCACGTCCTCCCGTTGGTGTCCCGTCCGTCTGCCCCATTATTCAGGCCGCATTCGGGACGTCCGGCCCCATGCCGGGGCGGCGGAGTGCATGAGCATGGAACTGCGTGCCCGGGGTGGCGGGCACGCGCAAACCATTAACGTCGTCTGGTAACTACGTGCGGGGCAGTGTGTTTGAAGGTCAGTGCCTGCTTGAAGGTCAGTGCCTGCTTGAAGGTCAGTGTGCCGCTTCGTACTTCGCCACCACCGAGGCCGGAATCCTGCCGCGCTCACTCACCGCAAGACCCTGCTCGGCCGCCCAAGCGCGTATGGCACTCGAGTCCTTCCTGGCCGTTCTGCCCCGCCCGGAACGCACGACGTTCTGGCGTCCGACCCGGCGCCCGGAGTCGATGAACGGCTGCAGGCCCTTCTTGAACTTGTCCAGGTTCTTTGAGCCCAGATCAATCTCGTAGTTCTGCCCGCCGAAACTGAAGGAGACTGTCTCAGCCCCGTCAGAACCATCGATGTCGTCGGTGACGGTTACAACCGTAGTTTTTGCCATGCCTGGATGATCCAGTTCACCGGGCAATTTGTCAAAGTGACTCGCTGTAGACGCGGCGATACCGTTCTGGCTGACCTGACCGCAATGCGGTGAGTTTGCATCCCTATCACCGATCCCGGCCCGGGCCGGTAATCTCGGCTATTACCTCACCGGAAGGGGACTACCAGCATGGCGAAGGGCGAGTACCGCCGCGATCAGGAGTACATAACGACCCGGATCACAGCCGATGGATCGGATGGTTACCCGGTGGAGCCAGGCCGGTACCGGCTGGCGGTCAGCCGGGCCTGTCCATGGGCCAACCGGGCCATTATCGTCCGCCGCCTGCTCGGACTCGAAGAAGTCCTGTCCATGGCCGTGGCAGGCCCGACCCATGACCAGCGGAGCTGGACCTTCGACCTCGACCCCGGCGGCCGGGATCCGGTGCTCGGCATCGAACGCCTGCAGCAGGCCTACTTCGCCCGTTTTCCCGGGTACCCGCGCGGCATCACGGTGCCGGCCATCGTAGACGTTCCGGCCGGCCAGGTAGTGACCAACGACTTTACGCAGATAACTTTGGATCTTTCGACCGAGTGGCGGGCCTATCACCGCCCGGGCGCGCCCGACCTGTACCCGGCGGAATTGCGTGCCGAGATCGACGAGGTCGCCGAACTGGTCTTCACCGATGTCAACAACGGGGTGTACCGCTGCGGCTTCGCCGCGACGCAGGATGCCTACGCCGAGGCCTATCGCCGGCTGTTCAGCCGGCTGGACTGGCTTTCCGCCCGGCTGGAGCATCAGCGCTATCTGGTAGGCGACACCATCACCGAGGCTGACGTCCGGCTGTTCACCACCCTGACGCGGTTCGACACCGTCTACCACGGGCACTTCAAATGCAATCGGCACAAGCTCACAGAAATGCCGGTGTTGTGGGCCTACGCACGGGACCTGTTTGCGACGCCGGGCTTTGGCGACACCGTCGACTTCGACCACATCAAACGGCACTATTACGAGGTTCATCGCTCGATCAACCCGGCCGGCATCGTTCCGCTCGGCCCCGACCTGAGTGGCTGGCTCGACCCGCACGGCCGGGAGCGACTCGGCGGCCGCCCCTTCGGCGGCGGCACCCCGCCGCCACCTCCGCCGCCCAGCGAAACGGTCCCGCCCGAACACAATGTGTGAATCCCGTCCCGGTTCATTCCCGCCTGCCTTGCTTATTCCCGTCCGTCCGGGGTAGCCGAAGGCTGGTCAGCGGCAGGGGGAGGGGAGCGGTGAACCCTATCGAGCGGGGGGTGCGCCGGATCGACCGGGCGCAGCAGCGGCACACGCCGTCCGCCTTCGCCGTCGGCGTGGTCAGGAAATACGCCGACGACAACGGCGGGGCGCTGGCCGGGAACCTGGCCCACTCCGCGTTCGTGTCGGTGTTTCCGTTACTGCTGGTCCTGGTCACGATCCTCGGGCTGGTCTCCTCGCTGGACCCGGCCCTGCGCGGCCAGGTGGAGAGCGCGCTGGATCATCAGTTCCCGCTGGCCGGCCAGCAACTGACCGAGAACGTGGGCACCCTGCGGCGGTCCAGCGTCGTCGGCCTGATCATCGGCCTGCTCGGCCTGCTGTGGGGCGGCACCAGGCTGGCCAGGGCCGGCCTGTTCACCATGGCGCAGGTGTGGAACCTGCCCGGCCCGGCGCGGCTCAGGTATGTGCCCAGGCTCGGCCGCTGCCTGCTGTTCCTCGGCGTGCTCGGCATCGGCGTGGTCGCGACCACCCTGCTCACCGGCCTGGGCGTGTTCGGCAGGCACATCCCGGGCCTGGTGGTGCTCACCGAACTGCTCGTCGCCGTGGCGAACATCGGGCTGTACCTCATCAGCTTCCGGGTGCTGACCGCCAAGGGCGTGCCCAGCCGGGCCCTGCTGCCCGGGGCCGTGGTCGGCGGGGTGGCCTGGACTTTGCTGCAGTTGTCCGGCGGCTACCTGACGCGCCACTACCTGCACAGCGACTCGGTCTACAACGTCTTCGCCGCCGTGCTCGGGCTGGTCGCCTGGCTGTACCTCACCGTGCAGGTGACCGTCTTCGCGGCCGAGGTCAACGTCGTGCTGGCCCGGCGACTGTGGCCGCGCACCATCCTGCTGCCGCCGCTGACCGAGGCGGACCGGTCTTCGATGGCGCTCCAGGCTTTGCAGAACCAGCGCCGTCCCGAGCAGCACGTGACCGTGACCTTCGACGACCGGCCGCCGGGCCAGCGCCCGGATTCGCGCACCCCACGGACCCCCGCCCAGGTCCGCCCGCCCGCCCAGGTCCGCCCGTCCACGCGGTCCGAAAGGACCGATACAGGCTGATTGCACTGTTGTCACTCGGGTGGCGCTCTGGGGGGACCCGGTAGTAAGTATGTTCGCGAGTAGGGTCGCGAGTAGATCAGCCGGCCATGACCAGGTGATGTGGAGGCAGTGGTGAGCATGCCCGCGGGCGTTCCCGCCCTGCGGCCTTCCGGCCACGGCGAGGCCCCAGCCGTAGGGCGTCTTTCCGGCCAGGAAAGCGCAGCGGAGCCAGGTTTGTCCGGCGGCTGGCTGGAGGATCCGCGGACGCTGCTGCTGGTCGAGGACGACGCCGGCGATTACGTCCTGGTCGAGGAGTTGCTCGCCGACAGCGGCATGCACGCCACGCTGGTCTGGGTGCAGTCGCTGGCCGAGGCGAAGGAGATACTCCGGCGCGACGGCTCACCCGACTGCGCCCTGCTCGACCTGCACCTGTCCGACGCGCACGGGCTCGAGGTGGTGTCCGCCCTACTCGCCGCCGCCCCCGGTGTGCCGGTGGTCGTGCTGACCGGCCTGGCCGAGGAGAACGCGGGGCTCGCGGCGGTCGCCGCCGGTGCGCAGGACTATCTGATCAAGGGCCAGGCCGCGCCCGACGTGTTCAGCCGCGCGATCCGCTACGCCGCCCAGCGCAAGCACGTCGAGCAGGCCTCCGCCGCGCTGCAGATCAGCGCCGTCCGGGCCGAGGAGAACGCCAGGCTCGAGCGCGGGCTGCTGCCCACCCCGCTGCTGCGCACCAGCCAGTTCGAGGCCGTGGCCAGATACCGGCCCGGAAACCAGCAGTCGCTGCTCGGCGGTGACTTCTACGACGTGGTCGAGACCGCCGACGGCACCGTGCACGCGGTGATCGGCGACGTGGCCGGGCATGGGCCGGCCGAGGCGGCTACCGGGGTGTGCCTGCGGGTCGCCTGGCGGTCACTGATCCTGGCCGGGACCGCGGCCCCGGATTTGATCGAACTGCTCGAGCAGATGCTCGTGGCCGAACGGGAGGGCGACCGGGTGTTCGCCACCCTCACCTGCCTGGCTTTCCCGCCCGGCCGCGGCCAGGTGCGCGTGCTGCGGGCCGGGCACCCCGGCCTGCTGCTGCGCACGGCCGGCCGCATCGAACTGGTCGAGGGCAAGGCCGGGCCTGCCCTGGGCCTGATGCCCGGCCTGCACTGGCAGGAGGAAGAGCTGCCGCTGCCGCCCGGCGCGAGCGTGGTGCTGTTCACCGACGGGCTGTTCGAGTGCCGCACCGGCCCGGGCAGCGAACGGCTCGGCGAAGACGGCCTGCTGGCCGTGGCCCAGGACCTGGCCGCGCTGCCCGCGGGCCCGTTCACCGACCGCCTGATCGAGCGCATCGAAGCCGCCGCCGCGCCCTACGGCGGCCTGGCCGACGACGTCGCGGTCGTGCACCTGGGCTGGCGGCGCGGCGAATGACCGCCCCCCGCGACGACGGCCGCCGGCGCGGCTGGCCCGTGCTCACGGTCCAGGGCTGGTTCCGTGTGGTCTTCATGGTGCTGGCCGTGCTGGTGGTGGCCGCGGCCCTCACCATCGTCCAGCTCGTCGGCCATGAGCAGCAGGTCTCGTCTGATCTGGAGAACAGCGTGCTGCCAGCCCAGGCCCAGGCCTACCGGCTGCAAGGGGCGCTGGTGGACCAGGAGACGGGAGTGCGGGGCTTCGGCATCACCGGCCGGCCCGACTTCCTTCAGCCCTACACGGCCGGGCTGGCCACCGAGTCCGCCGCGGCGGCCCAGATCAAGCGGCTGGCCGACGGCAGCAAGCAGCTCTCCGCCGACCTGACCGGGGTCGAGCAGGCGGCGGACGCCTGGCGCCACTCCTACGCGCTTCCGCTGATCGCCCTGGCCCGCCACGGCCCGCTGGGCGGTCAGGATCTCAGCCTCCTGGACGCGAGCAAGACATCCTTCAACCACCTGCGGGCCCTGTTCATCGTCCAGAACACCCACCTGGCCGCGATGGCCGCGCACGACCGGGCCACCCAGGGCAGCAGCCGGGACGAGAACGACCTGGCCTTCATCGTCATCCTGGTTGCCTTTCTGCTCGCCGCCGCCGCGCTCACCGTGGTGCTGCACCGCGCCGTGGTGCGGCCGCTCAACCGGCTGCGCACCGGGTCGCGGCACGTGGTGGACGGCGACTTCAGCCGGCCCATCGAGCCCAGCGGCCCGGCCGACCTGCGCGCGGTCGCCGGCGACGTCGAAGCCATGCGCAGCGAGCTGGTGCGGGGTCTGCAGGACGCCCGCGCCGCGCAGGAGGTGGCCGCCCGCCAGGCGGCCGAGCTGGACGCCCAGGCCGCGGAGCTGATGCGCTCCAACGCCGAGCTCGAGCAGTTCGCCTACGTCGCCTCGCACGACCTGCAGGAGCCGCTGCGCAAGGTGGCCTCGTTCTGCCAGTTGCTCGAGAGGCGGTACGGCGACCAGCTCGACGAGCGGGGTCACCAGTACATCTACTTCGCCGTGGACGGCGCGAAACGGCTGCAGGTGCTCATCAACGACCTGCTGACCTTCTCCCGGGTCGGCCGGGGCCAGACGGCGCACGCCGAGCTGGCGCTAGACCAGCCGCTGGAGGCGGCCATCACCGGGCTCGACTCCGCCATCGAGGAGTCCGGCGCGGTCATCGGGCGCCCCACCTCGCTGCCCACGGTGGCGGGCGACGCGACCCTGCTGACCATGCTGTGGCAGAACCTCATCGGCAACGGCATCAAGTTCCGCGCCTCTGAGCGCACCCCGGTGGTGCAGATCACGGTCGCCGAACGTCCGGGCGGCGACGGGGCCGCCGCGATGTGGGAGTTCTGCGTCCAGGACAACGGCATCGGGATTCCCGCCGAGTTCGGCGAGAAAGTGTTCGTCATCTTCCAGCGGCTGCACGCCCGCGACGCCTATCCGGGCACCGGCATCGGGCTGGCACTGTGCAAGCGGATCGTCGAATACCACGGCGGCGAGATCAGCCTCGACCCGGCCTGCGCCGAAGGCACCCGGATCTGTTTCACCCTTCCCCAGCTCGCCGCGGACGAGCCGGACCAGACCGGGGAGAGTTCCGCCGCGTCCAGACCCAGCGTGGAAAGCACCGAAGGGATCCCCGCATGATCCGCACCCTGCAGCACATCGAGGTCCTGCTCGTCGAGGATGACCCCGGCGACGAGCTGATGACCCGGGAGGCCTTCGAGGAAAACAAGATCGGCAACCGGCTGCACGTGGCGCGGGACGGCGAGGAGGCGCTCGACTTCCTCTACCGGCGGGGCCAGCACGCCGATGCCCCCAGGGTCGACCTGGTGCTGCTCGACCTCAACCTGCCCAAGTACGACGGCAAGCAGGTGCTGGAGCGGATCAGGTCTGACCCCGAGCTCACCCACACCCCGGTGGTGATCCTCACCACCTCCTCGTCCGAGGAGGACATCCTGCGCAGCTATAAGCTGCACGCCAACGCGTTCGTGACCAAGCCCGTCGACGTGGCCCAGTTCATCAACGCGGTCAGGCAGATCGACGATTTCTTCCTGTCCGTGGTGCGCCTACCGCGCCAGTAGAGCCGGTCAGCAGCAGCTTGATCACCGCGGTCTCGATCTCTCCCCGGGTGGCCGGCCAGCCGGGTGGCACATCGGCGCCCAGTTGGTCCATGGGCAGGCTGACCACCTCGCCGTCCAGGAACCGGTCGATCAGGCGCGCGTCGATGTAGGACCGGCGGCACACCGCCGGAGTGTTGCCTAGATGGCCGGCCACCTCGGCCACCACCCGGCTCACCGCCCGTTTGCGGGCCGTGGGGGAGGTGGCGGCGTGGCTGGACACGGCCAGCCCGACCGCCGCCATCGCGGTGGCGTGCCAGGTCCTGAAGTCCTTGGCGCTGACGTCCCGGCCGAACAGTTCACGCAGGTAATCGTTCAGGTCGTCGCTGTCCAGCTCGTGCCACTGGCCGCCGCTGGTGAAGGCCAGCAGCCGCTGGCCCGGCGACCGCCTGCGCCGCAGCGAGGTGATCACGCCGCAGACCGGCGGCGCCGCCACCACGTGCATCCGCTCCTTACCGCTCTTGGCCGGGTACTCGAAGGTCAGCCCGCTCTTCCCGCAGTGCACGTGCTCGCGTTCCAGGGTCATCAGGCCGTAGCTGCCGTTCTCCTCGGCGTACCGGTCGCCGCCGGCGCGGAACAGGCCGATGTCCAGCAGGACGAAGGCGGCGGCCAGCACCCGCTCCTGCGACAGCCCGCGGCCGTGCAGGTGCTCGCCCGCGGTCTCGCGGGCGGCGGGCAGGCCCTGGGCCACCTGCAGCACGTGATCGTGCTTCTCCCGGTCCCGCCGCTCCCGCCAGGCGGGGTGGTAGATGTACTGCCGTCGGCCCGCGGCGTCCACGCCGGTGGCCTGCAAGTGCCCGTTGGCCAGCGGGCAGATCCATACGTCGGTCCAGGCCGGCGGGATGACGAGCCGCTGGATCCGATCCAGGTCCGCGGGCGCGGGCCGCCCGCCGCCCGGAGCGATGTACTGGAACCCCCACCCGCGCGGCACCCGCCGCAGACCCGGGGCCGATGTGTCGCTGCGCCGCAACCGGGTCATCGGGCTCCCCCTCCGCATCCCACCCAGGAGCTGCCCGCTACCCGCCGGGACGGCGGCTAATCGTGACCCAGGCGGCGCATGAACCGGGCCGGGCGGGGTAGTCAGCGTCGGCTTTCGTCGGGGATGTTGTTAAGGCCGGGGAACAGGAGCGGGCCAGCGGTGAGTGAAGACATGCACGGCCATCCGGCCGCCACGGCCTTCGCGGCCGCGGTCGCGTCGGGCCGGCTGGACCTGCCCAGCCCGGGCGGCGGCCGGACCAGGGAACGCTGGGCGGCGTTCGCGGATCTGGCGCAGGAAGATCTGTCGCTGGCCCGGCTGGCCGAAGGGCACGCGGACGCGGTGGCCATCCTGCGCGAACTGGACGGCCCGGCGCCGCCGGACGGCAGCATCTGGGGCGTGTGGGCGGCGCATCCGCCCGGCCCCGGCCTGCAAGCCGAGCCGGCCGCCAATGGCTGGCGCCTGTCCGGGACCAAGCAGTACTGCTCGGGCGCCGTCACCTGCACGCACGTCCTGGTGACGGCCGACGCACCCGATGGGCGGCGGCTGTTCGCCGTCACCACCGACGCGCTGAGCCCGGTGCCGGGCACCTGGCCCGCCGTGGGGATGGCCGGAAGCGACACCCTGGACGTCGCCTTCGACCAGGCGCCGGCCACACCCCTCGGGCCTCCCGGCGCGTACACCGACCGCCCCGGCTTCGCCCACGGCGGGGTGGGCGTCGCGGCCTGCTGGTACGGCGGCGCCCGAGGGGTCGGCGCCACGCTGCTGTCCGCCGCCACCCGGCGCGACGTCGGACCGCACGCCCTGGCCCATCTGGGTGCGGTGGACATCGCCTTGCGGGCGGCCAGGGACGCGCTGGACCAGGCGGCCGACGAGATCGACACCGACCCCGGCGACCTGAAGGACGGCGGCTGGCGCCGGGCGCTCCGGGTGCGGGCGCTGGTGGAGGCCGTCGCCACCCAGGTCATGCGGCACGTGGGGCGGGCGCTGGGGGCCGGGCCGCTGTGCCACGACGCGGCGCACGCCCAGCGGGTCGCGGACCTGACCGTGTACCTGCGCCAGCACCACGCCGAACGCGACCTGGCCGCGCTCGCGGAGATCACCGTGCGGCGCGGAGCCGACTGGTGAGCGGGCCGGCGGCCAACCTGATCGACGCTCCGGGCACGGGGGAGTCCGCCTGGCGGGCCTGGCCGGTGCTCGGCCGTCTTCCGCTGGCCGACGTGGCGAACTGGTCCAGCGCTGTCGTGGTGGCGGCTCATCCCGACGACGAGGTGCTCGGGGTGGGCGGCACGATGGCCCTGCTCGCGGCGGCGGGCGCCCGGCTGCGCCTGGTCGCGGTCACCGACGGTGAGTCCTCGCACGGGGACGGCGCCGACCGGGCCGCGCTGGCCCGGCGCCGGGTGACCGAGACGGCCGCAGCGCTGAACCTGCTCGGCGCCGGGCACACCGAGGTCATCAGGCTCGGCCTGCCCGACACCGGGCTGGCCGATCGTGAAGCCGAGCTGGCCACGCGGCTGCAGGAGCTGACCAGCGGGTTCGACGTCTGCCTCGCGCCGTGGCGGCGGGACGCGCACGCCGACCACGAGGCGGCGGGCCGGGCCAGCCCGGTCTCGTTCGGCTACCCCATCTGGATGTGGCACTGGGCGTATCCGGGCGACCAGCGGGTGCCTTGGCACCGGTCCGTGCAGGTGCCGCTCCCGCCGTCGGTGGCCGCGGCCAAACGCGCGGCGATCCAGTGTTTCACCAGCCAGTTCGAGCCGAGACCACCCTTGGGCCAGCCGGTGCTCACGCCGGACACGGTGGCCCACTTCACCCGCGCGCAGGAGGTGTTGCTCCGGTGACACTCGATCCCGGTTACTTCGACGCCATGTACGCTGCCTCGCCCGACCCGTGGGGCTTCCAGACCCGCTGGTACGAGCAGCGCAAGCACGCGATCAGCGTCGACATGCTCCCCGGCCGGCGCTACGCCGAGGCGTTCGAGCCGGGCTGCTCGATCGGCGTGCTGACCGAGATGCTGGCGCCGCGCTGCGACCACCTGCTGTCCTGCGACCTCGCCGACGCGGCGGTCCAGGCCACGGGCCACCGCACCCGGTCCCTGCCCCAGGTCCGCGTCGAGCGCAGGACCATCCCGCGCGACTGGCCACCCGGCCAGTTCGACCTGATCGTCTTGTCCGAGTTCCTGTACTACTTCGCCGGCGACCTGGACCTGGTGCTCGACCTCGCGGTGGCCGGACTGCGGGATGGCGGCAGCCTGCTGGCCGTGCACTGGCTGCACCCGGTGCCCGAGTACCCGCGCGGCGGCGCGGACGTGCACCATCGGCTCGCGGCCCGGCCCGGCCTGGCCCGGCTGGTCGCGCACACCGAGCCCGACTTCCTGGCCGAGGTGTACATCAAGACGGACGGCGAGCCGGTCTCCGTGGCCCAGGCCGCCGGGCTGGCGTGATCGAATCCGTGGCCGTCGTGGTGCCCGCCCACGACGAGGAGGAGTTGCTGCCCGCCTGCCTGACGGCCCTGCGCCTGGCGTCGGAGCCGCTCGACCCGGTCCCAGTCCGGCTGGTGGTCGTGGCCGACGCCTGCGCCGACGCGACGGCCGGGCTGGCCCGCCGGGCCGGGGCGGACGTGGTGGAGATCAAGGCCCGCAACGTGGGCGCCGCCCGAGCGTCCGGCTTCAGCGCGGTGCTCAGCGGGATCCGCCCGGCCGACCTGGCGACAATGTGGCTGGCCAGCACCGACGCCGACACGCTGGTGGCGCCGGACTGGCTGCTGCGCCAGGTGAGGCTGGCCCAGCAAGGCTGGGACGCGGTCGTCGGCACGGTCATGGTCAGCGACTGGTCGGCGCATCCCGCGCACGTCAGGGAACTCTTCACGGCCAGCTACCGGCCCGGCCCGGGCCCGCATCCGCACGTGCACGGCGCCAACCTGGGCATGACCGCCGACGCCTACCTCGCCGCCGGGGGCTTTCGCGAGCTGCGCACTGCCGAGGACCACGCGCTGGTGGCCTCGCTGGCCGCAGCCGGCCGCCGGATCCTGCGCACCTCGGACGTCACGGTGGCGACCTCCGCCCGGCGGCAAGCCCGGGCCCCGCACGGCTTCAGCCACCTGCTGGCCACCCTGGCCTAAAACGGCCTGGCCTAAAACGGCCTGGCCTAAAACGGCACTGACCTGAGAGGGCACCGGCTGGATCCCCCACCCAGCCAGTGCCCTCGCCCTTAGGGCCGTGCTCTCCAGGTCAGGCCAGTGCGGGCACCGGCGCGAGCGCCAGACCCTCGCTGCGGTCCAGCATTTCCTCGGCGGCCTCAGCCTCAGCCACCCCAGCCTGGGCAGGCACGGTGACCTGGGTCGGGGCCAGCAGCCGCTGGTAGGCCGCCAAGGCCTCGCGGCCGATGCGGTCCGCGGCGTACCTGGCGCCGGCCCGGTCCGCGGCGGCGACGCCGAAGGCCTCCAGCCGCATGGGGGCGGCGAGCAGCCGCCGCACCCGGCGGGCCAGCAGGTCGATACGGCCCGGCGCGACCAGCAGGCCGGTGGTCTCGTCCAGCACGGCGTCGCGGTTACCGCCCACCGCGGTCACCGCGGCCGGCGTGCCGCAGGCCATGGCCGCGATCGTGACCGCGCCGAGCGGCTCGTACGGCGCCGCGCTCACCAGCACGTCCGCCGAGCGGAGCAGGGATGGCAGCTCGCCGTGCCCGATCTGGCCGGTGAAGCTGAGCCTGCGCTGCACCTTCAGGCTCCTGGCCAGCCGCATCAGCTCGCGGTAGGTCTTGTCCGTGCGCAGCGTGCTGCTCGGCGGGCCGCCCGCGATCACCAGTTCGGCATCGGGGATGGCCACGAGAATGCGCACGAGCTGGTCCAGGCCCTGGCCGGGGTCCAGCGGCGAGACGGCCAGCAGCCGCGGCCGCTCGGTCCGCTCGGCCCGCGGGCCGTCCGGAGAGAACAGCGCCGTGTCCACCCCGGCAGGCACCACGGTGATCGATGCCCTCGGCACCCCCATCCGGACCAGGTCGGCCACTTCGGCCGAGGTGCGGGCCAGCACGCAGTCCGCGCTGCGGGCCAGGCAGCCCTCCAGCTTGGCCCGGGCGGCCGGACCGCTGCCCGCTACCCGGTGCCGGCGTTCCGTGCTGGCCAGCGAGTCGAAGGACTGCACCACCCGCACCTGCTTGCCGCGCGCGGCCACCAGCGTGGCCAGACCGCTCGTCCAGGTCTGGGCGTGCGCGATGTCCGGGCACTTCTGCGTCCAGCGTTTAGCCAGCTTGTCGCCGAAGTCCTTGATGTGGGCCATCATCTCGTCGGCCCGCAGCGGGGCGGCAGGGCCCGCGGTCAGGTGCTCGATGGTCACCCCGCGGCTGAGAATGGCGTGGTCGGGCAGGTTGTGCGCGTCCCGCCGGGCGTAGATGGTGACCCGGTGCCCGTCGGCGGCCAGCGTCTGGGCGAGCGATGTCACTCCCGCGGCCCTGGCGTCCGCGTGCGGGTCCCTGCTCGGGGTCAGCGGGCTGCCGGTGTGGGCGACGATGGCGATCCTCATCGGGTGCCTCCTCGGTAATCGGCGTAACCGAGGGGGCTGGGGGCCGGGTCCAGTGGACACCGGCGGCCATAAAAATAGGCACACCCTCCGCTACGCCACGATGGCGTAAGGGTGTGCCTGCGTCATAAGCACCGTTGGGAGAAGCATAGCGCCTCCGCGGTCACCCTTCAACCGCGGAGGCGCTTTTCAGCTCAGCCGAGACGGCGCCCGGCAGCGTCAGTTACCACCTGTACCAGCGACTACGCCTGCCTCCCGCTCCTTCGGCGGCCCGCAGGAGGAACCCTGCGAGCCAGATCACCAGCACCACCAGTGCCACCCACCACAGGATGTGGATGGCGAACCCCAGGGCCCCAAACAGGACGGCTAGCAGCAGAATGGCCAGAATAAGCAGCATTGCAGCGCTCCCTTCATCTTTATCGCTGTTTCTTCTGCCCTTCTGGGGCGTATTAAACAATTGCGTGGCCAGTTTGGCGTCGGCTAGGGCAGGCTCATGTGCAGCCGGATGGTGGTTCCGGCCTCACCGGTCCGCACTTCCACCAGGTCACACACCTGATTGACCACCCAAAGGCCGTGCCCGGATTCGATGGGCTGCCTGCGTCTGCGCCCGGCGAGCGGATCGTCGATCCAGCCTTGGTCCTGCACCTGGCAGAGCACTTCCTCGTGGGTATGCCAGACGTGCAGGGTGCCGCCGCCGCCGGTGTGGCGCAGCGTGTTGGCGCTGAGTTCGCCGACGGCCAGCACCAGGCTGGCGGTGCGGTCCGCGGGCAGCCCGCAGCGGTCGGCGTGCCCCGCCACCAGGAGCCGCAGATCCCGGAGCTGCGCGCGGTAGGACATCGTCTCCGCCCGGCCGGGCGGAGACGGCAGTTCGGCGTCGCAATGCGATGGCACCCCGCCAGGCCCGGCGTAGCCGTGGCTGGTCTGCCGCAGACCACTGCGGACGAACGCGGGATGGGTATGCCTGACTCCCCGGGTGACGTCGCGCGCCAGCCCGGCGGTGACGTACGGGCACAAGATGCTGACCTGTGCCTCGGCGAAGGCCAGGTTGATCAGGGCTTCGTGCCTGATCGCCTCTCGCAGTTCGGCCGCCGAGCGCTCCGGCCAGGCAGACTCGGAGACGATCCGGGCCCGCCCGCCGTTCTGGTGGTCGATAAATGCCCGCAGCTCGGGGAGGATCCGGGCCGGGTTCCGGCCGGTCTCAGCCATATCCGCAAAGGTGAGCCGCTGGGAATCGGGACCGAGCCGGGCGCGCAGCAGATCGAGACCGCGGCGGGGGGCGGCGATGAACGCCGGTTCACCGCGGGCCAGGCCCTTGGTCACGAAGTCGCTGACACACGTCACGTACTCGCGCTGATCATGGTAGAACAGCGCGTGGTGGTCCGGGCCTTCAGCAGGCCGCATGCCGGCCGCGGAGCCGGATGGGATTGCATCTCATCCGGCGGTAAGTTCCCCGGGAATCACAAGTCATGCGAATCTGCCGGCACTACCGGATCGTCATACGATTAACTAACGTCCATCGTCGGCATGGACGGCCATGGGGAGTGCAGGTTGGAAGAGCTTCAGCTCTCGTCAGAGCGCCGAGGCGACAGCATGGTCGTTGCGATCCGCGGCGACCTGGATCTGGTGACCAGCCGCCAGTTCGACGACTACCTGAACCGGACCCGCCAGGAACACGACCACATCGTGCTCGACCTGAGTGCCGTCGACTTCCTGGACACCAGTTCGCTGGCGGTGATCGTCGGGCACTGGAAGGCCATGCAGGTCGCGGGCGGCACCCTGGCCCTGGCCGCGGCCAGGTACCGGTACACGAAGTCACTGTGGATCACCGGGCTGGCTGACCGGCTGCCGTTCTACGACACCGTGGACAAGGCGGTGGCGGCGGGCCGGCATCAGCCCGACGTGGCCCCCTGATGTCGGGCCCGGATCTGGCGAGCGGGACCGCCGACCTGCTCAGCCTGACGAACGCGTCGGAGCCGAGGTCGCTGAACCAGCTCGTGACGCTGGCCACCCGCCAGGTGCCCGCCTGCTCGGGGGCCACCGCGGCGCTGTGGCGGGACGGCGAGCCGGTGCTTTTGGCGGCCAGCCACCCCGACCTGCCCGAGCTCACCGAGGCGCAGCTCGGCTCCGGCCGCGGGCCGGCGTTCGACGCACTGGCCGGCGGCGGGCCGGTCAGGGTGCCCGACACGCTGACCGAGACCCGCTGGCCCGAGTACGCCGGGGCCGCGCTGCGCCGGGGGGTGCGCTGTTCGGTTGTCCTGGCCTACCGGCCGGAGGCCAGAGGCGCCGGGGCGGATCGCGACGCCGTCACGCTGTCGCTGTTCAGTGCGCGGCCGCGCGCCCTGCAGGCCAGCCAGCTCGACGTGGCCGAGCTGATCATCGCCTACGGCGGCGCGGTGCTCGGCAACGCGGCCGACTACGGCGACGCCCAGCGGACCGCGCGGCAACTGCGCGACGCGGCCGAGGCCCGCACGCAGGTGGACCAGGCCAGGGGGATGCTCATGCAGACGCTGGGCTGTTCGGCCGACGAGGCCATGCGCTGGCTGCGCCGGGTCTCCCAGCAGCGCAACATCCGGGTCGCCGACGTGGCGGGCATGATCGTGGCCGGTGAGGGAGTGGGTAGCCTGAAGTCGCGCCGACCGCGGCGCGGGTAGCGACACACGAGACCAGGTGGGTGATGGTGCAGACCAGCAGCCACGGCGTGCCGGGTGGTGGTGTGCCGGACAGCGGCGCGCCTGATAACGAGGTCGCCGCGCTCAGGGCGCGGATCGGCGCTCTGCGCCAGGGCGCGTCCCTGCGCAGGGCCGATCCGGAGGCGTTGCTGCAGGCCGCGTTCACCGAGCTCGACGCCGCGCTCGACGTGCTCATGGCGGCGCACGCCAAAGCGGCGGACGCCAGGGCGGCGGAGGGCCGTAAGGGCGACACGTCGACCTCCGTGCACACCGAGCGGCGGCTGCTGCACGCGGTGTTCCAGCAGGCTCCGGCGCCGCTGTTCCTGCTCGGCCGGGATGGCACAGTGCGGCGGGCCAACGCGGCCGGCGGCGAGATACTCGGCTCAGGGCCCGGCTACGCCACCGGCAAGCAATTCACCGCCTTTGTCGATCTGCCGTCCAGGGCGGCTCTGGCGACCCACTTGGCCGCCGCGCTGCGCACCGGCGGCCGGCAGCAGTTCCGCTGCTCGTTGCTGACCAGGACGGGCCGGGCCGAGCACACGCTCACCGTGCAGCCGGTGAACCTGCGTGGGGAAGCCGGCCAGCTGATCGTGCTGGCCGAGCCGGGCCCGCGGTCACGCGCCGCCGCCCCGGCGGCCCAGGATGGCGGTGCGCCGGACGGGCCGGCCGGAACGGTGGCGGCCATCACCCGCAGGCTCGACCTGATGACCGCGGCCACCCGGATCCTGCTGGAGAACATCACCTACAGCGAGCAGGTGGCGGTCCAGCAGTACGCCCGGCTGCTGGCCACCGAGCTGGACGCCTGGGTCATCGTCGACGTGGAGCGGGACCAGCGGCTGCGCCGCCAGACGGTGACCGCGCCCCAGACCCAGCAGGCGCAGGAGCTGGTCAGGTCGGTGGCCGCGATGGACCCGCAGCCCGGGTCGGCGCCGCAGCAAGTGTACGAGTCGGGCAGCGCCCTGCTGGTCGCGCACGCCGAGGACACCGGCACGCTCGGCGACGGCCCCGACGGTACCCCGCTGCTTCTGGTGCTGGAAGCCACGTCGCTGCTGTGCGTTCCGCTGACCGACGGGGAGCGCAGCTACGGCGTGCTGACCCTGGCCGCCCCGGCCGGCCGCGGCCACTTCGCCATGGCCGATGTCGGCCTGGTGGAGGAGCTGGGTGAGCATCTCGCGCTGGCCATCAGGATCGACCGGCTGTTCCGCCAGCGCACCGAGGTGGCCGACGCGCTGCAGGCCAGCCTGCTGCCCAGGCAGGTGCGGCAGATCCCCGGCACCAGGGTGGCCGCGGCGCACGTGGCCGCCACCACCGACGCCGAGGTGGGTGCGGACTTCTATGACGTCTATCCGGCCCACGACGGCTGGGGGTTCGTGATCGGCGATGTCTGCGGCCGGGGCGAGGACGCGGCCGCGGTGTCGGCGGCCGCCCGGCATTCGATCCGCGCGTTCGCGCACCAGGACGCCGATCCGGCGGCGGTGCTGCGCGGCACGAACCAGATCATGCTGGCCGAGGACATCGGCGGCCGGTTCGTCACCGCGATCGTGGCCCACATGCGCTGGCGGGACGGGTCGCTGCACCTGGAGGTGGCGAGCGCCGGGCATCCGCCGCCGCTGCTGGTGCACCGCGACGGCCGGATCCGCACGCTGGACGCGGGCGGCCTGCCGCTCGGCATCTTCCCCGACGCGGAACCGGGGGTGCAGCAGGTGACGCTGGAGCCCGGCGAGGTGCTGTTCCTGTTCACCGACGGGCTGACCAGCGCGTGCGGCCCTGACATGGTCTACTTCGAGAACCGGCTGAGCGACGAGCTGGCCGTGCTGGCCGGGAAGCCGCCGGCGGCGCTCGTGTCCGGCGTGCGGGAACTGGTCATGGAGTTCTGCCAGAACACCTTCCGCGACGACATCACCATGCTGGCCATCGAGGCGGGGGAATCCGAGCCCGGCAGTCCTATCCGCGCGACCGCTACAGCCTCGCGGGGTGCGCGGGGACGATGAGCACCGGGCACGGCGCCTTACGCAGCACGTACTGGCTCACCGTGCCCAGCAGCAGGGACGCGCTGTTCTGCGTCGCGAGCACGATGAGCTGCGCGTTGACCTTCTGCGCGGTCTCCACGATCTTGCGCCCGGCGAGCCCGAGCACCGCGTGCACCTCCACCGTGGCGGCCTCGTCGCCGAGCACGGCGCGGACCGCGTCGCGCAGGCTCGACTCGGCGTCCATCCGGGCGTCCTGCGGGCTGCGCAGGGTGGCCAGCGGCTGGGCCGCGGGCGCGCCCAGAGTGCGTTCGCCGCTGTAGGCCTGCACCGCCACGAGCGGTGCGTCCCGGTAGTGCGCCTCCCTGGCGGCCAGTTCGATCGCGGCGCGCGAGGCGTCCGAGCCATCCACTCCTACCAGGACCGCCGCCGCGGGGGACGCCGGGCCGGGATCCGGCCCTAGGCCGGCTGGCTGCGACATGATCTCCTCTCCCATCTGCGCGGGCCCAGGCCCGCTGTTAGCCCGCTCACGTGGTGGCCTCCGCTTGTGCGCTCCGGCCAGAACCGGCCTGCGCGGTCAGCGGCCTGGCGATGTCCTCCAGGCTCTGCCGTTCCGCCTTGACGCCCAGCACCACCTCGACCAGTCCCGCCCCGATCATCAGCGTCGCGCCGATGACGAACGCGATCGCCGTGTCGGACACATTGCCGGTGCTGACCAGGGACGAGAACAGCAGCGGCCCGGAGATTCCGCCCGCCGCGGTGCCGAGCGCGTAGAAGAACGCGATGGCCAGCGCCCTGGTCTCCATCGGGAAGACCTCGCTGACGGTCAGGTAGGCCGAGCTCGCCCCGGCCGAGGCCAGGAACAGCACCCCGCACCAGCAGACGGTCATCGTGGTGGCGTCCAGCGAGCCCTGGTGGAACAGGTACGCGGTGAGCAGCAGCAGCAGTCCCGAGCCGATGTACGTTCCCGCGATCATCGGCTTGCGGCCGAGCGTGTCGAACAGCCGGCCGAGCAGCAGCGGACCGAACAGGTTCCCCACCGCGATCACCGCGAAGTAGTACCCCGGGTTGGTCGTCACGTGGAAGAACGTGGCCAGGATCTGCGCGTATCCGAACGTGATCGCGTTGTACAGGAACGCCTGCCCGATGAACAGCGAGAAACCCAGGATGGTGCGCCTCGGGTACTGCCGGAACATCGTCTTGGCGATCGTCACGAAGCCGATTACCTGGCGCTGCCGGATGGTGATCTCCCGGCTCGGCTCGGTCAGCCGGGTGCCGGTTTCCCGCTGCACCCGGTCCTCGATCCCGTCGACCAGTTGCTCGGCCTGTTTCGCGCGACCGTGGATGAACAGCCAGCGCGGGCTCTCCGGCACGTTCCGCCGCACCAGCAGCACGACCAGGCCGAGCACCACGCCGAGGCCGAAGCACAGCCGCCAGCCCACCGCCGCCGGGAGATCGGCGGTGGCCGGCACGGTCAGCACCGCGCCGGCCGCCGCGCCGGCCCAGTAGGTGCCGTTGATGACGATGTCGATCATCCCGCGGTGCCTGCTCGGGATGAGCTCGTCGATCGCGGAGTTGATGGCCGCATACTCGCCGCCGATGCCGAAGCCGGTGAGGAACCGGAACAGGAAGAACCACCAGGGCGCGAACGACAGCGCGGTCAGCGCGGTCGCCGCCAGGTACACGCCTAGCGTGATCATGAACAACTTCTTACGGCCGAACTTGTCGGTCAGCCAGCCGAAGAACAGCGCCCCCACGCAGGCCCCGAGCACGTACATGGCCGCGCCGAACCCGGAGATCTGGCTCTGGGTGATGTGCAGGCCGCTGCCGGGCGCGGATACCGCGCCCGAGATGTTCCCGACGATCGTGACCTCGAGGCCGTCGAGGATCCACACGGTGCCGAGCCCGATCACGACCATCCAGTGCCATCGCGACCAGGGCAGCCGATCGAGCCGCGCCGGGACCTTGGTGGTCACGGTGCCCGTCTGAACCTCGTCACCCACGCTGCCTCCACGATCCGCACGGTCTGTGCCCGTGCCGGGCGATGCGCGGCTTCGTCTGCCCCGCTCCGACCTCGCCAAACGTCCGCGGGTGTCGCGGAGAACCGTTCGGCCGCCGAGGCCGTAGGCTTGACGCCAGTTACGTTATGTGAATCGCCGCTGGCTCAACGCAGTGTTCCAGGCGCTCTGCGGCGGGTAGAGGGGGCGTACACCGACGGCCGCTAAAGCGTTACGGCCGGGGCGGAGGGAGAACACCATGAGGTTGCGCAGCCGGGGGAACGACCCACAGCAGGCAGCACCGCAGCAGTCAGCACCACCAGTGGAGCGGGCGCCACAGCAGGCAGCGCCGCAAGAGGCAGTGCCGCAAGAGGCAGCACCGCGGCAGCCCGGATCGGGGCCGCCACCACAGCCGGGGCCAGAAGTGACTCCCGGTGCGGCGGTGGACACGATGCCGGACGTTCCGCAGCCCGCGCCGGCCGCGGATTCCGCCACCGAGCCGGTGGCGGGCGCGCCGCCCGAGCCGGCCACCGGGGCGCCGCCCGAGCCGGCCGCGGCCGCGCCGCCGCAGCAGGCCGCACCCGCGCCGCAGCCGCACGTGATCCACCGGACCCGCGTCGGCGGTGTCTGGGTCGGGATCGCCCTGGCCGCGGTCGTCCTGCTGCTCCTGCTGGTGTTCATCCTGGAGAACGAGCAGAGCGCCAATATCGGCTACTTCGGCCAGCACGGCCATCTGCCGCTCGGCGTGGCCCTGCTGCTGGCCGCCCTGGCCGGGGTCCTGCTGGTGCTGATCCCGGGCTCCGCCCGGATCTTGCAGCTCAGGAAGACGGCCCGCCGTCACCGCAAGATGGACGTCGCGGCCCGCCAGCAAACCGTCCCGCCAGCCGGCCCAGGACCCAGCGCTAGCTGACCACGGGACTAGCTACGGCAGGCTATTTGCGGTCACGCGGTCGCGACGAACCGCTGATGATGGCGACCAGGATGGCCGCGATCACCAGCGCCAGGACGAACGACAGGCCGCCGTGCCCGGAGCCGACCATGGCCCGGGTGGCGGCGCCACCGGCCACCGATCCCACGATGCCGACGAGAACGGTGAGGATCAGGCCGATCCGGTTGGGGCCCGGAACGATGAGCCGTCCGAGGCCGCCCACCAGCAGACCGATCAATATCCAGCCCAGGATCACAATGAACATAACGGCTCCCTCGCTGCCTCACGTTCATCGTATCCGCCGCCGGTGCCGCCGCGGCCATCGAGTAGTTACGTGAACCAGCGGCGGTACTTGGCCCGGGAGGCCCGGTCCCAGACTTTCTCAGCGCGGCGCTGGAGCCGGCCGGCCCCGGCGTGCTCTCGTTCGTGCATCACCCCGTAGGCGAACGCGTTCTCGCCGGCCAGCGCGGCCACCGCGCCCAGTTCGCGCAGCGCGCCCCGGGTGATGACCGCATCCTGATGATCGCCGAGTACCGACTGGATCTTCTTCATCTTCTTGGTGAATCGTTTGGCGGGTTGGCCTGACGCCGGACGCAGCACCTCGGCGGCGTAACGGGCGCGCTTGGCCGCCTTGCGGGCCGAATGCAGCGCCGTCTCACGCTCGGCGCCGGACGGCAGCCGCAGCGCCCGGCGCATCCTCTTGCGAGTGCGCTTGTCGGCGCGGGCGACCGCGCCGGGCAGCTCGTCACCGGCCGGCCTGGCGGCCGCCGCGGTGAGCGGTGGGCTGGTCAGCAGCCGGTCGAGTTCGTCGAGAAGGGCCAGATACCGGCCCGAGTTGAGAGCCTCGGCCACCGATTGCGCGGCGGCCTGCTCGCGCGGTGCGAAGTGCAGCCGCAGACGCGCCGCCACGGGGCCCATGACCAGCTCACGGGGCAGCTGCCGCAGGTGCTCGTCGAGCCGCTCCGCCAGTACCTCGCCGTCGCGGGCCGCACCGAGCACGCGACCGAGCCAGCGCAGTTCATCGCGCAGGTGCCTGGTGTCCTGGGCCCGCAGGATCGCGCGGAAGGACCGCAGGGTGCTGCGCAGGCGCCTGCTGGCCACGCGCATGTCGTGTACCGAGCCGGGTTCGGCCCGGCGCACCAGTGGGTCGGCGTCCTTCATCTGCCCGGCCTGCGCGCGCAGATACGCCAGCACCACGTCGCCCGCGGTGGATGCGGCGGTCAGCGGCGTCCCGGGCGGTGATCCGGCCAGCCGGTCGGCCAGCGCCCGGGCCAGCTTGACCGACGTGCTCGCGCGCCGCAGCCCGCTGCGCCGCAACAGCCGGTCCGCCGCCTTGAGCAGGTCAAGATCGCCGCCGGTCAGCTCGACCTCGGCCTCCTGCCAGCTGCTGATGGTGGTGGTCCGGCCCATCGTCTGGGACATGACGTCGTCGGCGACCACCTCGGCGAGCGACGTGCCGTCGGCGTCCATGAGGGTCCGGCGGCGCCGGACGGTGGTGATGTGCGCGACCGGCCCGAGCGGCTCGCCCCGGCTGTAGGCACGGACCAGCCCGGTCAGCTCCGGCGGGACGGTGGTTTCGTGCTCCTCCAGCGGCCGCCGCAGCTCGCGGCGGGTGTCCTCGCCCGCCGGCAGTTTCAGGTGCCACCCTTCGTCGGCCCCACCGCGACGCCGTCGCAAGGTGACCCCCGCGTTGATCAGCCGCAGGTCGCGGGTGTCGTAGTACTCCGCCTCCAGCGTTTCCTGCTGCAGGTCGGAGACGGAGGCGACCCCCGGCAGGCCGTCCAGTGGGGGCAGGGCGAAACCCGCCGTACCAGCCTCGTACGTGCGTTCCGTCTCGCGGTGTTCCGTGACCATGGCCGACGTCTACCCCGGCCGCGGTCACCGACTCATGAATCACGGGCCGGATATGGCCGCCGGGCGGTCCGGTGCGGCCCCGGCCGCGTCCAGTTCGGCGGCGTCCAGTTCGGGGCCGTCTGGGTCGGTGGCGGGCAGTCGCACCCTGACGCACAGCCCGTGGGGGTGGTTGAGCGCGGCCTGGACGGTGCCGCCGTGGATGGCGGTGGCCGCCGCGACGATGGCCAGACCCAGGCCGGAGCCGGGGCGCGGCGACGGTGCGCTGGCCCGGTAGAAGCGGTCGAAGATGCTAGGCAGCTGATCGGTGGGGACGCCGGGCCCGTCATCACTCACCTCGACGGTGATGGTGGCGTCGGCCTGGGTGGCGGTGATGGTGGCGGTGGTGCCGGGTGGGGTGTGCGCGGCCACGTTGGTGAGCAGGTTGTCGATGGCCCGGTGCAGCAGTTCCTCGTCGCCGCTGGTGGTCAGGCCGGGGTCGATACCGGCGGCCCAGGCTCGGTCCGGATGGGCGGTGCGGGCCCGCTGGACGCATTCGCCGGCCAGTTCGGTGACGTCGATCTGCTCGTCGCGGTGCTCGGGCCGCTGGTCGAGCCGGGCCAGCCTGAGCATGTCGTCGACCAGGACGCCCATCCGCCTGGCCTCGGCGACGATGCGGCGCATGGCCTCGTCCACCTGCGCGCGTTCGGGCAGCGCGCCCTGCTGGTACAGCTCGGCGTTGGCCCGCAGCGAGGCCAGCGGGGTGCGCAGCTCGTGACTGGCTTCGGTGAAGAACCGGCTGGTGGCCTGCTGGCTGGCCTCGCGCTCGGCCACGAAGTCACCGATGCGAGCGAGCATCCCGTTCAGCGCCGTGCCGAGCCTGCCGACCTCGGTGCGGGCGTCCTGCGGGCCGACCCGGCCGGTCAGGTCCCCGGCGGTGATCTTGTCCGCCTGCGCGGCCATCCGCTCCACCGGGCGCAGGCCGCGGCGCATCAGCCAGGCCGTCCCGCCGGCCGCCAGCAGGCCGGCCGCGGCCGAGCCCAGAATCATGATCAGCTCGAGCTGGCCTACGGTTCCGTCGAGGTTGGTCAGGCTGGTGGTGGCGTAAACGGTGCCGGTGCCGGGGAAATCTCTGGCCACCAGCCGGAGCTGATCACGTCCGTTCGTGCTGTTCACGGTCTGGCCCTGCTCGCGGACGGCCAGGGCGTGCAGGTTCGCGGGCAGCCGGGGGGTGAGATCTTCCTCCTGGCTCGCCATGACCAGGTCCCCCCCTGGCCCGTGCACGTACGCAACGCCGACGAGGAAGCCCAGCAAGACGGGAGGCAGCGTGCCAATGGCCCCCGGCCCAAAGATCCGGGGACAACTTTTGAGGCTCGCGATCTGGCCCTTTTTGAGGCTCGCGATCTGGCCCTGGCAATGTTTGGGCACCCGTGTGATCTTGGCTTGCGTAGGAGTCCCGACCCTTGTCCAGTTGGCCCGCTGGTACAGGTTGACGATCGACCGGAGCCTGGTGTCGGTCTGGTTGAGCAGGTAGTGGCGCAGCCCGGTGACCACGGCGACGTCGAAGGCCACCAGGGTGGTCAGCGTGATGGCCAGCACTCCGGCCAGCACCCGGGTGCGGAGCCGTAGCCGGCGGACCCGCCTGAGCTTAAGCCTCATCGCCGGTCACCTCGCCAGGGCGGGGGAGGCGGAGGCTGTAGCCCACGCCGCGCTGGGTGTGGATCACGTCGGGCCCGTGCGCGGCTAGCTTGCGCCGCAGATAGGCGACGTAGGTGGCCACCACGGTGCTGGACCCGTCGAAGTCGTAGTCCCACACGTGCGCCAGCAGCTGCGCCCTGGTCAGCACCCGCCCCGGGTTGAGCATGAGGTAACGCAGCAGCCGGAACTCCGTCGGCGACAGGTCGATCGCGCGGGCGCCCCGGCGGACCTCGTAGGATTCGGTGTCCATTTCGATGTCGGAAAACGTGAGCACCGGATTCTCCCGGCCCGGCCTGGTCCGCCGCAGCACGCTGCGGACCCGGGCGGCCAGCTCCTCCAGCCCGAACGGTTTGGTCAGGTAGTCGTCACCGCCCAGGGTCAGCCCGTTCACCTTGTCCGCCTGGGTGTCCCGGGCGGTCAGGAAGATCACCGGGATCCGGCTGCCGTCCCGCCGCAGCCGCCGCAGCACCTCGAACCCGTCCACGTCGGGCAGCATCACGTCGAGCACGACCAGGTCGAACCGGCCGGCCCTGGCCAGCCGCAGCGCCTCCAGACCGGTCTCGGCCGCGGTCACGTCGAAGCCGAGGAACCGCAGCGACGCGGCCACCGCGTCCCGCAGGAACGGTTCGTCGTCCACCACCAGCAGCGTGCCGTGATCGGCCACGGCCCCCACCGCGGGTTCGCCCATCAGCACCTCCCCGGACCTCCACCCACACCGATCCGATCACGGGACCGCTAGTCCCCGTTGTGACCCACGTGTGAGTTTCGTGTGAGCTGGTCACTGCGTCCAGATTAGAGGCCGGACCAGAGGTGAGGCCGCGTAGACAGGATGGCCGGGCGCTGGGGGCGCCCGGCCGTCCTGGGAGATTACGCGTGTGTGGGTTATTCGTCGCGGAGTTGCTGCACGATCTGCGTGTCGGTCTCCGCGACCGGTGACTCACCGGGGGTCATGACGGCCTGCACGGTCGGGTCCGGCGGGATGCTTGGCCTCGTCGGCATGTCGTCGTTGATCAGGTTGCTGCGGGGATTGATCACGACGTACGGGGGGAGCTCGGTCTCCCGGGTGGAGTTGACCGTGCTGCCCGAGGGCCAGGTTCGCGAGCGCCGGGTGACCAGCCGCTTGCTCACCGCCGCGTAGTTCTTCTGCGGTATGAGCATCGCCGCCAGCCCGGCCAGTATGAACACGAAACCGGCGACGTGCAGGTTGAAGACCGACGTGTTTGTCGTGACGGCGAACGCGAGTATCGCGCCGATGATGATCAGCGTCAGTCCGGTAGCGACTTTTCCGGTGCCGATTTTCATGTTCGCCCCTTTACCGTGGTGTTCCGGCTGCTAATGCGGTCTGGCCTAGTTCCTCACCGGACAGCCGGTGGCGGA
>DATAWQ010000031.1:0-2011 GCA_036267135.1 Streptosporangiaceae bacterium | reverse complement strand
GGCGGTCGCTGGCCGCGGGGGGCCGGGCGGCGCTGGCCTCGAAGGGGGCCGGGGGTGTCCGGTGCAAGCTCACCCCGGCCCAGCTGGGTGAGCTGGAGGCGGTGCTGGACGCCGGCCCGGCCGCCTGGGGGTGGGTGGATCAGTGCTGGACACTGGCCCGGATCGCCGACGTGGTGCGCCGCCGGTTCGGGGTGGCGTACACCCTGGCCGGGCTGGACTTGCTGCTGCACCGGATCGGCTGGAGCGTGCAGATCCTGCCCGCCACGCCGCCGAGCGGGATGAGGCGCGGATCGCGGCCTGGCGGGAGGAGGCCTGGCCGGTGGTAAAAGCACGGCGGCGGACCTGGGCGCCTGGCTGATCTTTGAGGACGAATCAGGCCAGGGCGTACGGCCGCCGGTGGGGCGCACCTGGGGCCGCCGCGGGCAGACACCGGTGGTGCGGGTGACCGGCGGGCATAACGCGCGGGTGTCGCTGGCAGCGCTGATCGCCGTCAAGCCGGGGCACCAGCCCCGGCTGATCTACCGTACCCACATCAGCCGGCGGCACGGCAAAGACCAGCGCAAGGGCTTCACCGAGGCCGATTACGCACGGCTGCTGGACGCCGCCCACCAGCAGCTCGGCGGCCCACTGGTGGTCGTCTGGGACAACTTGAATACCCACACCAGCGCCGCCATGGCCAGGCTGATCTCGGCCCGGGATTGGCTGACCGTCTACCGGCTCCCGCCGTATGCGCACGAGCTCAATCCGGTCGAGCAGGTCTGGTCGCACTTGAAAAGATCCCTGGTCAACCTGGTCAAACGCAACCTCACCCAGCTCACCGTCCTGATCAAGACCCGGCTGCGGCGGATTCAGTACCGGCCCGGCCTGCTCAACGGTTTCCTCGCCAGCACCAGGCTTGACTTCAGCCCTTTCTGTAACCCCCACCATTAAGGATCGTTAGTGTCCCAGCGTTGAGGACCAGGTGATCGCGATCGCCGTCCACTAGGGTCCTCGGTGGACATGATGCCTGCCGCGTCGGCTGGCACGAACCGCTGCCCCCCGACGTCCAGGCACCTCGCTGGATGCGATCCTCTGATGCGCCTAGGAGCCTGCTGAAAAAGGCCTGGGGTCCTGGCGTGTTTGCCGGCCCGGTGTTCGATGGCCTGGGATAATCGTCTCATGCAGGGTTTCGAGCGGGCAGACCGGCAGCTTCTGGACGCGGAGCTGCTGGCTGGCCACCTGGTCCCGGAAGGCAGCATGTTCGCGTTCCTGGCCGCGCACCGGGCTGAGGTGTTCCCCGATGCGGACTACGCGGACCTGTTCGCCCCGCCGGGGCAGGGCCGGCCATCGCTGCCGGCCACCCGGATGGCCGCGGTGCTGGCGCTGCAGGCGCTGCATGATTACTCCGACCGGGAGGCCGCCGAGGCGGTCCGCTTCGATGTGCGGTGGAAAGTGGCCTGCGGGCTGGCGGTCGATGATGCGGGCTTCGACCCGTCCTCGCTGGTGTACTGGCGCAAGCGGATCGCGAAGTCGCAGCGGCCGCACCGGGTCAACGACGCGGTCAGGAAGGTGATCGAGCAGACCGGGGTGCTGCGGGGCCGGCGCCGCCGGGCGGTGGACTCGACGATCCTGGCCGACGGGGTGGCGACCCAGGACACGATCACCCAGCTGGTCTCGGCGATCCGGCGGGTGGCCCGGGAGGTGCCCGGCGCGGCGGGGCAGATCGCGGCGGTGTGCGCCGGCCATGACTACAGCACGCCGGGCAAGCCGAAGATCGACTGGGATGATCCCGGGGCGAAGGATGCGCTGGTGTCAGCGCTGGTGAACGACGCGAACGCGGTGGCAGCCGCGCTGGATGCCGATGGCCTGGATGAGCGGGCCGCCTCGGCGCTGGCGCTGCTGGCCCTGGTCGCCGGGCAGGACGTCGAGCCCGCCGAGGGCTCTGATGGCAGCGACGGGCGGTGGCGGATCGCCCGCAAGGTCGCCGAAGACCGGGTGATCTCCACGGTAGACCCCGAGGCCCGGCACACCC
>DATAWQ010000030.1:0-63440 GCA_036267135.1 Streptosporangiaceae bacterium | reverse complement strand
TCGGCCGGGCGGAACACGGCACCGTGCGCCACCGAGATCGGCGCTCCCCATTCCTCGTCAACGAAGCGCACGACCGCCGCGTGATCGGAGTCCGCCAGTGGCCGGATCTGGATTGGATCTTCCTGCATTTTCCCATGATGCCAGGAATCCCGATCAGGACATCGGTATCGGATTGTGACGATTTCGGCATCGTGTAGGTACGGGGCCACACATACGCTCTCTGCGAATTGGCATCGCTGACCGAGCTTGGTCCGGCCGCGGCAACCCAATGCGATGACGGCCCGCGTAAGCGTGGCCACCTGCCGCGTGACCAGGCACAGGTCAGGATATGGTCTCGTGTCAGGCGCCGGACGCCATGTCAGCGGAGGCGCACCACGTGAAGGAGTGGACATGGATCTAGGCAGACACAAATGGCGTCTCGGGGGGATCGCCGTCCTGAGCGCGATCGCCCTGACCGCCGCCGGCTGCGGCTCATCGGGCGGCAGCGGTGGTAACTCGGGCGGGAGCACAAGTGCGGGAAAGGTGAAGGGCGGGACGGTCACGGTAGCCGAGCTGCCATCCTCGCCCCCGAACTACATCTTCCCGTTCATGTCGCTGGCGTACTTCAGCGTGTCGAACTCGCAGGACATGCAGTACCAGATGTACCGGCCGCTCTTCTGGTTCGGTGGCAACAACACGTCGCCGACCCCGGTGTACAGCATCTCCCCGGCCAACGCGCCGGTGTACAGCAACGGCGGCAAGACGGTCGTCATCAACATGAAGGGCTGGAAGTGGTCCAACGGTGAGACCGTGGACGCCAACGACGTGCTCTTCTGGCTGCACATGATGTCGGCCGAGCTCTCGAACTGGGCCGGTGCGGCCCCCGGCGGTATCCCGACCAACATCACCTCGATGAAGGCCACCGCGCCGAATCAGGTCACCCTGACGCTCAACAAGGCCTACTCGAGCCTGTGGTACACCTACAACGAGCTGGCCCAGGTCACTCCCATGCCGCAGGCCTGGGATGTGACGTCACTCGGTGCCAAGTCAGGCAGCGGTGGCTGCACGGCCTCGGCCGCGCCTTACAAGCCGTGCAAGGCCGTCTACAACTTCCTGGCCGCCCAGGCCAAGAACACCGGCAGCTACGCCAGCAGCCCGCTGTGGTCCGTCGTCGACGGGCCGTGGAAGCTGTCGTCGTTCAACACGTCCGGTCAGGACTCGTTCGTGCCCAACGCGAAGTACTCGGGCAGCCCGAAGCCGACGATCGCGAAGTGGGAAGAGGTGCCGTTCACCAGCGACACCTCCGAGTACACGGCGCTGCAGAGCGGTGCGGTCGACATCGGCTACATCCCGACCCAGAACCTGCCGGTGAAGTCCCCGTCCCAGGCCCTGCCGCCGACCAACCCGCTGGGCGCGGGGTACACGCTGGCGCCGAACTACGCGTGGGGCTTCGCGTACTACCAGATCAACTGGAACAACCCGCAGATAGGCCCGGTGTTCAAGCAGCTCTACGCCCGCCAGGCGCTGGAGTACGTGTCCGACCAGAACGGCATCGCCAAGGCCACCGACCGCGGTTACGCCTACCCGACCACGGGCATCGCGCCCGCGGAACCGGCCGGCAACCAGTGGGTGGCAGGCACGACCCAGGAAGCGAACGGCGGCCAGGGACCATACCCGTTCAGCACCTCAAAGGCCGCTGCCCTGCTCACGGCGCACGGCTGGAAGATGGTGGGCGGCACGATGACCTGTGAGACGCCGTCCAAGTGTGGCGCAGGCATCAAGGCTGGCACGAAGTTCGCATTCGAGCTGGACTACTCCACCGGGCAGGCGGCCTTCACCCAGGAGGCCCAGATCTACAAGTCCGACGCCTCCAAGGCCGGCATCAACATCGACATCGTCGGGAAGACCTTCAACGCGGTCATCGGCGAGGCACTGCCGACCAACCACTCGTGGCAGGGTGCCATGTACGGGCTGTGGATCTTCTCGCCCGGCTACGAGCCGACCGGCGAGCCGCTGTTCCAGACCGGTGCCGGTTCCAACTCGGGTGCGTACTCCGACCCGAAGATGGACAGTCTGATCAACGCCACGGAGACGAGCGGAAGCATGGCTGTCTACCACAATTTCGCCAACTACTCGGCGCAGCAGCTCCCGTTCATCTACATGCCGCTCAGCTACGGGATCCAGGCCGTCAACAGCAAGCTGAAGAACGTTCAGTTCAACCCGCTGCAGACGCTCCTTCCCGAGTACTACTACTTCACGAAGTAGTAGCTCGCCTAGCTAGTTCACGCAGATAGCTGAGCCGCCGCCCCGTGGGAAACCGCGGGGCGGCGGCTCAGACAGGGACAACTACGGCAAATCAGCCATCGACGCCCCGCTTGAGCTGACTTAAGCTGGCGGTGACCTGCATATGCGGCGATAAAGGCAGGTGTCGCGGTAACTTGGAGGCCTCATGATCTTCACCCTGGGAGAGATCTCCCGGGCGGCTGCCCGCGGGACGGCTGCGCGATGACCGGCTATCTGATCCGCCGGTTGCTGCAGGCGGTACTCGTCACGTTCTTCGTCACGGTCATCACACTGGCGATCGTGCACCTGTTCCCCGGCGGCCCGATCCGGGCGCTGCTCGGGCCCAAAGCCGCCCCGGCCCAGATCGCCTACTACAACAAGCTGTACGGCTACAACCAGCCGTTCTACGTCCAGTACGGCAAGTGGGTCTGGCAGATCATCCACTGGAACCTCGGCTACTCCAACAAGCTCAACGAGAGCGTCACCGCCCTGATCGGCCAGTACCTGCCCAAGACCGTCGTGCTGGTGCTGCTCGGCTTGGTCGTGTCCCTGGTGTTCGGCATCCCGCTGGGTGTCTATCAGGCGGTCAAGCGCTACACCGTCGGTGACTACGCGCTGACCGGCGTCTCCTTCCTCGGCTACGCCACCCCGACCTTCTTCATCGCGGTGCTGCTCATCGCCTGGTTCTCCGTCGATATCCACCTGTTCCCCTCCGAAGCACCGCAGTCCAGCAGCGTGGGCGGGATACTCGCGGATCCGCGAGGCCTGGTGCTGCCGGTGGTCTCCTACGCGTTCGTTCTGTATGCGCTGTGGAGCCGGTATATGCGGTCTTCGGTGATGGACAACCTGGTGCAGGACTATGTGCGGACGGCCAGGTCGAAGGGTGCGAGCGAGCGGCGGGTGCTGTGGGTGCACGTGTTCCGCAACTCGCTGATCTCGATCGTGACCCTGCTCGGGCTCTCCCTGCCCACCCTGGTCGCCGGGGCGATCTTCATCGAGTCCGTGTTCAACTATCCGGGCATGGGCTATCAGTTCTACCAGGCCGCGCTGAACGACGACGTGGCCACGATGCTGGGGTTCACGCTGATCACAACCCTGGCCACGATCGTCGGCAACCTGATCGCCGACATCTCGTACGCGGCGCTTGACCCGAGGGTGAGGTACAGCTAATGGTCATGCCCCCTAACCCGAGCCTGACGGAGAGTGTGCCACCGCCACTGACGGACGGCAGTCTCAGCGCGGCAGAAGCCGCCGAATTGGGGCTGGCCGCCGCGGCCAAACCGCGCAGCATGTTCCGGCGCGGCTGGGAGGTGTTCGCCGAGAACAAACTGGCGCTCGTCTCCCTCGGCTTCATGATCTTCATCGTTCTGTTCTGCTTCCTGGGCCCGGTGTTCTACCACACCAACCAGGTCAACACGAACCTGTCCGACTACCTGTGCCGTCCGGGCGCCAAGCACCTGCTGGGCTGCAACGACGTCGGATATGACCAGCTCGGGCGGCTCATGACCGGCGGCCAGGTTTCGCTGGAGGTCGGCTTCGCCGCCGCCATCGTGTCGGTGTTGATCGGCGCCATCTACGGCGCGATCTCCGGCTTCGTCGGCGGGGTCGTGGACTCGTTCCTCATGCGCCTCGTGGACGCCGGCCTGTCGCTGCCGTACATCATGGTGATCATCATTCTGTCGGTGGTGTTTCACCCGGACACCGTCGTCATGATCTTCCTGATCGCCTCGTTCTACTGGCTCGGCGTAGCGCGGCTGGTACGCGGCGAGACGCTCACGCTGCGCACCAGGGAGTACGTGCAGGCGGTCAAGGTCGCCGGCGGCAGCGGCGGACGGGCCGTGCTCAGGCACGTCATGCCGAACGCGGTCGGCACGATCATCGTGCAGGCCACGTTCGCGGTCGCCGACTCGATCCTGATCCTGGCCGGTCTCGGTTACCTTGGCCTCGGCGTTGAGCCGCCCGCCACGGACTGGGGCTCCATGCTCTCCACCGGCCTTCAGTACCTGCAGACCGGTAACTACTGGTGGCTGATCTACCCGCCGGGGCTCGCGATCATCGTGACCTGTATCGCGTTCAACTTCATTGGCGACGCGTTGCGAGACGCGTTCGAGACCCGGCTGCAGCGCCGGTAAGGGAACGGTGAACTAGTGGCGCCGCTACTTCAAATCGACGACCTGCGCACGCACATCAAGCTGCGGCAGGGCGTGGTGCATGCGGTCGATGGCGTGACCTTGCACGTCGACCCCGGCGAGACGCTGGGCGTGGTCGGCGAGTCGGGCTGCGGCAAGACAATGACCGCGCTGTCCATCATGAACCTGCTGCCGACCGGCGGATCCATCGTCGCCGGCAGCATCAAGCTGAACGACCGCGACATCAGCAAGCTCGACACGAACGACATGCGCAAGGTCCGCGGCAACGAGATCGGGATGATCTTCCAGGATCCGCTCACCTCGCTGAACCCGACGATGACCGTGGGCAAGCAGATCGCCGAGACCGTGCTGCTGCACCGGGAGGTGAACAAGGCCCAGGCCATGGACCGGGCGATCGAGGTGCTTGACCTGGTCGGGCTGCCCAAGGCCAAGGAGCGGGTCAACGAGTATCCGCATCAGTTCTCCGGCGGTATGCGGCAGCGCGTGATGATCGCGATGGCACTCGCCTGTGAGCCGAAGCTGCTGATCGCCGACGAGCCCACGACTGCCCTGGACGTCACCATCCAGAAGCAGATCCTGGAGCTGATCGACGACCTGCGGCACCGGCTGGGCATGTCGGTCATCCTGGTGACCCACGACCTGGGGGTAATCGCCGGCCGGGCGGACCGGGTGGTGGTGATGTACGCGGGGAAGATCGCGGAGACCACCGACACGAACACCCTGTTCGTGAACCCACGGCACCCCTACAGCGAGGCGCTGTTCCATGCGCTTCCTGAGAAGGCCGCCGAGACCAGGGAGAAGCTGTACTCGATCCCGGGACTGCCGCCGGACCTGATCAACCCCAAGCCGTCCTGCCGGTTCTCGCCGCGCTGCCGCTACGTCCAGGACCGGTGCCGGTCCGAAGAGCCGCAACTGATGGGCGAGGACCCGGGGCACAAGTACGCGTGCTTCTACCCGGTCGGCGACGGCGAGGGCAGGAAGACCCGGACCGGCGCCGGCACCACCACCTCGGTGGAGCAGCCGACGGACGACGGCAACCCCCTGGGCACCAGCAGTGAATCGGGCGAGGTGCTGCTGAGCATCGAGCACCTGGTCAAGAACTTCCCGGTGACCAAGGGCGCGGTGCTGCAGCGCAAGATCGGCGAGGTCAGCGCTGTCGCCGACGTCAGCCTGAAGATCCGTCGCGGTGAGACGTTCGGTCTGGTCGGCGAGTCCGGCTGCGGCAAGACCACGCTCGGCCGGCTGGTCGTTGGGCTGGACACCGCCACCGCCGGGTCGATCAACTTCGAAGGCAAGGACCTGGTGCGCACCAGCGGCCGGGAGTACCGGCGGCAGCGCCGGAAGATCCAGCTCATGTTCCAGGACTCGTACGCGTCGCTGGACCCGCGGATGCGGGCCGGCACGATCTTGCGCGAGCCGCTGGTGGTGCAGAAAATCGGCAACCGTCGCGAGCAGCAGCAGAAGGTCGAGGAGATGCTCGACCACGTCGGGCTGCCGCGCACGGCCACCGAGCGCTATCCGCACGAGTTCTCCGGCGGTCAGCGGCAGCGTCTCGGCTTCGCCCGGGCCCTGGTCCTGTCGCCCGACCTGATCGTGGCCGACGAGCCGGTGTCCGCCCTGGACGTGTCGATCCAGGCTCAGGTGCTCAACCTGATGCGGGAACTGCAGCGCGAGATGGGTCTGACCTACTTCTTCATCTCGCACGACCTGGCCGTGGTGCGGTACCTGTCCAACCACATCGGCGTCATGTACCTGGGCAAGCTGGTCGAGGTCGGGCCGGCCGATCAGGTGTATCTGACCCCGGCGCACCCCTACACCAAGGGTCTGATCGACTCCGCTCCGGTGGCCGACCCGAAGGCCGAGCAGGCCAAGGCCCACGTCGGCGTCGTCGGTGAACTGCCGAGCGCGATCAACCCGCCGTCGGGCTGCCGGTTCCGCACCCGGTGCCCGCTGGCCCAGGAGATCTGCGCCGAGGTGGAACCACCGCTGGTCCCGTTCAGCCCCGAAGGGCACCAGGCGGCCTGCCACTTCCCGCTGCTGTCGCCGATGTCCACCGCGGCCACCGAACAGAGCCCGGCCAGCGCGGCGGACGCCCTGGAATCGCCGTAGGGAAGTAGTCACCGCGAGTTCTGCGTCAGAGCCCCTGCCGGGCGACCCGGCGGGGGCTCTGGCTATTGCGGGACCCCAAAGGAGAGTTGCTGCTCGCCGGCGTAGAGCACGATCCCGGCCCGGAAGCGGTCGCCGAGCCGGTTCGCCAAGTGGCGCAGGCCGCCACCCAGGCCGGAGTCAGTGACGATCAGTTTCGGGGTGGATATCGCGCGAGTGGTCAGGTTCGATGACCACGCTGGGATGCGCTTGATCACGAAGATCAGTTCAAGCAGATCCAAGTAGCGCGAGAGGGTCTGCCGCGGCAGGGCGATGTCATTCGCGATCGACTGGGCAACCGCCAGGGTCCCCATCCGGGCTGCCACGACGCTCAGGAGACGACGCATCTCGGCCGGCCGCTCGATGTCGGATATCTGCTGGACGTCGCGGGTTACCAAGCCCGTCACATAAGAGTCGAAGAACCTCGCCCGACGTCGCCCCGGAACCCTGCGCACCGCTTCTGGGTAGCCGCCGCGCAGTGCCCGCGCTACGTAATCGCGTTTAGTTAGCGGGCATGGCGGCATTCTGACGCCACTGCCGAACTGAAATACGGCATCCACGAACCCGTCCGTAACGGAATCGATCTCTCCCTGTGACAGCGGCCACAACTCGATAGTCTCGCGACGGATCTGGCGACAGCCAGCTCGGCCAAGGTGCTCTTTCCGACCTGTCTGGCACCATTGACCACCACGACGCGGGTATCCGCCAGCGCCTCGGCTACCAGCCTCTCGGCATGCCGCAGGAAGAGACCTGCTCCGGCTTCCAAGAGCGTAACGTTACCGCTGCGAACGCCGGGTCATGGGCGATCTGTCGCTACTTTCGTGAGCGTTCTGCCGGACATCTGCTGGGCGATCCGCCGCTTGATCTGCAGGCGGTCTGCCGTTGTTGCAGCACATCCGGCGAACGACGTCCAACTAGCACTCAGGAGGGGCGCGGCTGCCTGACCACGCCCTCCTGAGTTGGGAGATCTCGCTCTTTAGTGGCCACAGTAATCTAGCTGCAGCCGCTGGTGGCCCCGCAGCCTTCGCAGACGTAGCAGCTTCCGGCGGGGCGCATCTTCGTGCCGCAGGTCAGGCACAGGGGGGCGTCGGCGACCCGGCCCTGGTGGGACTCGATCAGCTCGGTCGAGCTGCCGACCCGCCGCAGTGGCGCCTCGGGGGTGGACTCGGCCGGCTCCTCGCGGCCGGCGGGCGGGTCTTCGAGCACGGCTGACTGGGCCAGTTCCTCGGTGTCCGGCTCATCGGCCAGGGGCCGGCCCTGCTGGTCCATACTGTCGAGGCTGGCGCTGCGCTCGGCGGCGGACAGGATGCCGAGCTCGGTCCGCTGGTCCTGGGGCAGGTGGTCGAGGGCCAAGCGCCGGAAGATGTAGTCCATGACCGAACTGGCGATCCGGATGTCCGGGTCGTCGGTGAGACCGGCCGGCTCGAAGCGCATGTTGGTGAACTTGGCGACGTAGGACTCCAACGGTATGCCGTACTGGAGCCCGACCGAGATCGCGATGGAGAAGGCGTCCATCACACCAGCCAGTGTGGAACCCTGCTTACCGAGCTTGAGGAATACCTCCCCCACGCCGTCGTCGGGGTAGTTGGAGGCGGTCATGTAGCCTTCGGCCCCGGCCACCGAGAACCTGGTGACGGTGGCGGGACGGCTCTTGGGCAGGCGCTTGCGCACGGGCTTGATCTCGTGCTCTTGGGCCGTCGCCTCGGCGGTGGTCTGGCTGGACTCCGGCTGCGCGGCCGCCGGCTTCTTCTTCGCGACCGACAGCGGCTGGCCCACCTTGCAGTTGTCCCGGTAGATGGCCAGCGCCTTGAGGCCCATCTTCCAGCCCTGGAAGTAGATCTCCTCGACGTCTTCGACGGTGGCGCTCTCCGGCATGTTGACCGTCTTGCTCACCGATCCGCTCAGCATCGGCTGGACCGCTGCGAGCATCCGCACGTGCCCCATAGGTGCGATCGCGCGCTCCCCCATCGCGCAGTCGAACACTTCGTAGTGCTCAGGCCGCAGGCTCGGCGCGTCGACGACATGCCCGTGCTCGGCGATGTACTCGACAATCGCCTCGATCTGCTCAGCCTGGTAACCGAGGTTCCGGAGTGCGCGCGGGACCGTCTGGTTGACGATCTGCATGGAACCGCCGCCGACCAGCTTCTTGAACTTCACCAGGGCGAGGTCGGGCTCGATCCCCGTGGTGTCACAGTCCATCATGAGCCCTATAGTGCCCGTAGGCGCGAGCAGCGAGGATTGTGCGTTTCTGTACCCATTTGCCTCGCCAAGGCCTAGACACTGCTGCCACGTCCGGTTAGCGGTGGCGAGAATCTCCTTGTCCATGGCGCCGATCGGGCTGATCTGGGTGCTGGCGTCGGCGTGCTTGCGCATGACCCGGTTGTGCGCGGCCCGGTTGCGCTCGTATCCGTCGTAAGGGCCGACGACGCCGGCCAGTTCGGCGGAGCGCCGGTAGGCGGTACCGGTCATCAGCGAGGTGATGGCCGCCGCGATGGCCCGGCCGCCCACAGAGTCGTAGGCGTGCCCGGTCGCCATCAGCAGCGCGCCGAGGTTGGCGTAACCGATGCCGAGCTGCCGGTACGCCCGGGTGGTCTCGGTGATCTTCTTCGTCGGGAAGTCGGCGAAGCAGATGGAAATGTCCATCGCGGTGATGACGAGCTCGCAGATGCGCTCGAATCGCTCGGCGTCGAAGGTGTCGTCGTCACGGAGGAACTTCAGCAGGTTGATGCTGGCCAGGTTGCACGACGAGTTGTCGAGGTGGACGTATTCGGAACACGGGTTGCTTGCGGTAATTCGGCCGGATTCGGGACAGGTGTGCCAGTCGTTGATGGTGTCGTCGTATTGAATGCCCGGGTCCGCGCATTCCCAGGCGGCCTGCGCCACCTTGCGGAATAGGGTCCTGGCGTCGACCCGGTCGACCGATTCGCCGGTCCGCCTGGCCAGCAGGTCGAACTCGGTGCCCTTTTCAACGGCCCGCATAAACTCGGCGGAGACGCGCACCGAGTTGTTGGCGTTCTGGTACTGGACGCTGGCGATGTCCTTGCCGCCAAGGTCCATGTCGAAGCCCCCGTCCCGCAGCACGCGGACCTTCTCTTCCTCGCGCGCCTTGGTCTCGATGAACTCCGGCACGTCCGGGTGGTCCACGTCGAGCACGACCATCTTCGCCGCCCGGCGGGTCGCGCCGCCCGACTTGATGGTTCCGGCGGAGGCGTCGGCGCCGCGCATGAACGAGACCGGGCCGCTGGCGGTGCCACCCGAGCTCAGCAGCTCCTTGCTGGAGCGGATGCGGGACAGGTTGATACCGGCGCCCGATCCGCCCTTGAAGATGAGTCCCTCTTCCCGGTACCACTCGAGAATCGAGTCCATCGTGTCGTCCACGGCCAGGATGAAGCAGGCGCTCACCTGCTGCGGGGACGTCGTGCCAACGTTGAACCAGACGGGCGAGTTGAAGCTGAAGACCTGGTGGATCAGCGCGTAGGCGAGTTCATGCTCGAAGATCTGCGCGTCTTCTTCGCTGGCGAAATAACCGTGCTCGCGCCCGGCGGACACATAGGTTCCCACCACCCGGTCCACGAGCTGCTTGAGGCTCCACTCGCGCTGCGCGCTGCCGACCGCGCCGCGGAAGTACTTGGTCGTGACGATGTTCGCCGCGTTCACTGACCAGAAGTCCGGGAACTCCACGCCGCGCTGCTCGAAGTTGATCGATCCATCTCGCCAGTTGGTCATGACGACGTCACGGCGCTCCCACGTCACCTCGTCGTAGGGGTCTACACCCGCCTGGGTGTAGATACGCCGGATCTTGAGGCCAGCCGCGGGAAATGTGCTGCCCTGCTGCCTGCTGCTCTGGGCGGCTTCCCCACTCGCCGTCTCCGTCATGACCTCCCCCTTCCAGGATCCGCCAGGATCCTTTGCAGGCCCGCCTGGGCCCGCTTCGGATGTTTCGTTCCGGCGTGCAGTCTCCAGTCCACCCACCGCGGGTGACGGCGATTGCTCCGCTTGATCTCGCCTGCCCCACTTCATCGCGCCAGTCCGTCCTGCTTCGCGTGCGCCTGGCGCAGCGCCGTGATCTCGTCCTCGAAGTCAGCGAGCGACTCAAACCCCCGGTAGACCGAGGCGAAGCGCAGGTATGCCACCTCGTCGAGCTCCCGCAACGGCCCGAGAATCGCCAGTCCAACCTCATGCGATGGGATCTCTGCCGACCCGCGCGACCTGAGCACGTCATCGACGCGCTGAGCCAGGTTCGCGAGCTGATCCTCGGTCACCGGCCGCCCCTGACAGGCCCGGCGAACGCCTCGCACGATCTTGTCACGGGCGAACGGCTCGGTCACGCCGCTCCGCTTGGCGACCATGAGAATCACGGTTTCCTGCGTGGTGAACCGCTTGCCACATTTGGGACAGGACCGGCGGCGGCGAATCGCGGCGCCATCGTCCGCCGTCCTGCTGTCGATAACCCGGCTGTCGTTATGCCTGCAGAAAGGGCAACGCACGTGATCGCCCCCTCTGTGCTGTCGTAGCAGGCCGTCTTGATAGTCCCACTACTGAAACACTAGCTAACGCGAATTACATCCCTGTAACTACTAGATGTTGTGGTCACGCTAGACCCTAGGAGAGCCGCAGGCAAGTCGAAGATGGCGATCGGGAGAAGAATCCTGACGAGAGCGGCGGCAGAGCGGTCCGGCCGGCGTGTCGCGGCTGGTTCCGGGTGGCCACCGCGGACGTCGTTGCTGGTCAGAACCGTTCCAAGGGAGACAAAGGACACCTGGTGACGGCAGGCGAGCAGAGAAAGACGAAACGGAGCCGGCGTGTCGCCGACCGGACGTGACCACGTCGTGGCCGCGTCCGAGACCAGTAGCCCGGGCGGCCGGGGCCGGAGCGTCAGCCCCGCGGTACCCATAGGTGCTGGCCGGCCGAGAGGTTCTCGCCGGCCAGCGAGTTCATGGCGACGATGTGCTGGACGGCGAGCCGTGGGTCGGCACTCGGGTCAGCTTGGAGTGCGATCGACCAAAGTGTCTGACCGGGCTGGACCACGACTTGGACGGCCCCGGCGTGCCCGGCAGGGCGCGGCGTGCCGCTGTGGTCGGCGGCCCGGGCGACGCTAGCGGCTGCGAACCAGAGCAGGGTGGCAACGATCACGGCGCACGCCACGAGAACAGAACGGCCAAGGCCGGTGAGGTGCGGACGGGGGGATTCGGCGACGGGCGCGGGCGCCAGTACGGGCGGGTGCTCGGCCAGGACGGACGGCCCGGCCAGGGCTGTTGCCTTGGTGAGGGCCAGCGCCTCAGTCAGGGCTGGCGTCTCGGCCAGGGCGGCCGGCTCGGCTCGCAGGGCCGCCGAGCAAGCCCGGACACCGGCCGGGCGCGAGCGCGGGCCGGAGGGACGAGACCGAGGACCGGACCGGTGCTGCTTGCTGCCGGCGTGTCGCTCCACGGTGCTTGTCCGCCGCTCTGCGGCGCCTGCCTGCCGCTCTGCGGCGCCTGCCTGCCGCTCTGCGGTGCCAGCTTGCCCTGGAACGACGGTGAACGGGCGCCGCGAAGCACCGAATTGGCGCCGCATGGGCGGGACCGGCCCGGACTCCGGTTCTGCGGGCAGGAATTCCGCTGGCAGGGCACTCATGCTTATCCCCCTCTGACGAATGACAGTTCGATAGTACACTCGTTCGATCGGATCTACATTCGATCGAACGAGTACTCGTACGATCTGTCTTACCGGAGAGGTACGACAATTTCGTGTCGCGTCGAACAGATGTTTGAGATCCGGTAGCGAAACCGCTAACGTCGGCTGAGGAGCAACCATCCGGTGTGGAGGTCAGATCATGCACAGCAGCAGCGAGCAGGGCGGCGGCCAGTCAGCATCGCCCAGGAGTGGCCCGCCCACGACCGGCTCAGACGAAGCGATCATGGTCAAGCCCAAGGGCCGGCCGGGCCGCAAACCTAAAGGCAGTGTCCCCGCGGTGGTCATCGAGACGCCTGACCACCCAGATCCCGATCACGTGCTCACCTGGCGGCAGCGCAAGGTGCTGCAGGTCATCCGCGAGTCGGTGCAGCGGCGTGGCTACCCGCCCTCGATGCGGGAGATCGGCGAAGCGGTCGGCCTGACCAGCACATCGAGTGTGTCCTACCAACTGTCCACACTGCAGAGCAAGGGTTACCTGCGCCGCGACGCGGGCAGGCCGCGCACCGTCGAGGTCAGGCTGCCCGGCCACCCCGCGGTCCGTCCGGACCAGGAGACCGAGCACAGCGCGGCGCCCGACATCATGCCCGGGGGCGACATTTCATCGCAGGGCGCGACCTACGTTCCGCTCGTCGGCCGGATCGCCGCCGGTGGCCCGATTTTGGCCGAGGAGCAGGTCGAGGACGTCTTCCCGCTGCCCAAGCAGATCGTCGGTGAGGGCACCCTGTTCCTGCTCAAGGTCGCGGGTGACTCCATGATCAACGCCGCCATCGCCGACGGCGACTGGGTCGTGGTGCGGCAGCAGCAGACGGCGGAAAGCGGCGACATCGTCGCCGCCATGATCGACGGCGAGGCCACCATCAAGACCTTCAAGCGGGCGGACGGGCATGTCTGGCTGATGCCGCACAACCCTGCGTACACGCCGATCCCGGGTGACTCGGCCACGATTCTCGGCCGGGTCGTCGCGGTGCTCCGCCGTCTGTGACCGATACAAAAGCACAGCACGTGGACCCGGCTGGCGGGCGGCGGCCGGGGTCCTTCAGTTTTCTTCGCACACGTTGAACGGTTACGCAGCGCCATACGTGGTCTGGGTGTAGGCGGCGCTAAGTGGCGGTCTGATACCAAGCCCGGTTTAACAAGCACCGTGGTAGGCCACCCCTGAACGCGGCCTCTAAAACCTCAACTTGTGCGAATGGAGATACGCGATGCGTAACCGGTGGTGGATAGCAACCACCTTCGCCGCCTCAATGCTCACCCTGGCGGCTTGCAGCTCAGGAACGAGCGACTCGGGGGGCTCGGGCGCATCAGCTGGCTCGTCCACGAGCAACTCTTCCACGAGCGGTGCATCGGCGACCAGCGCTTCTAATGCGGTGAAGACCATGAAGATCAGCAGCGCAACGGTGCTGACTGACGCCAAGGGACTCACGCTGTACTGGTTCGTTCCTGACACCTCGACCAAATCCAAGTGCTACGGCTCGTGCGCGCAGTACTGGCCGCCAGTAAAAGGCCCGGTGACCTCGTCCGGCCTGACGGGCACGTTCGGCACGATCAAACGGACCGACGGCACACTCCAGGCCACCTACAACGGGCACCCGCTCTACACCTACGCGGCCGACACGGCCCCCGGGCAAGCCAAGGGGAACAACCTGAACGCGTCCGGCGGGGTATGGCACGAGGTCACCACGTCTGGTACCTCGGCGGCCGCGCCCAATTCCTCGTCCAGTTCGAGCAGCAGCGGTGGCGGAGGCTACGGGTACTGACCCGGACCGCACCTTACGGGCCTAACAACCTTTGAGCTGCGAGAGCAACCGTTACGGCCCAAACGGCTGCTCTCGCACCGGCAGGCGCCGGCCTTTTAGGCAGGCCCGGCCTACGCCGGCGCCGTCGGCGCCAGGGCAGCGTGAGCCCTCCCGCTGCCCTGGCTTGCCGGCGATCTACGAACAGACGATCTCGCGAACGATCTACGATCAGACGGGGGCAGAGCCATGACCAGACGGGGCGGCATCATGACCGGAGCGACCGGAGCAGGGACCACCGCGGCGGGAGACGCCGGGCGCCCCGCGCTCGCCTGGCGGACGCTCGGGCTGCGGATCCTGGGACCGGGCCTGCTGATCGCCAGCGGCGCCATCCACCTTGACCTCTACCTGACCGGCTACCGGACGATCCCCACCATCGGCTGGCTCTTCCTGCTGCAGATCATCGCTGCGTTCGGGCTGGGCCTGGCCGCGCTGGGGCTGCGTCACTGGCTGGCGGCGGCCGCGGCGGCCGGGTTCGCCGTGGCCACGCTCGGTGGTTACCTGCTGACGGTGTGGTTCGGCCTGTTTGGGTTCAAGGAGGTCCGCACCACGGCCGGGACCGTGGCCGGGGTGATCGAGGTGGCCGCCTTCGCGGCGCTGGCCGCACTCGCCATCGGCTACGCGCCGGACCGGCTCCGGCTTCGGCTGCTGGGCCAGGCCTGGGCCAAGCGAGCGGGCCTGGCCACGGCCGGGCTGACGGCGGTGGCCCTGGTGCTGCTCGGCGTGGCGGTGGCAGGAGCGGGCGCGCAAGCACCGGTGGCCGCCCGCGGCGCGCTGAAGACGACCGCGATCGGCGGCGTCACCGTGCTGACCAACGCCAGCGGCCGCACGCTCTACTTGTTCGCTCCCGACACCTCGTCGGCGTCGAAGTGCTACGGGAGCTGCGCCGTCTACTGGCCCCCGGTGACCGGGACGGTCACGGCGGGACCTGGTGTCACCGGCAAGCTCGGCACGATCAAGCGGACCGGTGGCGGCACTCAGGTCACCTACAACGGGCATCCGCTCTACACCTACGTCGGCGACAGCGCACCGGGCCAGGCGCGTGGCAACAACCTCAACCTGAACGGTGGGCTCTGGCGCGAGATCGTCGTTTCCGGCCACTGAGAGAGGGCTGCCGGGGAAGAGGGACCGGGCTGGCGGGATAGGGCTGGTGAGGGCGGCACAGGGATCGCGTGCGGGGTGCCGCCTGCTCAGGGCTGCGCTAGCCTAGGGGCGTGCGAGCCACACGGCTGCTTCTTAGCAGGCCGCGCTGACTATCCGAGTCAGCGTGGCGACCCCTCGTACCCGAGGGGTTTTTTGATGGGACGAACCCGATGACCGAGAGCGCCCGCCAGGACGTCACCGCCCACGCCGCCGCCGCGACCGACGGCACCGCCAGCGACCAGCCGCCGTTCCGGTACGACGCGCGCCTCGCCAACGAGATCGAGGAGCACTGGCAGGAGTACTGGCAGGCCGAGGGCACGTTCAGCACGCCGAACCCGTCCGGGCCGCTGGACGCCGGCTTCGACCGGGTGGCCGGCCTGCCAAAGCTCTACATCATGGACATGTTCCCGTACCCGAGCGGCGCCGGGCTGCACGTCGGGCACCCGCTGGGCTACATCGGGACCGACGTCTACGCCCGCTACCTGCGGATGACCGGCCACAACGTGCTGCATCCGTTCGGGTACGACGCCTTCGGCCTGCCGGCCGAGCAGTACGCGCTGGACACCGGGCAGCACCCGGCCATCACGACGCGGCACAACATCGCGAACATGCGGCGGCAGCTACGGCGGCTCGGGCTCGGGCACGACACCCGGCGCGAGCTCGCGACCACCGACGTCGGCTACTACCGGTGGACGCAGTGGATCTTCCTGAAGATCTTCAATAGCTGGTTCGACCCCGAGGCGCTGCGGGCCCGGCCCATCGAAGAACTGATCACCGAATTCGACTCGGGCGCCAGGGCAGCCGACGGGCCTGCCAACCCCGGCGGCCTTCCCTGGGCCGAGCTGACCAGCCAGCAGCGCCGCCAGGTCGTGGACGGCTACCGGCTGGCCTACATCTCCGAGGAGCTGGTCAACTGGTGCCCGGGCCTGGGCACGGTGCTGGCCAACGAAGAGATCACCGCGGACGGCCGCAGCGACATCGGCAACTACCCGGTCTACCGGCGCCCGCTGCGCCAATGGATGCTGCGGATCACCGCCTACGCCGAGCGGTTGCTCGGCGACCTGGACCTGCTCGACTGGCCCGACTCGATCAAGGTGATGCAGCGGAACTGGATCGGGCCGAGCGACGGGGCCAGCATCGACTTCAGCGTGGCCGGGTCGGACGCGACGATCCGGGTCTTCACCACCCGTCCGGACACGCTGGCCGGGGCCACCTACATGGTGCTGGCGCCCGAGCACCCGCTGGTGGACGAGATCACCCCGGCCGACTGGCCCGACGGCACCCCGGAGGACTGGCGCCATCCCGAGGGCGGGCAGGGACTCACGCCGGCCGCGGCGGTCGCGGCCTACCGGGAGGCGGCCGCGCGGCTGAGCGACCGGCAGCGAGCCGACGAGGGCTACGACAAGACGGGCGTGTTCACCGGCGGCTACGCGGTCAACCCGATGACCGGGCGGCCAATACCGGTGTTCATCGCCGACTACGTGCTGATGGGCTACGGCACCGGCGCGATCATGGCGGTGCCCGCGCACGACGAGCGTGACTTCGAGTTCGCCCGCCGGTTCGCCCTGCCCATCCGCGCGGTCCTGCAGCCCAGCGAGGCCTGGTGCACCGGGCACGGGCTGAGCGCCGGCGCCGCCACCGACGAGTGGCCGGAGGCCTACGTCGGCGACCACGGTTACCTCGACCTCGAGGTGCCCGGCCTGGTCCTGACCGGGCTGGACAAGACGGCGGCCATCGCGGCGGCCATCGCCTGGCTCGAACAACACCAGGCCGGGGAGTACGAGCGGTCCTACCGGCTGCGCGACTGGCTGTTCTCCCGCCAGCGGTACTGGGGTGAGCCGTTCCCGATCGTGTACGACGACGACGGCCTTCCGATCGCGCTGCCGGAGGGGATGCTGCCGGTCGAGCTGCCCGAGATCACCGACTTCCGGCCCGAGCCGCAGCAGGACGAGTCCAGCGATCCGGTGCCGCCGCTGGCCCGGGCCACCGACTGGACCACCGTCGAGCTCGACCTGGGCGACGGCCCGCGACGGTACCGGCGTGAGCTCAACACCATGCCGCAGTGGGCGGGCTCGTGCTGGTACTACCTGCGCTACCTGGACCCGGTCAACGAGCGGCACCTGGTCGACCCCGGCGTGGAGCGGTACTGGATGGTGCCGGAAGGCGCCGCTCCCAGCGACGGCGGCGTGGACCTGTACGTCGGCGGCGTGGAGCACGCGGTGCTGCACCTGCTGTACGCGCGGTTCTGGCACAAGGTGCTGTACGACTTGGGCTACGTGTCCACCAAGGAGCCGTTCAAGCGGCTGTTCAATCAGGGCTACATCCAGGCCGACGCCTACCTGGACGAGCGCGGCATGTACGTGCCGGCCACCGAGGTCATCAAGACCGACGACGGCCGGTACAGCTACCAGGGGGAGCCGGTGACCGCCCGGGCCGGCAAGATGGGCAAGAGCCTGAAGAACGCCGTCGCACCCGACGACATCTACGCCGCCTACGGCGCGGACACGCTGCGGCTCTACGAGATGGCCATGGGGCCGCTGGACACCGACCGGCCCTGGCAGACCGACGACATGGTGGGCGTTTACCGCTTCCTGCAGCGGCTGTGGCGCAACGTCGTGGACGAGCACACCGGCGAGGTGCTGGTCGCGGACAAGCCGCTCGACGACGAGGCCGAACGGCGGCTGCACCACACGATCAAGGTCGTCCGGCATGACTTCGGCGAACTGCGCTTCAACACCGCCATCGCGCGCCTGATCGAGCTGAACAACCACGCGAGCAGGCTGGTGGCGCGGGACGGCATGCTGCCCCGGGCCATGGCCGAACCGCTGGTGCTGATGGTGGCGCCGCTGGCCCCGCACATCGCCGAGACGCTCTGGTCGAGGCTGGGGCACAGCCAGTCGCTGACCTACGAGCCGTTCCCCGAGTTCGACGAGTCGCTAGCCGCCCACAAGTCGGTGGTCATGCCCGTCCAGGTCAACGGGAAGCGTCGGTTCCAGATCGAGGTGACGGCCGGCGCGGATGAAGAGGAGATCCGCGCGCATCTCCTGGCGCAGCCGGACTTCACCAAGCACACGGACGGGCTGGCGGTGCAGCGGGTCGTCATCGTGCCGGGCCGGATCGTCAACATCGTGGCTAGGTAACCTGAACGACTTCGCCTCGGACCGTCGGCCGCAGCGCCACTGACCACGGGCACCGCGTCCGGCCCCCCACAGGGCTTACAGCCCCCCGGCCAGCCCCGACGTCCAGACCACCACCCTGGTCCGGTCGCCGCGGAACAGGTCGCGGGCGAATTCGAGCGGCTGGCCCGACCGGGAGTAGGCGGTGCGCTCGACCAGCATCAGCGGCGCGCCCTCCTCGACCTCGAGCGCTTCAGCCTCGCGCACGCTGGCGGTGACCGGCTCCAGGCGCTCCCTGGCGTGGTGCGGCCGCTCGCCGTAGCGCACCTCGAGCAGCTCGTAGAGCGAGCCGTCCAGCCGGCACCGCAGCATGCCGGGGAACGCGGCGGCCGGGAACAGCGAGTGCTCCAGCACTATCGGCTTCCCGTCGGCCAGCCGGATCCGCCGCACCCCGTACACGGGTTCCTGCTCCTCGATCTCCAGGGCGGCGGCGGTGGCCGGGCCCGCCGGATGCTCGGTCGCGGCCAGCACCCGGGCGCCCGGGGTCATGCCGTGCCTGCGGAGCTGCTCGGAGAAGCCGGCCAGCGTGGTGAGGTCCTGCTCCAGCTTGGGCTCGGCCACGAACGTGCCGCCACCCCGGCCCACCGACCTGGTCACCAGGCCGCGGCGGGCCAGTTCGCCGAGCGCGTGCCGCAGCGTCATCCGGCTGACCCCGAACCATGCGGCCAGGTCCTGCTCGGCGGGCAGCTTGTCGCCGGGCGCGAACCGACCGGTCGCGATCGCGCCGGCCAGCCAGTCCTCGATCTGGCTGTGCACGGTGGTGCCGGCTCCCCGGGCCAGCCGGGGCGGCAGCCCGGGCGGGGCCTGCGTCAGCGGCATCACGACGCGCTCCCCGCTGGCTCCGGTTCCTCCGCGGGCGGTATCACCGGGGAGGAAGGCTGGCGCCGGCCTGCGGCCAGGTAGTAGATCAGGCCGATCACCGTGATGCCGATCACCACCGTCCACAGGATCGGGATGCCATCGATGAAGTGCAGGCCGAAGCTGAGCGCTCCGGCGGTCTGGTTGGGCTTGGGGTTGCTGGCCACCCGCGGCCAGGCGAAGTTGACCAGCATCGCCCCGCCGTACAGCAGCGCGACCACGTTCACCAGCGGGCCCCACCGGCCCAGCTTGAACGGGGCGGCCGTCTTAGGCCAGCCGCGCAGCCGGGCCCGCATGATCACCAGGTTGCCGAGGAAGTAGCTGAGGTAGATCATCCCGGTCGCGGCGATGGCGACGATGCCGGCCCCCGAGTACTTAAGGAACGGCACCGCAGCCAGCACCGCGACCGTGATGCACGCCCAGATGGGCGTGTGCAGGTTCGGCGAGACCCGGGACAGATGGCGCGACCACGGCAACTGGTGGTCGCGGGCCATGCCGAAGCAGAGCCTGATGGTGGCCGCCATGATCGACAGGCAGCAGACGAAGATCGCCGCAGACACCACGAACAGGTACAGGGTGGCGAACCCGGACGAGAAGTTGGCCTCGATGATGTTCGCCGGGCCGAACCCCATGCCCCCGTTGCCGGTGATCGCCGCGTGCAGGTTCGGGATCGCCATCAGCGAGGCGAGCAGGAACACGCCGCCGATGACGAACGCGCCGATCACCGAGAAGAGCACCGCCTTGGGGGCGTTGCGGCGCGGGTCCTTGGTCTCCTCGGCCAGCGTGGACGCGGTGTCGAAGCCGTAGATCACGAACAGGCTCATGAACATGGCGGCCAGGAACGAGTTCGGCCCGACGTGGAAGCCGCCGCTGTTCGTCACCACGTGGAAGCCCTGGTGGTTGTGGAAGGCAAGCAGCACGATGGCGAACACGAACATGCCGAGGATCTCGAACAGCACCCCGGTGTTGTTGATCAGGGCCACCAGCCGCACACCGTAGATGTTCAGCACGGTGATGACGACCAGCGTGATCAGGGCGACGACTTCCTCGGTGTGCAGGCTGCTGCTCAGGTGCCAGCCGAGCCCGTAGAGCGCGGGGATCAGCGCGAGCGGCAGGGTGGCGACCACCGCGGTCACGGTCAGGATGCCGGCGAACAGGTAGATCCAGCCGCTGAACCACGCGTAGGTCCGGCCGGCCAGGTACTTCGTCCACTGGAAGACCGAGCCGGCCACCGGATAGTGGCTGGACACCTCGGCGAAGTTGAGCGCGACGATGAACTGGCCCAGCGCGACGACCGGCCAGGTCCAGATGAACACCCCGCCCAGGGTGGTGAGTCCGAGGGCGAAGAGGGTGAAGATCCCGGTCGAAGGCGAGATGTAGCTGAACGCGACGGCGAACGAGCTGAACACGCCGAGCGAACGCTTCAGTTCCTGCTTGTAGCCAAACCGCGCCAGATCGGCCGAATCTCGCTCATGGCCGCCAGGGGTGGCTTCGCTCACGCTCATAGGTCCCTTCCCAGCGGGGGGTCTGAGCTGCGGCTATGACCGGTAAGCGTAGGCCTGTGAGTTAGTAATTGTCCATACCTTTCACGCACGCACTGTGACCGCTTTGACCGAAATATCGCAGTTAGTTCGCACAATTGCCAGCAGTAACAGCCACACCACTCACAGTACCTATCAGGTTCCCCCACCCTTTTGTCTAGACCTTATTGAACAGAAGGTTCTACGCTGCAGACATATGGCCGAGACGCTCCCCGCCGACATCCCTGCCGACCTCGATGCGCTGCTCGACCGGGTGCCGAGCCTGGCCGGTGCGCCACGGCGGGTGCAGCCGCTGCCCGGCGGGCTGACCAACCACAACTACAAGGTCAGCACGCCGGCCGGTGTGTTCGTCGCGCGGATCTTCGCCACCGGGAGCGACCTGCTCGCGATCAACAGGGACGACGAGCACCACAACACCGCGGCCGCCGCCGCGGCCGGAGCCGGGCCGCCGGTGATCGAGTACCGGCCCGATGACGGCGTGCTGGTGATCGGCTTTATCGAGGGCCGGACGTTCGGCAACGAGGACTTGGCCACGCCAGGGAACATCGGGCGGGTCGCGCAGGCTTGCCGGCGGCTGCACGATGCGCAGCCGTTCATTAACGGATTCGACATCTTTAAGGTGCAACGTTCCTATCTGGACGTGATCAGGGAGTGGGGTTTTCGGCTGCCGGCCGGGTACGCCGGCCTGATGCCGCGGTTCGAGGAGGCCAGGCGGGCGCTGGCCGTGCGGCCGGAGCGCCTGGTGCCGTGCAACAACGACCTGCTGGCGGGCAATTTCATCGACGATGGGGACCGGATCTGGCTGATCGACTACGAGTACTCGGGCAACAACGACCCGTGTTTCGAGCTCGGCAACATCTGGGCCGAGTGCCAGCTTTCCGTGGACGGGCTGGCCGAGCTGGTCGGCGAGTACTACGGCGGGCGGCGGCGCAGCAAGATCGCCAGAGCCAGGCTGCTGGGGCTGGCGGGCAAGTACACCTGGACGCTGTGGGGGGCGATCCAGGCCAGCACCAGCCCGCTCGATGTGGACTTCTGGCCGTGGGCGATGGAGCGGTACGAGGGCGCCACGGCGGGGTTCGGCGGGCCAGACTTCGCGCGGCTGCTCGACGAGGTGCAGCTCGATGACTGAAGCGCAACCCCTACCCGCGCGGGCCCGCGTGGTGATCATCGGCGGCGGCGTGATCGGCGCCAGCGTGGCCTACCATCTGGCCGGGCTCGGCTGGCCGGACGTGCTGCTGCTGGAGCAGGGGCGGCTGTCGTGCGGGACCACCTGGCACGCGGCCGGGCTGGTCGGCCAGCTCCGCGCGTCGGAGAGCGTGACCCGCCTGGTGCAGTACTCCACCGAGCTGTACCAGCGGCTCGAGGCGGAGACCGGGCTGTCGGCCGGGTACCGGCAGTGCGGCGGGATCACGGTGGCGCGCACCGCCGACCGCATGATCCAGTTGCGGCGGACGGCGGCCGCCGCGGCCGCGTACGGGCTCGACTGCGAGCTGATCAGCCCGCGGCGGGCCGGTGCGCTGTATCCGGTACTGCGGACCGACGACCTGGCCGGGGCGCTGTGGCTGCCCGCCGACGGCACCGCGAACCCGACCGATCTGACCCAGGCACTGGCCCGGGGCGCCCGCCAGTGCGGGGCCACGGTGCGCGAGGGCTGCCGGGTGACCGGGATCATCACCGCGGGCGGCGCGGCGACCGGGGTGCGCACCCGCGACGGCGACGTCGAGGCCGAGGTGGTGGTCAACTGCGCCGGGCAGTGGGCCAAGCAGGTCGGCGCCCTCGCCGGGGTGAACGTGCCGCTGCACTCGGCCGAGCACTTTTACGTGGTGACCGAGCAGATCGAGGGCGTGCGGCGCGACCTGCCGGTGCTGCGCGACCCCGACGGGTACACCTACTTCAAGGAGGAAGTCGGCGGGCTCGTGGTCGGCGGGTTCGAGCCGGAGGCGAAGCCGTGGGTCGCGCCCGACGCGCTGCCCGACGAGTTCGAATTCCAGCTTCTGCCGGAGGACTGGGAGCAGTTCTCGATTCTGATGGAAAACGCACTGCTGCGAATTCCGGCGCTGATCGAAACCGGTGTCAAGAAGTTCTACAACGGACCGGAGAGCTTTACGCCGGACAATCAGTTCATCCTCGGCGAAGCACCCGGACTGCGTAATTTCTATGTGGCGGCGGGCTTTAATTCCGTCGGCATCGCGTCGGCCGGTGGCGCCGGGCGGGCGCTGGCCGAATGGATCGTGGGGGGAGAGCCCGCGACCGACCTTTCCGCGGTGGACATCAGGCGGTTTGCCGATTTCCACGGCAACAATCAGTGGCTGCACGACCGGGTGGGCGAAGTGCTCGGCCTGCACTATGCGGTGCCGTGGCCGAATCGCGAACTGGACACCGCGCGGCCGTTCCGCCGGTCGCCCGCCTACCACCTGCTGAAGGCGGCGAACGCCTGTTTCGGCAGCCGGATGGGGTGGGAGCGGGCGAACTTCTTCGCGCCGGCCGGCGACCAGCCGATGATCGAGTACTCCTGGGGCAAGCAGAACTGGCTGCCGTGGAGCGCGGCCGAGCAGTGCGCGGCCCGCGAGCGGGTCGCGGTCTTCGACCAGACCTCGTTCTCCAAGTACCTGCTGTCCGGCGCCGACGCCGCTGACCTGCTGCAATGGCTGTGCACCGCGGACGTGGCGGTGCCTTGCGGCCGGACCGTCTACACCGGGATGCTGAACCCGCGCGGTACCTACGAGGCAGACGTCACCGTGACCCGGCTGGCCGCCGACGAGTTCCTGCTGGTCAGCAGCGCGGCCCAGACCGAGTACGACAAGGCGCACATCCGGCGGCACATCCGGGCCGGCGCCGACGCGCACCTGGCCGACGTCACCTCGGCCTATGCGGTCTACGGCGTCATGGGCCCGGCCGCCCGCGACCTGCTTTCCGCGCTGTCCCACAGCGATTTCGCCGATGACGCTTTCCCTTTTGGCAGCAGCCACCCCGTCGATATCGGTTATGCCACCGTGCGGGCGACCCGTATCACCTACGTCGGGGAACTCGGCTGGGAGCTTTATGTGCCCACCGAATTCGCGGTCGGGGTGTACGAGGACTTGATGGCCGCGGGTGCCGCCTTTGGTGTGGCCAACGCCGGTTATTATGCGATCGAATCAATGCGGCTGGAAAAGGGATACCGCGCGTACGGGCGGGAGCTCAGCCCGGATTACAACCCGGTGGAAGCCGGTCTGCTTTTCGCCTGCAAGCTGAAGTCGGATATTCCGTTCCTGGGCCGCGAGGCGGTGGAAAAGGCCCGCGCCGAGGGCCCGCGGCGCCGGCTGGTGTCGGTCGCGCTCGATGACCCGGACGTGATGATGTGGGGCGGTGAACTGGTGCTGCGCGACGGCCTGGCGGCCGGCCAGGTCACGTCGGCGGCCTGGGGCGCGACGGTCGGCCGCGCCGTCGGGCTGGCCTACGTCCGCGACACCGGCGGCGGCGTGGCCACGGCCGGCTTCGTCCGGTCCGGCCGCTACCAGGTCAACGTGAGCGGCGAGCTGTGCCCGGCCACGGTCGGCCTGCGGCCGCCGTACGACCCCGCCGGAGACAAAATCAAGGGCAGAACATGAGCGCGACGCTACGTGAGCAGACGCTGGGTTCGATGCGATGGGTCGTGGTCAGCGGGCCGGCCGGTGAGTGCTTCCGGCTGCTCGGCGCGCACATGCGGTCCTCGATCCAGGAGGCGGTCACCGACTGGCCGCTGATGGAGCGGCTGCGGCGGCACGTGTCCGGCGGTGACGGGGCGGCCCGTCTGGCGGCGGTGCGCGAGGCCACCGCGTCGGCCCTGCCGGAGGAATGGGCCGAGCTGGCCGCGCTGGCCGCCGGGGCCGGGGTGGCGGTGGAGGACCTGGCCCTGCTGAACTTCCGCGGCGACCTGGGCCGGCTCGAGGGCGGGTTCGGCTGCAGCGATCTGGCCTGGCGTCGCGGCCGCTCGTTCATCGCGCACAACGAGGACCAGGGCGTCTCGATGATCGGGCACGCGACGCTGTTGACGCTGGCCATCGAGGGTCTGCCGCGGATCTGCGCGTTCTGGTGCCCGATGTTCCTGCCCAGCAACGCGTTCACGGTGACCGGCGACGGGCTGGTGTGGAGCATCGACAGCCTCACCGTGCCGGAACCGGTCCGCGGGGCCGGGCGGCACTTCGTCGCGCGCGGCCTGCAGCGCCGGTGCCGGACCGTGGACCAGGCCATCGAGTACCTGCGGGCGTATCGGTGCGCGTCCGGGTTCGCCTACACGATCGGGGACAGGACCGGGCGGATCGCCGGGGTGGAGACGGTCCGGGGTGAGCAGCGCGTGGTCGAGGTCGGGGCCGGTGGATCCGATCGGGCGGCGGCCGGGGAGCCAGTGTTCTGGCACACCAACCACGGACGCTTCCTGCCGGGTACGGCCGGCGAGCCTGGCGGGGGCAGCCACACCAGGGGCGACGTGCTGAGCGGTGCGCCGCGACCGGACGGCGAGCCCGACGCGGCCTGGTTCCTGCGGCTGCTGGCCGGGGCGCCGGTCCCGGACGGGGTCAGGGTGGACCCGGAGACCAAGGGGGGCGGACTGACCATGTGCACGTTCGTGGCCGACCTGACCGGCGGCGAAGCGGTGCTGCTGGCCCGCGGCGACACGCCGGGAGGTATTCCGTTGCGTTCTCTCACCGACGGCGTAGCCGACGGAAGCCGCGTACTCACCGACATCGCTTTGCAGGCACGGTGAATGCGCACTAAACACACGCCCATCGGAAATAGGTCACCTGCGGGGAAAATCGGCACGTCAGGGAATGTCTATTGACCGGCGGTGTGGAACGCCAATAAGGTCATGCCAGCCCACCACCCCAGGTGACACGCCTCTGGCCGGAGCGAAGCCGCAGCAGCAAGCCGCTGACAGCGCCGCACCCCAGGTCGGCAGTGTCCCGAGGCGGCGGCGCCAACGTGGGAATAGCATCACTTTTCGGGGGAATAGTGAACGTTCGCATGGCGGCCGAGCGTGCCGGATCCGGCCGCAGGATAACTTCATTCCTGCGCCGCGATGAACGCCAGGTTGACTTTGGCGTGCGGCGGTTCCGGCTTAGCACAGGCTCACAGCGGGAAATACTCGAAACCGCATCGAGAGCCTTCCTAACGGGATTTAATGCCACCGTATCCGCCAGCGCGCCCGCCGATCTCGCGGCGCGTCTGGAGGAACTCGGCGAACACCAGCGCGGTCACGCGCTGGAGGGCGCCGGCATGGCGGCGGCGATGCTCGACGCGCTCACGCTGCGGCGCGGCAGGCGGCTGCGGGCCTTGCTGTCCGGGCCTGGCCGCGGTTACCCGCAGCTCGTGCTGTCCGGGGCAGGCCGGGGCTACGCCAGCCTGCACCGGCGGCCATCGCGCCTGGTCAGGTCGCTGCCCGCGGACCGCGTCACGAACCCGGCGCTGCGCTGGTTCGCCTGGGACGGCTACGGGTTCCACCGCGGCTTCTTCACGTCCGACGAGACCATCGGCGGGCAGCGCCAGCCGCGCAGGCTCACCGCGGAACAGCGGTCCCTGTTCGACCAGGGAGTCGGCCGGTCGCTGTGGTTCCACGAATGCGCCGATCCGGACGGGGTGGCGCTGCGGATCGCCGAGTTCGCCCAGGCCCGCCGCGCCGACTTGTGGTGCGGGGCCGGCCTGGCCGCCACCTACACCGGCGGCGCCGACGTGGCCGACCTGGGCAGGCTCGCGGTGCTGGCCGGTCAGTACCGGCCCGACCTGGCCTGCGGAGCCGCGCTGGCGTGCGCCGCACGCACGCACGCCGGCCTGACGCCGGCGCACACCGGGGCCGCGGCGCACGCGCTGACCGGCGCGCTCGCCGAAGAGGCCAGCGGCTGGGTGGCCACCGCGCTGCGCGGGCTCGGTCTGAAGGCCGCCAGCCCGGGCGGCTACCTGCTCTGGCGCGAGCAGATCAGCGACCTGTGGACCGCCTACCGCGGCCCCGCGGAGCTGACGAGTTACGCGAGCGGCGAGATGCTGGCGGCCGGCCGGGGACAGGACCGGTTCGGCTCGAGCTCCGTCGCCCGGGGGCAGGACGCCTTCGGCGCGAGCGTCGCCGGCCTGGAGTCGTTGGACGCCGCGTCGGAGTTCGCCTCGTACGTGCCGGCGCAGACGGCCGCGCCCGTCTCGCCCGCCACCGCCCGTGCCGCGGAGCGTGAACGGTGAACCGCCCCGGCATGAGCTTCCCCGGCAGTCACCGCACCGGCGCAGTGCCGTCCGCTCCGCTCGGCGGTGGTGGGCCATTTACCAGTGCCGGGCCGACCAGTGCCGGGCCGACCAGTGCCGGGCCGGTAAGCGCCCAGGCTTTGGCCACTAGGTCGGCCCCGTCCGCCGGCCCGAGCCAGGTCACGGCGCTGGCCCAGGTCAGCGGCCCAGCCGCGGCCCCCGCCCCCGCGACCCCAGTCCCAGCCCGCGCGACCCTGGCCCGCGCCGCGACTCCGCACGGGCAGGTCCGCCCCACGCACAGCGAGGCCTGGCTGGTCCCGCCGCCGGTCGAGGCGTACGTGCTGCACGCCCGTGACGTGGCGTCGCTGGCCAGCGCGGCCCGCCGGATCGCCGGCCTGGCCCCGGCGCTCTCCGACACCGAACTCCATGACCTGGCCAGTCAGCTCGGCCGCCAGACCATCCCGGCCGGCGGTTACCGGCTCGGCATCGTGGCCCGCGGCCAGCAGCAGCTCGCCGCGCGAGCCACCGAAGCGGCCGCTCTGCTGCCCACGGTCAAGCCGGGCCAGCTCGCGGTCAGGCCGGGCATCTTCGCCGGGAACGGGACCCGCGGCCGGGTGACCCTGCTGTTCCCCGGCCTCGGCACCGGGCAGGACGCGGGCGAGTCGCCGGGGGCCAGCGCCCCTCCCCCGCTGTTCGGCCTGATCGACCCAGAGGCCGTGCAGCCTGCCGTGCTGCACGCCGCGCTTTCCGGACTGCGCTGGCTCGACCGGCTCGGGGTGGCGGCGACCGCCGCAGTGGGCCACAGCCTGGGCGAGATCGCGGCCCTGGTCTGGGCTGGCGCGCTGACCGAAGCCGACGCGACCCGGCTGGTCGCGCAGCGCAGCGCGGTCATCAGGGCCAGCGGCCTGCGGCAGACCGCCATGGTCAGCGTGGCCGCCGACGCCGCCACCAGCAAGGCCCTCTGCGTGGGCACCGACCTGGTCATCGCGGCTTACAACGGGCCGAACTCGCACGTGATCGCCGGGCCGGCCACCAGCGTGCGCGAGGTGACCAGGCGCGCCAGGCAGCAAGGCCTCGCCGCGGTCGTGCTCGACGTCTCGCACGCCTTCCACTCGCCCGCCATGACCGGCTGTGTCGCGCCGCTGCGGGCCGTGCTGCACGACATCACGCTCGGCCCGCCGCGGCGGCGGATCGCGTCCACGGTCACCGGCCGGATCATCTCCCCGGGCGACGACATCGCCCGGCTGCTCTGCGCCGGGCTGACGTCCCCGGTGCGGTTCACCGACGCGCTGGCCGCCGTCGCGGCCGACGCCGACCTGCTCTGCGAGACCGGCCCCGGCCACGGCCTGGCCGCACTGGCCGCCGCGGCCTGCGACGTGCCCGCGGTCAGCCTGGAGACCCGTACCGCCGACGACCGCGGTGCGGCCCAGGCCTCGGCCGCGCTGTTCGCGGCCGGCGCCGTGAACAGCCTGGAGCCGATCATGTCCGGGCGCCCGGACCGGCCAGTGAACATCTGGCCAGAGCGGTTCGCCACACCCACCCAGGCCGTCCCAACCCAGACGCTTCCAGCCCAGACCCCGCCGGTTCAGACCCCGCCGGTTCAGACCCCGTCAGCCCAGATCCCGCCGGTTCAGGCCGCGCGGGTTCAGACTGTGCCGCCACCAGTCGCGCCGGCGCCGGTAGCGTCCGCGCCAGCCGGGCCAGCGCCTATCCGGGCCGTCCCGCCCGCGCCCGCCCGAGCCTGGTTTTCGCGGACCGTGTCTTCGCAGGGTGAGTCTTCACAGCGGGGGTCGGCCGACGTCATCCCGATCACCAAGCATGAGCCAGCCCGGCCGAGCTGGCGGGGGCGGTTCCTGCAAGATGTCCGGCTGCACCGGCCGGGCGCCGAGCTCATCGCCGACACGCGCCTGTCCGTCGAGACCGACCCCTACCTGGCCGACTACCGCATCGACGGTCAGGGCGTGCTGCCCCCGGTCATGGGCCTGGAGGCGATGGCGCAGGTCGCATCCGCGCTAACCGGGCGGCCGATGCGGCGGATCGCGCACATCAGCTTCGACTCGCCGGTGTGCGTTCCCGCCGAGACCGCACACGAGGTCCTGGTCAGGGTCTGCGCCAAGCGCGAAGGCAAGCGGATCACGGCCGTCCTGCGCACCAGGGAAGCCGGGCAGTGGGTGGACCACGCCAAGGCCAGCTTCCCGCTGCGCGCCACGGAGTCCGCTCCGCACGGCGCGACCGCGCCGAACGGCCAGACCGCCGCGCGGGGACGCGACACCCGCCGCATGACCGCCAACGACGGGGGCGCCGGCCTGGCAGGCGCCTGGCAGGCGTTCGGGCGCACCACTGGCATCCTGGACAGCGCGGACCTGTACGGCTCGATCTGCTTCCAGGCCGGCCGGTTCCGCCGGGTGGCGTTCTTGCCCGAACTGACCTCGCGCCGGTGCCGTGCCCTGGTGCGCGGCGGCGACGACCAGCCCTGGTTCGGCCCTGGGATCGCTACCGCGGACGAACCGCTGCTGCTGGGCAGCCCCGGCCTCAATGACGCGACCCTGCATGCGCTGCAGGCCTGCTTCCCGCACCGGCGGATGCGTCCGGCTGGCTGTGACGCGGTCACCGTGAGCGGGCGTACGGTGACCGGCGCGGTCGAGGTCAGGGCCTGGCAGCGGGCCGTCACCCGCGCCGACGGCGGTGGGCCGCAGGCCACCGACGAATACCTGTGGGACGTGACCGCGGTGGACGCCACTGGGCAGCCCATCGTCACCTGGACCGGGCTGCGCCTGCGCGAAGCCGGTCCGGTGCCGGGCAATCCCCCGCTGCCGCCCGCACTGCTCGGCGTCTACCTCGAGCGCGGCGCGACCGCCCTCGGTCTCGACCCGGCCCTGCGTATCTCCGTCCGCTGCGAGCAACCGCAGCTTGGGCCCACGCTGGGCGCCGCGCGGGCGCCCGTGGTGGCCGGGCCGTCCCGGCGGCCCGGATGGGTGTCGGCGCGCAGCCGTGGTCAGCTCGACGAGCTGTCCCTGCGGCTGCGCGGCGCCTCGCCCGCGGCCTGCGCCTGGGAGACCGCCGACCTGGACCAGGACGCGGCAGGTCAGCCCACCGACCCCGAGGACCCGGAGTTCGAAGCGCTGCGGCAACGCCTGCGCGACAGCCTCGCCGAACCTACTCCGACCGTGCGGGCCCGGATCAGAACCGCGATCGAGTGCCTGTCCAAGGCCGGCCGGCCAGTCGGCTGCGAACTGGTCGTGGACGGCTGCTACGACAACGGCTGGGCCCTCCTGCACGCCGGTGACGCGGTCATCGCCTGCACGTCCGTCCGCGTCAGCGGCGTCTCCAGTCCAGTAGCCGTCTCCATCATGACCGGCACCGGAATGCACGCCGCCGGCGCCGCATAACCCTCACCCCACACCCCACACCCCACACTCGCTCGCTCGTGCCCCCGCCGCCCCGGCGGGGGCACAGCCATCTCCACCCCGCGTTCCACATCGACTCCACCCGCCCTATCCGCCTCACCACACCATCGCCCCCACCTGCCCTACTTGCCCCACCTGCCCACCACCGCCCGCACCTCACCATTGAGTCCACCCGTCCTGCCCGCCTCACCCACTCGCCACGGTTCCATGATCGTTTTCGCGTCCCCCCGTGGACGCACAAGATCATCATTTCGTCTTAGCACGCGTTTCGGGGGTTGAGAGCGGGACAAATCGGGCGCATTTTTGGTCATAGTGCGTGTCAAGTGGGGTAATCCATGATCGGCAAGCGATTTCTCGCAGAACGCGAGGCGGCGGCGCGGCGAGCCTGAACCCGGATTCCCCGCCGTTGACCCCTCCCTGTAACTAACAGCGATTCCATGATCATCGCCACTTACCCCGCGCCGTTGGGGTACAAATAGGAACATTTCGCCCACCATTTTGGTCGCAGTACGGGAAGAGTGGCAAACAATCAAGAAGAATACGTTTTCTGTGGCCTGATGCCGGTGCCTCGCTACCCGGGGCTGCGGGTCGGCCTGCCCGGGCCGCGGCTGCAGGCCGCGCTGACCGCGCACCGGGCCGAGTTGGTGCACCTGGCCGGGCCGTTCGTGCTCGGCGCGAGCGGGTGTTCGGCGGCCCGGCGGCTCGGGCTGCCGATGGTGTCGGTGTACGCGACCGACATGGCGGCCTACGCCCGCGCCTACCGGGCCGGCCCGGTCGGCCAGCGGGTGTGCTGGCGGCGGCTGCGGCGGATCCATAATGCGACGGACCGGACGCTGGCTCCGTCCAGCGCCTCGGCGGCCGACCTGCACGCACACGGCGTGGAGCGGGTGTGGATGTGGGGCCGCGGGGTGGATACCAGCCGGTTCCACCCGGGCAAGCGCAGCGACCGGCTGCGGGCCGAGCTGGCCCGTGCGGCGAGGTCATCGTCGGTTACGTGGGCAGGCTCGCGGCGGAGAAGCGGCTGGATCTGCTGGCCGGGGTGGCGGCGCTGCCCGGGGTACGGCTGGTGATCGTCGGGGGCGGGCCGACCGAGGCGGCGGCGCGCCGGGCGCTGCCCGGGGCAATCTTCCTCGGGCCAAAGCACGGCGAGGAACTGGCCATGGCGTACGCGAGCCTTGACGTGTTCGTGCACGCCGGGCCGCACGAGACGTTCGGCAACACGCTGCAGGAGGCGGCGGCCAGCGGGCTGCCGGTGGTGGCGCCCGCCGCGGGCGGGCCGCTGGACCTGGTGGACGAGGGGACGGACCTGGTGCCTTCGCTGCTGATGATGGCGGCCAGGGAGTGGTGGTCGGCGCCCGACCAGGCGGCCGAGGAGCCGGAGCATCTGTCCGCCACCTCTGGCTGAGCAGCGGCGGGTCGGTGGCCACCGCGAGACTCATTCAAAACGCGTTGAGACCACATCCGTTGCCTGGCGGCGTTTTGAATAAGCCTCGTCATTATGAAATCAGGGCAACAGGACGATCTTCCCGCGGGTGTGACCGTCCGCCAGCAGGCGGAACGCGTCACGGACCTGGGCCAGCGGGAAGGTCGCGGCCACCGGAAGCTCGAGGCGGCCGGCCACGATCAGGCCGGCCAGTTCGGCGAGGGTGGCGGCGCTGGCTCCGGCGATGTTGCCCTCGGCCTTGACGCCGTGGGCCGCCACCGCGTCGAAGTTGACGATCGTGTCCACCCGGCCGGGCTTGACACCCAGTTCGAGCGCGAGGTCCACGTAGCCGGCGCCGACCGTGTCGATGAACGCGTCGACCTGGCCCGCGGCCTCGCGGATGCGGTCGGCCACGCCGTCGCCGTAGGTCACGGGGACGACGCCGTGGGCGGTCAGCCACTCGTGCTGGCGCGGGCTGGCCAGGCCGATCACGGTGGCCCCCGCCAGCTTGGCGAGCTGGACCGCGAGGGAGCCAACACCACCCGCGGCCCCGGCCACGACCACGGTGTCCCCGCTGGCCAGGGCGACCGCCCGGATCGCGGCGCTGGCCGTGGCCCCGACCACGAACAGCGAGCCTGCGACCTCCCAGGGGAGGGCGGGCGGCTTGGGGGTGAGGTGCCCGGCCTCGACCAAGGCGTACTCGGCCTGGCTGGCCCGGTCGTCGGTGTAGCCGATGACCTCGTCGCCCACCGCGATCCCGGTCACGTCCGGACCGGTCTCGGCGACGACACCGGCCAGGTCGCTGCCCTGGCCGGACGGGAACGTGGCCGGCCACCGGTCGTGCAGCAGGCCCTGCCGGATCTTGGCCTCGCCCGGGTTGATGCCCGCGGCCTTGACCTGCACCAGCACCTGACCTGGCCCGGGCGCCGGGCGGGGCACATCGACCACGTTGAGCACGTCGACGCCGCCGTATTCATCGAATCGCACAGCTTTCACGTGCGCTCACCATCCTCGTTAAAGACGTCAACCACGGGCTGTCGGCTTGCGTCAACCACCGGGCGCGGCTGGTTATGCCGTCCGCGGGCTTATTCGCTCGGCCCGGCGGAACGGAACCTGGAAGGATCCCGGCCATGGACGAAGGCAGCAGGCTCACCCGGCAGCAGATCTCCGAGACCGTCACCGGGTGGGGCTGGCGGCACATCCTCGGGGCGCTGGTGACGTACGTGCGAACCGGGTCGGTGGGCGAGGCGGCCGACCTGACCGCCCGGCTGACCGGGTTCCTCGGCGACGTGAGCGAGCACAGATTCCGGCTCGACCTGCGCGCGGACCGGGTGATCATGACGATCGAGGCGGCCGGCGCGACCCGGGTGAGCCGCCGGGATATCGAGCTGGCGCAGCGGATCTCGTCGTTCGTGGGCACGCTCGGGCTGGCCACGGAGCCCGGTCTGGGCGGGGAGCGGCTCCGGCCGGTGCAGGCGGTGGAGATCGGGATCGACGCGATGGACATCGGTGCGATCCGGCCGTTCTGGAAGTCGATCATGGGGTACGCCGACGAGTTCGAGCTTTCCGATCCGGACGACGCGCTGGTCGATCCGCTGTATCAGGGGCCGGCGATCTGGTTTCAGCAGATGGACGAGCCGCGGTCGCAGCGCAACCGGATCCACTTCGACGTGGTGGTGCCGCACGACGAGGCCAGGCGGCGGATCGACGCGGCCATCGCGGCAGGTGGCACGCTCACCTACGACGCCGAGGCGCCCGCGTTCTGGGTGCTCGCCGACCCCGAGGGCAACGAGGCCTGCGTGTGCACCTGGCAGGGCCGGGACGGGTAACCAGCCGGCCGGGTGTGCCACTATGGCGCGGGTGGATGTGCGAACGCTGCTGGCCGGGTACGAGCCCGGGGACGAGATCGAGAAGGCCGACGTCGAGCGGGTGCGGAGGCTGCTCGACGAGGTGGGCGACCCGTGGCTGCGGTCGATCCCGCTGCACGTCACCGCGTCGGCGCTGATCGTGCACCCGGGCAGCGGGCGGGTGCTGCTGCGCTGGCACCAGCGCCAGCAGGCGTGGCTGCAGGTCGGTGGGCACGGGGACCCGGGTGAGACCGCGCCGCTGGCCGTCGCGCTGCGGGAGGGGCAGGAGGAGACCGGGCTGGCCGATCTGGTCTCGTGGCCGGACGCGAGCCTGCGGCACGTGGTGATCGTGTCGGTGCCCGAGGGGCACGGCGAGCCCGCGCACGAGCACGCAGATCTGCGGTTCTTCCTGGCCACCGGCACGCCGGAGTCGATCGTGCCGGAGAACCCGAACGCGAAGCTGCGCTGGCTGACCCCGGACGAGGCGCACGCTTACACGTCCGAGCCCAACCTGCGTAAGACGCTGGCCCGGGCGCTGGCGGCCGGGCTGCTCAGCTAGGGGCCGCGCGCCGCGGCTATCGGAGCTAGTGGACCGTGCCGGGCGGCGGGCGCCAGTGCCGCCAGCTCCGGTGCACGGCGAAGAAGCGGCTCGGCCCGGGCGGGGCGGTGACGAGTTGCGTGCGCGGGTAGAGCGCGAGCCCGGCGGGCACCGGTTCCCACCAGCGCTCGCGGGAGAACAGCCGGCTGAACAGTTCCCACTGCCTGCCGCCTGGGGCGAGGATCACCTCGGCCGGCACCGGCTGGTCGGGTAGCTGCCAGCGGAAGTCACCGGACAGCCGCAGCGTCTGGCCCTGGTTCGGCAGCGCGGCGTGCGGGGTGAGGCAGTGGAAGATGATCGCGTCACCGGGCCGGTAGCCGGTGGTGGCCCAGCCCGGCTCGCCCGGGCGCAGCAGCCTCGGGCGCTGCAGCCGGCGCAGGTGGCCGCCGGGCTGGACGGCCAGGCCACCAAGCTGGACCGGGATGTCCATCAGCGGGATCCAGCTCGTCAGCATGTCCTGGACGCCGCCCACGCCGTAGTCGTAGTGCACGTACCGGCCCTTGGTGAGCGTCTGCGGCCGCTCCGGGTAGACCGCGCGCAGCACCTTCACGGGGTAGGAGAACGCCTGCTCGCCCAGCACCCGCCTGACCACGCCGCGCAACGGCGGCAGATACGGGAGGCGGTTGAAGGCGGCGCTGATCACGGCCGCGCGGAAGGCCGGATCGGCCAGCGCGTCCGCCACGCCGGCCGCCCGCGGCAGCCCGGCCGGCGTGCCCTGGCCGGAGATCCAGCCACCGGAGTGCAGCTTCCCGGCCACGGCCGCCCCGGCCACGCGCACCTCGTCGGCCGGCAGCAGGCCACGGAAGAAGAGATAGCCGTCGGCGGCCAGCCGGCCGCGCAGCGCGTTCCGGTCACCCGCCAGGCCACTGGAATCGACCAGCTCGTCCACCCGGCCCACGCTAGCCACGCAAACTGTGAGGCCGGTGGGACCGGCCTGAGTACTTTCCCGGCCGCCGCGTCCGGCCGCGCGCGGCGGGGTCGGGCGCGGGTCAGGTCAGCAGCAGCACGGCGTAGACGGCCAGCCAGTGCTCGACGGCGTAGTCCTCGCCGACCACGTGCGGCAGGGCCGCCTGCGCGTGCGTGTGGGCCGCGCGCAGCGCGGCGGCGATGCGCGGGTCGCCGTCGGGCAGGCTGGCGGCCAGCCGCCGCCAGCACCAGGCCCGGCTCGCGTTGAGCCCGTGCAGGTGCCCGATCTGGCCGTCGGTGGGGTCCGACACGACGGCCGGGGTGAACAGCGCGGCCGGGTCGCCCCGCTCGATGCCCGGCAGGAACGCGCCGAGCCACTCGGCGAAGTCGCCGGTTGTCAGCAGCTTGGTCATCAGCTCGGCCTCGGTGAGGGCCGGGGACAGGAAGTCGCTGCCGGACGGCTCCAGCGCGGCCGGGTACAGGATGTCCGCGCCGAACCACTTGTACGCCTTGTCCTTGATCAGGTCGAGCAGCGCGGGCTCCCCCGCGGCCGCCTGCGCCGCCGCGTACGGCAGGGCCAGGGACAGCGCGAACGCGCTGTTGGAGTGCACGCCGTGACGGACCGGATACGTGGCCTTGGGCAGCCAGTCCAGGAACAGCCCGCCGATCGTGCGCCCCAGCTCGGCCAGGGCGGCCGCCCACTTCTGCCCGTACGGGTCGTCCCAGCTCGCGGTCTCGTGCACCAGCGCGAGGGCCCAGGCCCAGCCGTAGGGGCGCTCCTGGGCGCCGTCCGGGCCGGCGATGAATTCCTCTTCGGCGGCCAGCGCCACCCGCTCGAACTGGGAGCCGAGCGCGTTCCTGATCTCGACCGCCGGCACGGCGTCGGGCACGGTCTTCAGCAACCGGACCAGCAGCCAGTGCATCTCCACGCAGGAGTGCCAGTCGTAGCTGCCGTAGAAGACCGGGGTGCGGGCCCGCGGCCGGTAGGGGAAATCCCCCTGCCGGTGCATGGTGTGGATCATGATGGCGGGAAACTCCCGCTTCATGTTGGTCAGCGCCACGCGCGCGTAGGCGCCGGCCTCGGCCCTCAGCATCTGACCCCAGTCATCCACCAGCGCATTATCTCTGAGGTTGCCGGTGGGCCGGGGGAGAACCGCGCGCCGTGCCGCTACAGGTCGCCCCGCTCGCGCAGGATGTCCCTGAATTCGTCCAGGGCCTCGTCCCGGTCGGGGCCGAGATCCGCGGCGACCTCCATCCGCGTCCCGGTCCAATAGGCACCGGCGTACTGCCCGCTGCCGTCCGGGCCTACCAGGACCGGGTTGTGGGCGATCTTGAGATGATCGGCCACGTCCTCCCAGCTCGCGCCGTCCGGGGCCAGCCCGATCGACGGCGAGTCGCTGTCGTCCACATCCAGATCTTCAAACACCAGCCGTCTCCCCTGCGCCGCTGCGTCCACCCTACGGCTCGCGATGCGGATCCTCATGGTGCTGGTGGTGCCGTTCCCGGCTCTTGAGCACGTAGATTCCCACGCCGGCGAACAACAGGATGGCCAGCCACGGCGGCATGAAGAACCACCAGAAGGCGTGCCCGATGGCCACCGCGAGCACGATGACCAGCCCCAGGACCAGCGCCGCGTGGTTGGAGCGACGGCGCTCCCGGCGGGCCGGGACGTCCGGGTGCTCCTCCAGACCGGGCAGGTCGTCGAACAACCCGGCCAGGTCCGACTGGGTCTTGGCGCCCATGGCCCGCTCGACGCGCTCGTTGAACTCGTCTTGGTTCAGCCGGCCTTCGCTGTAGTGCCGGCCGAGGCGTTCGGCTACTTCGGTTCGCTCGGCGTCGGAGACCCGCAGGTCGGGGTCGGTGTACATGATGCGGCGGAAGGCCGACGTGCGCGCGGTCATTTCAGTGTCCGTCCCGATTGTGTCCGTCCCGAGTGGACTGCCTGGCCTGAAAGGACGCGATCAGCTCGCTGGCCAGGGACTGCTCGCGCCCCTCCTCGGGGATGAGCAGCCAGCCGGCCGCGTACAAGGGCAGGCCCACGCCCCCGACGAAGACGAGTACGGCGAGGATGATGCGGACCACGGTCGGGTCCACGCCCAGGTAACGGGCGGCGCCGGCGGCGACCCCGGCTAGCATCCGGTCGCGCACCGGGCGCTCCAGGGCCGGAGAGCCGCGGTAACCGTCCTGGTCCCGGTAGTGGTCCCCGTGGTTGTCTTGGTAGCTGGATGGGCTGTCTGACTGGCTGGTGGTTGTCGTTGCGTTCATGGCTCCAGCCTGCCGCCGGGGGGTGGGCTGGGGTATCGGGAAGACCCCTGAGGAAACCCTGAAATGGGCCCTGAACGGTTCCGGGTCAGCCCGGATGGCCGCGGCGACGTGACAGCGCGATGATGGAACACATGGACGAACGAAGTCACCCGGCCCCTGACTGGCGAGTTACCCACCGGCCGCCGGGCCGGCTGGGCGGCCGGTGGGGACACGGACCGTTCCGGCGCGCCCGCGAGGGCCGGCTGGCCGGCGGCATCGCGGCGGGGGTGGCCCAGCGGACCGGATGGGACGTCACGCTGATCCGCGTCGTCTTCGTGGTGGCCACCCTGCTGAGCAGCGGCGTCGTGCTGGCGCTGTACGTCATGGCCTGGCTGCTGCTGGCCAGGACGGACGAGACCAGCACGATCGCGGCCAGGGCGCTGACCGACCGGCGGGGCATCACGCTGGCTCTGGGGTTCGGGTCGCTGCTCGCCGCGCTGCTGCTGATCCTGGCCACTCTCGGCTCGGGCTGGCTCGGCCTGCCGGCCTGGCCGCTGGTGATCAGCGGGGCCGGCCTGGTGCTGATCTGGCGGAACGCCGCTGCCGACGAGCAGGAGACGATGCGGCACGCGGTGGGGCCGCTGGCCGCCCAGATCAGCGCGCGCGGCCGGTCCCGGCTGATGGCCCGGCTGGCCGTGGGGGCGGCGCTGCTGGCCGGCGGCATGGTCGCGCTGCTGCTCGGGCACCCGAGCCATATCCTGCTGCGCCAGCTCGGCGGTGTGGTGCTGGTGATCGCGGCGATCGTCGTGCTGCTCGGCCCCTGGTGGCTGCACATCGCCAGGGATCTGGTGGACGAGCGCCAGGCCAGGGCCAGGGCCGAGGAGCGGGCCGACATGGCCACCCGGGTGCACGACTCGGTGCTGCAGACGCTGGCCTTGATCCAGCGCCGGGCCGACGACCCGCAGAAGGTCATCCAGCTCGCCCGGGCTCAGGAGCGCGAGCTGCGCGCGCTGCTGTTCGAGGGCCGCGCGCCCGGCTCGCTGGGCGGGGACGGCATGACGCTGGCCGAGGGGGTGCGGGTGATCCAGCAAGAGGTGGAGGCCCAGCACGGCACGTCGGTGGAGGCGGTGACCGTCGGCGACTGTGAGCTCGACGACGACCTGACCGCGCTGCTGACCGCCGCGCGGGAGGCCACCGTGAACGCGGTCAAGTGGTCGGGTGCGCCGGTGGTCTCGCTGTTCGCCGAAGTCGAGCCCGCCGCGGTGTCGATCTTCGTGCGGGACCGCGGCCGTGGCTTCGACCCTGACGCGGTGCCCGGGGACCGCAAGGGGCTGGCCGAGTCCATCCGCGGCCGGATGGCCCGCCGCGGCGGCACCGCGACCGTGCGCAGCGCGCCGGGTGCGGGCACCGAGGTGTCGCTGCGAATGCCCAGGGCCGCCGACGAGCGTCAGCCGAGCCGGGCATGAGCAAGCCGAGGGTGTTCATCGTCGACGATCACGGGCTGTTCCGGTCCGGCGTCCGGTCTGAGCTGGGCGACCAGGTCGAGGTGGTCGGCGAGGCCGACGACGTGGCGCCCGCCATCACCCAGATCGCCGAGCAGCAGCCCGACGTGGTGCTGCTCGACGTGCACCTGCCGGGCGGCGGCGGGCAGCTGGTGATCTCCGCGGTCAAGCCCGAGCACCCGGGGATCCGGTTCCTGGCCCTGTCCGCCTCCGACGCACCCGAAGACGTGATCGCCGTGGTCCGCGCGGGGGCGCGCGGCTACGTGACCAAGACGATCTCCACCCCCGAACTGGTGGACGCCATCGGGCGGGTGGCGGCGGGCGACGCGGTGTTCTCCCCCCGGCTGGCCGGGTTCGTGCTCGACGCCTTCGCCTCGGCCGCTCCCGAGCCGGGCGCGGCCCAGCCCTCCTTCGACTCCGAGCTGGACCAGCTCACCACCCGCGAGCGCGAGGTGCTGCGGCTGATCGCCCGCGGCTACACCTACAAGGAGGTCGCGCGCGAGCTGTACATCTCGGTCAAGACCGTGGAGACGCACGTGTCCTCGGTGCTGCGCAAGCTCCAGCTTTCCACCCGCCACCAGCTCACCCGCTGGGCCGCCGAGCGCCGCCTCAACTGATTTCGGCGCCCAGGAGGTCGGCGAAGCGGGCGACCATCATTTCGCGGCCCTTGAGGTCGGCGGTGACTTCGGGGGTGGCCGGGTCGTCGCTGCCGGGGAGCTGGCCGGTGCCACCTTCGGGGCCGATCGGGACGATGATGACGGGCGGGGACGGCTCCCAGGCGGCCGGTTCGCCGTCGCCGGTGATGAGGGCGCGGATATTGGCCGCGACGAGTTGGGCCTGGCGCGAGGCGAGGCCGGCCATCTTGTGGTCGGCATCGCTGACGTCGCCGATGGCGAAGACGCGGTCCTGGCCGGCCACCTGGAGCTGGGGCGTGACCTCGATGAAGCCGTCCGGCCTGCGGGCGGAGGCGAGGTCGCCGGCCAGGTACTCGCTGACCGGGCTGACGCCGTAGCAGCGGAACCAGATGTCGGCGGTCAGCTCCTGGCCTGCCTGCGTGGTCACGGTGAACGGGCTCAGCTCGCCCGGGGCGGTCTGGGGCGGTTCGCGGAGCGGACTGGACAGCGCCAGGCCGACGCCGATCCCGGCGAGCTGGCGGCGGACCTCCGCCTTGACCTTGGGCCCGAACCTGGCGCCGAGCACGTCGTCGGCCACGTCGAGCAGGGTCACCTGCTTGTCCGGCCAGACCGCCTTGATCTCACCGGCCAGCTCGATGCCCACCGGGCCGGCGCCGATCAGCAGCACCCGGTTCGCCGCCGCCAGGGCCGCGTGGGCCGTCCTGACCTTGCCGTGGGCCTCGGCGGTCGTCTCGGCGCCGCTCTTGGCCGGGAAGGGGTAGGTCGAGCCGGTGGCCAGCACGATGTAGTCAGCGGCCACGATCTCGCCCGAGGCCAGCGTGACCTGACCGGTCTCGACCTTGACGGCCCGGTCCCTGAGCACCCGGCCGTGGGTGAGCAGCCCGTGGTAAGGCAGGAAGATGCGGGGCAGCCAGGACGGGTCGGCCAGCGCGCGGAGCGAGGCGACGTTGTGCTCGAAGGCGTCCTTGGGCTCGATCAGGGTGACGTCGGCGACGTCGTCGAGCAGCTTGGCCGCGTTGATCCCGCCGTAGCCGCCGCCGATGACCACCACGGTCGGCCTGGCCTGGGAAGAGGTGCTCATCGGGACTCCAGTCGTCGTCTGGCGTGTGATGTCTAGCAGATCGTCTGAACTGCAGAACATCTTTATAGCAGATTATCTTCTGAACCGCTGAAGCAGGTAGAGTGCAGGCATGGCGGCGCGGCCGAACGACGGGGCTCAGGGGTGCGGTGGGGCGCTCTCCGACGACCTCGGGTGGGCGCTCGGGGTGCTGTTCCGTGCCTACTCGAAGGCGGCTAACGCCGCGGTCGCCGACGTGCCGGGCGGTCCGCGCGGGTACCAGGTGCTGACCGCGATCGGCCGGTCCGATCCGCGCAGCCAGCTCGAACTGGCCAACCATCTGGGCCTGGACCGCACCGTGATGACCTACCTGCTCGACGACCTGGAGCGGGCCGGGCTGATCGAGCGCCGGCCGGATCCGGCCGACCGGAGGGCCCGGCGGATCATGGCCACCGAGGCCGGGCGCGAACTGGGGTGCGGCCTGGCCAAGCGGCTGATGGCGGCCGAGGAGCACGTGCTGGCCGGGCTGGACGGCCCGGGTGAGCGGGACACTTTCCGGGCGCTGCTGCAGCGGGTGGCCACCAAGGCCAACGACCTGGACCCGGTGCACAGCGCGTGCGACCTGGACCCGCTTGCCCCTCCCGGCACAGGTGGCCGGACGGGGCAAGCGGCGACGCCATGACGGTCAGAAACCGTCCGGACCGCGATGTCTGGTCGCGGGCCTAGAAGGACGAACGGGACGCCGGGACCCACGTCCACGTCGGCGCCGGCGTCCCCGTGTACTTGACGGTGATGTAGCCCCCAGCAGGCAGGAAGAACCCGCCTGACGTCTGGTTGGTGGCAACTCCACTCAAGCTGACACCGGTCACAGTGCCGCCATTGACGTACACCATCGTGTCCGGGCCGTAGTTCTGCTGTGCGGTATTTGTGGCCGGCAACGTTGGCTGAGAACTGCTCGTCTCCCCGCTGCCAGGAGACCCAGTGTAGATGACAGACAAGCCGGAATCGCCGGGGATAAGCCCCCGGAAAGAAAACTCTCCGTTATTCAGGACCGAGGTGGTCAGGCTGTGGGTGATAATGCCATGACATTGCTGGATCGCGTTGCTACTAGAACCGAGGTAGATCGCATACGGGGGCGTGTTCCCGGGACTGACTCCCGGGTTGCCTTCTATCTTCATGACGATCTCGGAAGAATAGAACTGAGTGTAGTTTCCGTTGCCGTCGCTGCCGGTGATGGTCAGGGCCGCCACACCGCCGGTGGGAGTGCCGTTTGTGCTGGCCGTGTTGCTCATGTTGCCGTGCAGCCATAGCACGCAACCACCATTGCTGGAGCCGTTGTCGGTGACCACGCCCTGCTGGTTTTCGTTGCCGAAGATGTAGAAGTCGTAGATGTTGTACTCGTGACTCACATCGCTAGTGGCGGTATTATCCACGCTCAGCTTCGCAGCAGTAGTGTTGTTCATGAGATGGGCTCGGAACCGGCCCTTTTCCGTGAACATCAGGCGGTTGATGATATACAAGCCGATGGCACTAGCACCAGTAAAGTTGACGATCACAAGGTTTAGGTCATACCCCCAGCCGTCCCCGATATCCACGCCGACGGAACTGGCACCGGCATTGGTGCCGTCCACGACGAAATCACGCAGGAATACGGCCGTCTGCTGACCGGGCTTCCCATACTGCTGACCATACTGGGCAGAGCGGTGAACAAAGAACCCGGTGTAATTTCCCACTACGTACACGACGGTGGCGGATCCGCAGCCTTGAATGTTGACGCCCATCCCGCCACTCGCACCCGCCGACGTCTGCACGGGCAGACTAATGGCATAGGGGCTCAGGGTGCTCACGCCGGGAACGTAGGTGATGTAGAACTCCCCAGGGCCGAGATAGATCGTTCCGCCATCGGTGAGCGCGGCGATAGCCGTCATGATGGCTGTCGTGTCATTGACACCCGTGGCGTCGCCGGTTGGCGTGATCTGGGTGATGTTCGTCGTCGCGGCGTCGGCCGCCGGGGTCCGTACTAAGGATGTCCCCGCTACCGCGGCCAAGCCGACCGCGCCGCCGGTCAGCACGGCCCGGCGGGTGCTGTTTGGCCGCCTCGGCTCCTGGCCCTGGTCCTGGTCCGGCACGGGTTGATCTGCGGTCCTACGGATACGCACACAGGCCTCCTCGCTCGCGTGCCGCGACGAAACCGCCGCAGCACGGACCCAGGTGGTGAGCCAATTTCTCACCACCTGGGCCATATCCGGCCAGTCCTCGGTGAGATATTAACCGCGCCAGCGCCGTAAGAGAATACGTTTGCGCAAGGCTTTACCCGGGCCGGGTGGCCGCCGGGCGGCCGTCGGGTGGGATGGGTCCGGCGGGGTGAGCGCGGGCGGCGGCGTGGCCCACCTGGCTGGCCCGTGGTCCCGTTGGCTGGCCCGTGGTCAAGGTGCGGTGGGCGACGGCGCCGACCTCGCGGAGCCGTTCATTGTCAGGAAACGGCCTGGGCGGCGGCGCGGCCGGCGGTCCGGCCGGAGAAGAGGCAGCCGCCGAGGAAGGTGCCTTCGAGCGAGCGGTAGCCGTGCATGCCGCCGCCGCCGAAGCCGGCCACCTCGCCCGCGGCGTACAGGCCGGGGACGGGCCGCCGGTCCGGGCCGAGCGCCCGCGCGTCGAGGTCGGTGTGCAGGCCGCCGAGGGTCTTGCGGGTGAGTACGGAGAGCCGGACGGCGATGAGCGGGCCCGCGGCCTGGTCGAGCAGGCGGTGCGGGCTGGCGGTGCGGATGAGCCGGTCACCCAGGTAGGCACGGCTGCCGCGCAGGGCTGTGACCTGCAGATCCTTGGTGAACGGATTGGCTATCTCGCGGTCGCGGGCGACGACTTCGGCTTCGACGGTGGCGGGGTCGAGCAGTTCGTCGCCGGTGATCGCGTTCATGCCGGCGACCAGTTCAGGTACGGAGGTCGCGGTCACGAAGTCCGGGCCGTGGTCGACGAAGGCCTGCACCGGGCCTGGCACGCCGGACCGGGCCCTGACCAGGACGTCGCGGATGGAACGGCCGGTGAGGTCGGGGTTCTGCTCGGAGCCGGAGAGCGCGAACTCCTTCTGGATGATCTTGCGGGTGAGCACGAACCAGCTGTGGTCGTGGCCGGTGCCGCGCAGGTACTCCAGGGTGCCGAGGGTGTCGAAGCCCGGGAACAGCGGGACCGGCAGGCGGTGGCCGGTGGCGTCCAGCCAGAGCGAGGAGGGGCCGGGCAGGATGCGGATGCCGTGCCCGGGCCAGATCGGGTTCCAGTTGTGCAGGCCCTCGACGTAGTGCCACATCCGGTCCGGATTGATGACGCCGGCGCCGGCCCGCTGGGCGATGGCCAGCATCCGGCCGTCGACGTGCGCGGGCACGCCGGTGACCATGTGTTTGGGCGGGGTACCGAGCCGCGGCGGCCAGGCGGCGCGGACCAGGTCGTGGTTGGCGCCGATGCCGCCGGAGGTGACGACCACCGCCTGGGCGTGCAGCTCGAACTCGCCGGCCGCGGTGCGTGAGCTGGGGTGGCCGCGGGGCACCCGGCTGGGCTCGAGCACCGTGCCGCGGACGCCGTCGACGGTGCCGCCGGCGACGGTGAGCTCGTCGACCTGGTGGCGGAAGCGGAAGCGCAGCAGGCCGCGGGCGGCGGCGGCCCTGACGCGGCGCTCGAACGGGTGCACGACGCCGGGCCCGGTGCCCCAGGTGACGTGGAAGCGGGGCACGGAGTTGCCGTGTCCCAGGGCCGTGTAGCCGCCGCGCTCGGCCCAGCCGACCACGGGGAACAGCCGGTGGCCCATGGCGTGCAGCCAGGCTCGTTTCTCGCCCGCGGCGAACTCGACGTAGGCCCGCGCCCACTGCCGGGGCAGGTCGTCCTCGGGCCGGTCGAAGCCCGCGGTGCCGAGCCAGTCCTGCCAGGCCAGGTCGATCGAGTCCCTGATGCGCAGCCGCCGCTGCTCCGGGGAGTCCACGAGGAACAGCCCGCCGAACGACCACCAGGCCTGGCCGCCCAGTGACTGCTGCGGCTCCTGGTCCAGCAGCAGCACGTGGCGGCCGGCGTCGGTCAGCTCGGCCGCGGCCGCCAGCCCGGCCAGCCCGGCGCCGACCACGATCACATCCGCGTCGTGTCTCACCTGGTAGAGGCTACGGGTAGGTCCAGACCCACCTGCGAACTAGGTGCCAGCCCATGGCGCCGGAAGGCCGGAAAGGGCCACGATGGTCACTATGGGTACCTTGCGGAGGCTGGTTAGCCTGCTCTGGCGGATACTGCGTTATCTCGGCCTGGGGGCGCTGATCGTGCCGCTGGCCGGAATGGGCCTGGTCTGGTTCGGGATGAACGTGTGGACGGTCGCCGCGGTGGTGGTCGCGGTGGCCGTGGCGCTGGGACGGCCGGCGGTCGCGGCCGGGCTGCTGCCTGCCGCCATGATCGGCACGGGGATCTGCGGGCTGGTGAAGGCCGCGGCCCCGGTGCCCAGGACCGCCTATTTCGTTCTCATCGGCCGGGTTCTGAAACACGGTAAGGGCGACCTGAACGTGGCCGCCACGGTAGCCCCATCTGGGCACGGCACCCTGAGCTTGTCGTTCGGGAAGGGGGGCGAAGTGACGCTCACGGCGCCCAAGGGGCGGTTCCAGCTGATCAGCGGGCCGCCGTCATGGGCTCCGGGCCACAACGTGTACGCCGTCGTGAGCCCCCCGCACTTCTCTGCCAATTATCCGGCGGCGTTCTGGGCGGCCCACGCTCCCGGGCTGGGCCCGGTATCCAGCCCATGGTGGGGCCGGGCGCTCGTGGCCCTCTCCTTGCTGCTGCTGGCGATCGGCCTGTGGCTCACCCCCCGCGTGCTGGGCCGGCTGCGCGGGCACACGGTCATGGTGGCGCCGTACCTGCTGCGGCGGATACGGGAGAACTACTGGGGCATTCTCCTGGTGCCGGCGGCGGCGTTCGGACTGTCGGTGTTCGGCGTGCACGCGTGGACGGTGAGCCTGGTCGTCGCGGCGGCGGTGATCACAGCGGTGTGGCCGGCGGTAGCCGCGGACCTGGTGCCGGCGGCCCTGGTGGGCTTCGCGGTCTGCGGGTACATGATCACGGTGAGCTGGCAGACGCTGACGCTGGGAGCGAACCGGCCGTCGGAGCTGTACGGCCTGGTGGTGGTCACCTCCCGGTCGCTGGCGCTGCTGGCCGGGGCCGAGGCCAGCGTGCTGCTGGCGCTGGCCGCCTGGCTGGTGCCGCGGACGATCGGCGCGCACGCCCGCGCGCTGGCGATGCCCGACGTGAAGGCCGAGCTGGCGGGGCGGGTCGAGCGGCTCACCGAGACGCGCAGCCACGCCATCGACTCGGCCACGGCCGAACTGATGCGGATCGAGCGGGATCTGCACGACGGCGCCCAGGCCAGGCTGGTCGCGCTGGGCATGAACCTGCGGGCGCTGGAACGGATGATCCCGGACAGCCCGCAGGCCGCGCTGGCGCTGGCCGTCGAGGCCAGGCAGACCTCGGCGCGCGCGCTGAGCGACCTGCGCGACCTGGTCCGCGGCATCTACCCACCGGTGCTGGCCGATCGCGGGCTGACCGACGCGGTCGAGGCGCTCGCGCTCGAGGTGGCCATTCCGGTCGAACTCGACATCGACCTGCCCGGCCGGCTGACCACACCGGTGGAGGCGGCCTGCTACTTCGCGGTGGCCGAGGTGCTGGCCAACGCGGTCAAGCACGCCGGGGCGCGACAAGTGCACGTGCGCATCGGTCACGACGGCGAGATGCTGCGGATCGAGGTGGCCGACGACGGCATCGGCGGGGCTGACACCGGCGGAGGGACCGGGCTGCGCGGCGTGGAGCGGCGGCTGGGTACGTTTGACGGCATCCTGGCGGTGAGCAGCCCGCTGGGCGGACCGACCATGATCGCCATGGAGGTGCCGTGCGCGTTGTCGTCGCCGAAGACCTGTTCCTGCTGAGGGACGGGCTGACCAGGCTGCTCGGCGCGCACGGCTTCGAGATCGCGGCGGCGGTCGACTCGGCGCCCGGGTTGCTGCAGGCCCTGCTGGCGGAGCGGCCCGACGTGGCGATCGTGGATGTCCGGCTGCCCCCTGGCTTCGGTGACGACGGGCTGCGGGCCGCGCTGGAGGCCAGGAAGGAACTGCCCGGGCTGCCCGTGCTGCTGCTGTCGCAGTACGTCGAGCAGCTCTACGCCAGGGAGTTGCTGGCCGACCAGGGCGGCGCGGTCGGTTACCTGCTCAAGGACCGGGTGTTCAACGACGACCAGTTCGTGGACGCGATCCGCACCGTGGCCTCGGGCGGCACGGTCATGGACCCCGAAGTGGTGACCAAGCTGCTCGGGCACCGGTCGCGGGACGAGCCGATGGCGCGGCTGACCGCACGCGAGCGGGAAGTGCTGGAGCTGATGGCCGAGGGGCGTTCGAACGCGGCCGTCGCGCAGCAGCTCTTCGTGACCGAGAAGGCGGTCAGCAAGCACACGACCAGCATCTTCACCAAACTGGGGCTGACCGCCTCAGAAGATGACAACCGGCGGGTGCTGGCCGTGCTCGCCTACCTGAACTCCTGAGGTCGTTCCCGGGCGGCCGCCCTGGGTTGGCAGCAAGCCGCCCTGGGTTGGTAGCAAGCGCTGTGTCACCATGGAACCGAACGGGATTCTAGTTCCGGGAAGGACGGTTCCCATGGTGGCGCTGGACATCGACCTGTCGGAGAACGCGTTCTGGGGCCTACCCCTGGGCGAGCGGCACGCGGCCTTCGCCCGGCTGCGCGCCCTGGACGAGCCCGCCTTCTTCGAAGAACCCGACACGCCGTTCCCCAAGTCCGGCGGCTATTACGCCCTGGTCAAACACGCCGACGTGATCGAGGCGAGCAGGAACCACGAGGTGTTCTGCTCCGGCCGCGGCGCGACCCAGGTGCCCGACGTGCCCGACGAGTTCAACGAGTACTTCGGCTCGATGATCAACATGGACGATCCCAGGCACGCCCGGCTGCGGCGGATCGTGTCCCGGTCGTTCACGCCAAAGATGATCAAGAAGTTCGAATACGACGTCCAGGCGGCGGCCGAGCAGGTGGTCGCCGAACTGGTCGAGCGGGGGCCGTGTGACTTCGTTCAGCACGTCGCGGTCCGGCTGCCGCTCAAGATCATCTGCAACATGATGGGCATCGGGGACGAGCACTACGACATGGTGCTGCACGACAGCAACCTCATCCTGTCCGGCTTCGACCCCGAATTCGTCAGCGCGGACACGAACGAGGCACTCGGCCAGATCATGACCTCGGCCGAGGAACTGCGGGCCCTGGTCACCGACCTGGCCGCCTCCCGGGAGAAGAACCCGACCGACGACCTCGTGTCGGCCCTGGTGAACGCCAACATCGACGGCGAGCGGCTGACCAGCTCCGAGCTGGCGTCGTTCTTCATTCTGCTGGTGGTGGCGGGCAACGAGACGACCCGCAACGCGATCTCGCACGCGGTGTGGCTGCTCACCCAGTTCCCCGACCAGCGGGCCCTGCTGCTGGACGGCTTCGAGGACCGGATCGGCGGCGCCGTCGAGGAGATCGTGCGCTACGCCTCACCGGTCATCTTCATGCGGCGGACGCTGACCCGTGACCACACCATGGGCGGGTACGACTACAGCGCGGGCGACAAGGTGCTGCTGGTCTACTGGGCGGCCAACCGGGACGAGTCCGTGTTCACCGACCCGTCCAGGTTCGACATCACCCGTCACCCCAACCCGCACGTGGGCTTCGGCGGGCCCGGCCCGCACTTCTGCCTGGGCGCGCACCTGGCCCGGCGGGAGATCACGGTGATGCTGCGCGAGCTGATGCAGCGGGTGCCGGACATCCGGGTCACCGCCGAGCCCGACCGTCTGCTGTCCGCCTTCATCAACGGCATCAAGCGGATGCCGTGTGAGTTCACCACCTGAGCCGGGCCACGTGGCCTGGGTCAGGGTCAGCCCAGCTCGTCGACGCGCCTGGCCAGGGCGAAGTCATTCGCGGTCAGGCCGCCCGCGGAGTGGGTGGACAGGGTGAGCGTCACCTTGTTCCACTGGATCAGGATGTCCGGGTGGTGGTTCGCCTCTTCGGCCAGGTAGGCGACCGCGCCGACGAGCAGCAGGGCGGCGCGGAAATCGGCCCGGGTGACGGTGCGCGCGATGCTGCCGCCGTCCCGGCTCCAGCTCGGCACGCTGGCCAGCGCGGCGGCGATCTCTTCCTCGGTAAGCAGCTCCATCGGTCTGACTTATCACGATGAGAGCGCATCCTGCTAGGCTGCCGAGCCCATGGAGCCCCAGTCCAGCAGCCTGCGGCACAGCCCGCTGCAGTCCGTGCACGAACACCTCGGCGCCACGCTGACCGAGTTCGCTGGATGGCAGATGCCATTGCGATACGGCAGCGAGACGGCCGAGCACAACGCGGTCCGCACCGCCGCCGGCCTGTTCGACCTATCCCACATGGGCGAGATCGTGCTGACCGGCCCGCAGGCCGGCGCCGCCCTCGACTACGCGCTGGTCGGGCAGCCGTCTACGCTGCGCCCCGGCCGCGCCCGCTATTCGATGATCTGCGCCGAGGACGGCGGGGTGCTCGACGACCTGATCGTCTACCGGCTCGGCGACGAAGAATTTTTCGTGGTGGCGAACGCGTCGAACACGGGAGTCGTGGCCGGCGAGCTGACCGCGCGGGCGGCCGCGTTCAAGACCGAGGTCCGCGACCGGACCGCCGACTACGCCCTGATAGCGGTGCAGGGGCCCAACGCCGCGAGCATCCTGGCGCCGGTCACCGACACCGAACTCGACGGGGTCAAGTACTACGCGAGCCACACCGCCACGATCTGCGGGCACCCGGTGCTGCTGGCCCGCACCGGTTACACCGGCGAGGACGGTTTCGAGATGTTCTGCGCGCCGGCGGCCGCCGAGCCCCTGTGGGCCGGGCTGACCGCGGCAGGCCAAGATCAGGGCCTCGTTCCCGCTGGGCTGGCCGCCCGCGATACGCTCCGCCTTGAGGCCGGCATGCCGCTGTACGGCAACGAGCTCGGCCGCGATATGACTCCGTTTGACGCCGGCCTGGGCCGGGTGGTCAAGCTTGACAAACCGGGAGATTTCGTGGGCCGCGCAGCACTGGCCGAATACGCGGAGCAGCCGCCGCGGCGGGTGCTGGCCGGGCTGGCCTGCCGCGGCAGGCGGGTGCCGAGACACGGTTACGCCGTGCTCTGGGACGGGCAGCCCTGCGGGATCGTGACCAGCGGCGCCCCGTCGCCGACGCTCGGCCAGCCGATCGCCATGGCCTACCTGGACCCGCAGACCGTCTCGGTCGCGTCATCCGAGGCGGCTAACACGGACCAGGCCGGTAACACGGGGCAGGCCGGCCAGGACGGCGACAGCAGGCTCGCGATCGACATCAGGGGCCGCGGCGAGGCCGCGGATTTCGTGACGCTCCCCTTCTACAGCAGGAGGCACTAGCATGGCCGTCCCCGAGGAGCTTCGCTACACCGCCGAGCACGAATGGGTGTCGCTCGACGGTTCAGTCGCTTCCATCGGCATCACCGAGCACGCCGCCGAGGCCCTCGGCGACGTGGTCTACGTGTCGCCGCCCGCGGTCGGCGCCACGGTCACCGCGGGCGAGCCATGCGGCGAGATCGAGTCCACCAAGTCGGTCAGCGACCTGTACTCGCCGGTGGACGGCGAGGTCACCGAGGTGAACTCCGAAGTGGAAGAGGACCCGGGCCAGGTCAACACCGACCCGTACGGGACGGGCTGGCTCTTCAAGGTCCGGATGTCCGGCACACCGTCGGATCTGCTCTCCCCGGAGGAGTACTCCGCGCTGATCAAGGGCGACAGCGGTTCCTAAGGGCCGATGATCGATGACGATCAGCGTCTTCGATCTGTTCAAGATAGGGATCGGCCCGTCGAGTTCACACACCGTCGGGCCGATGACCGCTGCCCGCACGTTCGCGCTCAGCCTGCGGGACGACGGCCTGCTGCCCCGGGTGGCGTCGGTGCGGGTGGTGCTGTACGGCTCGCTGGGCCTGACCGGGAAGGGCCACGGCAGCGACAAGGCGGTCCTGCTCGGCCTGGGGGGTGACACACCGGCCGCGGTGGATGTGGACGGCATCCCGGCTCGGCTCGCGGCGATCAGGGAAACGGGCCGGGTCAGCCTGCTCGGCGAGCACGAGATCACCTTCGATCCGGCCACCGACCTCGACTTCGAGCGCAAGCGCTCGCTACCCCACCACCCGAACGGCATGTCGTTCGCCGCCGCCGACGCCACGGGCGCCGAACTGGCCGCGCGGATCTACTACTCGGTGGGCGGCGGGTTCGTGCTGGACGAGAGCGCGGTGGGCGCGGACCGGATCAAGCCGGACGACCGCGGGCTGCCGCACCCGTTCGTGAGCGGCGTCGGTCTGCTCGAACTGACCGGGCGCACCGGCCTGCCGATCAGTGGGCTGATGCTGGCGAACGAGACCGCCTGGCGGCCGGCGGCGCAGACCAGGTCAGGGCTGCTGGAACGGTGGCAGGTCATGGAGGAGTGCGTGCGCCGGGGCTGCGCCACCGCGGGCATCCTGCCCGGCGGCCTCAAAGTGGGCAGGCGCGCACCGGCCGTGCACGCCCAGCTCACCGGGTCCGGCCAGTCCGACCCGCTGCACGCGATGGACTGGCTGACGCTGTACGCGCTCGCGGTCAGCGAAGAGAACGCCGCGGGCGGACGGGTGGTCACGGCGCCGACCAACGGCGCGGCCGGCATCATCCCGGCCGTGCTGCACTACTACCGGGACTTCGTCGCCGGCAGCGACGCAGACGGGGTGGTGCGCTTCCTGCTGACGGCCGGGGCCATCGGCATCCTGTTCAAGGAGAACGCGTCGATCTCCGGGGCCGAGGTCGGCTGTCAGGGTGAGGTCGGCTCGGCCTGCTCGATGGCGGCGGCCGGCCTGACCGAGGTACTGGGCGGGACGCCAGCGCAGGTGGAAAACGCGGCCGAGATCGCGATGGAGCACCACCTGGGGCTCACCTGCGACCCGATTGGCGGTCTCGTCCAGGTCCCCTGCATCGAGCGGAACGCGATGGCGTCGGTGCAGGCCATCACCGCGTCCAGGATGGCGCTGCGCGGCGACGGCGGGCACTTCGTCTCGCTCGACAAGGTGATCAAGACCATGCGGGACACCGGCCGGGACATGCACGCCAAGTACAAGGAGACCTCACGCGGCGGCCTCGCCGTCAACGTGATCGAGTGCTGACCGCTGAGGCGCTGCGACGGCCACGTCAGGACGCCACCGCAGGAGCAGAGCGCTGGCCAGGCAGACCGCGCCTCCGGCTGCCAGGGAACCAGGCGGGAACCGGCGACGCCGCCCAGACAGGGCAGGGGCTCCCTCAGCATCCGCCAACCCTAACTTGCGCGCCGGGCGGGGCGGGGCCCGGTGGCGAGGCGGGGCCCGGTGGCGGGGCGGGCGGCCCGCGTGATCGAATGCTGGGGTGGGGATGACAGCAGATCGGGAACGATTCGACGCGGCCACCAGCGAGCTCGAGCCGCCCTTCGCCATCGTGGACCTGGCCGCGCTGCGGGCCAACGCCGCGAACCTGGCCCAAAGGGCCGGGGACAAACCGGTGCGGCTGGCCAGCAAGTCCGTCCGCTGCCGGGCGGTGATCGAACGGGTGCTGCGGACGGACGGGTACCGCGGCATCCTGGCGTTCACCCTGCCCGAGGCGCTCTGGCTGGCCCGCAACGGGGCCAGCCAGGACATCGTGGTGGCCTACCCGACCGCGAACAGGACCGCGCTCGGCGAACTGGCCGCCGACCCTGGGCTGGCCGCGGCGATCACCGTGATGATCGACTCGCCCGCGCACCTGGACATGATCGAGAAGGTGGCCGCCGGGCTGGACGAGGCGCACCCGGTGCGGGTGTGCATCGACCTGGACGCCGGGTACGTCGGGCTGGGCGGGCTGCTGAAGGCGGGCGCGCGCCGCTCCCCGGTCCGCACCCCGGCGCAGGCGGCCGAACTGGCCCGCGACGCGGTCGGGCGGCCCGGGATCAAGCTGGCCGGCCTGATGGCGTACGAGGCCCAGATCGCCGGCCTGGGCGACGACCCGCCTGACCGCCCGCTGATGGCACTGGCCATACGTTATATGCAAAGGAAATCCGGAGCGGAACTGGCGCAACGCAGATCAGCCATCGTCAAAGCGGTGCGCGCCGTGGCCGACCTGGAGTTCGTCAACGGCGGCGGGACCGGATCGGCGGCCGCGACGGCGGCCGAGGCCGCGGTGACCGAGATCGGGGCGGGTTCGGGGCTCTACCATCCGGCGCTGTTCGACGGCTACCGGTCGTTCAGCGGGCGTCCGGCCGCGATGTACGCGCTGCCCGTGGTGCGCAGGCCGGGGCCGGGCGTGGTCACCGCGCTCTGCGGTGGCTACGCGGCCTCGGGCCAGGCGGGCCCGAGCCGGCTGCCGCGCCCGTACCTGCCCGCGGGCCTCAAGCTGGACCGCAACGAGGGCGCGGGCGAGGTGCAGACGCCGCTGCTGGGCACGGCAGCCGACGGCCTGCGGATCGGGGATCGGGTCTGGATGCGGCACGCCAAGGCCGGTGAACTGTGTGAGCGGTTCACCGAACTGCACCTGATCGAGGGAGACCGGATCGTGGCCACCGTGCCCACCTACCGGGGCGAGGGCCAGGCCTTCGGCTGACCTCGGTCAGGGCGCGGACTTCCAGTAAGTTTGCGGTCATGTCGTACCGTGGCCGCCCTGGCGAAGGCCGCCCCGCCGGGCCCAGGTGGGGTCTCACCGTGGCGTTCCTCGCCCTGCTGGCGGTGACGCTGCTGTGCGGCACGCCCGCCATGATCGCGTTCGGCGTGATCGATCTCAGCCACGCCAGCCAGATCCGGGCGCACGGGGTGACCGTGACCGCCACCGTGCTGAGCCGCGACGATGATTTCAACAGGCAGGACGGGACCACGTGCTGGGGCGCCGAGGTCTCCTATGTCACGGCCGGAGGCACCCAGGAAAGGTCCAGGCTGCCCGACCGGGGCAACTGCCTCGCGGACGGAGACCGCGTGCGGGTGGTGTACGACCCGGCGGCGCCCAGTGTCATCCAGGTGGCCAGCAACCGCGGCGACACCAATGGCGGCTGGGGCGCGATCATCATCGGCAGCCTGTTCACGGTGCTGTTCTGGGGGGTCGCCATCTGGGGTTTCGTAAAGCAGCGCCGGTGGCGGGTGCCCCGGGACTGGCTCACCCCGCCGGTCCACGGCACGCCAGCAGGCCACGGCCGCCTCCGCCACTAACCGCGCTGACGCGCGCTACTTGCGGCGGCGACGGCGCACGATCATCAGCACGGTGGCGCCGACCACGACGGCGGCGCCGGCCGCCACGTAACGCACGTCGATCTTGCTGGTCTGCTCGCGCACCCGCTCCATGGCCTTGCGCGCGTTGTTCGCCGGGCTCACCCGTTCGGCGATGGCGTCGATCGTCCGGGCCAGGTTGTCCCTGGTGCGCTCGATCTCGCTGACGAGCGTGTCCGGATCCTGCGCGGTGGGCGCAGTGTCCGTATCGGCCATCACTAAGGTCCTTTCTGCCGGCAGCCGCCGCAGCAACCGCGTGGCTGCTCGGGGGTCAGTCTGTCAGGTCAACGGTCACTTTTACATCATCGGGCCGCCTGGCCAGCGCGTCGGGCCAGGTTCGCAGCGGGACCCGCCGGGTGATCAGGCCGTCCAGCCAGTCCGGGTCGGCCCGGGCCAGCGCCCGCACCGCCTGGACGTAGTTCCGCCGGGCGGCACTGACGGTCCCGAAGATCACCACATTCTCCAGCACGATCTGGTCGTTGACCGGGTCCGCCTCCGCCGCCAGGCCCCGCGGCCCCGCGGACAGCCCGACCAGGCAGATCACCCCGGATCTGGCCAGCTTCCCGGCCAGGTCCACGACGAGGCCCCCGGCCCCGGTGCATTCGATCACCACGTCGGCCCGCAGGTCGAGGCCGGCCACCGCGCCGTGGTGATAGCTGGCGCCGAGCCCGGCCACCAGCCGGGGCTTCGGGCCGCCGCTCATCTGGTCGAGCACATGCACCTGGTACCCACGCTGCACGCCGATCAGCGCGGCCAGCAGGCCAACCGGCCCGGCCCCGGTGATCAGCGCGGTGCGGCCGGCCGCCGGGCCGCGGCCGCGGATCCGCTCGATCTGCTCCCATGCCTTCGCGACCACGCTGGCGGGTTCGGTCAGCACGCCACGTTCGCCCAGGCTGGCGGGCACCGGGACGGCGAACCCGGGTTCGACCCGCCACCGCCGCGCGCCGTAACCGTCCAGGGCCTTGATGCCACGCTCGGTGTACCGGCCGTTCCCGCAGAAGTCCCACTGCCCGGCCGCGCAGGCCGCGCACGGTACCGGGTCTGGCCGCCGCACGATGCCCACCACCAGGTCACCGGGGGCCACGCCGGCGTCCGGCGGCGCCTGCACCACCCGGCCGAGCGACTCGTGGCCGAGCACCAGGCGCGGCCGGCCTGGCGGTGGCTGGCCGAATCCCGCGATGAGCTCGATGTCGGTGCCGCAGATCCCCGCCAGCAGGCCGTCCACCAGGACCGGGCCGTCGGACTCCGGCGGTTCGGGCACCTCCTGCGCCAGCGCGGAGCCCGGCTGGCCCGGGATGACGCTCATCGCCCTCATGCCGGTGAACATAGCGGCGGCCCCCTGGCGAGCGCGCGCCAGGGGGCCGCCGGGCCGCTGCGGGGCGGCCGGCCCGAGGGTCAGCAGCCCGCGGTGCTGGACTTGTAGACGAGCGGCTTGATGCTCGCCTCGTTCATGTTCGAGCTGGTGATGGCCGTCAGCGGGGTCGGGATGCTGGCCGTCACCTGCTTGCCCTCGATCGCGTTGACGGCCTGGATGACGCCGTCCTGGCCCTCAACCGCGGGCTCCTGGGCGATGATCACCTGGGCCACGTTGGAGCTGAGCATCTGCATCTCCGGCGGCTCGGCGTCGAAGCTGACCATCTTGACCTTGCCGGTCTTGCTGGCGTGGGTGAGACCGGCCGCCACACCCTGAGCGGTCACCGTGTTGGCGGCGAACACACCGTTCAGCGACGAGTCGGCGGTGATGTCGGACTCGATGAACGAGGTGGCCTGGGTGGGGGTCGCGTCCACGTCGTTCTGCTCGGCCAGCAGTTTGATGCCCGGGTACTTGCTCTGCATCTCCTGCTGGAAGCCCTGCACCCTGGCGTCGGTGGTGGAGGTGCCCTTGGCCATGCTGACCACGGCCACGGCGCCCTTGCCGTTCAGCAGCTTGCCCAGGTTGTCGGCGGCGATCTTGCCACCCAGGGCGTTGTTCGAGGAGATCCGGGACAACCCCAGCGACATGTCGCTGGACGCGGTGTCCACGAAGATGACCTTCGTGCCGTTGCTCGCGATCTTCTGCAGGTCGGGGTCGAGCTTGCTGACGTCGGTGGGGGCCACCAGCAGCGCGGCCGGCTTGCTCACCTCGGCCTCGTCGATGATCGGCTTCTGCAGGGTCGGGGTGAAGTCGGTCGGCCCGGCCGTCGTGAGCTTGACGCCCAGCTTGGCCGCCTCCTGCTCCGCGCCGCACTCCATCGTGACGTAGAACGGGTCGCTGGCGTTGCCGACGATGATCTCGATGGTCTTGCCCTTGAGCGGCGACGACCCGCCCGACGAACTCGACTTGCTTGGGCTGCTGCTGCCGCAGGCCGCGAGCACCAGCGTGCTGATCGCCGCGACCGCGGCCACGCCGGTGACCTGCGCGGAATATCTTCGGGACATTCTCTCCTCCTGGGTGGGGTGTGCCGCGGCGGGAAAAACCTGCCTGGGCGGGCGCCTCAGGTACTGTCTTGCAGCCTGCGGCGGAATTGATCGAGGTAGACCGCGGCGACCAGGACGATGCCGACCGCGACCTGCTGCCAGTACTCGTTCACCTGCATGATCTCCAGCCCGCTGTTGAGCACCTGCGGGATGAAGATGCCGATGAACGTCCCGAGCATCGAGCCGCGCCCGCCGAACAGGCTGGCCCCGCCCAGCACGACGCCGGTGATCACGGTGAGGTTGTCGATGGAGTGCCCGGTGATCACGGTCCCGTTGTCCAGCCCCAGCGATAGCACGCCGGCTCCCCCGGACAGCGCCCCGGCCAGGGCGTACACCTTGATCAGGTGCCGGTCCACCGCGATGCCCGCGCGGCGGCCCGCCTCCGGATTGGAGCCGATCGCGTAGGTGTACCGGCCGAACCTGGTGTAGGCCAGGACCAGCCCGAACACCAGCGTGATCAGGAAGCTGATCACGATCAGCCAGGGCACCCCGGCCACGCTGCCCTGCCCGATGGTGTGGTCGAGCGGGCCCGGCGGCGCCGGCAGGTCGGTCCCGCCGGTGATCAGGTAGCTGACCCCGAGGGCGGCGCCGAACCCGCCGAGAGTCGCGATCAGCGGCGGGATCTTGGCCTTGGACGCCAGGAAACCCTGGATCGAGCCCCAGGCCCCGGCGACCACTATGCCGATCACCGTGCCGATGATCACGGTGAGCCAGCCGCCCGCGCCGCTGCCGTGGTGCACGTAGTACTCGTCCGAGACCACGCTGGACAAGATCAGGACCGAGCCCACCGACAGGTCGATGCCCGCGGTGAGGATCACGAACGTCTGGCCGACCGCCATCACCAGGTACGGCGAGGCGTTCTCGGCGACCAGCGACAGGTTCGTCGCGGTCAGGAACTCGCCGGGGCGCTTGATCTCGAAGAACGCCATGATGATGATCAGCGCGATGATCGTCCATGACTCGTTCGCGGTGAGCGCCTTGCGGGTCAGCCTGCGAGCGCTCGTGGCGCCCCGCTCGCGGCCGCCCGAGGTGGCGGGCGAGGCCTGCTCCGCGGCGGCGCGCGGATCGGTGACCGTCGTCGGCGCCTTGCGCCCCCAGCGGCTCATGCCTGGCTCCCTGTGGCGCCGTCGGCCGGTTTAGCGTCTTGGTTTCCTGAACGGCTGGCGCCGTCCTCAGCCGCCGGTCCGCCACCGTCGGCCGACGGGCCAGCACCCGGCTCGGCGGACACCTCGAGCGCGCCGGTCATCGCACCGACCAGTTCCTCCACCGAGGTCTGCGAGGTGGTGTAGATGGCGACCCGCCGGCCCATCCGCATCACCTCGACCCGGTCGGCCACCGCCAGCACCTCCGGCATGTTGTGGCTGATCAAGACGACCGCTATGCCGCGGTCGCGAACCCGGCGGATGGTGTCGAGCACCCGTTCGCGCTGCACCACGCCCAGCGCGGCGGTGGGTTCGTCCATGAAGATCACTTTGCTCGCGTACAGCACGGCACGGGCCACCGCCACCGACTGCCGCTGACCACCGGACATCGTGCCGACCGGGGCGGTCACATCGGGCAGCTTGACGCCGAGCTCGGCGAACGCCGTGACGGCGCGCTGCCGCATGGCCGGCCGGTTCAGCACGTGCAGGAACTGCAGGGCCCTGAACCGGTACAGCTCGCGCCCCAGGTGCAGGTTGGCCGCCGCGTCCAGGTCGGGCGCCAGCGCCAGATCCTGGTACACGGTCTCGATGCCGTGCACCCTGGCGTCCAGCGGGCTCGTCATCCTGACCGGCTTGCCGTCGATGAGGATCTGGCCGTCGTCCGGCCTGATCGCGCCCGACAAGGTCTTGACGAGCGTGCTCTTGCCGGCCCCGTTGTCGCCGATCATGGCGACGACCTCGCCGGGGAGCACAGTGAAGTTCGCACCGTCCAGGGCCAGGACGTTGCCGTAGCGCTTGCTGACCCCGCGCGCCTCCAGCAGGGGCTCCGCCATCCGGGCGTTCCTTCCAGGCAGCCGGTGAACTTGGTAACGTTCACATTATGTGCCGAGATTCTCGAAGCGCGCGCACGATATGTCAAGGGGGTAGTACCGAAGCTAGCCTTTTTCGGGTACAAACCCTTAATATCAGGGACGTTCGCGACCGGCGCACGATCCAACTCTACGCCGGGAGCACGCCAGACACAGGAGCAAAGCCAGCCGGAGCAACCGAGATCGATGCGCCTATTTGATAACGTTCCCACGATCAGGGACGACGCGGCCCGATGAGCCGTCCGACCATGCGCGACGTCGCCGCCGCGGCCGAAGTGAGCCTGATGACCGTGTCGCGCGTGGTCAACGGGGAGCCAGGAGTGCTGCCCGAGACCGCGGCGCGGGTCGAGCGGGCGATCAGGCGGCTGGGTTACCAGCGCAACGACATGGCCCGCCAGCTCCGCAGCAAGGGGCAGCTCACCCACACCATCGGCCTGCTGGTGGACGACCTGGCCAACCCGTTCTTCGCCACTTTGGCCAGCGCCGTCGAGGACGCCGCCCGGCTGCGCAAATACGTGGTGCTCATCGGCAGCTCGAACGACAACCTGCGCCGCGAGCGCGAGGTCATCTCCGCCTTCAGCGCCCGCCGGGTGGACGGGCTGATCGTGGTGCCGGCGGCCGGCAGCCACAAGTTCCTGCGCGACCAGATCGCGGCGGGGGTCAAGGTGGTCTGCGTGGACCGCCCGGCGGACGGCCTGCGGGTGGACACGGTCGTGGTCGACAACAGGAACGGCGCCTACGGGGCGGTCAGGCACCTGCTCGAACGCGGCCACCGGCGGATCGGCTACCTGGGTGACCGCGACGACATCTGGACGGTCCAGGAACGCTACGCGGGCTTCGCCGAAGCGCTGGCGGGCGAGCGGCTGACCCCGGACCCGGCCCTGATCAGACACGGCCTGGAGACCAGAGACGCAGCGGCCGAGGCCGCCGCCGCGCTGGCTCGGCTCACCGATCCGCCCACCGCCCTGTTCGCCAGCAACGACCTGATGACCATGGGAGCGATCGACGGCCTGCACGGCCGGTCCGGCAGCATCGCCCTCGTCGGCTTCGACGAGTTCTCCCTGGCCGACAAGCTCACCCCGCGGGTCACCGTGGTGGCCCAGGACCCCGCCGCCATCGGCGCCACCGCCGCCCAGCTCCTGTTCGCCCGGATCGGCGGCGACACCTCCCCGCCGCGCGACGTCGTCCTGCTCACCCGCCTGGTGGCCCGGGGCTCCGGCGAGATAGCGCCCACTTCCTAGCCCGGCCTGGTGCCTGCACGGTAAAATTTCTGACCAACAGGCAACCGATTCCTAGGGCTAGGCATTCAACGGAGTGGGGGACTCACCCGAGCCCGACAAGGGAGACGTCAATGCGCAACTGTCTAACCGCCGCCGCGCTGATCGCATCGGTGCTGACATCAGCCGCCGCGGCTGGCCAACACGCCAGGTAAGGCCATCGAGGCTGGGAGTTCGCCGACCACCATGCAGATCACTCCGAACGGGAAGACGGTCTACGTGATCGACTCCGGTGGGCCGAACAGCACGGTCACCCCGATCTCGACCGCCACCAGCAAGCCTGGCCAGCCGATCGCGGTCGGCGGATCCGCCTACGCGTCGGCGATCACGCCCGACGGGAAGACGCTGTACGTGGCCAGCGCCAGCGCGGCGGGCACGGTGACGCCGATCTCGACCGCCACCAACACGGCAGGCAAGCCGATCAAGGTTGGCAGCAGCCCGCAGTTCGTCACCGTCGCCCCGGACGGGAAGACGGCGTACGTCGCCAACCGTGGCTCAGGCACGGTGACGCCGATCTCGGTCGCCACCGGCCAAACCGGCCAGCCGATCAAGGTCGGGAAGCAGCCGGGCTGGATCACGTTCACCCCGGACGGGAAGACCGGCTATGTCTCGAACAACGGGCCGGGCACGGTGACCCCGTTCTCGGCCGCCACCGGCGCGCCCGGTAAGCCGATCAAGGTCGGGGCAAACCCGTACGCGATCGCGATTACCACGAACGGCAAGACGATCTACGTCGCCAGCCAGGTCCCCGTCACGGTGACGCCGATTTCGGCCGCCACGAACAAGCCTGGTCAGCCGATCAAGACCGGGAACACCCCGTGGTCCATCGTCTGCGCCCCCGCGGTCTGCCAGTCATCGTCAACGACGGGCTGAACACCCAGCCCGGCCGCGGCACGGCCAGGCCCCGAACCCTATGTGGGTTCGGGGCCATTTCGATGTCTTGCCGCACCACATGTGGCCCAGCAGCCTCATCCTGTACACCGTTCTGCCGTCCCAGGCGTCGAATTGAGTGGGCCGCCGCCGGTTTCGGTGCGGCTGGCAGGGTTCACGATCGAAGGAGCAGAACATGAGGGTGGGAAGGATTACGACCACCGGTGCGGCGGCCCTAGCCGCCTGCGCCGTGCTGGGAATGGTCCCAGCGGCTGCGCAGGCGAGTTCCGCCGCGGTCCCAGCCTGGACGCAGCAGGCGCCGGCGACCAGCCCGCCTACGCGGATCGAGGCGTCGATGGCCTACGACGCGGCCAACAGCACCGTGGTCCTGTTCGGCGGCGAACACAGCGGCGGCTACCTCAAGGGAACCTGGACCTGGAACGGCACCACCTGGACCCAGCACCACCCGGCGACCAGCCCACCTCCACGGGCGAACGCGTCGATGGCCTACGACGCGGCCACCGGCACCGTGGTCCTGTTCGGCGGCGACCGCACCGGCCGTCACTTCAATGACACCTGGACCTGGAACGGCACCACCTGGACCCAGCAGCACCCAGCCACCAGCCCGCCGGTCCTGACCTCGGCCTCAATGGCCTATGACGCGGCCACCGGCACTGCGGTGCTGTTCGGCGGGTTCGGCGGATCCGCTCGCCCTCGCCGGGTGCGCAATCAGACCTGGACCTGGGACGGCACCACCTGGACCAGGCAGCACCCGGCGGCCAGCCCGTCCGCCCGGGATGCGGCGTCGATGGTCTACGACGCGGCCACCGGCACCGTGGTCCTGTTCGGCGGCAACACTAACAAGCCCAACGGCCACCTCGCTGACACCTGGACCTGGGACGGCACCACCTGGACCCAGCAGTCCCCGGCGACCAGCCCGCCCGCGTCGGATATGGGGGTGATGGCCTACGACGCGGCCACCAGCACCGCGGTACTGCTGCCCGGCGGCACCAGTGAGACCTGGACCTGGGGATGACCTGAGCCCAGCCCGGCCAGGCCGGCGGGCGTGAGCAGGACAACCGCGGATCTGGCGGCATCGGCACCTGCCGATGCCGCCAGATCCCATCGGGCCGTGCTCAGTTGTAGCTGGTCAGATCGGCCACGGTGCTGCCCGAGTCGACCGTGGCCCCGGCGCCGTCGATGATGTGGTCGATGGTTCCGGTGCCGCCCAGGGAGACGGTGACCATGTCGTGCCACTCGACCGCGGACGAAGTCGGTGAGGTGAGCGCGTTCGCGCTGACCACGTCCGGGTTCACGTTGAAGTAGCAGTACACGCCGAGCCCGTAGGCCTGGAAGCTGGTCACGCTGCTGGCGACCGCGATAGACGGGTACCCGTCGGAGGATCCGTCCATCCAGGCGGACTGGCTGGGCGGGTCGTAGGGCATTTCGCTCTGGTAGAAGTAGTCGGCGCCGCCGTTGCCGTTCCACTGGACCTGCACGGCCTGGTAATGCTCGACCGCGAGTCCGTACATGGTGACGCCGGCGCCGTTGACGACCAGGCCGTTGGCGGCGGTGTTGGTCGTCCAGCCGACGGTGCCGGGGTTGCCGTGGTCCGCCCGCCACAGCCACAGGTCGTCGCCGACGACGTTGTCGCTGTTGACCTGCAACGTCTGCGTGGCCGAACCGGCGGTGGCGCCGCCGATGCGGGCGAAGACGTCGGACAGGACGGTCGGGTCGGAGGCGTGGCTGGCGCTGGAGCCGGACGGGCCGATCTGGACGAGGACCGGACTGTTCGCCGTGCCCGCGTCGAAGATCAGTCCGCCGATGCGGATGCCGTTGACGTCCGAGGTTTTCAGGATTGTGTTGCCACTGTTCGACACCAGCGTGGCCAGACCGAGGCCGAGCACGACGCTATCGGGATTGGTGACGTCGATGGTGCCGTTGATCTGGTAGACGCCGGGGGTGAACAGCAGGTCCTGGCCGCCCGCCAGCGCCGCGTTGATCTGGGCGACCGTGCTGGCGGGCGTCGCGAGATAGAAATCGCTCAGCGGCAGCGAGGTCCCCGGCGTGTTCCCGTTCGCCCAGGAAACGCCGCGGGCATTCGCCCGGTTCGACGGCACGAACACGTCCCAGTTCCCGGCGGAGTCGATGTACAGGTAGGGCTTCTCGTCGACCGTCGGGGTCTGGTTCACCGTCGTGTCCGGCGGGCTGGGGAAGCTCTGCGCCGGGACTCCGGTGCTGCCCACGAACACCATGTTCCAGTTCGAGCCGGTCCAGCTGCCCAACTGGTCGTTGCGCATCAGGAACTGCTGCTGGGTGCCCGAGTTGACTTGTCCGGAGACGATCGAGTCGCCGATGAAGCCACCGGACGACCAGTTGCTCGTGTTGTTCCCCGAGGTGTCGTCGTCGAGCACGAGGTTGCCGTCGATGTCCACCCGGCGCATCGGGTCGGCCTGCGAGACCGCCCACTCGGTGCTGCCGGACGACGGGTCGATGGTGATGTTCTCCACGCCGCGCCAGAAGTTCTCCGTCGCGTTCCCGTCGTTCCAGGCGGCGTTGGCGTAGATCCCGCCGCCGGTGATCACCGTCTGCGACGGGTTCTGCCCGAGGCCGACGACCTCGGTGTAGAAACCGACCGGCACGGAGACGTTGTAGGTGCCGGGCTCGAACATCAGCTCATAACGCTGGGTGCCGAACTGGTTCGACTGCTGCGTTGAGTAGACCTGGTTGATGTCGTTCTGGATCGTCGTGGTCGACATCGAGGTGTCGAACACGTAGACGTTCGGGCCGAAGTTCGGCGTGTTGCCCGTGGGCGTACCGGTGGGCAGGGTCCATTCCTGGTTGGCGCTGCCGGTGCAGCTCCAGATCTGCGCCTGGGTGCCCGATCCGCCGTAGCCGGTGTCGTCGAGGCACTTGCCGGAGCTGGGGTTCAGCAGCGCGCCGTCTGATTGCGGCTGCCAGGTCTGGGCCCCGGTGCCGTTGCAG
>DATAWQ010000029.1:0-95725 GCA_036267135.1 Streptosporangiaceae bacterium | reverse complement strand
AGAACCTGCGCTGCAACTGCCTGACCCCGATCCCCGCCTCGGCGGCCAGCGTGTCCACCCGGACCAGCGACGGGCTGGCCGCGGCCCGTTCGGCGATGACGGTGGTCGCCTCCGACGGCTGCGGCGCGGACGGCACCACCGAGGCGAGGAACCGGTCGGCTTCGGCCGCCATCTCCTCGCCGCCTGCCGCCGCGTGCACCCGGTCGGTCAGCGCACCCGCCTGCCCGCCGAAGATCTCCGCCAGCGGGATCTCCTGGTCCGTGAGGGCCGAGGCGGGCCCGCCGAGGAACGGCCGGAAGCCGCCGGGCCGGAACATGACGCCGAGCACCCGGCCCGCGCCGCTCAGCGTGCGGGAGTCGATCATGGTCTTCACCCCGTGCGCGATCGCGGTCCCGGCCATGAACACCACGTTGACGACCGGGTGGGCGAGCACCTGCTGAGTGTGCCCGGGGCGGCCGCGCAGGTCCCAGGTCACCACCCAGTAACGGTCCACGAAACGGGCCACGGACGGCGACGGAGGGTACCTGTCCAGCCGGAAGCTGGTCAGGCCCGCTTCCGGCGCGACGATGCCGCGGGCGTCCTCCCGCACCGGCCGTACCATGCCCCCCAACTTAGCCCGGGGGTGTGTCAGCCCTTCAGCATGACCTGCCAGGGCCGCACCCGCACGGTGAAGAACCCCTGGGCCACGCTCAGGTCGTCCTCGGTGGCCAGCCTGGTCGCCTCGGCGAGCGCGTCCCGGCCTGGCATCCGCAGGATCGTCATGCCCTCACCCTCAGCGTCGCCGAGCGGGCCGGCCGCCACCAGGTAGCCGCGCTCGTGCATCCGGCCCAGGAAGGCGACGTGCTCGCGGAACAGCGGCGAGTCGAACAGGCCGCCGTCGTCGGGGGCGGCCGGCCCTGGGGTGTGCAGCAGCGCGACCCAGGCAGGTTCGGGCGGCCCGTTGACCTCGTCGACGAACCCCTGCAGCACCGCGGGCCAGCCGTTGCTGTACTCGTCGCGGGCGGCCGCGGGGTCGGCGTAGACCTCCCAGCCGCTGTGTTCCAGCGTGACCAGGGTCTGCTCCCCCGCAGCGGCGAAACTCACCGTCACCTCGGTGATCCGCTGGCCGGGGTGCCCGGGGTACCAGCTGAGGGCGAGCACGGCCGGCGGCTCCCAGCGGGTCACCGTGGCCCACACGCTGGTTTCGCCCGCGGGCGAGCGCTCGACCAGTTCGCCGTCCTCGAACGAGACGGTGGCCCGCTCCCCGTGCACGCTGTGCGACGCGAGCGGCCACCAGTCGCCGATGCGCGCGGTGAACACCTCGAACGCCTTCTCCGGCTCCGCATCGACCAGCATCTCGCGGTGGATGGGTGGCAGTGGTGTCATTGCGGTCTCCTCTGTGCCTGCCCGAGTTCGTGGGCCTGCCCGAGTTCGTGGCCCTGGCTGAGTTCGTGGGCCTGCCTGAGTTCGTGGCCCTGGCTGACCTCGTGCGCGTACGCCGCCAGCACGGCATCCCAGGTCTGTACCAGCCACTGTTGCGCCACGGCCAGGCCGCCGGGCGCGAGCGCGTACAGGTTCCTCGTCCCCACGCTGTGGCGGGTGATCAGTCCGGCCTCGGTCAGCACCCGCAGGTGCTTGCTCACCCCCGGCCGCCCTACCGGCAGCCGATCGGCCAGCTTCCCGACCGGGGTCGGCCCGTCCCGCAGCAGCTCGAGAATGCGCCGCCGCACGGGTTCACCCAGCGCGTCGAACACGTCTTCAGCGGTTTGGCCGCTGATTGATTGGTTACTCATCAGCAACCGTTACTCTAGGGCAACCGATACCGAACCGCAAGTCTGCGGTGGCCACCTGGGCCATGATGGGAAGCCGAAACGATCGCACCTAGGGAACATCCGGACGCACCAGGGAGCCCCATGACACCGGAGAAGTTGCTCGGGCACTGCCTGGCCAAGCCGGGCGCCTGGCAGGACGAACCCTGGGAGGGGGACGTCGTGGTGAAGGTGGCAAGCAAGATCTTCGCCTTCCTCGGCGCGGAGCCGGTGTCCTCGGTGGGCCTCAAATGCGGCGCCACCCGGGAGGTGGCGGACGAGTGGCTGCACCGCTACCCGGGCGACGTCTCGGCCATGGCCTACATCGGGCGGTCGGGCTGGAACACCTTGCGGACCGACGGCGCGATTCCCGACGATGAGCTGTTCGAGGCCATCGACGCCTCTTACGACACCGTGGTCAGCAAGCTACCGAAAAAGGACCGTCCCGCCGTCTCGTGACCGGGACCGGCGGAATGCGGGCCTGACCGGTCAGGCCGCCTCGGCTTCGACCATCTTCATCATGGGACCGGACGCGACGCCGCCCACCATCGAGGCCACACCGATGGCTCCCAGGAGGATGACCGTGCCGAGCCAGGCCATCGTGCCCACCGGCAGCGTGAGGGCCCCCCACAGCCGCACCGCACAGTCGGCCAGCAGGGCCAGGCCCCAGATCATCGTGAACCGGGACTCCAGGCGGCGAAACCGGGCGGACCCGGTCCGCAGCCGGTGCCACGCCGCGATCCGGTCACCGCGGCCACGGGTCACGAACGGCTCGAGACCGGCCGACATCAGCGGCCGCCCCGCCCCGGCCGAGATCAGCATCGCGAACCCGATCACACTGCTGATCACCGCGTCCTTGGCGATCAGCAGCCGGGGGTCGCCGGCCCAGAAGCTCACCGCGATCCCGGCCACGTTGACCGCGAGCATGAGCGCGGCCAGCGGGTTGAGCCTGCGGTCGATGGCCAGCCCGGTGATGGACCGGATCGCCGGGACGACACTGCCGGCCGCCAGGGACAGCCACAGGCTCAGGCCGGCCCCGTCGCGCAGCGCGCAGTAGATCGCGAGCGGGACGGCCACGTCGATCAGCAGGGGCTTCAGCGCCTGCCCCATCCCGGTCCCCGGGGTGGGGGCGGAGCCGCTGACCTGCCGCTGGGGGTGCGTGTCGATTGCCATGCCGATCAACTTATGTCCGACCTAATTTTATGTCAATAGTATTTATGAGGTTCGACATAACTTTCGTGTTAGCCTGGTCGCGTGCCCAGTGGATTGCGGGAACGGCGGAAGCAGGAGACACGGCTGGCGATCTCGGACATCGCCACCGCGATGTTTGCCGACCAGGGTTTCGACGCGGTGACGATCTCCCAGGTGGCCGACGCCGCCGGAGTGTCCAAGATGACCGTCACCAACTACTTCGCGCACAAGGAGGACCTGGTCTTCGACCGGGCCGGGGAGATCATCGACGGGCTGGCCACGGTGGTGGCCACCCGCTCGCCCGGCGAGAGCCTGCTCGACGCGGTCCGGCGCGACTACGCCGCGGCGCTGGCCCGCAGCGACGCCACGCTGGGCATCAGCAGCCAGCGGTTCGCGGCGATGGTGGCCACCAGCCCCGTGCTGCTCGCCCGGGTGCGCGAGATCCTGGAACTGAGGGAGCAGACGCTGGCCGCCGCGATCGCCGCCGAGACCGGCGCGGACAGCGTGCTGGTCCGGTGTGTGGCCGCTCAGCTCGCCGCGGTGCACCGCGTGCTGGCCGCGGAGGCCAGCCGCCGCAGCCAGGCCGGGCAGAGCCGGGAGGAGATCAAGGCGGCGCTGGCCGCCGCGGCCGAACACGCCTTCGGCCTGCTCGAACCCGCCATCGGCGGCTACCTCGTCAGGCGCTAGCGGGTGTGAAAAGTGCCGCCGCGGAGCCTGGGCTCCGCGGCGGCGCCGCGTTGAGCGGCCCGACCTAGTGCACGCCGACTGAGGCGCGCGCCACGTTGACCACGGTGCCCGGGCTCAGCCCGAGCGGGTTGCTGGGAACCTTGACCACGAGCTGGATCGCCGTAACCGTGATCGTGCTCGCGGTTTCGGTCTGGCGGTTCAGCCACAGGGTGCCCAGCCCCGCCAGGTTCAGCTTGGTGTTCGCCGGCACGTTGTCAGTGATGCCAGGGAACCCGGCCACAGCCAGGCCAAGGAAGGTCGAGTCGTTGCCCAGCGTGGGCGGCCTGCCGTCGGCGGTGACCGTGGACTGAACGGCCGAGGCCGTGACCAGCCCGGCCAGCAGGTTCAGGCCCTGGATGGTCGAACTCGCCGCACCGGACACGGCCTTGGCGTTGTCCGTGCCTTCCACGCTGTCGGTCACCGTGCCGGTGGTCAGAATGCCGGGAATGGTCACCGCCACGCCCGTGTTCGTCCTGACCGCGCCGTGGGTGCCGAGGCAGCCCAGTGTCTCGCGGAACTCGGGACCCGCGAGAACCGTGTTGGCCACGTTGGCGCTGGCACCGTAGGCGACCCCGGACAGCAGGCCGTGGACCGGGCCGCCGAGCGAACTCTGGGCCGAGGACACGATGATCTGCGTGCCCACCGGGGCCAGCGGGGTGGAGAGCGTCACGACCACGTGGATCCCGATGACCCTCAGGTGGGCGCTACCCGAGAAGACCTTCCCGTTCTGCTGGTTCAGCTCCACATAGCCGACCCCGGGCAGGGTGAGCTTGGTGTTCGGGGCGGGATTGCTGGCGATGGGCAGGCCCAGGACCGTGAGATTGAGGAACTGGGTCCCGGCCGCGCTGACGCTGTAGGCGTGGGAGGCCCGGGTGGTGGTGCTGACCGACTTGATCGTCGTGGCCCCCACCAGGCCGCCCAGGATACTGAGGCCCTGGGTTTCTGACGTGCTGGTCGAGGCCACCCCGCCGCTGACGGACTCCGACGTGGTACTGGTGGTGACCGTTCCCGAGGAGAGGATCCCGGGGAGGCCGACCGAGGCCACCGAGTTCGTGTGAGTGACGCCGGTATCCGATGTGCAGCCGAGCGAGGACGGGGCCGAACGGCCCGATTCCACGGTCGAGGCGAGGTTGACCTCCGTGCCAAACGCGTACCCCTCGAACGACATCTCGTTGGCGGCCGGAGCTGGGTTCGCCGCGGCCAGCGCGGTCGAGGCCCCGCCGAGCGATCCGGCCAGCATTACAGCGGCTCCCAGCGACGAGAACACGCGTGTTTTAGTTAACATTTCCCGCTGTCCCTCCCGTAATGATTACTTAGCGGATACTAACCCCGACGTAGCGTAGCGTAGGCGGCCTATTGGAGGAAAGCCATAAGATCCAGTATTGCTGGGATTGCATGAGATCTCTATGCACTGACCACGGTAAATAACAAACGCCCCAGCATCACCACAGAACACTCCGCCGCAGGGCGCAGGTGGAGCCATCCGCCGCCATTGTGAAATAACTACAAAACTAGCCCAATTAACGTCATCTGAATTCGGAGGCTGGGGTTGCGGGGCTGCCGCCAGGTGTAGGCGAGCACGCCGTCACCGGCCAGGTAGAAGTAGTTCCGCGGTTCGCTCAGCCCGTACCTCAGCGACGTCTCGTCCCGCAGGCTGGGGCCGCAGTCCCTGGCCGCCGCGTGCGCGCTGGCCATGACTTCGCGCAGCAGGCCCGCGTCCTGCGGGCCCGCCCGGCGCAGCAGGCCCGCGTCTTGCGGGCCGGACCCGGACGGCGCCGCGAGCGGCCGCAGCGCGTGCGCGGGAAACGGTGCGGCCGTGCCAGTACTGCGGCATGTCGTGGTAGCGGGCCATGCCGACCAGTCGCGGCCCGTCGAACAGTCCGAGGAACCTGCGGTCGCGCAGCGCCGGGCCGTTCTGCTCGAGCCAGGCCGCGGGTTCCGCGCCGTCGGGCAGCGACCCAAAGGCGCCGCCCCACAGATCGGCCATGGCCGCGCCATCCTGCCCGGCCTCGAGCGGCCGGATCCGCGGGCACTGGGACTCTCGCACGGCGGTCAGCCGAGCTTCTCCATCACCTCGTCAGAGACGGAGTAGTTGGCGTACACGTCCTGCACGTCGTCGGAGTCCTCGATCGCCTCGATCAGCCGGAACAGCCGGCGGGCCTGCTCCTCGTCGAGCGGCACCTCCATGGTGGGCAGGAACGCGGCTTCCGCCGAGTCGTAGTCGATCCCGGCCTGCTGCAACGCGGTCCTGACCGCCACCAGGTCGGTGGGCTCGCTGACCACCTCGAACGACTCACCGAGGTCGTTGACCTCCTCCGCGCCGGCCTCGAGCACCGCGGTCAGCACGTCGTCCTCGGTCAGGCCGTCGTTGCTGGCCTCTTTGTTGGCGATCACCACGCCCTTGCGGTGGAACAGGTACGAGACCGACCCGGGGTCGGCCATCGACCCGCCGTTGCGGGTGAGCGCGGTGCGCACGTCGGAGGCCGCACGGTTCCTGTTGTCGGTGAGGCACTCGATGAGAACCGCGACCCCGCCGGGGGCGTAGCCCTCGTAGGTGATCGACTCGTAGGCGGCGCCGCCACTTTCCAGGCCGCCCCCGCGGCGGACGGCCCGGTCGATGTTCTCGTTCGGCACCGAGTTCTTCTTCGCCTTCTGGATGGCGTCGAACAGGGTGGGGTTGCCGGCCGGATCACCGCCGCCGCTGCGCGCCGCCACCTCGACGTTCTTGATCAGCTTGGCGAAGAGCTTTCCGCGCCTGGCGTCGACCGCCGCCTTCTTGTGCTTGGTGGTCGCCCACTTGGAGTGACCGCTCATGACTAACCCTGCTCTCTCACAATGTCGACAAAGAGCTGATGCAGCCGCCGGTCCGGTGTCAGCTCGGGGTGAAACGCAGTGGCCAGCAGATGGCCCTGACGGACCGCGACGATCCTATCGGTCCCTGGATCGGTGCCGAGCACCTCGACATCGGGACCCGTCGCCTCCACCCACGGCGCCCGTATGAACACCGCGTGCAGCGGCGGGCCGGTGATCCCGTGCAGTTCGACGTCGCGCTCGAACGAGTCCACCTGGCGACCGAAGGCATTGCGGCGGACCGTCATATCTATGCCGCCGGCTGTCTCCTGACCGGCCACCCCATCAGCCAGCCGGTCCGCGAGCATGATCATTCCCGCGCAGGAGCCGAAGGCGGGCAGACCGGCCTCGATCCGCTTGCGCAGCGGCTCCATCAGGTCGAAGGCCGTCGCCAGCCGCCACATGGTGGTGGACTCGCCGCCGGGGATGACCAGGCCGTCGACCTGGCCGAGCTGATCCGGGGTGCGCACGGCCAGCGTGCTCGCGCCCAGCGAGGTCAGGGCCCGGACGTGCTCGGCCACGTCCCCCTGCAGCGCGAGCACGCCGATAACCGGCGCCGCCGGATCCGCCTGCCGCGTCACCAGCCCCGGCTTGCGTAGTGCTGCTCGGGTGGCAGCGTGTCCAGGTTGATGCCCACCATCGGCTCCCCCAGCCCGCGGGAAACCTTGGCGATCACGTCCGGGTCCTGGTAGAACGTGGTGGCCTTGACGATGGCCGCGGCCCGGCTGGCCGGGTCGCCGGACTTGAAGATGCCCGATCCGACGAACACGCCCTCGGCCCCGAGCTGCATCATCATGGCGGCGTCGGCCGGCGTGGCGAGCCCGCCCGCGGTGAACAGCACGACCGGCAGCCGGCCGGCGCTCGCCACCTCGGCCACCAGTTCGTAGGGCGCCTGCAGTTCCTTGGCCGCCGTGTAGAGCTCGTCGGCGGACAGCGCGGCCAGCCTGCGCATCTCGGCCCGGATCTGGCGCATGTGCCTGGTCGCCTCGACGACGTTGCCGGTGCCGGCCTCGCCCTTGGACCTGATCATCGCGGCGCCCTCGGCGATGCGGCGCAGCGCCTCACCCAGGTTGGTGGCGCCGCACACGAACGGCACGGTGAACTTCCACTTGTCCACGTGGAAGGCCTCGTCGGCCGGGGTGAGCACCTCGGACTCGTCGATGTAGTCGACCCCGATCGCCTGCAGCACCTGTGCCTCGACGAAGTGGCCGATCCGGCATTTGGCCATGACCGGGATGGACACCGCCCCGATGATCTGCTCGATCATGTCGGGGTCACTCATCCGGGCCACGCCGCCCTGGGCGCGGATGTCGGCGGGCACCCGCTCCAGCGCCATCACGGCGACCGCGCCGGCGTCCTCGGCGATCTTGGCCTGTTCCGGGGTGACCACGTCCATGATCACGCCGCCCTTGAGCATCTCAGCCATGCCCCGCTTGACCCGTGCTGTCCCGGTCTGTGCCGTGCTGGCCGGCACGGCGCCGTGACGATCGTCGTTGGGGAGACTCTGGTCGGATGTGGACAGGGACACTGTTGAACCTCACTTGATCACTCGTGGCTGCCCCTCCATGGTAGTTGCGGCCGCCGACCGGAATGTGGGCCCTTGCCAGCGGGCCTGCCCCTTTGGCAATGTGGGCATCCCCGGACATCCGGGGATGTGCTCGCTCGGGGGGTCAAGCGAAAGCCGTCCTGCCGGCGGTGCACGGCGTTTCACGACGGAGGAGACGAAATTGGTTTCGATCAAGAGTCATCTCGTTCGCACGGCAGCGGTCGGTGCCCTCGGCGTGGCGGCCCTGGCCGGGTTCATCGCGCCGGCCTCGGCGGCGCAGGCGGCCCCGGCCGCGGCGCACATGAGTGCCGCGGTGGCGGCAAAGGCGAAGCCGAACACCAACATTCAGGGCACACCCGCGAAATGGTCTCCCACCAAGCTGACCGCGGCACCGACCAAGGGCACGTGCTCGGGCACCAACTTCTCGTTCAGCATCACGAACAAGACCAAGAAGTCCCAGGTCATTCAGGAAAAGGTCAGCGGCAAGAAGAAGTCGCTCGGCACCCTCAAGGCCAGCCAGAAGGCCGGCATCTGCCTGACCGGCGCCAAGGGCGCCAAGGGCATGCTCTACATCAAGGGTTCCACGTCGGTCCTCACCATAACCCTGAGCTAACTCAGCAGTACTAGCTCAACTGGCTAGCCCGCGCCTGACCGTAATCCGGTCAGGCGCGGCATGCCGGCGCCGTCATCCGAGGCGCCCGCCACCAGCGAATCGTCGATCTCGAAGAACTCAGGGGCCGGCGCGCGGCCGGCCAGGTGCAGCACGCGGGCCAGGGCGCGGCGCCTGGCCGAGTTCGTGGCGGCCACTGCGTCGTTGTAGAACTTTCTGGCCAGGAAGACCTGATGGGCCGCGGCCTCGAGCTCGGTCAGCAACTCGGCCGCTCCCCCGGCCCCGCTGAGCGAGGCCCGGAAGTCGGGCTGGCCGAAGGCGGCCCGCAGCGCGCGGGACAGGTCGCTCTCCGCCTGCTCCCGCTGCCGGGTTCCGGCCCTGGCGTCGTGCGCCGCCCCGGCCAGCAGGACGCTGGTAGCCGGGTCGAGCAGCCCGGACGAGCCCAGCTCGGCGGCGACGCAGTTACGCCGCAGCAACGCGGCGTCCAGCGCGGCTCTGGCCCCCTCGGTCCTGGCGTGCAGCCGGTCGAGCCTGCCCGCCCGCCAGGACACGTAGACGCCGATCAGCACCGCGATCGCGACGGCCAGGAAGATGTCGAACACAGCGCATCACCGGCCGCGGGTGGCGACCGCGGCCACCCCGACCTGGCTGGCGCCCGAGACCACCGCCTCGTACACCTGGATCACAGCCCGCGCCACCACCGGCCAGTCGTAGGCGCGCACCGCATCCGAGGCGGCCGCCGACAGCCGCGCCCGCCGCTGCGGGTCGTCGAGCAGCCGGCTCGCGGCGGCGGCCAGCCCGGCGGAGTCTTCCACCGCGAACAGCTCGCCCGCCTGGCCTCCCCGCAGCACCCGGCGGAAGGCCTCCAGGCCGCTGGCCACGATCGGCGCTCCGGCGGCCATGGCCTCGGCCAGCACGATCCCGAAGCTCTCACCGCCGGTGTTGGGTGCGCAGAACACGTCGACCGAGTGCAGGACGCGCGCCTTGTCCTCCTCGCTCACCATGCCGAGCAGCACCACCCGGTCGCGCACGCCGGCGTCCACCCGCTCGAGCGCCTCATCGGCGTCGCCGCGGCCGGCGATGAGCAGCCGCAGGCCGGGCCGCTGCGCCGCCATTTCGGAGAACGCGCGCAGCAGCACCGGCAGGCCCTTGCGCGGCTCGTCGAACCGGCCGAGGAAGCCGATCGCCCCGCCGCTGCCCGGCCAGCCGGGCAGCGGGTCGGCCTTGGCATACCTGCGGACGGTCACGCCGTTCGGGATGAGCACGGCGTCACCGCCGAGATGCTCGACCAGCGTGGTGCGGGCCGCCTCGGAGACGGCGATCCTGGCACCGATCTTCTCCAGTGCCGACTGCAGCATCGGCTCGGCCGCGTGCATGATGCGGGACCTGGGATTGGCCGTATGGAAGGTGGCCACGATCGGCCCGGTCGCCACCCAGCAGGCCAGCAGGGACAGGCTCGGGGCCGACGGCTCGTGCACGTGCAGCACGTCGAAGTCGCCGTCCCTGACCCACCGGCGCACCCGGCTCGCCGACACGAACCCGAACGAGAGCCTGGCCACCGAGCCGTTGTACGGCACCGGCACGGCCCGGCCGGCCGAGACGAGGTAGCCGGGCAGCGGGACGTCGTCGTCGGCCGGCGAGATGACCGAGACGTGGTGGCCGAGGTCGATGAGTGCCTCGGCGAGATCCCTGATGTGTGACTGCACACCACCCGGCACATTCCAGGTGTACGGGCAGACCAGGCCGACTCTCATCCACTGCCCTCGCGGGCGGCCGCAGCGGCGAGCCTGGCCGGGTCGAGGTCACCGGTGAACACCCGCTGCAGCATGTGCCAGTCCTCGGGGTGCTCTGTGATCGCCGCCTCGAAGATGGTGGCTAGCCCCTGTGTCATCGCCGCTATCTGTTCCTGCCTCGTCGCCTCGGCGGGCACCGGGATTTCCGGGTATATGTGGGCCCCCCAGCACTCGCCCTCATACCACAGTGTGACAGGCATCAGGGCCGCGCCGGTCTGCACGGCCAGAGCCGCGGACCCGCCCATCATCCTGGCCTTCTCGCCGAAGAAGTCCACCTCGATGCCGGCCCCGGTGACATCGCGGTCGGCGAGCAGGCAGACCAGGCGGCCCGCCCGCAGCCGCTGCGCCAGCACGCCGAACCGGCTGGCGCCGCCCGTCGCGGGCAGCACCTCCATGCCCAGGCTCTCCCGGAAGGCGACGAACTTGTCGAAGACCGACTCCGGCTTGAGCCGCTCGGCCACCGTGGTGAACCGGTCCACGCCGCGGGCCACGATCCAGGCGCCCGCGTGCTCCCAGTTACCCATGTGCGGCAGCGCGAAGATCACCCCGCGCCCGGCCGCCAGGTACTCCAGCGCCGTCTGCTCCTCGCCCGTGCAGCGCATGTCGGCCAGGATCCGTTCCTGGCTGATCACCGGCAGCCGGAACACCTCCAGCCAGTACCTCGCATAGGAGCGCATGCCCTCGCGGGACAGCGCCCGCAACTGCTTGCCGTCGGCCTGCGGGACGACCCGGCGCAAGTTCCCTTCCAGCACCTGTACCCGTGGCCCCTGCCGCCGCCAGGCGACGTCGGCGGCGAACATGAACGCGCCGCGGGCCCACGACTCCGGCGCCCGGCACACCAGCTTCCAGCCGAGGCCGTAGGCCAGGCCAGTCAGTGCTGCCCCCCACTGGGCTGGCCCCCATTGGGCTGGCCCCCACTGGCGCTCGTTGGGCGTCGGCATTATCTCTCCCTGTCCCTGTCCCGGGCGGCAGAGCCTTCTCCCGCCATGATCGCCCGGCGGACCGCGATCACCCGCTGGCCGAATGTCACGGCGCTCAGCCCGGCGAGTGCCCACAGCCCGATGGCGAGCACGTACGGGACGCCAAGCCCGGCCAGGCCGGCCGCCACCAAACCGATGAGCAGCCGCTCGGAACGTTCAGCGATCCCGACGTCGCAACGATAGCCGAGGCCCTCGGCGCGTGCCTTCGCGTATGACACCAGCGCGCCCGAGACCAGGCAGAACAACGCGACCCCGGCCAGCAGCCTGCTGTGGCCGCCAAGCATGAACCACAGGGTCAGCCCGCCGAACACCGACGCGTCCGCGATCCGGTCGAGTGTCGAGTCGAGGAACGCACCCCACGGGCCGCTGGTGCCCTTGACCCGGGCCAGCGCCCCGTCCAGCATGTCGCCCAGCACGAAGAACGTGCACACCAAGGTGCCGGCGAACAGCTCACCGATCGGGAACAGGCTGAGCGCGCCCGCCGACATGCCGAGCGTGCCGATCACGGTCACCACGTTCGGCGTCACCGGTGTGCGCGCCAGCGCCCGGCCGGCCGGGGTCAGCACCCGGTCGAGCGCGGGTCGGATCGCGTTCAGCATGGCCGTCCGATACTACTGGCGTATCGCCTGCGCCCCGGCCAGGGCCAGCCACGACGGGCCGGCCCGCCCGGTGATTCGGGCCAAAGGGTTGTGGCGGGCGGCTGACAGGTAAAAAGTGGTTGTGCAGAAAGTTTGACGAAACTTAACAGGAGGCGACGCCAGTGGCGGATAAGACGGGCGCAGGAGCCGCGGGCAGCCCACAAGCGGCCGGCCAGGCAAGCCCAGGCAGCGTGCGGAACGTGGCGCTGGTCGGCCATTCGGGAGCGGGGAAGACGACTCTGGTGGAGGCGCTGCTCGCCTACACGGGGACCATCGGGCGAACCGGCCGGGTCGAGGACGGCAGCACGGTCAGCGACTACGACGAGGTGGAGGTCAGGCAGCAGCGTTCGGTCAACCTGTCCCTGGCCCCGCTGACGCACGCGGGGGTGAAGGTCAACCTGCTGGACACGCCGGGCTACGCCGACTTCACCGGTGACCTGCGGGCCGGCCTGCGGGCCGCGGACGCCGCGCTGTTCGCGGTCTCCGCCGCCGACAGCGTGGACGGCCTCACCAAGATGCTCTGGGAGGAGTGCGCCAGCGTCGGCATGCCCCGCGCCGTGGTGATCACCAAGATCGACCACCAGCGCGGCGACTTCGACGAGGCGCTGGCCGCCTGCCGCGCCGCGTTCGGCGACTCGGTGGCGCCGCTCTACCTCCCGGTGACCGGGGACGACGGCGCGCCCCGGGGCCTGATCGGGCTGCTCTCCCAGCGCCTCTATGACTACTCGGGCGCCGAGCGCACCGAGCGCGACCCCGACGCGGCCGACACCGACCGGATGGAGGAGCTGCGCGGCGAGCTCATCGAGGGGATCATCCAGGAGAGCGAGGACGAGAGCCTCATGGACAGGTACCTGTCCGGTGAGGAGATCGACCCCAAGGTGCTCATCGAAGACCTGGAGAAGGCGGTGGCGCTCGGCAGCTTCTACCCCGTGCTGGCCACCGCGACCGGCCGCGGGATCGGCCTGGTGGAACTGCTCGAGGTGATGACCCAGGCGTTCCCCGCACCCAGCGAGCACCCGCTGCCCGCGGTCACCACACTCGACGGCAAGCCGGTCAGCGGCCTGTCCTGCGACCCGAAGGGCCCGCTGCTGGCCGAGGTGGTCAAGACCACGTCAGACCCCTATGTGGGCCGGGTCAGCCTGGTCCGGGTGTTCTCCGGCGCGCTGCGTCCGGACGCCACCGTGCACGTGTCCGGGCACGGCATGGCCGAGCGCGGCCACGCCGATCACGACACCGACGAGCGCATCGGCGCGCTGACCTCCCCGCTGGGCAAGCAGCAGCGGCCAATCTCGGCCTGCTCGGCCGGTGACATCTGCGCCGTGGCCAAGCTCAGCACCGCGGAGACCGGCGACACGCTGTCCGACCCGGCCAAGCCCATGCTGATGGAGCCGTGGTCGATGCCCGAGCCGCTGCTGCCGGTGGCGATCACCGCCAAGTCCAAGGCCGACGAGGACAAGATGTCCCAGGCCCTGGGCAGGCTGGTGGCCGAGGATCCCACGCTGCGCATGGAGATGAACGCCGAGACCCGCCAGCTCGTGCTGTGGTGCATGGGTGAGGCGCACTCCGACCTGATGCTGGACCGGCTGGGTCACCGGCACGGGGTCGCGGTGGAGACGGTGGAGCTACGGGTGCCGCTGCGTGAGACCGTGGCCGCCAAGGCCGCCGGGCTTGGCCGCAACGTCAAGCAGAGCGGTGGCCACGGCGAGTACGGCATCGCGCACATCGAGGTCGAGCCGCTGCCGTCCGGAAGCGGCTTCGTGTTCGTCGACAAGATCGTCGGTGGCGTGGTCCCGCGGCAGTTCATCCCGTCGGTGGAAAAGGGCCTCAAGTCGCAGATGGAGCAGGGTGTGATCGCCGGTTACCCCATGGTGGACCTCCGGGTGACCCTGTTCGACGGCAAGGCGCACTCGGTGGACTCCTCCGACATGGCGTTCCAGAAGGCCGGCCGGGCCGCGCTGCGGGACGCCGTGGAGAAGGCCAAGGGCGTGCTGCTCGAACCGGTGGACGAGGTGTCGGTGCTGGTCGCCGACGACTACGTCGGCGCGATCATGTCCGACTTCCCGTCCAGGCGCGGGCGGGTGATCGGAACCGAGCCGGTCGGGGCCGGCCGGACCCTGGTCAAGGCCGAGGTTCCTGAGCTCGAGATCACCAGGTACGCCATCGACCTGCGGTCGCTGTCGCACGGTACCGGCTCGTTCAGCCGGACCTACCTGCGGCACGAGGCGCTGCCCGCGCAGCTGGCCGAGAAGGTGGCGAAGGACTCGCGTACCGGCTGACTTCCAGCCGGCCCGAAAGCACGGCGAGCGCGGGCCGCGGGGTCTCTGCCGAGGCGCCGACCTGTATTGGCCGCGGGCCCTCTTGCCCGCGGCCCGCGCGACGCTATGCTGATCTTCTTCTGCCGGCGGCAGGTGCCGCCTCCCGCCCGCCCGGCGGGTCCAAGCCGGGGGTGTTCCCGGCGGATGGGATGACTGATGTCGCAGCCGGTTCCGGTGCCAGGGAGCAAGCCCGGCCTGTATCAAAAGGGAAAGAACAAGACAGCCGAGCGGGCCGTGCCGCTGGTGGTGGCCGCGATCGGCCCGTCGGAGCGAATTCTGGTCGGCGCCCGGGTGGAGAGTGGCCCCAGCATGTGGTGGGCGCTGCTGTCCGATTGGGTGGTTTTCTTCAGGAAGTACTACTACATGGTGCTCACCGAGCACCATGTAGTGCTGGTCCGCAACTCCAAGTTGTCGGGACGGCCCAAGCAAGTGGAGGCCACAACCCCGCGCGACCAGGTCAGCATCGCTGACTTCAAGCCCGGCACGGTGTTCAGCCGGTTCAAGTACAGCTACCCGGGCCGGGCCAAGCCACTGCGAATGCGCGTGCACCGCATCTACCGCCAGGAGATCGACTCCATCCTGGGCCAGCTCGGTGTCTTCGGTCTGGGGTCTGGCGAGCCCGCCGGTTCCCTGCCGAACTAGGAGGGCATATGGACATGTGGGACACCTTGCGGCCGGTGCGGGCGGAGCGGGCGGCCGGGTTCTACGAGCGGGGCTGGTGGCGGCGCGAGACGTTCCTCGACGACCTGGCCAGGTCCGTGCGGGAGCGGCCGGACCAGCCAGCCGTCATCGCTTACGAGGACGGCAGGTACGCCAGGACGCTGACTTACACCGAATTAACCCACACCGTCGACCGGTTCGCGGCCGCCCTGACCGAACTCGGGCTGGGCCGGGGCGACGTGGTCGTGGTGCACCTGCCGAACTGGTGGATGCTCACCCCCCTGTACCTGGCCTGCGGCAGAATCCGCGCGGTGGTCGCCACCGTGGTCCCGCCGTTCGGCGGCCGCGACCTGCGCTATGTGCTGGAGACCACGCAGGCCAAGGCCGCCATCGTGGCCGGTCACTTCCTGGGGGTGAACTACGGGGCCCGGCTGAAAGAGGTGGCGCCCGCCAGCCTCAGGCACCGCATCGTGGTCGGCGACGCGGCGGCCACCGGGGCGGTGGACTTCACCGGGTTCTTCGTGCGCACCCCGTGGGAGCAGACACATCCACCCAGCCAGTTCCCGGTGCCGCAGGCCGACGACCCGGCGCACATCGTGTTCACCTCGGGCACCACGGGACGCCCGAAGGGCGTCGTGCACAGCTTCAACACGATGTGGGCGGCGGGCAGGGCGTTCTCCGATGTCTACCGGCTCGGCCCCGGCGACCCGGTCATCATTCCGCACTACCTGACCCACCTGGCCGGGTCGTGCTACGCCGTCTGGATGCCGGTGGCCATCGGCGGCACGGTGGTGATGCAGGACACCACGGGCATGGATCTGCTGCTCGACCTGGTGGCCGAGCACCGGATCACGCTGATGTTCGGTGCGCCCATGTACATCATCGCCATGGTCGAGGCACAGCGCGGCCACCCGCGCGACCTGTCCTCACTGCGCTGCCTGAACACCGGATCCGCACCGGTGCCGCCGCCGCTGGTGGCGCAGGCCCGCGAGGTGCTCAAGGTCAGGCTCGACTCGAACTTCGGCATGACCGAGATCGGCGCGATCACGCTGACCCGCGAGGACGACCCGGAGGGGTGGGCCGGGCAGAGCGACGGCTCCGCGGTGGACTGGATGGAGGTCCGCATCGACACCCCGCCGGGCGAGCGGCTCGGGCGGTTGCTGGTCCGCGGCGCGTCGCTGTGCCTGGGCTACCTCAAGCATGCGGAGGCGTTCGAAGCCTGCCTGGACGCCGACGGGTTCTTCGACACCGGCGACACCGCCCGCGGCGACGGCCGCGGCGGCATCAAAATCACCGGCCGCCGGGGAGATCTGATCATCCGCAGCAACGGGCTGATGCTGCCCACCCTCGAGGTCGAGGCATTGCTGGTCGCGCACCCGATGGTCAAGGACGTGGTGATCATCGGCTACGCCGATCCGGCCGGGAACGGCGCCGATCTGGCCTGCGCCGTCGTGGTGCCGGAAGGCGCGCCGCCCACGCTGTCCGACCTGACCAGCTACCTCGACGGACAGCAGGTGTCCTGGCGAGACTGGCCGGACCGAATGGAGATCGTCAGCGAACTGCCCAGGAACCAGCAGGGCAAGGTGCTCCGCACGGCGCTGCGCCAGGGCCTCGAATGAGCCAGCAGATGAACCGGGCCGCTCTCACCGCGCTCTACCTCGACCAGGTCCGCAAGAGCGGGGCCAGCCCCGACGAGCTCACCGGCGGCGTCGCCGAATCCGATGACGTCCTGCTCAACTTGTTCTACCCGGGGATGCCGTACCTGTCCCGGCCGGTGTTCATCGACGCCGCCGAGCGGGACCGGCTCCACGCCGACACCGAGACGGTGCGGGGGCTGCTGGTCAGCCTGCCCGAGCGGCTGTACGACGGCGACTACGCGGCCTTCGCGCGTGACGCCGGCGCCACCGATTACCAGATCGAGGCGCTGTCGGCCAGCCGCGGCAACCCGGTGAGCCCACAGGCCCGGGCCGACCTGTACGAGGACGCGACCGGGTTCAAGCTCATGGAGTTCAACATGGGCAGCGCGCTCGGCGGTATGGAGATCGCCGATGTGTGCCGGGCCATGCTGCGGCATCCGCTACTGGCCGGTTTCGCCGCGGAATACGGGCTCGGCTACCACGACACCCAGCGCGACCAGGTAGCGAACATGCTGGCCGGGACCGGGTTCGCGGCCGGCGACGGCCCGGTCGTGGCGGTGGCGGACTGGCCCAGCAGCTACCAAAGCCGGCTGGGCCCCTACATGCACCAGCTTGCCCAGCGCTGGCGCGCATATGGGCTCGACGCGCACGCCTGCCACATTGGTGAGCTGAAGGCCAGTGGCGGACGGGTCTGGCTGGCCGGCCGGGCGGTCGACATCGTCGCCCGCATGTTCCTGCTCGACTATCTGCTCGAGCCGGGTGCTGCCGAGCTGATGGATCCGGTGCTCGCCGCGGCCGGCCGCGGCGAGGTGGCGATGTTCACGCCGCTGGACACCGAGCTGTACGGCAGCAAGGCCGCGATCGCGATGCTGTCCGACGAGCACAACCGGCACCTGTTCACCCCCGCCGAACGCGGCAGCATCGACCGGATCGTGCCGTGGACCCGGATGGTGGTCCCCGGGCCGGTCACGCTGGAGGACGGCCGCACGGCCGACCTGCTCGACTACGCCATCGACCAGCAGGACGACCTGGTGCTCAAGCCCACCCTGCGGTGGGGCGGACAGCAGGTACTGCCGGGCTGGCACCGCGACACCGGCGCGGCGCTGTGGCGCGAGCAGCTCACCGCCGCGGCCGGGGCCCCGTACGTGCTCCAGCGGCGCATCCGCCCGGTGCCCGACCTGTTCCCCGGCCCGGGCGGCGCGCCGCAGAGCTGGATCGTCGCCTGGGGTCTTTACACCGCGGCCAGCGGCTACGGCGGCATCATCACCAGGGCAGGCACAGTCGAGTCCGGGCTGGCGGTGCTCAACGTGAGCGCCGGCGCCCGCGTCGGCTGCTGCCTGGAAACCCAGGCATGACCGGTCGCTACACGCTGGCCGACCGGAACGCGCTGACCGCCCAGTACCTGGACGAGGTGGCGCGGCAGGGAGCTTCGGGCCGTGACTTCCTCGGGCACATGCCCACCACCGGCATGCTGGCTAGCAAGTACCAGAAGCGCTTTCTGACCAGGCCACTGTTCCTCGGCCAGGCGGAAAGCCAGCGGCTGAACGCCGACCTGCAGCACATCAGGACGGGGTTGGTCAGCCTGCCCGGCCGACTGTTCGGCGGCGATCTTGCCGCGTTCGCCCGGGCGGGCGGCATGACCGGCGGCCAGGCGTCCGCGGTGGTGCGCACCAGCCTGGGCCCCGGCCGCGTCACGAATCTGGCCAGGGCCGACCTGTACGCACAGCCCGGCGGCCTGCGCGTGCTGGAGTACAACATGGGCAGCGGGGTCGCCGGGATCGACAACGCGGAGATCTGCCGCGCGATGCTGCGGTACCCGTTACTGCGCGAGTTCGCCCGCGCACACCGGCTGCACTGCCCCGACACGATGGCCGAACTGGTCAGCCTGATCTTCGCGGAGACCGGTTTCGGCCTGGGCTCCTGCCCGTACGTCGCGGTGGTGGACTGGCCCAGCCACTACGCCGTCATCGGCGGCTTCCTGCACCGCATCGCCCAGCGCTGGCGGCGCCGCGGGCTTGACGCGCACGCCTGCCACCTCGGCCAGCTCAAGACCCACGACGGCCGGGTGTGGCTGCGCGGCAGGCCGGTGGACATCATCTTCCGGCTCTTCCTGATCGAGCACCTGCTCGAACCGGACGGCCCGGCCCTGATGAACCCCGTGCTGGACGCGGCGGCCCGCGGTGAGGTGGCCATGTTCACCCCGCTGGACGCCGAACTGTACGGCAGCAAGGCCCCGCTGGCCATGCTGTCCGACCACGCCAACCGGCACCTGTTCAGCCCGGAGCAGCTGGACGCCTTCGACCGCGTCCTGCCGTGGACCAGGATGGTCCGCCCCGGCCCGGTCACCCTGGCCGACGGCCGCACCGCCGACCTGCTCGACTACGCCGTCAAGAACGCCGGCGACCTCGTGCTGAAACCCACCCTGCTGCACGGGGGCATCGGAATTTTGCCCGGCTGGGACCCAGCCACCACCGCCGGGCGGTGGCGCGAGCAGCTCACCAAGGCCATGGGCGGGCCTTACGTCCTGCAGCGGCGGGTCGAGCCCACCCCGGAGATGTGCCCGGGCGAGGACGGCGAGCTGACCGGCTGGATCGCCAACTGGGGGGTGTTCACGTTCCCGGCCGGGTACGGCGGCGTGTTCGCCCGCGCCTTCCCGGCCGGCGGCGGCGTGCAGGTGACACGGACCGGCAGCGGCCTGGTGATCGGCTGCTGCCTGGTCGGCGGGACATGACCGGTCGCTGCACGCTGGCCGGACGCCGCACGCTGGCCGGACGGGACGCCCTGACCGCCGGATATCTCGCCGAAGTGGGCCGCCGCGGCCTGACCAGGAGCGACCTGCTCTCGGTGCTGCCCCGCACCGGCCTGGTGGCCGAGGCGCTCAGCGGCCGCAGCCTGTCGCGGCCGCTGTTCCTCGGCCAGGCGGAAAGCCAGCGGGTGAACGCCGACCTGCAGCACGTCAGGGCGGCCCTGGTCAGCCTGCCGGACCGGCTATTCGGGGGCGACCTGGCCGCGTTCGGCCGGGCCGCGGGGCTGGCCGACCGGCAGGTCGCGGCCGTGCTCGGCACCCGCGGGGCCAGCGTGACCCAGCTCGCCCGGGCCGACATGTACACGGACCAGACGGGCCTGCGGCTGCTCGAGTTCAACATGGGCAGCGGCGTGGACGGCATCGAGAACGGCGAGATCTGCCGTGCCATGCTCAGGCACCCGGTACTGCGCGAGTTCGCCCGCGAGCAGGGGCTGCGCTACGTGGACACGTTCGGCCAGCACGTCGGGATGATCTTCGACGAGACCGGGTTCGAGCGCGACCGCGGCCCCATGGTCGCGGTGGTGGACTGGCCCGCCCACTACCTGCGGATCAGGACGTTCCTGCACGAGATCACCAGGCGCTGGCGGCGGCGCGGGCTCGACGCGCACGCCTGCCACGTCGGCCAGCTCACCGTGAGCAACGGGCGGGTCAGGCTGCGCGGGCGGCCGGTGGACATCATCTTCCGTATCTTCCTGACCGAGCACCTGCTCGAACCGGACGGGCCGGCCCTGATCGAGCCGCTGATCGACGCGACCCGCCGCGGCCAGGTGGCCATGTTCACCCCGCTGGACGCCGAACTGTACGGCAGCAAGATCCCGCTGGCCATGCTGTCCGACCACGCCAACCGGCACCTGTTCAGCCCGGAGCAGCTCGCCGCCTTCGACCGCGTCCTGCCGTGGACCCGCACGGTCCGCCCCGGCCCGGTCACGCTGGAGGACGGCCGCATCGTGGACCTGTTCGGCTACGCCATCGAGCATCAGGACGATCTGCTGCTCAAGCCGGCCCTGCTGCACGGCGGCATGGGCGTGGTGGCCGGCTGGGACCCCAGCACCAGCCCGCGGACCTGGCGAGACCAGATGACCGGCGCGATGGGCCGCCCCTACGTGCTGCAGCGGCGGGTCAGGCCGCAGCCCGAACTGTGCCCGGGCGAGGACGGCGGGCTGACCGGATGGGTGGTCACCTGGGGGGTGTTCACGTTCCCCGACGGCTACGGCGGGATGCTGGCCCGCGCCTTCACCGCGGACTCAGGCCTGGCGGTGACCAAGGCCGGCAGCGGCCTGAGCATCGGATGCTGCCTCGTCGGGGGCTAGCTCCTCGACCGCCTTGACCTTCCGGGTGGGTGACAGCGCGACCCAGATCACCGAGATGGGCATGCCCGCCCCGCAGACGAACAGCGTGGGCCGCAACCCAAGCGTTTCGCCCAGCAGGCCCGCCAGCAGCGCCGACACCGGCATCAGCGCACCGATGGCGAACCGGAAGCTCGCGTTCACCCGTCCCTGCAGGGAGGGCGGCGAGGCGACCTGGCGCATGATGGCCATCGCGATGTTCGTGCCGACGATCGCGTACCCCGCCACGAAGTACACGACCAGGAAGATCGAGGTGGCCCGCAGCGCGGGCCCGGGCACGAGCGGGATGCAGAAGATGGCCACTGCCGCCACGCCGTACCCGGCCACCAGCGACGGCCCGTAGCCCAGCCAGCGCAGCACGCGTCCGGCGGTGGCCGAGGACACCACCCCGCCGATGCCGAAGCCGACCAGGATGAGCCCGATCTCCCCCGGTGACATGTGCTTCACGCGCGCCGCGTAGATCACGTACAAGGTGAGCTGGAGCTGGGAGAAGAAGTTGAAGCTGCCCGCCGAGCCCGCCACCGCGCGCAGCACCGGGTGCCGCCAGATGAACCGCAGGCCGAACCGCATCTCGGCGAACACGCCGCGCAGGCCGGTCTGCGCCCCGCCACCACCGCTCTCGCCGGGCCGGTGCTCCCGCCGGGGCGCGGGCTCGCGCGCCCTGATGGTCAGCAGCGACGCCCACGAGACCACGAACGAGCCGGCGTCCGCCAGCAGCGCGAACGGCGCCCCGAGCAGGCTCACCAGGACACCGCTGAGCCCGGGCCCGCCCACCTGCGCCACCGAGGCGGTCCCCTGCAGCCGGCTGTTGCCGGACAGCAGCCCCTCGGTGCCGACCAGGTCGGGCAGGTAGGCGCGGTAGGCCACCTCGAAGATGACGGTGAGCCCGCCCTGGACGAGTTCGACCGCGTACATCAGCGGCATGTTGAGCGAGTGCAGCCAGGCCAGTACCGGGATGAGCGCGATGACCACGGTCCGGCCGATGTCCGCGGCGATCATCAGCGTGCGGCGCCTGACCCGGTCGGCCATCACCCCGAACAGCAGGCTGGGCCCGCAGTAGGCGGCCAGCCCGGCGGCGGTCAGCACCCCCACCTGGCCGGCGTCGGCGTGCAGGTACAGCACCGCGGTCAGCGGCATGGCCAGCAGCGTGACCTGGCTGCCGACCGAGGAAACCGCCTGCCCGAACCAGAGCTTGTTGAAGTCGCGGTGCCCCCGCAGCGGCGACCCGGACCGTAACTGCACTCCAGCCTCCTGCGTCGGGTTCATGCCACATTACGGGCAGTCGTCCCCGGGGCCACTCACCACCGTCCGGTTATAAAACCTTTTCTCCCCGAATCGTACGATTGTGACCTTCGATCCGCATACTTCTGGCTGTGGAGGACTTCGGCATGTGGGACAGCCTGGTACCCGTCGACCCGTCACGCGCGGCCGAGTACTACCGGCGGGGCTGGTGGCGCCACGAGACCTTTGCCGATGACCTGGCCGGTCACGTCAGGGAAAGACCACAGGCGACCGCGCTCATCAGCTACCAGCAGGGAGAGCCCTCGCGCACCCTCTCCTACACCGAACTTGGCGGGCTGACCGAGAGGTTCGCCGGGGCGCTGATCGAACTGGGGGTGGGCAAGCGTGACGTGGTGGTCGCCCACCTGCCGAACTGGTGGATGCTGACCCCGCTCTACCTGGCGTGTGCCAGGATCGGCGCCGTCATAGCCCCGCTTCTGCCCGCGATGGGTGACCGGGAACTGGGCCATGTACTGCGCACCAGCGGCGCGAAGGTGTGCATCGTGGCCAGCGAGTACGCGGGCACCGACTTCGGCAAGCGGCTGCTCGACGTGGCACCCGGCACCCTCGCGCACCGCGTCGTGGTAGGTGACGCGGGCGCCACCGGCGCCATCGATTTCGGGAAGTTCTTCACGGACACTCCGTGGGAAGAGCGGCACCCAGTTACCGGGCTGCCGCGGCCAGACCCTGACGACGTCGCCCTGCTGGTCTTCACCTCCGGCACGACCGGCCAGCCCAAGGCCGTCGCGCACACGTTCAATACCCTGTTCGCGGCCAGCCGGGCCTTCTCCGATATCTACGGCCTCAGCGCACAGGATGTGGTGCTGATACCGCATTTCCTCACTCACCTGGCGGGCTCGGACTACGCCATCTGCATGTCGGTCGCCCTCGGTGCCACCTGTGTCATGCAGGACACCATGGACATGGGCCTGCTGCTCGACCTGGTGGCCGCGCACGCCGTGACGCTGGTGTTCGCCGCACCCGTGTTCATGAAGGGCATCGTCGCGGCGCAGCGAGAAACGCCACGCGACATCTCAAGCCTCCGCTACCTCAATTCCAGCTCGGCTCCTATCCCCCCGTGGCTGGTGGGAGCGGTCAGGGAAGTTCTCGGACTTCGCCTGGACTCGAATTTCGGTATGACCGAATGTGGCGCGATCACGATCACCCGGGCCGGCGACCCGGTGGACTGGGCGGCTCACAGCGATGGCTCCGCGGTGGACTGGACCGAGGTCCGCATCGACGCGGGGCCGGGTGAGCGGGTGGGCCGGCTGCTCACCCGGGGCGCTTCCCAGTGCCTGGGGTACGTGGGTCAGCGCGACGCGTACACCGAATGCCTGGACGCCGATGGCTGGTTCGACACCGGTGACATGGCCCGCGCCGACGGCCGGGGTGGCATCCGGATCACGGGCCGCCGCACCGATCTGATCGTCCGCTCCAGCGCGCTCAAGGTCCCGGCGCTCGAGGTCGAGACTGTGCTGGAAAGCCACCCCGCGATCAACGAGGTGATCCTGGTCGGATACCCCGATCCGGTCGCCCCGGAGGCAGACCGCGTGTGCGCGGTCGTCGTGGCCCAGGGCGCCGCGCCGAGCCTGCCAGAGCTGACGCGGTTCCTGGCCGAGCAGCAGATGACCGAGCTGTACTGGCCCGACCGGCTGGAGGTGGTCCCTGAGCTGCCGAGGAACCCCCAGGGCAAGGTGCTACGGCGGGCGCTGCGGGATCTTGCCACCGAGGATTCTGGCGGGCAGCAGGCGTGACCGGGGCCGAACTGACCGACCTGTACCTGGCCGAGCTCAGCCGCCGTAACCTTGGGGCGGCCGAACTGCTCGGGGATCTGCCCGGCACCGAACTACTCAACGCATTCCAGCCGCCTGGCCGCAAGTACCTGTGCCGCCCGATGTTCCTCGCCGAACCAGAGCGCGACCAGCTCTATCGCGATGTGGAGACGGTGCGCGCGGCCCTCGTCAGCCTCCCTGACCGGTTGTACGACGGCGACTTCGCGGCGTTCGCCCGCGCGGTGGGAGCCGGTGACATCTACGTCACGGAGCTCATGCGGGACCGGACGTCCCCGACGAGCCGCCAGGCCAGGGCGGACCTGTACCGGGATGAGTCCGGCTTCCAGCTGATGGAGCTGAACCTCGGCAGCGCGCTCGGTGGCATGGAAAACGCCGACATGTGCCGGGCCCTGCTGAAGCACCCAGTGCTGATGGACTTCGCCAGGGCGCATGGCCTCGGCTACATCGACACCATGCGTGAGCAGGTCCACGACCTGCTCACGGAGAGCGGGTACGAGCCTGGCTCGTGCCCTGTGGTCGCGGTGACCGACTGGCCCAGCAGCTATGAGCGCAAGCTGGGCCCTTACATGGGACTGCTCGCACGCCGCTGGCGGGAGCTGGGGCTCGACGCGCACGCCTGTCACCTCGGGCAGCTCCAGGTGCGCAACGGCCGGGTGTGGCTGGACGGCCGGCCCGTGGACATCGTGGCGAGAATGTTCATGATCGAATACCTGCTGGAGTCCGCTGAGGCGCCCGGGCTGTTCGCACCGATCATGGACGCGGCGGCCCGCGGCGAGGTGAAGATCTTCGCCCCGCTCGACTCCGACCTGTTCACCAGCAAGGGCGGGATGGCGATGCTGTCCGAGCATCGCAACCGGCATCTGTTCACCGGCAGCGAGCTGGCCAGCATCGACCGGATCGTGCCGTGGACGCGGGAAGTCAGGCCCGGGCCGGTCTCGCTGGCCGACGGCACCGAGACCGACCTGCTCGGTTACGCGATCGCCAATCAGCACGAGCTGGTGCTCAAGCCCAACATGCTGCACGGCGGCGAGGGCGTGGTCCTCGGCTGGCATCCCTCGACGAGCCCCCGGATGTGGCGTGATCAACTCGACCACGCGCTGGGCGGCGACCACGTCATCCAGCGGAGGATACGGCCCGAGCCTGAGCTGCTCCCCGACGACAACGGCGACCTGGTTCCGTGGAACGCCGTGTGGGGTGTGTTCACGGTGGTTCGCGGTTACGGCGGCACGTACATACGGGCGGCCAGATGCGATTCGGACATGACGGTGATCAATCGCGGCCGGGGCGCGTTCGCGGGCTGCTGCCTATCGGCTGGGCTCGGCCTCGGCTGACTCGCCGTGGATCGTCAGCGCGGCGATGACCAGGCCGATCAGCACGATCACCGCCGCGGCCAGGAAGCCGCGGTCGGCGCCGGCCGCCATGGCCCGCCGGGTCACAGCCGCAGGGAGGCCCGGTGCGCCGAAGACCGCTCCCGGGCGTGCCGCCGAGACGGTCCCGGCCACCACCGCCCAGGCGAAGGCCCCGACCACGGCCAGGCCGGTGGCCCCGCCCACTTGCCGGGCCGTGGTGTAAATCCCTGACGCCACGCCGCTGCTGCCCTCGGGGACCCGGTCGAGCGCGGTGGTTATCAGCGGGACGCGGGTCAAGCTCACCCCGGCATAGCCGATCACGGTCGGCAGCAGCATCTCGGTGAGGTAGGAACCGTGCTCGCCCATCCGGGACATGCCGTACATGCCGGCCGCCGCGACGGCCAGGCCGATCAGGAGGAGCCGCTTGGCCCCCGTCCGGCCGATCAGCCTGGAGGCGACCGGGCCGCCGGCGGTTAGCATGAGGGCCGGCGGGATATAGACCGCGGCGGTGGCCAGCGGGCTGTAGTTCCAGACTCGCTGCAGGAACAGGGTCAGGAAGAACAGGTTCCCGAACATCGCACAGTCGATGCAGGTGGTGACCGCGTAGGCGCCCGCCCGTGCCCGCCGCGCGAACAGGCCCATCGGCACCAGCGGCGAGGAAACGCGGGTTTCCCTGGCCACGAACCCGGCGGCCAGCGCCAGGGCGACGGCAGCGCTCACGAGCACGACCGGGGACCGCCAGTGTGAGGCGCCCTGGGCATCGGTCGCGCCCTCGATCAGCGCGTAAACCAGCAGCGTCACCGCGCCCGTGCCGGCCAGCGCCCCCAGCAGGTCGAAGCGGTTGCGGTGCCGCTGCGAGGTACCGAGTACCCGTGGCGCGGCGATCAGGATCGCCACGCCGATCGGCACGTTGACGAAGAACACCGCCCGCCAGTTCACGAACGTCGTCAGCAGGCCGCCGACCAGGATCCCGAATGCTCCCCCGCCGGCTCCGATCGCCGTGAACATGCCCACGGCCCGGCGGCGTTCCCGCTGCTGCGGGAAGGTGTCGGCGATCAGGGCCAGACCCGAGGGCACGGCGAACGCGGCCCCGGTGCCCTGGGCCGCCCTGGCGGCCAGCAGCCACCACTGAGTGACCGCCAGGCCGCCGAGCAACGAGGCGGCGGTGAACACGGCGATGCCGGCGGTGAAGACACGCCGGCGGCCGAGTATGTCCGCGGACCGGCCGCCCAGCAGCAGCAAGCCGCCCAGGCACAGCGAATAGGCGTTGACCACCCACTCCAGGGACGTGCCCGAGAAGCCGAGCGCGCCCTGCACGCGGGGCAGCGCGATGTTCACGATCGTGGTGTCGAGCACCGCCATGAGCTGACCCAGGCTGACCACCCAGACAGCCAGCCGCAACCGACGGCGCTGCCGCGGGGTGCTGGGCCGTTCGGCGGCCGGCTCCTCCCGCGCGGGCCCGCGCGGTTGCGAGCGCGTCATCCGGGCGTCAGCTGGCCGGCCAGGCGTCGGCCAGCAACTTGCGGGTGTCGGCCAGCAACTCGGGCAGCACCTTGGTCCGGCCGACCACGGGCATGAAGTTGGTGTCGCCACCCCAGCGCGGCACGACGTGCTGGTGCAGGTGCGCGGCGATCCCGGCGCCGGCCACCCCACCCAGGTTCATGCCCACGTTGAAGCCCTGCGCACCGGAGGCCGCGCGCAGCGCCCTGATGGCCCGCTTGGTGTTCGCGCCGAACTCGGCCGTCTCCGGCTCGGTAAGGTCGGTGTAGTCGGCCACGTGCCGGTACGGGCAGATCATCACGTGACCGCCGTTGTACGGGTACAGGTTGAGCACGGTGAAGGTCAGCTCGCCGCGCGCCACCACCAAGCCCTCCTCGTCAGGCAGCCCGGGGATCCGGCAGAACGGGCAGTCCTCCCCGCCGCCCGAACCCGAGCCATGCGTCTGCGAGCCGCCCTTGATGTAGGCCATCCGGTGCGGCATCCACAGCCGCTCGAAACCGTCCGGTACACCGGCTCCGTCAGGGCCTGCTGGCGGGGTGGTGGGCATGGGTGCAGCATAGGCGTTGCGGCTTACGCACCGGCGGCCTGGGCCTGGACGGCCAGGCCCGCGCCGACCGAGGCGCCGGCCGTGAAGTTGATCACACTGTGGCCGGTCCGCTCCGGCACACCGCGGATGTAGATGCCGCCGTGCTCGCCCATGATGGTGAACGCCCCCCAGGTCACGATCCACGGCTCCAGCTCGCCGGTCGCGCTGGGCATCAATTCGGGCACCGGCCTGACCCGGCGCTGCAGCACGTAGTGCTGGCCGCAGGCGGCGGCCAGATGGTCCTGCCAAGCGCGCTGGCTCAGGCTGGAATCCCAGCCGGGCACGATTCCCGCGCCACCGTGCAGCAAGGCCGGCTTGAGCACCAGGTCGCTGGCGTGCCCGGCCGCGTAGTCCATCAGCTCGACGGTGCTGCCGTCCTCCAGGGTGTCCGGCCCGGGCCGGACCAGTCTGGTCCACGGCACGATCCGGTCGATGCTGGCCAGTTCCGCGGCGCTGAACAGCGGCCGGTGACGATGGTCGGACAGCAGGGCGAGGGCCACCTTGCTGGAGTACAGCTCGCCGTCGATCGAGGTGTACACGGCGACCTCACCGCGTGCCGCCGCATCCAGCACCAGGTCGATCGGGGCCGCCCCGGAGCTGGGCACGTTCTCCAGCATGAACATCCGGAACACGGCGTCCACCCGGCGGCCTTTGACCCACAGCCCGCCGGGTCCCGCCTGCAGTTCGCCGACCTTGCACGGGATCGAGTCCAGGCCGAGTTCGGCCCATCGCGGCACGATCGCATGCAGGAAGTCACTCACCCGCTGGTAGAGGTCCGCGTCGGACGCGATCGCGATCACCGGCGCCGACCCGGGCGCGAGATCGGTCTCGGCGAAGATCGACTCGACCTGGGCGCGCATCGTGTCGGCGAAGCCCAGGTGGTGCTCTGCCGCGAACCCCGCGATGACCGGATGCCGCAGCAGCGTGCGGCAGATATCGGCGTTCTCGATGCCGGCCACCACGCTGCCCAGGTTCAGCTCGAGCAGCTTGAACCCGGAGGCCTCCAGGTACAGGTCGGCCCGGGTGAGGCCGCTCATCTGGCCGACGCGGCCACGCACCGCGGCGCTGACCATGCCCTCGCTCGCGCCCACGGCCCGGGCGAACGCGGCCAGGTCGCCGTCGAAGAGCCGGTCAGGCAGACTGAGCAGCGCGACCCGCACGTTCTCCACGTCGGCGTGCAGCGTGTCCCGCTCTTGGCGGCCGAGGAACAGCGGGCGAGACAGATACTGCCCGTGCCGCAGCGACTCGAGCAAGGGCTGCTCACGCAGCGCACCAACCGTCTCGGCCGCGGTGACCCCGGATCGGGCGATCTCGTCCAGATAACATCTGGTCAGCGTGTCGTGGTCCACCGTCGCTCGTCCCGGTCAGACCTGGATACGACGCTGCACGGCGTCCGCGATCTCGGCCACCGCTTCGTCCACCGGCACGCCGTTGCGCTGGGTCCCGTCCCTGAACCGGAACGACACGGCCCCGGCGGCCACGTCGTCGTCCCCGGCGAGCAGCATGTAGGGCACCTTCTGCCGCTGCGCGGTCCGGATCTTCTTCTGCATCCGGTCGTCGCTGGTGTCCACCTCGACCCTGATGCCGCGCTCGCGCAGCTTGGCCGCGACGCCTTCCAGGTAGGGCACGTGCGTGTCGGCGATCGGGATGCCGGTCACCTGCACCGGCGCCAGCCAGGGTGGGAACGCGCCGGCGTAGTGCTCGACCAGGATGCCGAAGAACCGCTCGATCGACCCGAACAGGGCCCGGTGGATCATGATCGGTTCCTGCCGGGTGCCGTCGGCCGCCTGGTACTCCAGCCCGAACCGCTTGGGCTCGTTGTAGTCGAGCTGGATGGTGGATAGCTGCCAGGTGCGCCCGATCGCGTCCCTGGCCTGCACCGAGATCTTGGGCCCGTAGAAAGCGGCGCCGCCCGGGTCGTCCACCAGTTCCAGGCCGGAATCGGCCGCCGCCTCGGCCAGCATGGCCGTGGCGTGCGCCCAGTCCTCGTCGCTGCCGACGAACTTCTCTTTGGCGTCGTCCCTGGTCGACAGCTCCAGGTAGAAGTCGGACAGGCCGTAGTCGCGCAGCAGGTCGAGCACGAACTTCAGCAGGCTCTTCAGCTCGGCGCCCACCTGCTCGCGGGTGCAGAAGATGTGCGAGTCGTCCATGGTCAGACCGCGCACCCGGGTCAGGCCGTGCACCACGCCCGACTTCTCGTACCGGTACACGGTGCCGAACTCGAACATCCGCAGCGGCAGCTCGCGGTAGGAGCGGCCACGAGACCGGAAGATCAGGATGTGGAACGGGCAGTTCATCGGCTTGAGGTAGTAGTCCGCGCCCTCGAACTGCATGGGCGGGAACATGCCCTCCTTGAACCAGCCCAGGTGACCGGAGGTCTCGAACAGCTCGGACTTGGTGATGTGCGGGCTGTTCACGAACTCATAGCCCGCCTCCTCGTGCCGCCGGCGCGAGTAGTCCTCCATGAGCCTGCGGACGGTGCCGCCTTTGGGGTGGAAGACCGCCAGCCCGCTGCCGATCTCGGTGGGGAACGAGAACAGGTCGAGCTCGGTGCCCAGCTTGCGGTGGTCCCGCCGCTCGGCCTCGGCCAGCAGGTGCAGGTAGTCCTCCTGCGCCTGCCTGGTCTCCCACGCGGTCCCGTAGATCCGCTGGAGCTGCGGATTCTTCTCGCTGCCGCGCCAGTATGCGCCGCTGCTGCGCATCAGCTTGAACGCGGGAATGTCCTTGGTGGTGGGCACGTGCGGGCCGCGGCACAGATCCTTCCAGCGCACCTCGCCGCTGCGCCGGTCGAGGTTGTCGTAGATGGTCAGCTCGTGCCCGCCCACCTCGACCGACTCCTCGTCGCTGGGCCCGCTCTTCAGCCCGATCAGCTCCAGCTTGTACGGCTCGGTGGCCAGCTCGGCCCTGGCCTGGTCGCCGCTGACCACCCGGCGGGAGAACCGCTGGCCCTGCTTGATGATCTGCCGCATCCGCTGTTCGATGTTTTTGAGATCATTCGGACTGAACGGCTGCGCCACGTCGAAGTCGTAGTAGAAGCCGTTCTCGACTGGCGGACCGATACCCAGCCTCGCGTCGGGGAACAGTTCCTGCACCGCCTGGGCGAGCACGTGCGCGGTGGAGTGGCGGGTGATCGCCCGGCCGTCCGGGCTGGCCGCGGCCACCGGCTCGACCACGTCACCCTCGGCCAGCCCATGGGCGAGATCCTTCAGCTCACCGTTGACCCTGGCCGCGATGACTGGCCCCCCGGCGACGGCCGGCCCCTCCGCCGGACCGTCTTGGCCGAGCCCGTCAATAAGGTCAATGCTTTTCTCTGCCGTAGTGCCCGCCTCAACCACATGCTCGCGGCCTGCGAGGGTGATGCGGATCTGGCTGGCGGACACGGCTGATCTCCCTTGATGACATGTATGAAAGCGGACAGAAGCGATGGCCGTCTGCCCGTGTCCGATGTTATCCATCGATCGCGGCCGACCGGGTCGGTTAGAGGCCGGCCAGGTCGATCAGGTCGTCGAGTACCGGCCCGATGCCCGAGGCCGTGAACGTCAGGTGCCCCTCGCCGCGCCGCAGCCGGGCCCGGGCGCCGGGCAGGTGCCTGGCCAGCCACTGGCCGTGCGCCGGCGGGACCATCCGGTCCTCGCCGCCCTGCCAGACGGCGACGGGGCCGACCCCGTCGAGCGGGAACCCCCAGTCGGCCACGAAGGCGAGGTCGTCGTCGCGCCAGCCCGCGATGCCCGCGCTGCAGGCCGACCGCATCGAGGCGGCCAGGTAGTCGGCGAACTCGCCGGTGAGCGCGGCCTTGTCCGGGCCGGACAGCAGCCCGCCGAGTTCGGCGACGAGCTGGGCCCCCTGCACGGTTTGCAGGCCCGCCGCCTCGCTGTCCAGAAAGGCGGTCAGGCTGGCCTCGCCGTCGGCCGCCGCGCCGAACTCCTTGACGTTCTCCGGGCCCATGCCGGCCAGCCAGTCCAGGCCGGGCGCCTGGTACGGGGCCACACCGGCGATGGTGGCGGTGGCCAGGCAGCGGCCGCGCAGCACCGCCGAGCAGGCCAGCGCGTGCGGGCCGCCGCCCGACCAGCCGATCGTGACGAACGCGTCGCAGCCCAGCGCGTCCAGCAGCGCGGCCACGTCCGCGGCCACGTCGGCGACGCGCCGGCCCGGCTGGGGCGTCGAGCCCGCGTAGCCCGGCCTGGCCGGCATGATCAGGCGCAGCCCCCGGATCTTCGCGGCCTCGCAGGTGGCCGGCCAGGCGGCCAGCCCGCCGGGCGTGCCGTGGTGCAGCACCAGCGGCAGCCCGTCCTGCTGGCCGGCCAGCAGGACGTTCAGCGTGCGGCCGCCGGGGAGGCCGATCTCACGCTGCTGGGTCAGGTCAGTCATGCAGGTTAAGTTACGCCTGCCGCGGGGCCGGGATTCCGTTCGGCGGGGTGTTCCGCAGCATCCACACTGGGTTTGAGGCCCCGACGATCACGCCCTTGGCGTTGAGCACCACCGTGCGGACGAAGCTCTCGGCGCTGGTGTCTACGGGCATTGTGACCTGCCCCGAGGCGAGCCGCTTGGGGGTGTAGGTGGCGATGACCTCGGTGTCCGGGGTGGGGTCGGCGGTGCCGGCGTAGTCCACCGCGCCCTGCAGGACCTGCAGTGAGCCGTCCTTGGGCAGGCCGGTGGCCTGCACGGTGAGCTGGCGTGAGGTCAGCGTGGACAGGCTGACCGAGCCCATCGGGCAGGTGCCGTCCACGGTCAGGTTCAGGCTGGCGGCGGAGGTGCCGAACCCGGACAGCGAGCCGCACCAGAGCTGGCCCGCGGCCATGGCGGCCATCAGGTCGGCCATGCTCGTGCTGGCCGCCCAGGCCGAGGTGACCCAGTTGTTGGTGATGGTCTTCCAGCCGGTGCCGACGTGGTCGTCGCTGGTGCCGTTGCCGGTGAGGAAGATCGCGTTGCGGGAGAACACATCCCACAGGCCCAGGTGGGTGCCCACGTCGCAGCCGGCCCGCTGCACATATCCGACCTCCAGCAGGTCCGCGCCGAAAACGGCAGTCGGCAGCAGGCTGGTGGCGGCCGACTGGAGCAGGGCGGCCTGCTTGGCGGCGGGCAGCAGCGCCCGGCTCGCGGTGCCGAACGGGTGGTTGTAGCTGAACAGGCCCCCGGCGGCGTGGATGCCGGGCAGCACGGTGTTTTCCAGGTACTTCCGGTAGCCGTTGGGCGTCTGGGCGACACCCTTGTAGGTGGGCACGGCTATATCTGGCCCGAACCAGTTGCAGTGCGGCAGGTCCCAGGAGCATTCCAGGCCCTGCAATTGCGTGACGGCCGGGTATTTCGCGGCCAGCACCTGCATCATGGATTGCTGCTGGGAGAACAATTCACCGCCCGTATTGGTGCGGCCAAAGTTGAGGTAGTCGAAATAGCCGGAGACGGCGTCGCCGGTGCTGACCGCGGAAAGGGTCAGTTCCCAGAGCGCGAAGTCACGGTAATCGAGGTCGGGCCACAGGCCCGCGATATCGTTTGACGGGGTGATGGTTATCGTGGTCCAGTCGCCGGGTGTGCCAGGCATCACCGGAATCGTGATGACTCCCTGATTGCCGTTCGCGGTGCTGCTGCCTTGGCCGGACGGGACGAACCGGTAGGACAGGCCGTAGTTGCCCGCGGGCCGGCCGCCCGACGCCTGGTGGTGGGAGGTGCCGATCAGCAGTTCCAGGTAGCCGTCCGCCCAGCCGGAGCCGAGCAGCACGTCGATGCTGAGCGACTGGCCGGTGAGGTTGTCGCGGTAGTTGTACGCCGCGGACGCGGCGTTGGCGTAGTAGCCGAAGGAGGCCGCGGCGGTGCCGGTGCTCTGCGCGGACAGGCTCAGGCTGCCGCCGGTGACCGGGTCGTTAGGCGAGCACGGGTTGGTGACGATACCGCCACCCGAGCCGGAACCGGCCAGCGGGCCGCTCTTGCGCTGCTGCCAGTCCCAGGCTTTGCCCTGCCCGGCGCCGCCTGTCTCTGCGGTGAGGCTGGTGAAATGGACGGTGTCGCGGTAGCCGAAAGCGTCGAGCCTGCCGTCGTGGTCGGTCCACCAGCACACGTCGACGGCGTTCTGCGTCGCCTGGTAGAGGTGACCGTCCATCGAGCCGTTCTGCTCGCTGAACGACGAGTGGATATGCATGGCCATGGAATAGGCGGCGTTTCCGTCGGGCGCCATGGGGCGCGCACCCGAGCGGAGCGGCAGCCGCCTGGGCAATTTCGCGGACGGCAATAGGATCCCACCCGCGGTGACGGCGCCCGCGCCTTGCAGGAAACGCCGCCTGGTCACCCCATGGTCGTCACACATATACTCGCTGCCCTCCTGGACCGAAAACAAGACACCGCATTAGAATAGGCTCCTTTTCACCGGAGCGACGTTTCCTAAATCTACATGTCATCGACCCGAGGCAACCGGAGGGCAGAGCTGTGACGTGGCTGCTGTACGGCGCGAACGGTTACACCGGCACGCTGATCGCCCGGCTGGCCGTGGCCAGGGGTGAGCGGCCCGTGCTGGCCGGGCGCTCGGCGCCCAAGGTCAGCGCGCTGGCCGGCGAGCTCGGCCTGGACCACCGGGTGTTCGGGCTCGCCGATCCCGATGGCATCCGGCGCGGGCTGGAAGGCATGACGGCGGTGGCGCACTGCGCGGGGCCGTTCTCGGCCACCGCCGGGCCGATGGCGCGGGCCTGTGTGAACGCCGGGGTGCACTACGCGGACATCACCGGCGAGATCGAGGTCTTCGAGGAGCTGCACGGCCTGCACGACCGGGCCAAGGCGGCCGGCTGCGTGCTGCTTCCCGGCGCCGGCTTCGACGTGGTGCCGACCGACTGCGTGGCCGCCCTGCTGGCCGAGGCCCTGCCCGGTGCGAGCCGGCTGGATCTGGCCTTCCTGGCCGGTGGCGGGCCAAGCCCGGGCACGGCCAAGACCGCGGTCGAGGGGATGCGGCAGGGTGGGCAGGCCCGCATCGACGGGGTGATCAAGACGGTGCCGCTGGGCTGGCGGACCGTCAAGGCGGGCTTTCCCAGCGGCCCGCGCACCGTCACGTCGGTGCCGTGGGGCGACGTCAGCACCGCCTACTACTCCACCGGCATCCGCGACATCACCACGTACACGGCGGTGCCGCCCGCGGTCATGCGCGCCAACCGGGCGCTGGGGCTGGACCGGCTGCTCCGGTTTGGCCCGGCGGCGCGGCTGGCCCAGGCCGCGGCCGGACGCGCGGCCGGGCCCAGCGAGCAGCGCCGGGCCAGGACGCGCGCGGAGGTGTGGGGCCGGGCGACCGCGGGCGAGCAGACCGTGCACGCGGCGCTGACCACGCCCAACGCCTACGACCTGACGGCGGATTCGGTGCTGCGGGTGATCACCAGGCTGGACTCGGTCGCGCCGGGCACGCACACCCCGTCGACGGCGTTCGGCCCGCGCTACGTCACCGAACTGGACGGGGTCACGCTCACCGGGCCGGTCGAGGGCGGCTGACCGGCGAGGGCCTAGTGACAACGCACCCGGGCGCACGGGTAAGAATGGCTCATGAGCAAGAGGTCGCTTCCTCCGCCGCCAGGTGACCGGCCCACGCCGGCCGCGCCGCCGCCGCCGCCTGCCTGGCGGCACTGGCTGTGGCCCATCGCCATCGGCGTGATCCTGCTGCTGTACCTGTTCTTCCCGGCCACCCACTTCACGTCGCCGGCGCAGCTGACCTACTCACAGTTCGTCACCAAGGCGAAGGCGCACAACATCAAGACGGTGACGTTCGGGTCGAACACCGGCAACACGTCGGCCAACGGCACGTTCAAGAACGGCAGCTCGTACACCACGGTCATCCCCGGCCAGCCCACGCCGCAGCTCACTTCGCAGCTCGCCGCCGACGGTGTGCAGATCACCGCGGCCTCGCCGAGCGCCGGCTTCGGCAACGAACTGCTGTCCTGGCTGATCGTGCTGGTGCTGCCGCTGGTGCTGTTCTACTGGCTGTTCCGGCGGCTGTCGCGAGGCGCGACCGGGCAGCTCCAGGGCATCCTGGGCACGGGCCGGTCCAAGGCCAAGGTCTTCGACGAGGAAAGGCCGAAGACCAAGTTCTCCGACGTGGCGGGGTACGAGGGAGCCAAGGCGGAAATTGGTGAGGTGGTCGACTTCCTGCGCAACCCGGACCGCTACGCGAAGGCCGGCGCGATGGCTCCGCGCGGCGTGCTCATGGTCGGGCCGCCCGGGACAGGCAAGACGCTGCTGGCGCGGGCGGTGGCCGGCGAGGCCTCGGTGCCGTTCTTCTCGGTCACCGGTTCCAGCTTTGTGGAGATGTTCGTGGGGGTCGGCGCGGCCCGGGTCAGGGACCTGTTCGGCGAGGCGCGCAAGCGCGCGCCGGCCATCATCTTCATGGACGAGATCGACGCCATCGGCCAGCGCCGCTCCGGCTCGGGCGCCGCGGTGTCGAACGACGAGCGCGAGCAGACGCTGAACCAGTTGCTGGCCGAGATGGACGGGTTCGACGTGACGCAGGGCGTGGTGGTGCTGGCCGCCACCAACCGGCCCGAGGTGCTCGACCCCGCGCTGCTGCGCCCGGGCCGGTTCGACCGGCAGGTCACCATCCCGCTGCCGACGCTGGCCGAGCGGGCCGCCATCCTGGTCGTGCACTGCCGGGACAAGAAGCTGGCCCCGGACGTGGACCTGACCGTGGTGGCCCGCGGCACCCCGGGCTTCTCCGGCGCGGACCTGGCCAACCTGGCCAACGAGGCGGCCATCTTCGCGGTCCGCGGCAACCGCGACGTGCTGACCGCCGAGGACTTCTCCGACGCCAGGGACCGCATCCTGCTGGGCCGCCGCGAGGGGTCCAACGTGCTGCTGCCCGAGGAGAAGCACTCGGTGGCCGTGCACGAGGCCGGGCACGCCCTGGTCGCGGTGCTGTCCGATCACGCCGACCCGGTGGCCAAGGTGACGATCCTGCCGGCCGGCCAGGCGCTGGGGGTGACCGAGCAGCTCCCGCTGGTGGAACGGCACCTGTATGGCGAGGACTACCTGACCGACTCGCTGGCGGTGCGGCTGGGCGGCCGGGCCGCCGAACTGGTCGAGCTCGGTCAGGGCTCGACCGGGGCCAGCAACGACCTGGCCGGCGCCACCGACCTGGCCACCAAGATGGTGCGCGAGTTCGGGCTGTCTCCGGCCCTCGGCCCCGTCGGCTACCCCGAAGGCGGCTCGGTGTTCCTGTCCGGCGGCGGGTCTGGCCTGTCCAGCAGGCCGTTCGCCGAGGAAACCCAGGCCACCATCGACCGGGAGGTGGCCAGGCTGGTGCGGGAGGCCGAGGCCAGGGCCGTCGACCTGATCAGCTCGCACCGGGCCGAGCTCGGCAAGATCGTCGAGCTGCTGCTGGAGCAGGAAACGGTGGACGGCGACGCGGTCTACCGGCTCGCGGGACGGCCCACCCCCGAGCACCGGCCCGACGACGTGGCCATCGCCCCCCGGGCGGTGGCCTCCGCCGGCACCGCCACGCCCGGCGACGGGGCGGCGAGCGGCCCGGGCAGCGGGGCAGGCGCCACGGCCAGCGGGACGTCCGCGTCCTCGGGCCCGGCCGGGTAAGGCGCTATCGGCCTCGCCTCCCGGGCGCTGCGGGTGGCCGGCTAGCGGCGGCCCTGGCGCGGCAGGGCGGCATACTGGCCAGCGTGAACGACTTCGGCGAACTGCTGGCCTGCCAGCTCAGGACCGATCTGCGGGAGCTGCCGGCGCGGGCCAGGGCCCGGCTGTCCGACCAGGGCCGGGCCGCCCGGGCCGGCTCGATCGGCGAGCTGCGCGCCGCCGCCCGCCGCGCCCTGCCCCGGGTCGTCTTCGACTTCATGGAGGGCGCCGCCGAGGACGAGCTGACCGCCGCCCGCAACGTGGCCGAACTGCGCGCCACCGTGCTGCGCCCGCGGGTCCTGGTCGACGTCTCCGACGTGCGGACCGCCACCACCGTGCTCGGCGAGCCGGTGGCGCTTCCGCTGATCGGCGCGCCCATGGGGCTGACCGGATTGATCCACCCAGGCGCCGAGATCGCGCTGGCCCGCGCGCTGCACGAGGCTGGCTCGGTGTCCGTGGTCTCCGCCATGGCCTCGTGCACGCTCAGCGAGGTGGCCGCCGTGGCCCGGGGACCGCTGTGGTTCCAGATGTACATCTGGCGCGACCGCGGGCTGGTAAAGGAGATGCTGCGGCGGGTCGAGGCCGCCGGGGTGGGGGTGCTCATGCTGACCCTGGATGTGCCGCGGGCGGGAAACCGCGGCCGCGACCGGCGCAACGGCTTCAGCATCCCGCCCAGGGTCACGCTGCGTGCGCTGGCCGGTGGGGTGACCCACCCGCGCTGGTCCCGCGGTTTTATGCGCAACCCCAGGCTCGGCTGGGGGAACCTGCCTGGCGACCCTGGTGGCCCTGGTGCCGGCGCCGCCTCCTTGAGCGCGAACACCAACAGGCAGTTCGACCCGGCTGTCACCTGGGACGACCTTGGCTGGTTCCGTGAGCACTGGGCCGGGCCGCTGGTGGTCAAGGGCATCCTGCACCCGGACGACGCCCGCCGGGCCGTCCGGCTCGGCGCCGACGCAGTCTCGGTGTCCAATCACGGCGGCCGCCAGCTCGACGGGGCCCCCGCCGCGATCAGGGCGCTGCCGCCGGTGGCCGACGCCGTGGCCGGCCAGGCCGAGGTGTACCTGGACGGCGGCATCCGCCGCGGCGCCGACATCGTCAAGGCGCTCGCGCTGGGGGCGCGGGCCTGCCTGACCGGGCGGGCGCTCGGCTACGGCCTCGGCGTGGCCGGGCAGGCCGGGGTCAGGCGCGCCGTCGAGATCCTGCACACCGAGCTGCGCACCACCCTGGCCCTGGCCGGCTGCCCGTCAGTGGACGACCTGGATCCTTCCTGGGTCCAGGCCCGCGGGCCTGGCTAGCCGAAGGTGAGAAGCACGCGGTCCTCGACTGGGAGGTAGCCGAGGCGCAGGTAGACGCCGTTGCTGGTCGGGTTGGCCAGGTCGGTGAACAGGAGCACTTCGGCTACACCGGCGTGGAGTGCGGCTTGGCTGACCGCAGCGGTCACGGCCCCGCCGTAGCCGTGGCGGCGCAGTTGCGGGGGCGTGTAGACCGGGCCGACCCGCACCGCGCCCGCCACCTGCCGGTTGACGCCGGCCATCGACACAGCCTCACCATCTGCCTCCCACAAGGTCAGGCGGCCTTCTTCGATGCGCTCGTCGGCCATCCGGGCCGCGTGCTCGGTGCCCCGCTCCCCCAGGCTCTCGGCTTCCTCGCCGAAGGCGGCGAACCACTCGATCACCAGGCTGCGGTCGGCCGGGCAGGCCAGCCTGGCGTGGCCGTCGGGGACCGGATGCGGCGGGACCAGGCCGGCCAGCCGGTACAGGCGGTGACGCTGGTAGACGGTCGCGCCCGCGCCGGTCAGCCGCTGCCACTGAGCGGCGAAGCCGTGCGCGGCGGTCTCGCCCGCGTTCAGCCCGGGCAGGGTGCGCCCCGCGCCGGCGAGCATGGCCGCCAGTTCGTCGAAGGCCCTGGGCGGGCCGCTGGTGAGCAGCAGCGGGTACGGCGGAGTTTGCAGGCACGCCGCGGCCACCTGGCCGCCGGGTGGCCGCCACCAGCCGAACATCGGGGGCTGCTCGCCGAAGTAATCGAGCCCGATGGTGCGCAGCGTCGCCGCGATGGTCAGGGCAACGGTGTTCTGGACCGGGCGGTCCCCCAGGAACGGGCCGGCGGCCGCGGTGAACTCGTCAAGATCCTCGCTGATCGTCCACGCCATGTCTCATCATCGCGGCCAGGCCGGCCAGCCCGCACCCGGTTTTAGCGGCGCCCGGTTCCGCCCGCAACCTCGGCTAGCCGCATTGCTCGGCGACCAGGGCGGCGAACCGGTCGAGCCCGGTCTCGATCTCCTGGGCGGTGAGCTGGCTGCAGGCCAGCCGGACCTGGCGCTGCCCGCCACCCTCGCCGTAGAAGTGGCTCATCGGCGTCCACAGCACGCCGTGCCGGCGGGCGGAGTGCTCCAGCAGTTCGTCATCGGCCTCGAACGGCACCGTGACCACGACGAAAAATCCGCCGGCCGGGGCGTTCCAGCTCACCTGGGCGGCCCGGCTGGGCTCCCCCGGCGGGAATCTGCGCGCCAGGCCGTCCAGCACCTGGCGCATGTTCCGCAGGTAGATGGCGGTCTCGCGGCGGTTGCCCGCGACCAGGCAGCAGTCGTGCTCGAGCAGTTTGCCGCCCACCACGGCCTGGGCGACCGCGGACGTGTTCACCGTCACCATGCTCTTGATCTTGGAAAGCTGGTCGGCCAGGAAGCTCACGGCACCGGTGGCGTCGGTCACCTCCTGGTCGGCCACCACATATCCGACCCTGGCCCCAGGGAAACCCGTCTTGGCGAACGAGCCGAGGTACACCACCTGGCGCCGGGTGTCGAGAGCCTTGAGCGTGGGGGTGTGGGCGCCGTCGTGGAACAGGCCGTACGGGTTGTCCTCCAGCAGCAGGAGCCCCTCCTGCGCGGCCATATCGAGCAGCCGGCGCCTGGTGTCCAGGCTCAGGCTGGCCCCGGTCGGGTTCGAGAAGTCCGGCATCACGTAGCAGGCCCTGGGCCGCAGGCCCGCCGCTCGCGCCCGCTGGGCCGCCGCGGCCAGGTCAGCCACGTCGACCCCGGTCTCGCCGCTGTGCACCGGCCACACCGGCATGTCCACCAGCCGGGCGGCACCGGTGAGCCCCACATAGGTCGGGGACACCGCGAGCAAGACGTCCCGCTCGTCCCTGCGCAGCGCGCGCAAAACGATGAACATGGCCTCCTGGCAACCCACGGTGACGACCACCGATTCGGCCGGGATAGCGATTCCCTCATCGATTTCCAGGTTGCGGGCAATCAGCTCGTGCACTATTCCCTTGGTCCGGCCGTACTGAAAGAGGGTCTGGCCGACGAGGGTCTCGCTGTACCCGAGAACGTTTTCCAGGTATTCGCAAAACCGGTCGAGGTATTGGTGGATCAATTTGACGTCGAAGAACTCTTCAGCGGGCCTGCCGGAGGCGAACGACACGGCGTCGGGGTAGCGGCTGCCCACCTCGTTGAGGAAGTTCATCGAGGCCAGCGCCGGGTCCTCCAGCGAGGGATGCAGGCTCGCCGTGCTCAGCCTTGATGCCGGCGGCGTAGTCTCGGCAACCCCTGGCTGGCCGGGGATCACGGCCGGCCCATCGTCACCCGCTCCGGTCATGCCTGGCCCACCTCATCGTGACCGTGCGCCAGCGGCGGGATTGAAGGTGGGGAGATGTCCGAAGTATCCCTGCGTAGCCAAAACAAGATCCAATGATGCGTCCTGTGATCAAGGGCTCTCGGCGTGCCTGTGACGTCTATAAAGTATCGACGGCTGAGCAGCAACGACATGTGCGGAATACTACGTGAAAGACGCATTTCCGGTTAGACCTTGACGTCTTCCACAATTGCCTCCAATCTTACTCGTAGCGGTCTGGGCGGACGAGAGTCCATGTGCCTGGCGGGCCGCCACCTCGTCGCCACGCGCGGATGGTTGCGAGGTGAGCTGCGGATCTGGAGGAGGTGCCGACGTGACGATCCCGGTCAAGGACGAGGCATAGTCATATGCCCCCGCCGGCTGCTGGCTCAGCCAGATCCCGGCGGCTCGCAAGCTGGACCCCCCGCCGTTCGCGCCAGGAACTACGGGGGGTCCACTGCCGTTCCGGGCCGGTTGGCGTGGGTCGTCAGGCCTGCTCCAGGGCAGGACTCCTCAGGGCCCTTCTGCCGCGCGCCGCCGTAGTTCCTTCTTGTCCACTTTGAACAGCGCGGTCATCGGCAGATCGTCGATGAACTCCACCTCGTGCGGGGCGTACGCCTCATTGAGCTCAGCCATCACCAGGGCCCGCAGCTCGTCGAAGGTGACGCTGGTGCCGGGACCGCGCACCACGTAGGCGCGTATCTTCTCGCTGTAGGTTTCGTCGGGCACGCCGATCACCGCGGCCGCCCTGACCCCGGGGTGACTGGCCAGCACGTCTTCGACCGGGCGTGCGTACACGTTGGTGGCCGCGGGATGCGTCACGATCATGTCGCTGACCCGGTCTACCAGGAACAGATAGCCGTCCTCGTCCAGGTAGCCGACGTCGCCGGTGCGCAGCCAGCCGTCCACCAGGGTCTCCGCGGACAGGTCGGGCCGCTGCCAGTACCCCGACATCAGCAGCGGGCCGCCCACCCACAGTTCGCCCGTCTCCCCCGCCGGCAGGACGGCGCCGTCGTCGTCGCGGACCTCCAGCTCGGTGTCCAGGAAGGGAAGCCCGCACGAGCTCAGCCGCTCCGGGTAGTCCGGGTCATGATCCAGGAACGGGTAATCAGTGATCAGTGGCACCTCGCTGGACCCGTACACGATCCGGATCACCGGCCCCAGCGCCTTGATCGCCTGGGTCAGCCTGGCCGGCGCCGCGGCCGCACCGCCCACGTTGAGGTAGCGCAGGCTGCTGGTGTCGGCCTGAGACAGCGCCGGGTCGTCCAGCACCATGTACAGCAGCGCCGGGGTGAGGAACGCGCTGCTGATCCGCTCCCGCCCGATCGTAGCCAGGAATCCGGCCGGGTCGAAGCCCGGGCCCTGGAACAGGGTGCCGCCCCCGAACAGCGTCAGGAAAGCCGGCATCTGGCCGCTGGTATGCGTGAACGCGGACGTGGTGAGGAACCGCATCGGCGGCTCGCCGATCGACAGGTAGTACTCGGCGGTCGCCAGCATCATGTCGTAGAACCGCTGACCGTGCTGGACGAGCTTGGACCGGCCGGTCGTTCCGCCGCTGTAGAACAGCGACTGCGGCTCGTCCCCGGCCAGCGCCGGGTCGAACAAGGGCGGCGGCATCGGCAGATCGGCCAGCAGGTCAGGGCCGAGGCCGTCGCCCCCCATCCGCAGCACCCGCAGCCCCGGGTCGCGGCCGGCCAGCTCGGCGGCCAGCTCGGCCCGGCGGGGCGAATAGACCAGCACGTTCGACCGCGCGAACTCGAAGAACTCCACCTGGGTGCGCTGCGGCTCGTAGGGGGCGATCCACATCGTCCGGCAGCCGAGCAGGTGCAGGGCGAGCTGCAGGGCCGGGGTCTGCGGGGTGGTGCCCATCAGCATGGCCACGCCATCGCCGGCCTTGAGCCCGTGCTCACGCAGTCGCGCCGTCAGCGCCAGCGTGGTGTCCCGTAGCTGCAGGTAGCTGACCCGGCTGTCCCCCTGCACGATGGCCTCGTCGTCGCCGTAGCGGGTGAACAGATCGAGTACGCGCAGCACATAGTTGTCAGGCGGCGTGGTCACTGTGACTCATTCTCCTCACCCCTGGCGTCGTCCAGGCCCACGTCCGGCCAGGTGCGCCGGTGCCAGGCCCGGAGCGTGCGCAGCGACACGTCCTGAGGCGCGACGACCAGGCGGGACGCGAACCACGTGCGCAGCTCGTCCATCCGGCGGTAGAGCGCGTCCGGCGTCGGCGCGGCCAGCACCGCGATGCCCACCCGTTCTTCTGCGTTGCTGCGGGAGTCCGGGATGACCGACCCCACCGGCTGCTCCAGGGAGACGTAGCGGACCCCCGGCTGGGCCAGCACCTCGGCGGGGGTGGGGCTGGACAGCAGGACGCCGGGCGGCCCGTGCAGGTGGGTGTTGCCGATGCTGTCCGGTGAGACTTTGACGTCCAGCCGCGGCGGCCAGCCCAGCGCGACGCGCAGCGCCTCCTCGCCGAGGTCGACGTTGAACTTGGCCCGCACCTCCTCGCCGACCAGCGCGGCGCCGCGCCGGGCGGCGCACTCGCCAAAGGTCAGCTCGCCGGTGTCGCGGTCGTGGAAAACCTCCATGTGGAACACGCCCTCGGTCAGGCCGAGCGCGGCGATGCAGCGGCGGACGAACGGGCCGGCGATCCGGAAAACGTCCGCGTCCGCCTCCGGATCGAACCGCCGGTAGGTTATCGGCGCATTTCTCTCCAGGAGGGTGAGGCAAGGCTCCTCGTAGGTCGCGACCGAAAGGAAGGTGACCTCGCCACGGAACACCACCCCGTCGGCGCTCCACTCGTCACCGCGGCTGAATTCCTCGGCCACGTAGGTGCGGTACCTGGGCGCCCGGCGGTAGAAGCGGGCCGCCGCTTCACGTAGCTCGGCCTGGCTTGACACCAGGGTGGTGAGCTGGGTGCCCACGCCGAACGCCGGCTTCAGCACCCGCGGCCAGGTGTCCAGCTCAGGCAGTTCGCCGGGGTAGGCGATGTCCTCGACCAGCGCCGAGCGCGCGGTCCGCAGCCCGGCCTCGCGGATCACCTTCTTCTGCAGCCACTTATCCCGGAATCTGACCGCGATCTCGGGCTCGATGCCGCGGCAGCCGAGCACCCGCGACAGCATGGCGGCGTGCACCAGGGAGTGTTCGTAGAACGTCAGGACCGCGTCGTAGCGGCGCTCGCCCAGCCCGGCCCGGTACAGCGCGGACAGCACCGCCTCGGGAGTGCGCTGATCTTGGACGAACACCGTCCGCACCTGCTCGGGAACGTCCAGCGCGTCCGCGTCGCGCACCGACGGGCCGTAGACCACGACCAGGTCGACGCCTAATTCCACACTCGCCCGCGTGATGTAAGGCTCGGCCCCGATGAGCAGTACCGACGGTCTGGCGGTAGCGGTCATGAAGTGTCCCACTCCTAGCAACGCAAGCACCCCGGCTCAGGCCGCCGAGGTGGTGCACCCGGCCGGGGTGCGGTGAAAGAGTAACTGACTTGCCTGGCTTCGTCATGGTTCGCGTGGGTCGTGAATTTGGCCAGCCGGACCGTCTCGACGGTCCCCGTAGATTGCGGCAGGCTGTGTTCAGCCCCTCCGGCCCGCGGGGGCGGGACGAAAGGACTTCCATGACCGGCCCCCAGGCGACCCAGACCACGCAGGACGCACAGCGTCAGGCCGCCAAGGCGTTAATCGCCGAACTGGGCCGACAGACCGCCGACGACGATCCCCACCCGCTGTACGCACGGCTGCGTGAGGTCGCGCCGGTGTACCTGACCAGCACCGGGGTCGTCTACGTCAGCGCGTACGACGACTGCCTGACAGTGATACGCGACCCCACGCTGCACGCCCAGAACGCGGAGTGGATGGACCGGGTGCGGCCGGGCTGGCGCGATCATCCGGGCCTCCGGGTCACCCACGAGTCGTTCGTGTTCCGCGACCCGCCCGATCACACCCGGCTGCGCCGGCCGGTCAGCGGGCCCTTCACGCACCGGCGGGCCGAAGCGATCGGCGGGTACATCAGCGATCGAATCGCCGCGGCGCTGGATGCGATCGCCGACGGCGGGGCCGACGGGAGCGCCGTCGACCTGCACGAACTGCTGGCCGCCACGCTGCCGATCTCGGTGATCGGCAAGGTGCTCGGCGTGCCAGATGCCGACCAGGAGATGCTGCGCAGGCCGCTGGAGGGGTTGCGGCTCGCGGTGGACGGCGCGTCCCGTGCCGACCTGCTGCCTCAGATCGACGAGGCCGCGGTGGCCCTGCTCGGCTACTTCGCCGCCCTGGCGGCCGATCGCCGCGCCCATCCTCGCGACGACCTCACCTCCGAACTGGTCGCCGCGGTGGACGCCGGGGCCCGCCGGGACGGCGGCCCGCTCATGTCCGAAGAAGAACTCCTCCAGACGCTCACCCTGATCTTCAGCGCGGCCATCGAGAGCATGGCCGACCTGCTGCTGAACGGCACCGCCGCGCTGCTCGCTCACCCCGGCCAGGCGGACGCGCTTCGGCGTGACCCCGGCCTGTCCGCTGGCGCGGTCGAAGAGGCGCTGCGCTACGACGCCCCGGTGCAGGGCATCGGCCGGATCGCCGCCGACGGGTATGAACTCGGCGGCGTCGCCGTGCCGGCCGGAAGCTACATCATGGCCCTGCTGGGCGCGGGCAACCGGGATCCGGCCAGGTTTCCCGACCCGGACAGATTCGACATCACCAGGACCGGTCCGTCACCGCTGTCGTTCAGCGGCGGTGTGCACCATTGCCTGGGCGCGCCGCTGGCCCGGGTCCAGGCCGCACTGTTCTTCCCCGCGCTGCTCTCCAGGTTCCCGCGGCTGCGGGTGGCCGGCCCGCTGGTCCGCCGCGGCGCGGTGCTGCGCGGGTTCGCCCACTTCCCGATCGCGATCAGCTAGGTCCCGAACTAGGCGGCCGTGAAAGCCGCGCGCAGCCGGGCCGCCGCATACTCCATCGCCTGGCCGGCCGCATCCACGAAACCGGTCATCGTGAAGAAGGCGTGCGGCACGCCGTCGTAGCGCCTGACCTCGACCGGCACCCCGGCTTCGGCCAGCCGGGCCGCGTAGCGCTCCCCCTCGTCCCGCAGCGGGTCGAATTCGGCCGAGATCAGCGTGGCCGGCGGCAGGCCGCTCAGATCGGCTTCCCGCAGCGGCGAGGCGAGCGGGTTGGCGCCGTCGTCCGGCGTCGCCAGGTACATACCCCAGTACCACTGGACCGCGTTGGGATTGAAGAAGTGCTCGTCCCGGCACTCCCGCATCGAGTCCGTATCAGACTGATAGTCGGTATTCGGGTACACCAGCAGCTGATGCACGAGGCGCGGCCCGCCACGCTGCCTGGCCAGCAGGGTGACCGCGATGGTCAGGTTTCCGCCCGAACTGTCCCCGGCCACGGCGATCCTGGACGGGTCTGCGCCCAGCTCGGCGGCGTGTGCCGCTACCCAGGCCGCGCCCGCGTAGGCGTCCTCCACCGCCGCGGGGAACTTGTTCTCCGGCGCCAGCCGGTAACTGACCGACACGGTGAGGCAGCCGGCCGCGCTGGTCAGCCGCCGGCACACGTCGTCGGAGGTGTCCAGCGTGCCCAGGCTCCAGCCGCCGCCGAAGAAGTACACGAGCACCGGCCAGGGGCCGGGGGCATCCGGCTGGTAGACACGGATCCGCAGCGGCCCGGCCGGGCCAGGGATCTCTCGCTCGCTGACGTCAGCCACCGCCACCTTGTTACCGGCCCCGGCTACCGTCCCCTTGACGTCGGCCTCACGCGCGTCCTCGATCGACAGCGTGTACAGGTTGGGCACCTGGTCACGCTCGAGCCGGTCGCGGATGGCCTGGACCTGCGGGTGGAACGGCATCGTGTCTCCTTCTGGCTGGGTCAGGCCGGGACGGCCTCGATCGCACTTTCCACCGAGCGGCCACGCGGCGGCGGGTGAACGGCGGTGATGCCGAAGCCCGCCTCGCCGAGCAGGCCGGTGTACTCGGCTTGCGTCCGGTCGCAGCCGGACAGCATGAGCAGGATCAGCAGGTCCATGATCTCGGCGCCGGGCGGGCTGGCCGTGGCCGCCCCCACCGCCTGGTCTTCGTCCTGGCCGGTGGCCGGCTGGACCAGGTCCTCGATGACGATGACCCGCCCGCCGGGGTCGATCGCCTCGCGGATCCGCCGCAGCAGCCGCACCGCTTCCCCGTCCGGCCAGTTGTGCAGCACCCGGCACAGCACGTAGACGTCCGCACCGGCCGGCATCGCGTCGAAGAAGCTGGCCTCGACGAAATCCACCCGGTCGTCCAGGCCAGCCCGGGCGAGCCGCTCCTTCGCCTGCACCGCGGCGGTAGGCAGGTCGACCAGGACGCCGCGGGCCTGTGGTTGCGCGCGCAGCACCGTGGCCAGCAGCCCGCCGTCGCCGCCGCCGACGTCCACCACGGTGCGCAGACCGGCGAAGTCGCAGCCGGACAGCGCGGCCGGCACCCCCGCGCGGCCCATCGCCGTGCCGAACGTCCGCGCCGCCTCCGGGTTCGCGCCCAGGTAGTCATAGAACGGCTGGCCGTAGAGCTTCTCGAAGGCCGGCTGGCCGGTGCGCAAGGTGGAGACGACCTCGGCGAACGAGCGGAACACCTCCTCGCCGAACATGATCGCGGTGTCGCGGCTCGACCCGAACACGTCCGATCGCAGCGGCTGGGTGACGGGGGTGAGGCCGAAGCAGCCCGGCGGGTCCTCGCGCAGCAGGCCCGCGGCGGCGAGCGCCCGCAGCATCCGGTGCAGGGCTCGCTCGTCCAGGCCCGCCGAGGCGGCCAGCTCGGCCACGGGCCGCGGGCCTGCCGCCATCAGGTCGGGCAGGCCGAGCTTGGCCAGCGCGTAGCAGCCCTGCGCAAGCCACGGGCTGGTCAGGATGCCGAACAGCCTCATCCGGTCGGCGCTGGTGGGCCGGTCACTCATGAGCGGCCTGGACGGCGAGGTGGGCGCCGAGCACCCTGATGGCTTCGGCCGCGGCGATCGCGTGGCCACGCATGGTGCCGTGCCGGGGATCCTCGCTGTAGATGTCGGCCTCCTTCGAGGCCGGATGCCAGGTCAGCTCGACGTGCAGGGCGCCGAGGTCCTCCGCTGCCTGCTTGGTGCGCCGGGCGTTCTCGTGGATGCGCTTGCGCCGTGAGGCCATGAACAGCTTGGGGATGTTCTGCGCGTACGATCCGTCGAACAGGCCGACGGTGACCACATCGCAGCCCTGCCCCGCGAAGGCGGTCACGATCGCCCGCAGTTCGCGCTCGACCCGGGCCGGGTCGTACCCGGGCAGCAGCATGTCCGCGGAACCGCAGGCGACCAGCGCCAGGTCGGGAGCGAAGGCCAGCGCCTCGGGTAGCTGGCCGGCTCTGACCGTGACCGATCTGGTCATACTCTTGCCCAGGTTCAGGTAGGCGAGCTCCGGCCGGTGCCGGGTGAGCTCGGCGGCTATCCGGTCACACCACGGCTGGTCGGGATAACCCGGCGCGGGGTCGCCAAGCCCCTCGGCGATGCTGTCGCCGAGCACGGCGAACCTGGTCCATGGGTGCCCGGCCAGGAGGCGCTCGGCCTCGCCTTCGCGCAGGCAATAAGGGTCGGCCGCTTCGGCCGGATATATCCGGTGATCCACCACTCTGGCACACTACGACGGGGGTTGATCGCGAGACAACAGGGGCGGCCGCATGGACGGGAATCAGGTCACTAAGGCCGCGTCCAGCGCCGAGCCGGTGCCGCTGCGCCGCAACCGGGACTTCACCCTGCTGTGGACCGGCCAGGCCGCGTCCCTGCTGGGGAACCAGATATCGTTCCTGGCCTACCCCCTGCTCATCCTCGCCGCTACCGGCTCGGCCGCCCAGGCCGGCCTCATGGCCAGCGTCACGCTGGCCAGCACCCTGACCTTATTGCTGCCCGCCGGCGTGATCGCCGACCGCCACCCACGCAAGCGGATCATGGTGACCGCGTCGCTCATCCAGATGGTGGCCGGGGCCACGGTCGTGCCTGCTGTGCTGAGCCATCACGTGTACCTGATCCAACTGGCCGTGGTCGGCTGCGTGCAGGGCGCGGCCGCGGCCTTCTACCAGGGCGCGAGCCGCGGCGCCACCCGGCGCATCGTGCCTTTGGAGCAGTTGCCGGAGGCGATGGCCGCCACTCAGGCCAGGGACCGGGTGACGACGCTGGCCGGAGGGCCGATCGGCGGGGCGCTGTTCGGCTTCGCGAGATTTCTGCCCTTCGCCGTGGACGCGGCCTCATTCGGCGTCATCGGGCTGGCCGCAGCGCTGATCAGGAAGTCACTGGACCCGATCAGCCGCCCGGCTCCCGAGCCACTGCGCCGGAGCGTCACTGCGGGGATCCGGTTCGTCGTCCAGCAGCCGTTCGTGCGCATGTTCGCCATCTGGACGACCTTCCTGAACGGCATCGTCTTCGGGCTGCGGCTGACCATCATCGTGCTGGCCAGGAACCGCGGCGCCACTCCCTTCGAGATCGGCCTGATGTTCGCGATCACCGCCGCGCTCGGCCTGCCGGGGGCACTGGTAGCGGTGCGGCTGACCAAATGGGTCGGCGCGCGGCCGCTGATACTGATCACGTCGTGGTTGTTTCCCGTGTGCACGCTCGGGATGTTCTTCGCACCCTCGGTCTGGGTCATCGCCGCCTTGGCCGGGGTGACCGGGTTCGCCATCATGCCGATCAACGTGATCCTGATCGCACGTTCCACCCTGGTTACCCCGGACCACCTGCAAGCCCAGGTAGGGAACGCGCTGCAGCTGTGCTACCAGGGACTCGCCTCGCTCACGCCGCTCATCTTCGGCGCCCTCACCGACAAGATCGGCCCCTACACGATGATCGCCATCGCGGCGGCCATGTTCGGGATGCTGGCGCTCTGGCTGCAGCTCAACCGGCAGCTCTACCAGCTCGATGACAAGCAGGCGGGCACTGGCTAGAACGGCTAAGCACGCACCCCCCGATTTTCTTTGCCGAGGTTTGAGCCGACGCATCCCTTCCGTTTATTTATTACTCTGACAAACTGCTGGTGGTAATCACTAGACACTGCTGGGTGGCAGAGCAACGTGGACAGCGGACGCCCCACCGAGGTTGCGGACAGTGCTCAACTGGTCCCGCTGCGTCGAAATCGCGACTTCACTCTGCTGTGGACCGGCCAGGCCACCTCGATGCTGGGGACCCAGATATCGTCCCTGGCCTATCCCCTGCTCATCCTGGCCGCCACCGGCTCGGCCGCGCAGGCCGGGATTGTCGCCAGCGTCACGCTGATCGGCACTCTGGTGTTCCTGCTGCCTGCAGGCGTGGTCGCCGATCGCCATCCGCGCAAACGGATCATGGTGACCGCCTCGCTGGTGCAGATGATCGCTGGGGCCACCGTCGTGCCCGCCGTTCTCACCCATCACGTGTTCGTGATCCACCTCGCCGTGGTCGGCTGCGTCCAGGGCATTGCCTCGGCGTTCTATCTGGGCGCGAGCCGGGGCGCCACCCGCCGCATCGTGGCCCGCGGGCAGCTTCCCGAGGCCATGGCCGCCACCCAGGCCAGGGACCGGGCCGCCACCATGCTGGGGCCACCGGCCGGAGGCGCGCTGTTCGACGCCGGGAGGTCCCTTCCGTTCGCCGTGGACTCGGTCTCGTTCGGGGCCATCGCGCTCGCGGCCGCGCTGATCCGCAAACCACTCGACCCGGACCAGCCTCCCGCCCGTGAGCCGTTAGGGCGCAGTCTCACCAAGGGCATGCGCTTCATCGCCCAGCAACCGTTTCTGCGCATGTTCGCGGTCTGGACCAGCCTCCTCAACGGCGTGGTGTTCGGGATACGGCTGACCATCATCGTGGTGGCCAGGAACCGCGGCGCCACCCCGTTCGAGATTGGCACGCTGTTCACCATCAGCGCGGGCTGCGGTCTGGCCGGCGCGCTGCTGGCCGTACGGCTGTCCCGGCTGGCCGGGCCACGGCTGCTGACACTGCTCTCCGCCTGGCTGTTCCCGGCCTGTGCCGCCGGCATGTTCTTCGCCCCATCGGTCTGGGTGATCGCGGCACTGGCCGGCGTAACCGGCTTCGCGATCATGCCGGTCAACGTGCTCATGTCCGCCCGGTCCGCCCAGATCACCCCGCACCACCTGCAGGCCCAGACCGGAAACACGCTGCAGCTCTGCTATCAGGGCCTGGCCTCGTTCACACCGGCCATCTTCGGTGCGCTGACCGACAAGATCGGCGCGTACCCGGTCATCCTCGTGGCCGCCGTCGTGTACGGGGCGCTGGCCATCTGGCTGCAGTTCAACCGGGAACTGCACCACCTGGGTGACCGGCTGCCAGACCCCGGAAACGAAGAGGAAATTCCAGACCGGGCCGGGGGGAACCCGCAACCCGCAACCCGCAGGAAAGGACAGGCCGCGTGAACCTCACCTTCGTGGTCAGCTCTGGCCGGGCTGGCTCCACGTTGCTCTCCAGGATTCTGCACGCGCATCCCGACGTGCTGAGCGTCAGCGAGTTCTTCGCCTGCCTGCAGGGCGTGCTGCGCCGGGTGCCCTACCCCGGGCAGGACATGGACGGCCAGGAACTCTGGCGGATACTGTCCGCGCCGGACCCGATCGCCGACGCTCTGGTCACGAACGGCCTGACCTCGCCGGAGATGTTCTATCCCTACGGCCGCGGCCGGTTCAGCCCGAAGACCGGCATCCCGATCATCTGCCACAGCACCCTGTCGCTGCTGTCCGACGAGCCCGACACCCTGTTCGACAACCTCGCCGCCGAGATCCCGGGCTGGCCACGGCGCTCGGCCCCCGATCAGTACCGCGCCGTGTTCGGCTACCTGGCTGGCCTGCTAGACCGGAACGTCGTGGTTGAACGCTCGGGCGGCTCCGTGAACTCGATAGATCTGCTGCGGGACCAGTTCCCCGAGGCGCGCCTGGTGCACATGCACCGGTATGGCCCGGACTGCGCCCTGTCCATGAGCCGTTTCCCCATGTTCCAGGTGGGGGTGGTCACCTACCTGGCCGCGCGGTCGGCGGGCCTGCCGGGCGGGGCGAGCTGGCAGCGGATACAGGACGCGCTGCCCGGCCGCTTCGCCGGACTTCTCTCGCCGCCCTACGACTTCTCCCGGCTGACGGAGTTCGAGTTCGACCTCGAGTATTTCGGCACCTTGTGGTCCGGCATGATGACCGGTGCGGTGGCGGCTCTGGACGCGATGCCCACCAACCAATGGGACACGCTGGGCTATGCCGACTTGCTCGCCGATCCCGAGCCGGAGCTGACCAGGCTCGCCCCGGTCTTCGGCGTGACGGCCACACCACAGTGGCTGGCCACGGCCAGCCGGATGGTGGACCGCAGCCGTCCGGGCAGGTCGGCCTGGCTCGGCCGGGAGGATCAGGCCACGCTGCTGGCGGCCTGTGAACCAGGCATGGCCGCCCTGGCCGAACAGGACCGGCTGCGGGCCGCGGCGAACCCGCGGGCCGCGCTTACCAGCTGACCGGCAGGCTCAGCAGGGCGCGGACCAGCGACCCCTGGGAGTACCTCACGTCCGCGGGATCGATGTCCAGCCGCAGGCCGGGCAGCCCGGCGGCCACGGCACCGAGCGCGATCCGCAACTCCAGCCGGGCCAGCGGCGCGCCCGGGCAGAAGTGCGCGCCCGCGCCGAACGTCAGGTGCGGGTTCCTGTCCCGGCTGATGTCGAACGCATCCGGGTCGGTGAACCGGTCGCTGGCCCGGTTCGCCGACGGCAGCGACACCTGCACGGCCGTGCCGCGCGGGATCACACCCGAGCCGAGTTCCACGTCCTCGGTTGTCACCCGCAGGAAGGCCCCCTCGCTGGCCACGTCGTACCTGAGGATCTCCTCCACCGCCTGCTCGATCAGGCCGGGGTCGGCGCACAGCGCGGCGTAGGACTCACCGTCGCGCAGCAGGGTGAAAATGCCGCGAGCCAGGATTGCCGAGGTGTTCTCCTGGCCCCCAATGAACAGCGCCAGCACCATCTGAAGCAGTTCGGCCTGGGTGAGGACCGCATCCACGTCGCAGGCCTTGATCAGCGCGTCGAGCAGGCCGTCGCGGGGCTCGGCCCGCCGGGCGTCCACCAGTTCGCGGACGTAGTTGAAGAAGTAGTAGCTCGCCTCATCGCGCTGCTCGGCCGCGACCGCGTCGGTGGAGAAGAACACGCCGGTCCAGGCGATGAGCTGATCCCGGTCGGCGTCCGGCACGTCAACGAGCTCGCACATCACCCTGATCGGCAGCAGCTTGGCGAAGCTCTCGACCAGATCGGCAGGCGGTCCCGCCGCGATGATCCCGTCCAGCAGGTCGTCGGTCACCCGCTGTATCTTGGGCCGCCAGGACGCGGCGTTGGCCGGCCGGAAGGCCCACTGGATGGACCGGCGCAGGCGGGTGTGCTCAGGCGGATCGAGGTTCACGATGGCGTTCGGGTTCAGCGACATGTCCTCGGTCAGGACCATCCGGGGAGCGCCCTCGTACCGGAAGTTCCGGCTGAACCGCCGGTCCTTCAGCACCTGCTCGACCTCGTCGTAGTTCAGCACCAGATGGGCCACGTCACCGCTGGGCAACTCGATCCGCCTGACCGGGCACCCGGTGTACAGCCTGGTCGGCGTGCCGAAGTCCTCGGGCCGCAGGCGGAAAGGAAAACTCTCCGGCTGCTCACCGGTCATCGCCATCACCTCCCGCCGAATGATCGCCCTGTTCGATGTGTGGTGTCTAGTATGTTTTGGCGGCATTCGCGCCTTTGGCCAGAAGGGAAGGCATGAGCGAAGTAACTATTGCAGGTCAGAAGCAAAATGATGATGTAAATGCATTACTCGACAGCCTGCTAACGCCCGGGGTCATCGCGAATCCTTATCCCACCTTTGAACAGCTGCGCGCGCTGGGTGGCCCGCACTGTACGCCCAGCGGGGTTTGGTTCGCTCTTTCCTACGAAGACTGCGCCACGGTGACCAGAGAAACGGTTTTCCGGGCACAGAGCCCGCAATGGTGCGACCTCGCCACGCCGGGCTGGCGGGACCGCCCGTCAAAAGTGGCCACGTTCGAGACCATGCTGTTCCTCGATCCCCCGGACCACACCAGGCTCAGGCGCCTGGTCGGCGCCGCCTTCACGCCGCGTCAGGCTGAGCGGCTGCGGGCCAGCATCGTGCGCCTGGTGGACCAGTCCCTGGACGCGCTGGCCGACGCCGGTTCCGGCGGCAGCCCGGTCGACCTGCAGGCCACGCTCGCCGCCAGGCTGCCCATCGCGGTGATCGGCTCGCTGGTCGGCGTGCCGCCCGGCGACTGGGCCAGCCTGCGGCCCGCCATGTCGGCGCTGCTGAAGGTCGTCGAGATCGGGGTGACCAAGCAAGAACTGGACGAGGCCGACCGGGCCGCACTCGAACTGCGCGATTACTTCTCCGGCCTGGTGGCCAGCCGCCACGCGGCGCCGCGGGACGACCTGGCCAGCACACTGGTCGCCGCACACGACGCCACCGCCGCAGGCCAGCGTCCCGACGACGGCACGCTCAGCCGGGACGAACTGCTGCAGACGCTGACGTTCCTGTTCATGGCCGGTGTGGACACCATGACGAACCTGCTCACCAACGGGACCGCGGCCCTGCTGGCCCATCCGGATCAGGCGGCTCTGCTGCGCGCCGACCCGGCGCTGGCCCCGCACACGGTCGACGAGGTGCTGCGCTACGACCCGCCCGTTCAGTTCCTCGGCCGCGTCGCGGCCGAGGACACCCAGCTCGGCGGTGCGCCGCTCACACCGGGCAGCCTGGTCATCGCCATGCTGGGCGCCGCGAACCGGGATCCGGCCCGGTTCGCCGACCCCGACGTCTTCGATATCACCAGGACCGGGACGACCGTGCTGTCGTTCGGCGGGGGCATCCACTTCTGCCTGGGCGCCCCCCTGGCCAGGATCGAGGCCGGCACGTTCTTCGCCGCCCTGCTGACCCGGTTTCCCAGTCTACGGCTGGCCGGACCGCCGGTCCGGCAGGGCTTGGTATTCCGGGGTTTCAGCCACCTGCCCGTAACCCTGAGATGATTTTTGCTATCCAAGATCCTGACCCTGCGTGACATTCTGCGAAAAGCACGTGCAGATGCACGCGCGGCTTGACCGCATAGCCGGAGATATGCGACTCTCTCGACAAACACCCGCTATTCACGAAAAGTCGGTCTTGGCCTGTGATGTTCCCCTCGGATCGGCCCCGCCGCGCGGATAGCCCGGCGTCCCCGCTATCGGGAGAATGGTCTACACAATTAATCGGGCACGGAAACGTTTTCCAGGCCGGGCTGGCCACGTCGGTGCCGAGTGAGCGCACCGGCTCGGTTCCCGGAAAATGGGTGGACGAATTCCTCCTGGCCGGAAACGATTACCAACCTTGCCTTTTCATGGGACGGCCCGTCGACCGGCGCGAACTTCGCCAGCTCGTCGATCAGCAGCAGCGCGAGATGGCCGCCGCGGGCCTGGCCGAAGGCGGCACCGTTTCGCTGCGGCTGCCGCCGTCGCTGGCCTTCGTGGCCAGCCTGCTGGCCGCCTGGCGGCTCGGCGCCCAAACCAGCCTGCTGGACCACCGGCTGGCCCCCGGCGAGGTGGAGCGGGCGCTCGGCTCGCTGGCGCCGCAGGTCGTGGTGACAGGTGAAAAAGCTTCCGGCCCAGCCCTGGCCGGGTATACGCGGGTGGAGACCGTCACCGCCGCACGGCCCGGCGGGCGGCCCGCGGCCACCGAGCACTGCCTGATCCAGCTCAGCTCCGGGTCGACCGGCCCGTCCAAGGTCATCGGCCGCACCGCCGCGGAGTTGATCGCCGAGCTCGACCGGTACAGCCGGCTCGCCGAGTACCCGAAGCCGGGCGACCGCATCGTGCTGCTCGCCTCGATCGTGCACGTTCTCGGGCTGGTCGGCGGGCTGCTGCACAGCCTGCACGCCGGCGTGCAACTCGTCTACCCGGACCGGATCACCGCCGACGGGATCGCGGACGCGGTGGCCGCGGGACCGGAGCCGACCATGCTGCTCGGCGTGCCCTTCCACGCCGAACTGCTGTGCGCGGCGGCCACCCCCCGGCCGCTCCCCCAGTTCACCCGCATGGTGGTCGCGGGCGAACTCACCCGGCCCGGCGTCGCGGAGCGGTTCACCGGGCTGTACCGGGTGCCGCTCGGCAGCATGTACGGGATGACCGAACTCGGGGTGATCGCCACCGACCTGACCGGCAGCCTCCGGCCGTCCGTCGACCCGGCCCCGGGCATGCACGTGGCACTAGACCAGGGCGAACTGCTGGTGAAGATGGCCGCGTCGCCCTACGTGGGGCTGGCCGATCCCACCCGGTGGGCCGACGGCTGGCTGCACACCAGGGACGCGGCCAGGATCGACCCCGGCACCGGCCTGGTGACGATCCTGGGTCGGCTGGACTCCCAGGTCTCGGTCGGCGGGCTCAAGGTCGACCTGACCGAGGTCGAGCAGGCCCTCTGCGCGCTGCCACAGGTCACCACTTCGGTGGTGATCTACGACGCGGAGATCACCGCGTTCCTCGTGCTCACCGAGGGTGCTTCGCTCGCCGAAGCTGAGGCCACGCTGGCCACCGAACTCGCCGCCTACAAGCGGCCCAGGCGGCTGCACGTCCTGGCCGAGCTGCCCCGCACCGCCACCGGCAAGATCGTCCGCGACCACGCGGCCCTGCGAGCCGCCGCCAGCCTGAACGAGTTATCCCGACCTCTACGGCACACCGCCCTGGCCCGAACCCAAACATGACTAGCAGAACACGAAGAGGAGCTCCTGATGGAGGATGAGGTTCGCGAGTTCGTCGTCGAAGCCGTCCGGGCGATGAATTACGACGTCAGCGACGTGACCGGTGACACCGATCTGGGACCGGCCGGGCTCGACCTGGAGTCGCTGGCCATCGCGGAACTCGCGGTCCAGGTCGAGGACAAGTTCGGGGTGCAGTTCACCGATGAGGACACCACCGAGCTGCCGCTGATGACGCTGGACGAGTTCACCGCCGAGGTGGTCAAGCGAATCGCGGTGGCCCCCGCCGGCTCGGCCGAATGAGCCAGCGGGCCGCGCCCGGCCGAGCGGACATCGTCGCGATACTGGCCGCGTTCGGTGACCGGTCCCCCGACAGCGTGCCCGAGCAGATCGGCTCGCTGGAACTGACCTGGCTGATTACCAGCATCGAACAGACCTATCAGGTCACGCTCGAGCCCACCGACGAAGAGCTGGCCGCGATGACCACGTTGTCCGGCGCCGCGCAGGGGTTCCGCGACCTGCTGGCCGGGGCCAGCCATGGCTGACAGCGGGCAGGCCGCCATCACCGGGATGGCCGCGACCACCGCCTTCGGCCGCGGCCTCACCCCGGTGCTCGACGGGGTGCTGGCCGGCACACCCGCCTTTGGTGGCGTCACCAGGTTCGCGCCGCGGCGCTGCCGGGCGAACGCCGCCGCCGAGCTGCCCGGCACCCCAGTCCTGGCCGAGGAGCTCGCGGCGGTCATCGAGGCGGCCTGGGCGGCCGCGGGACTAGCTGACGGCCAGCGGGCCGGCTGCCCGCTGCTGCTGGCCCTGCACTGTGACCCCGCGGCGGCCAGGGACCCGGATGCCAGGCAGGTGACCGGCGATACAGCCGCCGCGGTAGCCGGGCGCTGCGGCCTCGGCGCGACACCGCGGATCTACATGGCAGCGTGCGTGGCCGCCAGTACCGCGGTCATCGACGCCGCCGCTATGTTCGCCGCCGGGCAGGCCAGCCGTGTCGTGGTGGCGGCGGGCTACCTGGTCGACGCCGACAGTTTCGCCATGTTCGACGCCGGCCGCTCGCTGGCTCCCGACGGCCAGGTCCGGCCGTTCAGCGCGGGGCGGCGTGGGATGCTGCTGGGCGACGGGGTGGCGGCGGTCGTGCTCGAGGCGGCGGCCACCGCCGCGCACCGGGACGCCCCGGTGCTGGCCCGGCTGGCCGGCTGGGGCCGCAGCGGCGACGCCTACCACGTCTGCCAGCCCCGCCCGGACGGCAGCGGGCTGGCCCGCGCGGTGGGCATGGCGCTGGCCCGGGCCGGGGCCGACCCGGCGGAGATCGGCTACGTGAACGCCAACGGCACCGGCACGCCGTTCAGCGACGCGTCCGAGGCCGCCGCGCTGCACACCGCGCTCGGCGCCCGCGCCGCGCTGACCCCGGTCAGTTCCACCAAGTCGGTGCACGGCCACGCCCTGGAGGCCTCCGGCCTGGTCGAGCTGATCGTCACCGTGCTAGCGCTGCGCAGCGGCCAGCTTCCGGTCAACGCCGGGTTCCTCGGCCCCGACGACGAGTGCCGCCTCGACCTGGTGCTCACCCCCGGGCGGGAGCGCCAGGGCCGGTATGCGCTCAGCCTCAACGCCGCGTTCGGCGGCGCCAACACCGCGTTGCTGGTCGAGGCCGCATGAGCAGCAGCACCGTGCCCGCCATCGGAGACCTGGCCACCGAGCTGGCCAGTCCCGGTCCGGTGGTTCTGGCGCAGGCGGAGTGGCCGACCGCGCCCGGCGACACGCTGCCCGGCGTCCCCGGCTTCGTGACTTCGACCTTCAGCCCGCTGGTGGTGGAGGTGGCGCAGCGCTGCCTGCACGCCTTCTTTGGCCCCGCCCCGGCCGACCCGGCCCGGGGCGAGCGCACCGGGGTGGTGCTGGCCAGCTCGACCGGAGACCTGGCCACCGCGGCCGCGGTGGCCCAGGCCGTCGGCCAGGAGCGCCGCGTGCCGCCGATGCTTTTCTACCAGTCCACCCCGAACGCGGTGGTGGGCTACCTGACCGCCCGGTGGGCTCTCAGCGGGCCGGTGGTCTGCACGGTCCCACTCGGCGACGCCACGGCCGACGCCCGCGCCTGCGCCGACTTGCTCATCCGCAGCGGCGACGCGGACGCGGTTCTCGTCGTCGTCGCCGACCAGGCGCGCGCCCCCCACCAGAGTGATCATGCGGCCGCGCTGCTCATCGGGCCCGGTTCCTGGACAGAAAGGGATGCACTGACGTGAGCGGCAAGATCAACCGAGCGCAGCTCGCCGCGGATCCCGCGCTGGGCGCGGGCAACGTGCTCACCACGCTGGCCGCGCAGGAGGCCGGGCTCGATGATCCGAGACTGACGTTCGACACCCCTGCCGACGGCTGGCCGGCCTGGCAGCCGCTGTCCATCCGGCAGCTCGACGGGCTGGTCCGGGCCCGCGCGGCCACCTTGCACACACTGGGGATAGGGATGCGTGACCCGGTCGCGGTCTGCGCCCCCGCCGCCGCGGACACCGCGCTCACCTTCCTCGCCCTCATCCGGCTGGGCGCGATCCCGGCGCTGATCAACCCGTACCTGAACATCGAGCCGATGGCCGAGTACATCCGGCGGCTCGGTGCGGTCGGCATCCTCACCGACTCCGGCCGCGCGCAGCAGCTCGGCCTGCTGAACCCGGCCATCCCGTTCCTGGCCGACGTCACCGACCTGGGTCACGCCGACCCGGGCGACGCGCCGGCGCCGTACCACTGGTACCCCACCGATCCGGTGGCGATCACTCACTCGTCCGGCACCACCGGGCTGCCCAAGGCGGTGGTGCACTCACACGCCAGCCTGCTGGCCGCGATCAGGTACCGGCTCACCCTGCCGCGGCCGCAGGGAACCGACCGGATGCTCAGCGCCATGCCCTGCGCGCACGCGGCCGGCCTGATCGTGACCAACCTGGGGTTGTGCTACGGCGGCGAGGTGGCCATGCTGTCCCAGCAGACCGGGCCTGGCGTGCTCGAGGCGATCGAGCGGTGGCGGCCGCACAGTGTGATCGGCTTCTCGGCCACCTGGCCCGACCTGGTCAAGGCTGACCTGCCCAAGCACGACCTGAGCTCGGTGGCGCTGTGGTGGAACACCGGTGACTGCGCGCACGAGGCACACATCCGCCGCCTGATCTCTTGCGGCAGCCGGGAAGTGGTGGGCCGGGGCGGCCGCGAGCGGGTCTCCGGATCGGTGTTCGTGGACGGCATCGGGTCCAGCGAGATGGGCCACTCACACTTCTTCATCCAGCACTCAGCGGACACCAGCAGGTACGGCCGGTGCATCGGGAAGCCGCACTCGTTCGCCGAGACGGCGGTGCTCGGCCCGGACGGCCAGGAGCTGCCCCCGGGTGAGGTCGGCGAACTCGGCACCAAGTCCGCGACGCTGTCGCTTGGCTACTGGAACGACTCGGCCAGGACTTACCGGACGCGGATGCGCGGCTACTTCCTCACCGGCGACTACGTCTACCGCGACGAGGAGGGCTACTACTACCACCTGGACCGCAAGGCGGACTCGGTCGACCTCGGCGGCGGCGCCTGGCTGTACACCTCGGCCTCCGAAGAGCGGGTGCTCACGAACTGCCCCGACGTGCTGGACTGCACAGTGGTGGCGGTGCGGGAGGGCGACCGGGTCGTCACCGACGTGCTGCTGCAACTCGAAGAGGGTGCCGACCCCACCGCCGACCGCACCGCGCTGGTGCGGGCCGCGCTCAGCCCGGAGGTGGCCGCCACCCTCGGGCAGGTGCTCGCGGTGGACGACGAGAACATCCCGCTCACCCCCACCGGCAAGGTGCGGAAATTCGTGCTCCGCCAGCGTCACCTGGAGGTCACGGCTCGATGAGCCCCGACCCGCCACGCACGGCCGCGATCACCGGCATCGGCCTGGTGACGCCGGTCGGCTGCGACCTCGACGAGTTCTTCGGCGCGCTGTGCGCCGGCCGGTCCGGGCTGCGCAGGCCGCCGGAGGGCCATCCGGCGGCGGGCACGACCGACGTGGTCGGCCTCGCGCCCCCGATCGACCCCGCCAGCGTGCTGCCACCCAGGGAGACCAGGGCGGTGGACCGGTTCCTGGTGCTGGGCGTGGCCGCGGCCGACCGCGCGGTCGCCGACGCCGGGCTGGCGGTCGGCCAGAACGCCGACCCGCGCCGGGTGGCCGTGGTGGTGTCCAGCGGCGGCGGTGGGCTCGAAACGTTCGAGCAATACTCACACGCCAGGTTCGAGCGCGGCCGGGCCGGGGTCAGCTCCTTCCTGTTGCCCGGGATGCTGTCCAACATGGCCACGGCCCGTATCGCGATCAAGTACGGGGCCAGGGGCTTCAGCTCGGCGATCGTCACCGCGTGCGCGGCCGGGGCGCAGTCGATCGCCGAGGGATTCCGCCTTATCACCGGCGGCGACGCGGACGTGGTGATCTGCGGCGGCACCGAGTCGCCGCTGCACCCGACGATCGTGGCTGCGTTCGGCAACGCCCGCGCCCTGGCCAGCGGCTGGGAGAACCCGGTCGAGGCCAGCCGCCCGTTTGACAAGCGGCGCAACGGCTTCGTGCTGGGCGAGGGGGCCGGCGTGTTCGTGCTCGAGCGGGCCGATCACGCGCGGGCCCGCGGCGCCCGGGTGCACGCCGAGGTGCTCGGCTGGGGCGCGACGACCGACGCTCACCACCCCACCACGCCCAGGCCCGACGGCGAGGGTGCGGCGGACTGCATGCGGCAGGCGCTGGACCGCGCCGGGCTCGCCCCGGGCGACGTGGCCTACATCAACGCGCACGGGACCAGCACGCCGCTCGGCGACGTCGCGGAGAGCAGGGCGATCAGGTCGGTGTTCGGCGACCAGGACCAGCCCGCGGTCAGCTCGATCAAGTCGGTGACGGGGCACATGCTGGGGGCATCTGGCGCGGTCGAGGCGGCGGCCAGCGTCCTCGCGGTCAGCCGGGGGCTGCTGCCACCCACCCATAACCTCGACGACCCCGACCCCGAGTGCGATCTCAACCACGTGCTCGGTGAGCCGAGGGCCGGCCGGGTGCCGGTGGCGCTGTCCAACTCATTCGCCTTCGGGGGGCACAACATCAGTTTGCTCTTCGGCCCGGCGAGCAGCCCGGCCGGCACCCAACCCGCAACAAGCCTCAGAGGTGGACAGTGAAGATCCACGGAATTGACCACGTCGAATTCTGCGTCGCCGACGTGAACGCGTTCGCCGCGCCGCTGCTCGACGCCTACGACTTCCAGATCCACGGCCGTGGCGGCCCGGAGACCGGCCGGGCGCAGGAACGATCGCTGCTGCTGCGGCACGGCCGGATCCAGTTCCTGCTGAGGTCCGGATTGGCCCCGGACCACCCGGCCGCCAGGTACGTGGCCAGGCACGGCGACGGGGTGGCCGCGATCGGGTTCGGCACCGACGACCTCGGGGCCGCGTTTGCCGACGCGGTGGCCGGCGGCGCCGAGCCGCTGGCCGGGCCCTCGTTCACCAGCCGGAACGGGACCCGGGTGGGGACCGCTTCCGTCACCGGGTTCGGGGACGTCGTGCACAGGTTCGTCGAGCGCAGCGGATCCGGCGACGAGTTCGCGCCGGACGAGATCGAGATGGTCAGCCCCGGCCCGGCCACCCGGCCTGGCCTGCTGGAGGCCGTGGACCACCTGGCCGTCTGCCTGCCCGCCGGCCAGCTCGCGCCCGCCATTCAGAAGTTCCAGCAGACACTGGGGCTCACGGAGATATTCGATGAGCGGATCGAGGTCGGCGGCCAGGCCATGATCTCCAAGGTCGTGCAGGACTCGGCGGGCGAGGTGACATTCACCCTGCTGGAGCCGGACCGCAGCCGTGAGCCCGGGCAGATCGACGAGTTCATCGAGTCACATCAGGGCCCGGGCGTGCAGCACGTCGCGTTCCGCACGCCGGACATCGCCACCGCGGTCAGCAGCCTGTCCCGCCGCGGTGTCGAGTTTCTCACCGCGCCGGCCGGCTACTACGAGGTACTGGAGCAGCGGCTGGGCTCGGTAGCCATCCCCGTGGCCAGGCTGCAGGAGCTCAACGTGCTGGCCGACCGCGACCGCTGGGGCCAGATGTTCCAGATCTTCGCCAAGTCCACGCACGGGCGGCGCACGTTCTTCTTCGAGCTGATGGAGCGGCAGGGCGCGCTCACCTTCGGCACCAAGAACATCAAGGCGCTCTACGAGGCGCTCGAGGACATGCGGGGGGTTCTGGCCACCGACGGCTGACCAAACCGCATCAGCACCGACCGCAGCACGAGAGGACGACAAGCGATGAGCATCGCGGACACGTCAGTATCCAATGGATCTGGACCCAACAGATCAGGGCTGACGGGTGAGGACGCCAGTTTGCTCCCCTCGCAGGCCGATATCCAGTGGTACGCCGAGCACGGCTGGTACCTGACCAAGAAGCTGCTGACCGACGCGGAGGCTGACGCGCTCACCGCCGCCAGCGAGCGGTTCTACGCCGGGCGCCGCGACCGCACACTGCCGGTGCGCCCGCCCAACCTGTCCTACTGGGAACCCTCGAACGGGCCGGTGCAGCGGCACAACGACTACATCTGCTACGAGAGCGAGGAGATCGCGCAGATCCTGAGCAAGCCGGTGATCGGCGCGGTGGCGGCCGCGCTGGCCGGGGCCAGCGAGATCCGTGTGTTCCAGTCCACGCTCATCTACAAGCCGCCGAGCGTGGCCGAGGCGACCAACCTGGTGCCCTGGCACATGGACCGGCACTACTGGCAGACCTGCACGTCGGACCGGATGCTGACAGCGTTCATTCCCTTCCACGACTGCGGCGAGGAAATGGGCACGATCACCATGATCGACGGCAGCCACCGCTGGCAGGAGATCGACGGGGACGACTCGACCAGACACTTCGCCCAGCGCGACCGGTCCGAGCTGGATGCCATCCTGGCCAAGACCGCGGAGCTCAACGGGTCGCAGGTGACCCCGATCCCGATGGTGATCCCCAAGGGGCACATGAGCTTCCACCACTGCCGTACCTACCACGGCAGCAGCCACAACCGGAGCGGCCGACCGCGCCGGGCGATCTCCTTCCACCTGCAGGATGGGCCGAACCATTGGCGGCCGTTCCGCAAACCGGACGGCAGTCTGCTCCAGTACAACCACGACACGGTGGTGGGCACGACCGAACACGGCACCCCTGACTACGCCGACTCCGAGTTCTGCCCGGTGCTATGGCCCTGAGCGCCGCCGGGCTGTACCGGCGGATGCGGCTGATCCGCGACTTCGAGGAGCTGGCGCTGCGGCTGGTCAAGTCCGGGGACATCGTGGGCGGCACGCACCCCTACATCGGCGAGGAAGCCGTCGCGGTCGGTGTCTGCGCGGCCTTGGCCGAGCAGGACCTGATCACCAGCACCCACCGCGGGCACGGGCACGTGCTGGCCAAGGGCTCGGACCCGGCCCGGATGCTGGCCGAACTGACCGGCCGGGAGACCGGGCTGAACCGGGGCCGCGGCGGCTCCATGCACGCCGCGGACATCGGCCAGGGAATCCTGGGCGCGAACGCGATCGTCGGCGCCGCGGCGCCGATCGCTGTGGGTGCGGCCTGGGCGGGGCAGCGGCACGGCACCGGCCAGGTTGTGGCCACGTTCTTCGGCGACGGCGGGCTGAACCAGGGGGTGCTGCTCGAGGCGCTGAACCTGGCGGCGCTCTGGCAACTCCCCGTGCTTTTCGTGTGCGAAAACAACGGCTACGCCACGACGATGCCGGTGCGGACCGGGATCGCGGGCAGCGCCACCGGGCGCGCCGAAGCATTCGGCATTCCCGCGGTGACCGTGGACGGGATGGACGTCGAGGTGGTGCGCGACGCGACGGCCGAGGCGGCCAGCCGGGCCCGCCGCGGCGACGGCCCCGGCCTGATCGAGTGCCTGACCTACCGGTTCGGGCCGCACCACACGATGGAGTACGGGATCAGGCTGAACTACCGGACCCAGGAAGAGATCGAGCATTGGCGCCAGCGTGACCCGCTCACCATCCAGGGCGGCCGCATCACGCCGGCCGAACGGGCCCAGGCGGACGCCGAGATCGAGGAACTGCTGGCCGAGGCCGAGCGGTTCGCCCTGACCAGCCCGCGGCCGGATCCGGCGGGCGCGCTCGACTATCTGTACGCCAGCGGGATGGCGGCACGGGCGGGGGTGGCCTGATGACCAAGCTCTCCTACCCCAAGGCGCTGAACAAGGCGCTGCGCGACGAGATGGAGCGCGACCCCGCCGTGTGCGTGTTCGGCGAGGACATCGGGGCTGGGATCGCCCAGGTCACGCTCGGCCTGCTGAACAAGTTCGGGTCCGACCGGGTGGTGGACACCCCGCTGTCGGAGCAGGCGTTCACCAGCATGGCCATCGGCGCGGCGCTGTGCGGGATGCGGCCGGTGATCGAGTTCCAAATCCCGTCGCTGCTGTTCCTGACCTTCGAGCAGATCGCCAACCAGGCGCACAAGATGTCTCTGATGACCGGCGGCCAGGTGTGCGTGCCGGTGACCTACGTGGTGCCCGGCTCCGGATCCCGGGCGGGCTGGGCGGGGCAGCACTCCGACCACCCGTACAGCCTGTTCACGCACGTCGGCGTGAAGACGGCGGTCCCGGCCACGCCCACCGACGCCTACGGCCTGCTGGTGTCGGCGATCAGGGACGCCGACCCCGTGGTGCTGTTCGCGCCCGCCGGGGCGATGGCCGTGCGCGACGACGTGGACTCCCGCGCGCTGGAGCCGGTGCCGCTCGGCCGGGCCCGGATCCACCGGGCCGGGACCGACGTCACCGTGGTGGCCGTGGGCCACCTGGTGCACGAGGCGCTGGCCGTCGCCGACGAGCTGGACGGCGAGATCTCGGTGGAGGTGTTCGACCCCCGCACGGTGTACCCGTTCGACTGGGACGGGCTGGCCGCCTCGATCGCCAAGACCGGCCGGCTGGTGACGATCGACGACTCGAACCGGTCCTGCGGGATCGGCGCGGAGATCATCGCCACGGTGACCGAGGAAATGACGCTGGTCGCGCCGCCCAAGCGGGTGACCAGGCCGGACGGGGCGGTGCTGCCGTTCGCGCTGGAGCTTGACCGCGCCGTGCAGCCGAGTCGTGAGCAACTCGTCACCGCGATCAAGACCGTGATGAAGTAACCTACGATCACGCAGTTTGGGCTAAATAGCGACAGAACGCTAGACGGAGGGCTACTCCTCGTGACGGAGGCCGCACGACGGGCCACCTTCCGTGACGTGTTCGCGATCGGTGAGTTCCGCTCGCTGTGGCTGGCCTATTTACTGTCGATCGCCGGGGATCAGCTCGCCTTGGTGGCCCTCACCGTACTGGTGTACTCGCGCACGCACTCGCCGCTGGCCACGGCCGCCGCCTACACGGTCGGGTTCCTGCCGTGGCTGATCGGCGGGCCCGCCTTGGCCGGGCTGGCCGACCGCATTCCCCGCCGCACTGTGATGATCGGCTGCGATCTGGCCTCCATGGTGCTGGTCGCGGTGATGGCGGTGCCCGCGGTGCCGCTCTGGGCGCTGATCGTGCTGCTGTTCGCAGTGACCCTGTTTGGTTCGCCTTACCGGGCGGCCAGGTCCGCCATGCTGCCCGACATCCTTACCGGCGACCGGTACGTGCTGGGCACCGCGGCCATGCAGACCACCAACCGGAGCGGGCGGCTGATCGGGTTCGCCGCGGGCGGGGCCGTGGTCGGCCTGATCGGCGCGCGTCCGGCGATGGGTATCGACGCGGCCACGTTCATCGCCTCGGCACTGCTGCTCCGGGCCGGCGTGCGGGCCCGGGCTCTACCTATTGGGCCGGAAAGACACCCTACGGCCGGTCGCCGTCCCGGCGGCAAGGATCAGCCCGGTGGCGGTCTCGGGCATGGCCGCCGCAGGCTGGGCAGGTCGCGTGGGTCGGGCCTGCGGCTGGTGTTCGGCGACCCGACACTGCGGGCGCTCGTGCTGCTGGGCTGGCTGGTGCCGTTCTACGCGGTGCCGGAGGCGATGGCGGTGCCGTACGCGGCCCATTTTCACGGCGGGGCGGCGGTGGCCGGGCTGATCCTGGGGGCCGGGCCGTGCGGCTCGCTGATCGGGACGATCTTGTTCGGCCGGCTGGTGGATCCGCCGGCCCGGCTGGCCTGGATGGGACCGCTGGCGGTGAGCTGCTGTGCGGTGCTCGCCCTGTGTGCCACTGGCCCCCCGCTGGGCCTGGCTCTGGTCATCATCGCGGCCGCCGGGGTGCTGTCTGCCTACCAGCTCGCCACAAACGCTGCCTTCGTCGCCGCGGTGCCCGCCCATCGCCGCGGCCAGGCGTTCGGCGTGGCCAACGGCGGCATCAACGTGGGGCAGGGCGTGTGGTTCGCGCTGGCCGGCCTGGCCGCGGAAACCATCGGCCCCGCCCGGGTCATCGCGGTCAGCGGCGTGGCCGGCGCGGCGGTCGCGCTGGCCCTGGCGCTGACCTGGCAGCGGCGCAGACGCGCCGCCACCGATCAGCTCGGCAGCGCGTCCAGCGCCTGACGGACGAAGGCCCGGTGCCCGTCGCGCAGCCGGCCGAGCGTCGCCGCGTCGAGCCCCCACGACGACATCCGGCCGGCCGGCCGCAGCGCCGCGGCGTCACCGTACTGGCGCACCACCAGCTTTCGCCGCGCCCGCCGGGCTTAGGGGCGATCTTCCGCACCACCCGCCGGAAGGGCGAATCCTCATCGACCGTGCCCACCGGGGCGAGTGTAACGTCCTCGGGCGAGCCGACCCACCATGAAATCTCGGTGGATCGGGTGATTAATCCGCACGCGCCGGGGTAGTCGTGGCAGCGGTTGAAGAACTCGCCGCGGGCCTGGCACCCAATCCCCCGCCCTGCCAGGCCCGCGGCGCATTTATGCCGTCGGGGTAGCGGCCCGCACGCTTGTCGGTACCCGGGCATACGCTCGGGGGCATGACGATTGACCGGCAGATCGAGCCTGACATCATCTTCGGCGGGCTGGAACGGGCTGAGTACGAGCGGCTGACCCGCGAGCTGACGGGGTACTGCTACCGGATGCTCGGCTCGCCGTTCGACGCCGAGGACGCGGTGCAGGACACGATGGTCCGGGCCTGGCGGGAGTTCGCCCGCTTCGAGGGCCGGTCGTCGCTGCGCACCTGGCTGCACCGGATTGCCACCAACGTATGCATCGACATGCTCCGCAAACGCAGCCGTCGCACCGTCCCGATGGATCTGCAGCCGCCCACGCCGGCGGCGGGGGCTCAGATCCCGGCGCCGCTGCCCGAGCGGACCTGGGTGCTGCCGTTCCCCGACGCCAGGCTCGCCGACGACGAGGCGGACCCGGCCGAGCAGGTGGTCTCGCGGGAGACCGTGCGGCTGGCCTTCGTGGCCGCGCTGCAGCGGCTCACCCCGCGCCAGCGTGCGGTGCTGATCCTGCGCGACGTCCTGCAGTTCTCCGCGGCCGAGAGCGCGGAACTGCTCGGCACCACGGTGGCCTCGGCGAACAGCGCCCTGCAGCGGGCCAGGGGTGCGGTGCCGTCGACCGGGGCCGCCGACGATGCGCCGGCCGACGGGGCCGGGGCCGACCAGGCTCTGCTCGACGAGTACGTCGCTGCCTTCGAGGCTTACGATGTGTCCCGGCTGACCGCGCTGCTGCGCAGCGACGCGGTGAACTCGATGCCGCCGCTCCCACTGTGGCTGCGCGGCTCGGACCAGATCCGGCTGTGGATGCTCGGCCCCGGCTCGGAGTGCCGCGGCTCGCGCGTGCTGCCCACCACGGCGAACGGCTGCGCCGCGTTCGCCCAGTACCGCCGCGACCCGGCCGGCCGCCATTACCCGTGGGCGATCCAGGTGGTGGAGACCGAGGGTGGCCTGATCACCGGGCTGCACGCCTATGTGGTGCCGGAGCTGTTCACGTTCTTCGGCTTCCCCGCCACCCTGACCGATTAGTTCTGGGGCCCCGATCAGTCCAATCGCATAGGGGGCGTTCGGAGCCACCCGTTCTTGGAGGTTGCATTGAATCTTCCTGAGGTCGTGTCCCGCGAGCAGTGGACCGAGGCCAGGCTGCGGCTGCTAGCCGAGGAGAAGGAGATAACCAAGCGGCACGACGCGCTGAACGCCGAGCGGCGCCGGCTGCCGATGGTCAGGGTCGAGAAGGACTACGCGTTCGAAGGGCCGAAGGGGCCGGCCACGCTGGCCGACCTGTTCGGTGACAGCAGCCAGCTCATCGTCCAGCACGTCATGTACGGGCCGGAGTGGGACGCGGCCTGCCCGGGCTGCACCGCCTCCATCGACGAACTGTCGGAGGCCGTGCTCACCCACGTCCGTTCCCGCGACACCGCCTTCGCGCTGGTCTCGCGCGCGCCGCTGGCCAAGCTGGAGGCCTACCGGACCAGCCGGGGCTGGACCGCACCGTGGTACTCCTCGTACGGCAGCGACTTCAACTACGACTACCAGGCCACGCTGGACGCGTCCCGGCCACAGCTGCAGTACAACTTCAGGCCCGAGCCCGAGGTGGTGGCCGACGAACCGTCCACCGAGCTGCCGGGGTTCAGCACCTTCCTGCGCGACGGCGACGAGATCTTCCACACGTACTCGTCCTATGCCCGGGGCACCGAGTACGTAGGCAACGCCTACACCCTGCTCGACCTGACCGCGTTCGGCCGGTCGGAGGACTGGGAAGAGCCCAAAGGCCGGGCCCCGCGGCTGCACGGCGCCGACCCGACGTTCACCGACTGAGCGCGCCTGGCCTGGCGGCGCGCTCGGCCAGGATCATAAGCTGCCCTGAAACGCGCCGAGGTTAGGACCGAACCGATGGATGTCTCCCTTCACGACGTGCATCAGGCTCTGCTGAAGCTCGGCAAGCTCCGCTTCGGAGAGATGGGGGTCGAGGACGCGATCCGCGAGGTCGTGCACACCACCCACGCGATGTTCGACGTGGACGGAGCGGGCCTGATGCTGACCGATGCCGAACAGCACCTGTGCAACGTGGCCGCGTCGGACGACCGGTTCACGCATCTGGAAGCGTTGCAGATCGAGCACTCCGAAGGTCCCTGTATCGATGCTTTCGACAACAAGGAGCTGGTCAGCGCCGTGGACCTGACCACCGAGCGCCGGTGGCCCAGGTTCAGCGAGGCCGCGGTGGCCAAGAAGGTCAGGGCGGTGCTGGCCAGTCCCATTCCCTATAACCAGGAGGCCGTGGGGGTCGTCGCGGTGCTTTCGGAGCAGCGCAGGCCGTGGTCGGCCGAGGGGGAGCTGGCCCTGCTCGCCTTCACCGACCTGGCCGCCCTGCTGATCGCCAGCATGCTGGTCGGTGAGCGCCAGTCCGAAATGGCCGAGCAGCTTCAGGGTGCGCTGAATTCGCGACAGGTGATCGAGCAGGCGAAGGGAGTATTGATCGGGCAGCAGGGCGTCACAGCGAGGGCCGCCTACGATCAGCTCCGGGCGCGGGCCCGCGCCGAGCGGCGCAAGCTCGGCGCGGTCTGCGCCGAGGTCGTGACTCAGGCCATCGGACCCGGCTGAAGCTTTCGGTCATTCCGCCGTCTACCCCAGATTCCCGGCGAGCTGGGGCATACTAAGAGCGTCATCATGCCGCCCAGACTCCCGCGGCCAGTGTTACGTCGACGCGTGCCCCCGCGCCTCCCGGATGTCTCCGCCGGAGCGCCTCCTGATCACCGTCGGCCGGCTCCGGGAAATGAGATTGGGCATCGGCTCGCACCCCGATCCCCTGCTGATCGAGGTCCACACGACCAAGGATTCGATCACGGTCGTGATCAAGGGTGATCTCGACCTCAGCAGCATGCCGTTGCTGGCGGCCGTGCTGAGCCGGATCCTGGAAGACAACCCAGAGCGACTGATCTTCGACCTGGCCGGGGTGGGCTTCGTGGACTGTGCCGCCGCGCGGTGCCTAGCCGGCACGCGGCGCTTCCTGCCGTCGGGGCGGCGGCCGGTCCTGCGCTTCCCACGCCCACTGGTGCTCCGGCTGCTCACCCTCACCGGCCTTGACGCCGACTGCGAGATCGAGAGGCCAGATCACGGCCACTCGGCCCGGCAGTGCGGCTCACCGTAGATCGCTGCCAGCAGCTTGGTTCTGGGGTCGTACCTGTGGTCTACGATGTGCTCGGTCCAGCCTCGGATCTCGGGGAACACCGCCCGGGCCAGACGCAGCATGACACGGCCGTGGTCCGGGTCCCACAGCGCGAGGCGGAACGCCGGGTTGCCCGCGTCGCGGCGTTCGCGGTCGAACGCGTTGGTGGTGTGAGCGAACTCGATGTGCTCCCGCGCGCCCAGGAAGAACGGCCGGACGAACTCCAGGCCGGACAGTAGCCAGGTCGCGCGGCACCGGCACCTGGGTTCCCGGCTCGGCCCGATCCGGGCGGAACACGCCCAGTTTGGCCCAGTTCAACCGGGGTTCGCCGCCCACGGCAGTCACTTTAGGACCGGTCTCGCCCGGCTTGGGCCCAAAGTTTTTGCCCTCCGGCCGAAAATGAGAGTTTTCACAGGTCAATCAGCGCTTCTTTTGAGCGTCCCCTCCACTACCTTGGATGTACAGAAGGCAAGATGACGGTTAATTACTCGTCGGGTCGCAAGCGCCGGGCCCGGCCACCAGGGTTCCCCGCCCAGAAGTGAAATCGTCGCTTCGATGCCCAGGAGGTGCGCGGAATGATACCGACAGCGATCCGCGACGCACGGATGACACGCGTGTCCGCCCTGCCGGTCATCGACCCTCAGTCGCTCACTCCCTCCCAGCGAGCCGGGCGGCGCTGTGCCGTGCCCAATTGCCGGCGCTTGCTCGCCGACCTCGTCTACAAGGTCGGCCGCCTTCCCGGCGGCAAGCCGGTCGTGGTCTGCGAGGAATGCGCCCCCATGATCAGGCTGGCACCCAGCGCCCAAGCCGCGTAGCGGCCAGCCAGCAGGGCCGCGCAGCGATCTCGGCGGCGGTGGCCGCCTACACGGGTCTGCTCGAACAGGTCGCGGCGGGCGAGAGCGTCGTGGACCTCGACGCCGTGCCGCTCGCCGAGGTCGAGAAGACCTGGGACCGGCCCAGCACCACCGGAACTCGTTATTGTGAAGGGCTCTGGTGGTTGCAGCGACCAGCATCCTTCACGTAAGGGCCAGCCTGACCGCCGTGCAGCGGAGGCATGAGGTGATCTTCCGTTCCATTGACGGCGCTGAACTACAGAGCGTCGTGCCGTTTATCGTTGCGGACCCGGCCAGCCCGCTGACCGCCGCGAGGTTCATGACCAGGGTGGACCGGCGTGAGTACCGGCCGGAGTGGACGTGGATCGCTGAGGAGACGGCGGGCGGCGCACCGCTCGCGGTGGCCGTCTGGTGGGGCGAGCCGAGGGACTCCCGGCCCAGCGCCCTCGACGCCGTGCTCGTTCCCGGGCCGCCGGGCCAGGATGCCGACCGGTCCGGGATCGCCACGGCGCTGCTGACCGCCGCACACGCGGCCTACGCCGCCGCCGGGGTCACCGAGCCGCCTGCCTTCCACCTGTTCCTGCCCGGCGACTGGCAGGCCAGGCCCGATGTGGTCGCGGCCCTGGCCTGGCGCGAGCAGGCCGCCAGGGCAGCGGGGCTGGTGGCCAGTCTCGAGCGGCTGCGGTACGAATGGACCCCGGCGGCCGGCTTGCCCGCCTCGCCGGGGCGCCTGCTGCTGCGGCCCGAGCCGGACGACGAGGTCTTCGTCGATGTGCTCCGCCGGGTGCTGGCCGACACGCTGGACGCGACCTCGGCCCGGGCGGCCGCGATGGTCGGCGCCGAGGCCCAGGCCCGCGAGGACGTGGCGTTCTACCGGGACAAGATGCTCGGCGACCGGGCCTGGTGGCGAGTGGCCGAGACGCCGGACGGCGAACTGGCGGGGTTCGGCTTCCCGTCCCGCAACGTCGACTTCCCCGTGATCGGGTATCTGGGCGTGGTCCCCGAGCAGCGGGGACACGGGTATGTGGACGAGATACTCGCCGGTATCACCCGGTTTCTCGTGACCGAGACCGGCGCGGAAGTCATCCGGGCCGACACCGACCTGGGGAACCGCCCGATGGCCGCGGCCTTCGAACGCGCCGGCTACCGCAACTTCGCCCGGCGCCTGGTGCTGTCCCCGCGCTGAACCTGGAGTACGGTCGCGTCATGCCAGGCGGGACCGAACGCGTACTGTGGACCGCCGTCCTGGCCGTCGTGACGCTGGCCGGGCTCGTCACCCTGGTCGCCGGGCTGGCCGGGTCGCTGTCGTTCTTCGGGCAGGGCGTGGCGGAGGCATACCGCCGCTGGACGAGCCAGGGCCTGCTATGGGGTGGAGCGGCCGCCACCTTGGCCGGCGGAGCCGGGATCGCGGTGGCCTGGCTAGCGGGATCCCCCGGCATCAGGCGGCCTGGGGTGATCTTGGCCGCGGTGGTGGGGGTGGCCGCGGTGGTGACCGGCGTCGTCGTGCACACGGAGCGATCCCGGCCGCAGGGCCAGGAACGCAGCGCCCTGGCCAGCCTCACGGTGCCGGCCGGGGCTGTGCATCAGCTCACCACCGGCTCCATCCCATCCGGTCAGGCCACGGAGGCCGGGCCGCCCGAACTGGGGCCACCGGTCGGCGTCCGGACCTGGCACCCGGCGTCCTGCACCGAACTGAGCCGGGCCCTGGCGGCCTGGGCGGACCACGGATCGGTCCGGGTGCCGCCCGGGTTCTCCCCCGGCGCCACCGGCCCGGCCTGCCTGTGGTTCGCCAGCTACCGGGGCTGGCCGGTCCGGGCCGAACTGCTCGGCACCGATCCGGCCGGGCCTGGACCAGCCCGGGTGGTGATCGCCCCGCCCGGGGTCGGGCTGTGACCCCGGGCGGGGCCGTCGGCTCAGTGCGTTACCCGCCCGGGGGTTACCCGGTCGGGGTGAACGTCTGCTTGCTGGTCACCGTCCCGCCGTTGGTAGTGACGGTCACCGGGCCCGCCGAGATGTTGTACGGCACCGGCAGCGTCATCACTTTGGGGTTGTCGGTGTAGAGGTAGTACTCGTAGACGCCGCCACCGAACTCCACCGAGGTGGCGAACTCCAGGCCGCTGCCCCTGATGGTCAGCGTGCTGCCCGAGGCGCCCGAGGTCGGGCTGATCGAGGCGATCTTCGGTGCCGGTGGCGGGTCCACGGTGAACGAGGCGCTGGATGTCATCTGCCCGCCCGGTGTGTACACGATGATCGGCCCGCTCCCCCCGTACTCGGGCACCGACGTGACGACCTTGCCGTACGTCGCGGACTGGACGTTGGCGTAGCTGCCGTTGAAGTAGACCTCGTAGGCGTTCTCCAGGTTCTTCCCGGTGATCACGACCTGGGTGCCCGGCACGCCTGAGGTAGGCGTGAACGAGCTGATCACCGGCGGCGGCAGCACCTTGATCTGCAGCTCCGGCGTCACCGCGGCCGGGCTGTACCCGTTCGACGCGGTGACCTCGAAGGTGAACGTCCCGGCGTGTGTCGTGATGCCGGAGATCAGGCCCTTCCCGCTGAGCTTCAGGCCGCCCGGCAGGTGGCCGGAGCTGACCTTGAAGGTCGGGCTGGGGTTGCCCACAGCATAGAACTGATAGGTGTAGGTGTTATTCAGCGCAGTCAGCGAGGTCGGGATGTCTTCAATGAACTCCGGCGGCGCGGGCGGGATCGCCTCGACGGTGAGCGTCAGCACCTTTTTGGCCACTACGGCCGTCGGGCTGGACGAATCCGTGACTTCGAGGGTGAACGTGAAGGTGCCGAAATGCGTCGGCGTCCCGACGATCTCACCGCTGGTGTCGAGGGCCAGGCCCGCCGGGAACGTGCCGTGGCCGGCATCCACGGACCAGGTGTACGGGCTGGTGCCGCCGGACGCGGTCAGTGGCTCGTCGTAGGAGGACCCCTGGGTGGCGTTGTCCAGGCTGCTGGTGTTGATCGACAGCGGCGCAGCCCTGTTCGCGGTCATCGTGATGGCGCGCTGAGCTGTCGCCGGGGTGGCGGCCGAGTCGGTCGCCTCGATGGTGAAGTGGCTGGTGCCGTGGCCGGTGGGTGTCCCGTAGAGCTGGCCGTTGTAGGAGTTGAGGTACAGCCCGGCGGGCAGACTGCCCGCCGCCACGCCCCAGGTGAAGGGCGGCACTCCGCCGCTGGCCTGGAACGTGGTGAAGAAGGGCGCGCCCTGGGTGGCCAGCGGCAGGGACGGTTTGTCGATCGTCAGCTTGATCGACTTCGCGATCGTGAAGGTGAGCGCGGCCGAGGCCACCTGTGGGGTGGGCGTGCTCGAGTCGGTCACCTGCACGGTCGGGTGGAAATACCCGGCCTTGGTGGGTGTCCCGGTCACCATGCCGCTGCCCGGGTCCAGGCTGAGGCCCGGCGGGAGCGCCCCGGAGACGACGGACCAGGTGTAGGGTCCGAGGCCGCCGGAGTAGCCGATACCGGTGGTGTAGAAGTCACCCAGCGCGCCGTGCACCGGCGCCTGGGCCGACACGGTCAGCGTCGGCTCGGCCGCCACCGTCAGCGTGAGATTGGCCGTGGCCTGCTGCGACGGGGACGAGCTGTCCTCGACGTTGACCTGCAGTGGGAACGATCCACTCTGGGTCGGGATGCCGACGATCGCGCCGGTGGACTGGTCGAAGGTGAGACCGTCCGGCAGCGTGCCTGACACCAGGCTCCAGCCGTACGGGGCCTGCCCGCCGGATGGAGTCACGTTCGCGGTGTAGTAGGTGCCCACCGTGGCTGGCAGCAGCGAGGACGAGACGGTCAGCGGGACCTGCGCGACGTTGACCGAGTACGACTGGGTGGCCGTGTCCCCCGCGGCATCGGAGACGGTGACGTCGAACGTCGAGTTCCCGGTGCCGGTGGGAGTGCCGGTGACCTGCCCGGTGGAACCGTTGAGGCCCAGCCCGGCGGGCAGGCCGCCGGAGCTGATGTACCAGTTGTAGGAGCCGACGCCACCGGTGGCCTGGAAGGTGGACGAGTAGTAGGAGCCCTCGGTGCCGTCGAAGGCGCCGCTGGTGGTGATGCTGAGCGCCGGTGGCGCGTCGATGGTGATCGACTCCTGGGCGGTCGCCGTCCGCGGCACCGGCGCGGTGGCGTCGGTGGCCTCGGCCGTGAACGTGTAGGTGCCAGCCGCGGTGGGCGCGCCGCTCAGTACGCCGCTGCCGGGGTCGAGGGACAGTCCCGGCGGCAGCGACCCGTCCGGTACCGACCAGATGACCGGGGCCTTGCCGCCGGTGGAGGTGAGCTGGGCCCCGTAGTCCTCCCCCGCGGTGAGTTCCGGCAGCGTCGTGGTGGCGACGGTCAGCGGATCGGACGTGGGGTGCACGGTGATCGACTCGCTGGCGGTGGCCACCTGGGCGGGTGCGGATCTGTCGGTGGCCTGCACGGTGAAGCTGGCGGTGCCCACGGCGCCGGCGGCCGGGGTGCCGTAGAGCTGCCCGGCCGTGGCGTTCAGGTGAACCCCGGTGGGCAGCGCGCCGGAGGAGATCTTCCAGGCGAGCTGGCCCAGACCGCCGGCGCCCTGCAGCTGGAAGCTGTAGGGCTGCCCCGCGGTGGCGTCCGGCGGCGAGCCCGATCCCACGCTCAGCGCGGTGGCGGCGGCCACGTCGATGGTGACCTGGCCGCTGGCCGTCTGCGGCGGGTCAGAGGAGTCGGTGACCTGCGCGGTGAACGTGTAGTCGCCCGGCGTCGCCGGCGTGCCGGTGATCGTGCCCGCGTTCGCGTCCAGGCTCAGGCCCGGCGGCAGGTTGCCGTTGGTGACCGACCAGGTGTCGGCGCCGTTGCCGCCGGTGGCCACCAGGTAGTCGATGTAGTCCGACCCCGCGGTCCCGTCCTGCAGCGAGCCGCCGGAGAAGCTCAGCGGCCCGGTGTCATGCGGCCGGATGCCGGGACGGGTGGGCCCCGAGGCGCGGTGTGTCCGCGGCATCGGCCGCACGTGCCCCTGCGGGGTGGGCGGCTGGTTGGGCCCGCCGGTGGCCAGGCCGAGCGAGCCGCCGACGGCGTTCGCGATCGCGGCCGAGCCGGCCACGTTCGGGTGGCCGATGTTGCGGTCGCCGGTGATGCCCTTGATCAGGCCCAGCGGGTTGATGTACGGCGTGCCGGTGCAGAGCTCGTGCCCGGACAGGCTGGAGGGAATCGGAACGAACTGGACGCCCGCTTCGGCGGCGGCCGCCGCGATGTCGTCGTTGAGGGCCGCCTGGGCGTTGGAGATGTTGTTGAGCAGCCTGTTGACGAACGGGGAGACGACCGGGAGCAGCGGGAACAAGGTCTCGCGCAGCCACGGGCAGTGGTAAGTGACGCTGAGAGCCGTGCCGATCCCACCCGGCTGCGGGAACAGGTTGGGGTAGCCGACCACGACCACCTGTGGCCCGTCGCCGTCGTCGCCACCTCCGCTGCCGGCGGCCGATACGACCTGGTCGTAGGTGTCTGCCAGCGTGGCGATCAGGCCGGGAGCCCCGGTGGTCACCTTGCTGTTGAGCCCGCTGATCACGTGCAGGCAGTACTCGGTTCCGCCCAGGAAACACGACTTGAGCACGTCGGCGAACCCGAGGTCGTTGCCGCCGATCGTGATCGTGACCAGATCGGGTGGCCCGTTGTCGTTGACGAAGTTCGTGACCTGGTCGAGTTCGGAGGCGGATTCGCCGTTCACCGCCTGGCCGAGCTGGAAGGTGCGCTCGCCCTGGCAGGCCACCAGGGTGTCCTGGTCGATGGTCAGCGTGGTGCCGGTGGAGTTGTTGTTCTGGTTGTCGGCCATCTGGACCGGCCAGGCCAGCGGGCCGGTGTCGCACTGGGTGCCCTGGGCTTGCGACCACGGGAAGTCGTAGGTGCCCTCGCCAGAGGAGTACGAGTCGCCCATGGCGATGTAGTTCGTGTTGATCGGGCCGATCTGGATCGTGTTCACTTCCCAGCCGGCCGGCTCGTCGGCCGTCGAGAAAATGCTGAACGAGGCGGCGTCAGGGAAGGTGCTGTACAGCTGGTTGAAGCCGTTCTGGGTGGCGACGAGGACGCCGAGCTGGTTGCCCTTGCTGTCGTAGACCGTCATCTGGGTCGAGCCGGGGTTGTCGATGTAGCCGACCGAGACGGAGAAGTCGTCCACGGTGGCGGGCTTGTTGGTGCCCGGCTTGACGAACGTGCCGACGACCGTGCCCTGGAACAGTGGCGAGCCGGAAATCGTCGGGTTGACGTCGCTGGACCCGTCGTCGGTGATGAACGGCGACTGCCCGGAGAAGACGATGCCGTCCTTCGCGAACTGGTTGGTCACGTAGGTGCCCAGCGGCAGGTCGCCGAGCGGCAGCGGGTCGCCGAGGTCGGAGCCGTCCGGCGGTGGGAGTGAATCGGGCCGGGCCACCGCGTGCTTGCCCGCGTGCTCCGCGGCGTGCTTACCGGACTCGGTGGAGTGACGCAGCAGCCCCTCGGGGGCGATGCGGCTGCGGCCCGCCACCCCCGCGTGCACGCGAGGCGGCCGCGGTGCGGGCTGGTGAACGGTGGACGCCGCGGCCATTCCTGACGGTGCCAGAACACCCAGGAGCAGCGCGCACATCGCCGGGAAGACTGCTAACCGGCCCCACTTGCTTCTCATGGTCGACCCCTCCTCACCGCGACCCCACGTCGGCGGTTGACCACACAGTAACTTCGGGATCTCCTTTCGCCTAGACCGCATAACAGGACGTCAAGCTAACGCCAGGTGACGGGGCCACCCGGTCGGGGTGAACGACGCGATCTTTGGCGCTGGCGGGGGGCTGACCGTGAAGTCGGTGCTGGACGTCACCGCCCCGCCCAGCGTGTACACGGAGATCGGGCCGGTCCCGGCGTCTTCGGGCACCGAGGTGACGATCTTGGAATACGTGTCGGAACCGATGGTGGCGTAATCGCCGTCGAAGTAGAGGAAGTACGCGTTCTCCAGGTTCTTGCCGGTGATCACCACCTTGGTGCCCGGCGGGCCCGACGTCGGCGTGAACGCGCTGATCACTGGCGGCGGAAGCACCTGGATATGCAGCTCCGGCGTCACCGCGGCCGGGGTCCGGCCGTTCGAGGCGGTGACCTCGAAGGTGAAGGTCCCGGCGTGCGTCGTCGTGCCGGAGACCACGCCCTGCTCATTGAGCTTCAGGCCGCCCGGCAGGCTGCCGGAGGTGAGCTTGAACGTCGGGCGGGGGTTGCCTGAAGCCTGGAACTGGGAGTTGTAGTGGCTGCCGAGCGTGGTCGGCGAGTTCGGGTTGTCCGCGGTGAACACGGGCGGCTCCGGCGGGATCGCCGCAAGGTCGAGCGACACCGTTTGCTTGGCTACCGCCGCCGTCGGGGTGGACGAATCCGTAACTTCCAGAGTGAAGGTGGTGGTGCCGAAGTGCGTCGGCGTCCCTTCGAGGTACCCGGACGGCTGGAGGGTCAGGCCGGCTGGCAGAGTACCGTGGCCGGCCTCCAGGGACCACGCGTACGGGCCGCTGCCGCCGGACGCGGCCAGCTCCTGTCCGTAGAAGGCTCCCTGGGTGCCGTCGAACAGGCTGGTGGTGTTGACCGACAGCGGCGCGCCCTGGTTCACCGTCATCGTGATGGCTCGCGTGGCCGCCGCCGGGGTGGCGGCCGAGTCGACGGCCTCAATGGTGAAGTGGCTGGTGCCGTGGCCGGTAGGTGTCCCGGAGATGGCACCGTAGTACGAATTCAGGGACAGCCCGGCGGGCAGGCTGCCCGCAATCACCCTCCACTCGACGTGCGGCACTCCCCCGCTGGCCTGGAACGAGGCACTGTAGGACACACCCTGGGTGGCCACCGGCAGGGACGGTTTGTCTATCGTCAGCGCGATCGGCTGCGCAATGGTGAAGGTGAGCGAGGCTGCGGCCACCTCAGGGGTGGGGGTACCCGAATCGGTCGCCTGCACGGTCACCGGATAGGACCCGGACGTGGCGGGTGTCCCGGTCACCATGCCGCTGACCGGATCCAGGGTCAGCCCTGGCGGGAGCGACCCGGACGTGACGGACCAGGTGTACGGGCCCAATCCACCGGAGTAGCCCATACCGGTGGTGTAGAAATCGCCCACCGCGCCGCGCACCGGCGTCCGGCTGGACACGGTCAGCGTCGGCTCGGCCGCCACAGTCAGCGTGAGATTGGCCGTCGCCTGCTGCGCGGGAGACGTGCTGTCCTCGACGCTGACCTGCAGCGGGAACGAGCCGCTCTGGGTCGGGGTGCCGACGATCGCGCCGGTGGACTGGTCGAAGGTGAGCCCGTCCGGCAGCGTGCCCGAAACCAGGCTCCAGCCGTACGGGGCACTTCCGCCCGATGGGTTCACATTCCCGGTGTAGTACGTGCCGACCGTGGCCGGGGCCAGCGTGGACGAGACGGTCAGCGGAACCTGGGCGATGTCCACCGAGTAGGACTGGGTGGCGTAGTCGCCGCCGGCGTCGGAGACCGTCACGTCGAAGGTCGAGTTCCCGGTGCCGCGAGGGGTGCCGGTGACCTGCCCGGTGGAACCGTTCAGGCTGAGCCCGGCGGGCAGGGCGCCGGAGCTGATGTACCACTTATAGGAGCCGACCCCGCCGGTGGCCTGGAAGGTGGAGGAGTAGTAGCTGCCCTCGGTGCCGTCGAAGGCACCGGTGGTAGCGATGCCCAGCGGCGGCGGCGCGTCGATCGTGATCGACTTCTGCACGCTCACGGTCTGCGACACCGGCGCGGTGGCGTCGGTGGCCCGCACGGTGAAGGTGTACGTGCCGGCCGTGGTGGGCGTGCCGCTCAGCAGCCCCCTGGCCGAGTCGAGCGACAGGCCCGGCGGCAGCGATCCGGCGGTGACCGACCACATGACCGGGCCCTTGCCGCCGGTGGAGGTCAGCTGGGCACCGTAGTCCTGCCCGGCGGTGAGCTCGGGCAGGGTCGTGGGGGTGACGGTCAGCGGGTCCGACGTGGGGTGCACAATGATCGACTCGCTAGCGGTGGCCACCTGGGCGGGCGACGAGCTGTCGGCGGCCCGCACGGTGAAGCTGGCGGTGCCCACGGCGCTGGTGGCCGGGGTGCCGTAAAGCTGCCCGGTCGTGGCGTTCAGGTGGACGCCGGTGGGCAGCGCGCCAGCGAAGATCCTCCAGGACACCTGGCCCAGACCGCCGGCCGCTTGCAGGCCGAAGCTGTAGGGCCGGCCCGCGGTGGCGCCCGGCGGCGATCCCGGGGCCACGCTCAGCGCGGTGGCGGCGGCCACGTCGATGGTGACCTGGGCGCCGGCCGTCTGCGGCGGGTCCGAAGAATCGGTGACCTGCGCGGTGAACGTGTAGTCGCCCGGCGTCGTCGGCGTGCCGGTAATCGTGCCCGCGTTCGCGTCCAGGGTGAGGCCCGGCGGCAGGCTGCCGTTGGTGACCGACCAGGTGTCGGTGCCGTTGCCGCCGGTGGCCACCAGGTAGTCGATGTAGTCCGACCCCGCGGTCCCGTCCTGCAGCGAGCCGCCGGAGAAGCTCAGCGGCCCGGTGTCATGCGGCCGGATACCCGGACGGATGGGCCCGGAGGCGCGGTGCCCGGCCGGCGTAGGCCGCAGGTGCGCGTGCGGCGCGGCCGGGCGGTTGGGACTGCCGCCGGTCAGGCCGAGGCCCCCGCCCACGGCGTTCGCGATGGCGGCCGAACCGGCCACGTTCGGGTGGCCGATGTTGCGGTCGCCCTCAAGGCCCTTGACCAGCGACAGCGGGTTCAGGTACGGCGTGGCGGTGCACAGCTCGTGCCCGGACAGGCTGTACGGGATCGGCGCGAACTGCACGCCCGCTTCGCCGGCGGCCGCGGCGATGTCGTCGTTGAGGGCGGCCTGCGCGTCAGAGATCTTTCTGAGCAGGATGTTGACGAACGGGGACACCACCGGGAGCACGGTCACCCGCAGCCACGGGCAGTGGCGGGTGACGCTGAGCGCGGTGCCGAGCCCGCCTGGTTGCGGGAACAGGTTCGGGTAGCCCACCACGGCCACCTGGGGTCCGTCGCCGTCATCGTCGTCACTTGAGCCCTTGGCAGCCGCCACGACCTGGTCGTAGCTGCCGGCCAAGGTGGCGATCAGGCTGGCGGCTCCGGTGGTCAGCTTGGCGTCGAGCGAGTCGACCTGCTTGATGCAGATTTCGGTGCCCCCCAGGAAGCAGGACTTGAGTATGTCGGCGAACCCGAGGTCGTTGCCGCCGATTGTGATCGTGAGCAGATCTGGTGGCCCGTGATCCTTGACCCAGTCGGTGACCTGGTCGAGTTCGGAAGCGGATTCGCCGTTCACCGCCTGGCCGAGCTGGAAGGTGCGCTCGCCCTGGCAGGCCACCAGCGTGTCCTGGTCAATGTTGAGGGTGGCGCTGGTGCCACTGTTGTTCTGGTCGTCGGCCAGTTGCACCGGCCAGGCCAGCGGGCCGGTGTCGCACTGCGTGCCCTGCGCCTGCGACCAGGGGAAGTCGTAGGTGCCCTCGCCCGAGGAGTACGAGTCGCCCATGGCGATGTAGCTCGTGTTCACCGGGCCGATCTGGATGGTGTTCAGCTCCCACCCGGCCGTCTCGCCCGTCACCGACGACACGCTGAACGAGGCGACGTCCGGGAACGTGCTGTAGAGCTGGTTGAAGCCCTCCCGGGTGGCAACCAGGACACCGATCTGCTTGCCCTTGCTGTTGTACACCGTCATCTGGGTCGAGCCGGGGTCATCGATGTAGCCCACTTCGACGGAGAAGTCGTTCACGGTGGCGGGCTGGTTGGTGCCGTGTTTGACGAATGTGCCGACGACCGTGCCATGGAACAGCGGCGAGCCGGAGAGGGTCGGATTGACGTCGCTGGCCCCGTCGTCGGTGATGAACGGCGACTGGCCGGAGAAGACGATGCCGTCCTGGTCGAATTGCTTGGTCACGTACGTGCCGTCCGCCAGGTCGCCCAGCGGCAGCGGGTCGCCGAGGTCGGACCCGTCCGGCGGCGAGGACTCGTCGGGCCGGGCCTGCGCCCGCTGGCCCGCGTGCTTCGCGGACTCGGTGGAGTGACGCATCCGGTGAACGGTGGCCGCGGCGGCCATTCCTGATGGCGCCAGCACGCTCGCGAACAGCGCGCCCGCCACCGGGACAATCGCTAACCGGCCCCACTTGCCTCGCATAGGTGTCCCCTCCTAGCCGCGACCCATGTCGGCGGTGCACCACACAGTAACTTCGCGGCCGGTAATCGCCTAGATCTGTTAAAAGGGATGTAAAGCTAACGCCAGGTGACCTGATGGCGGGGCGTTGGAGGCGGCGGGTCAGAAGGCGGAGATGCCGGTCTCGGCGCGGCCGATGAGCAGCTTCTGGATCTGGGAGGTGCCTTCGTAGAGCGTCATGACGCGGGCGTCGCGCATGAGCTTCTGGACCGGGTAGTCGTCCACGTACCCGTAGCCGCCGAAGACCTGGATGGCCAGGTTCGCCGCCTTGACCGCGGCCTCGGAGGCGAACAGCTTGGCCTTCGACGCCGCCGCGCCGAACGGCTCGCCCCGCTGGATCAGGTCGGCGGCGCGCCAGGTCAGCAGCCTGGCCGCGTCGGCGTCGACCGAGATCTCGGCGATCATCTCCTGCACGAGCTGGTGCGACGCGATCGGCTTGCCGAACTGCTGGCGGGAGGTGGCGTATCCGACCGCGGCCTCCAGGCAGGCCTGGATGATGCCGACGCAGCCGGCGGCCACCGAGATGCGGCCCTTGTCCAGGGATTCCATCGCGTAGCGGAACCCCTTGCCCTGGTCGCCGACCAGGGCATCGGCCGGGACGCGCACGTCGCTGAACGACAGTTCCGCGGTGGCCTGCCCGCGCAGGCCGAGCTTGCCGTGGATCAGGCGGCGCTCGAAGCCGGGGGCACCGGTTGGCACCAGGAAGGCCGAGATGCCGCGGGCGCCATCCTGCCCCTCGCCGGTGCCGGTGCGGGCGAACACCAGCGCCACGTCGGCGAGGGTCGCGTTGGTGATGAAAATCTTGGCCCCGTTGATCACCCACTCCCCATCCGTCGCTCCAGCCCCCTGCTCTAGCCGGGCGCGGGTCTTCAGGTGGGCGGCGTCCGAGCCGTGGTCGGGCTCGGTGAGCGCGAAGCAGCCCAGCTTGGTCCCGCTGGCGATGCCGGGCAGCCACGCCCGTTTCTGCTCTTCGCTGCCGTGGGCCAGGATCACCTTGCCGACCAGTCCGGTCGACACCGACACGATGCCGCGGATGGCGGAGTCGGCGCGGCCCAGTTCCTCCAGGCCGATGCAGTAGGTGATCCAGTCCCCGCCGAGCCCGCCGTACTCCTCGGGGACGGTGAGCCCGAAGAAGCCGATCTCGCCGATCTTCGGCACGATGGCCGGATCGACGGCCTCCTCCCGGTCCCACCGCTGCCGGTGCGGCACGACCTCCGCCTCCAGGAAATCCCTGGCGATCTTCCTGAACTCGCGCTGTTCGCCGGTGAGCTGAAGATCCATCAGGCCTCCCCTACCTTGGTGCCGTCAGTGTCGTATTGGTACCAGCCCTGTCCGGTCCTGCGGCCGAGGTGACCGGCCAGCGCGCAGGCCATGGCGATCTGTGCCCCCATGGCCCCGGCCCCCACCACACACACCCGCTCAACGGCCGGTGGGCCCAGGTCGTTCGTGTTCATGCCGGCTCCTCGTCGGGACGGTTTGACCGCACTGGCGTCGCTGTTGTCTTCGTAGTCTGCAGGATCGCGGTGCGCAGCCGTTCTTTGACCTAATCGGCGGGGACGCCTGGACGCCCACAGGTACCGGCAACGGCCTGACAGCGCGCGCTGGCCCGCGTACGTTGCCGGGTAGATCTGGTGCACACAGACGGAGGTAGCGGATGCCCGAGAGTCAGGGGCAGTTGCCCGTCGGTGTGGTTCTGGTTCCCGAGGCCAAACGGCCCGGCTGGCGGCAGCGCGTCACGGTGGCGTGGCATGCGGTCACCCGCAGGCCGACGTGGCTGCTGGGGGTGGCGGGCCTGGCTCTGCTGGCCGCCAGCGTGGTCCGCGTCATCGGCATCTCCAGCGGGGCCGGCCTGGTGACGGTGGTGGTGGCCGGGGCCGTGCTGCTGGTCAGCCCGTTCGTCATCGCCCGGGTTCAGCGGTTCTCCGTCAGCCCGTCGGGCTTCGAGGTGCAGCTCGCTCAGAGCGTGGCCGACCTGGGCGCCCCCAAGGCGGCGCGGATCCTGGACCGCACCGATCTCGCGAAGTTCGCGGAGTCCTACGCCTTCGTGCACTCCGAACTCGAGGACCACCGGTACTACGACGCGAAGATCCACCTTCAGGACCTCCTGGTGGAACGGGCGGCGGCCGTGGCGTCCAGCGAGAAGTTCGACGCCACGGAGGTCAGGACGCTGTTCACGAAAGCGGCCCCGACCATGCGGGTGCTGGCGCTCGGCCTGATGCAGGGCGACCTGTCGCTGGCCGACGGCCCGACCGTGCTCGCGGCCGTGGCCGATCCCCGGTCCAGCAACGAGCAGTTCCAGGGGCTCAAGCTGGCCAAGCTCTGCTGGCGCCGGCTGTCCAGGTCGGACCGCGCGGCGCTCAAATACGTGATCAAGACCGACCCTGACATCGAGGCGGGCGCCAACCGCCGCCAGGCGGCCCAGGAGATTCTGGATCTTCCCGACTCCCCCGAAGGCACGGTCCTGGGCACCTAGAGTCAATGGGTGCCTTCGCCACCTGAGATCACGCCCGGGCCGGACGGCCTCCGCCGGGCGACCGCCACCGACCTGCCCGCGCTCAAAGCCGTCATCGACGCCGCTTACACCAGGTACCTGACCCGGATGGACAAGCCGCCCGCGCCCATGCTGCGCGACTACGGGCCATCGGTCACCGACGGCACCACCTGGGTCACCGGCTCCCCCATCAACCAGGCCATCTACGCTCGGCTCGGCTACACCGAGGTCGAGCGCCGGGCCGAGAACGGCTACCGGCGCATCTTCATGGAGAAACGGCTGTAAAGCAATGGCGAGAGATAGAGCCGCCGCAATACTGGTCCACGATGACCAATTGCTTGTCATGTACCGGATGACGAGCGGCCGGAGCTACTACGTGTTCCCCGGTGGTGGGATAGACGCAGGTGAGACGGCTCAGCAAGCCGTGGTCAGGGAGATCGACGAAGAGGCATCGATCGCCATCACGGTGGAGAGGCTGCTCTACGAGCTTTACTACGACAACGGCGACACCCACCACTATTTTCTCTGTAAGTATCTGGCCGGGGAACCACGCTTGCGAAACGACACGAACGAATACCGGGAAACTCTCCGGGGCGACCTTCATAAACCCATGTGGCTGGGGCTCTCAGCTCTTCCTGGCGTTGTGCTTTATCCCGCTGAGGTTAAAGACGAGCTCATCCGAGATGTGACGGCCGGATTTAGCGACCGCACCAGAGCCCTTACCGCTGACGCCCTGTTCTAACGGCCGGACTCGTGCCGGGCCTGGGGTCCGCGTCGGAGGATCCGCGAGCCGCCGGGTAGGTTCGAAGCGTGGCTGAGCGCGTTGATCTGGTGCTGTTCGATCTCGGCGGCGTACTCATCGAGCTAGCCGGCGTGCGCGCCATGCTGGAGCTCACCGGCCTGGCGAGCGAGGAGGAACTGTGGCGGCGCTGGCTGACGTGCCGCTGGGTCCGCCGGTTCGAGAGCGGCGGTTGTTCGGAGACTGAGTTCGCCGCCGGGGTGGTCGCTGAGTGGCAGCTCGACCTCAGTGCGTCCGCGTTCCTCGCGGCCTTCCGGGAATGGCCGGTCGGGCCGCTGCCCGGAGCGGCGGAGCTGGTGGCCCAGACCCGGGCGAGCGTGGCCACGGGCTGCTTCAGCAACACCAACGCGCTGCACTGGCACGGCCACGTCGCTACCTGGCCGCTGGCGAGCCTGTTCGACCACCGGTTCTTGTCCTTCGAGCTGGGCCTGCTCAAGCCCGACGTCGCCGCCTTCGCGCACGTCGCAGACCTGCTGGAGGTGCCAGCCCAGCGGGTGCTGTTCCTCGACGACAACGCGCTGAACGTCGCGGGCGCCGTGGCGGCGGGTTTTCAGGCCACCCGCGCCATGGGGGTCGACGAAGCCCGTCAGCGCCTGGTCGAAGCCGCTGTGCTCGACGCCGCATAGGCCGGGAGACCGCCGTCCCGGTCAGTCGCTGGCTCAGTGGCTGGCTTTGTCCACGGTGGCGATGCGGTTGACCGCGTCGAGCAGGCCGGCGGCCAGGCTCGCGTGCGTGTTCAGCGCCGCGCCGACGGCACGCTCGGCCGAACCGTCGTCGGCGTAGCTGGTGACCAGGTACGTCGAGTCGTTGGTGGTGAGCACGGTGGTGCCCGCCGCGTCGGCCTGGCAGCCGGCGATCGCGTTGGCCAGCGCCCGCTGGCCCCCACCGCGGGTCACCGTCGCGCGCGTGACCGCGGCGATCCGGATCCGGCCGGCGTCCAGCTGGCCGATCTCTGTTTGCAAACGCGTCACCTGCCCCGCAGTCAGCAGTGATGACCCTGGTTCGACATACACCGGATCCCCGGCCAGGGCATTGGCGATGGGGAGCGCGGTCGCCGATGTACCCACCGGGCATTGCCCCGGACCGGGCGGCCCAGGGTTCGGGTTGACCGACGGGGCCCGCCCCGGCGTCGGTGCTCTGCGCAGGCGAGGTGCCGGAGCTGGAGCACGCCGGGAGCGGTGATCGGGCCGGCTACTTGTTGAACAGCGGGCTGTTGGCGAAGGCCTTGATTTCCGAGTTCTTGGTCACGTCGGGCTGGCCGTCTGGATCGTAGTCGGGCAGGCAGCCTTTGCTCGTGTGACCGTGGCTGCTCACCGCGAACATCAGGTACATCTTGAGCCTCGGATAGGCATTGGACTCGATCGACTGCTTGGCCTGCAGGAAGTACTGGTGTGAGTTGGCCGTGCTGGGGGTCTGGCAGGTGCCGAATTCGCCGAGCCCCCACGGCTTGGAGTCGAAGTCCACGCTGCGGGTGCTGTCCTGCTGGAGCACGTGGTAGAACCGGCCCACGGTGTCGGACCAGTTGGTCCCATTCTTGTTGTCGTGGTCATAGGTGTCGTAGAGCACCCAGTCGACCAGGCTGTTACCCGGCCACAGCTGAGGGACCAGGCAGTCCTCGTTGGCATAGGACCCCATGTAGTCCATGGTCCACACGACGTTGTCCACACCCTGGGCCCTGAATATGCCCTCCACGTTCCGCCACATCTGCCTGTATTGGGCCGGGGTGCCGGAGTGGCCGTTCAGGTTGGGGCAGTTGCTCCCGCCGGACACGTCGTGCTGCGGCTCGAACCAGATCGTCAGGAAGATTTTGTGCGGCGCGACCGCCTTGATGTTGCCGGCCACCTTCTTGATCTCGGCGTTGACCGCGGCGTTACCGCCGTCGGCGTCGGCCCAACTGGCCGAGGGCTCCCAGTTGATGTCGGGATAGGTCCCTGGCTGCTGGATGGCGGCCAGCTCTTCATGGTTGAGCGGGAGCGTGCTGTTCGCATCCTTTCCCGGCGCCGAGTTGTAGTCGCGGAAGACGTCCAGGTGGTGGCCGATCAGCCTTTCCAGGTACAGAAACTGCGCGACCTGGTTTTTCGGCGCGCCCGGATTGCCTCCGGCCGCTGCGCCCAGCCAGGGCCGGCAGGAGTTGACCAGAGTGGACGAAACAGCACAGGGTCGAGGAGGTGGCGGCACCGTCCGGGCGGCGATGGACGCGAGCGGGCCCGGCTTGGACGCGCCGTGACGAACTGAGCCGCTGCAGCCAACCGCCGTCAGGACAATGACGGCACATGCCGTGGCCAGGATCGCGTGCCTGCGGCGGCGCGACGACCTGCGTGATGAACCTGGCTCCTGATCTCCTGTCATCTGCTCCACTTCCGGTTCGCGGGCTCGGCCGCACACCGCCTACCCAGCCTCCCTGCGGCGAATCGCACCGCCCGTCACGACTCGGCAAAGCCTTCGTTGTCAGGAAACCGCGGTCTTCATCAGTTCGGCGATCTTCTGCTCTATCGCAGGGCTCCACTTCTGCAGCGCGAACGACACCGGCCACACGTCCCCGTCGTCGAGTTTCGCGGCGTCCTGGAACTCCAGCGTCGAGTACCGGGTGCTGAATTTGCCCGAGTTCTTGAAGCAGACCACGACCTTGCCTTCAGCGTTGGCGTACGCGGGCATCCCATACCAGGTCTTCGGCGCCAGATCCGGGGCGGCAGCGCTCACCGTGGCATGGACGCGCTCGGCGACCACACGATCCTCCGGCGTCATCTTGGCGATCGCGTCGAGTACCGCCTGCAGCCCGTCGGCCTTCTTGGCACCCTGCTTGCCCTCGGCGCGCAGTTCCGCGGCGCGCTGCTTCATCGCGGCGCGCTCGGCAGCAGTGAAACCGCCGGACCCGGTCTGGGAATTCTCGGCTGGCATTATGGCCCTCCCTTTCAACCCCACAGGCTCGGCGCGATACCGGCCAGTGGAACGAAGGCTAGGCCCGACGCGACCACCGGTGCTTCTCGATTCGTGATCGATGCGGCGACCCGCCGCGTTGCAGTGGCGCAGCAGACAGCAAGCAAGATCATAATGAACGGCTGCGCCAGGCTGACCTGGTGCTCGTGCCTGCAGCACGCACAATCCACGCTGGCGAGCGGGGAAGAACAGAGCTAATTTCCCAGGAGCCGTAGGGTCAGAGCATGACCGACCAGGCCCTGGCGGGTGCGCAGGAGGCGGCTGCGCGGCTCGCCCGGCTCAGCGACGAGTTCTTCGAGGCCGTGCATACGATCGATCCGCTCAACGCCACGCTGCTAGGTGTTTCGGGCTTTGACGGCTTGGTCTCCGGTCCCAGTCGCGACGGCTCAGCGCGGGGCGCGCGGCGGCTGGCCGCGATCGAAGCAGGCCTGGATGGCATCGATCCGGCCCAGGTCGGGGTACGTCAGGCCGCGCCCTGCAGACCAGCGACGTCCCGTCGATCCGGGACCGGCTGCGCCAGGACCGGACGCTCCGCTTCACCAGTTCCGCCCAGATCGTGCGCACGGTCGCCGACGCCCTGCGGCGCGCCGAGGAGGCCCGCGACGACTGGTTCCCGCCCTATGACATCCCCGGCTGCGTCATCGAGGAGATCGATCCGGTCGAGGCCGGCAACGCTCCCCTGGCCTACTACCGGCCCCCGGCGGCCGGCGGGCGGCGGCCAGGCGCGCACTGCGTGCTGACCAGCCAGCCCCAGCAGCGCTTCGCCTACGAATACGAGGCCCTCGCGTTTCACGAAAGCACACCTATATAGCCTGGCCCGGCCAGGCCCTGGCCTACATGGTGGGCCGCCGCGAGATCCGCCGTCTGCGGCAGGCGGCCGAGCACCGGCTCGGCGCCCGCTTCGACATCCGTTCCTTCCACCAGACGGTGCTGGGCAGCGGCGCCGTCCCGCTGGAAGTGCTCGACCAGCTCGTCACCCGCTGGGCCGACCAGACCGGCCAGAGCCCGCGCTGAGACGCCAGGCTCCCTGTTACTGGTTCACAGGGCGGGGAAGGAGAGGTCCGGGTTGTGCTCGGAGAGGACTGCTGCCGGCCCGATGAGGGTCTCGTCGGGTTGCCCGATGACCTCATCGTTCCTGTCGTCGTAGTCGAATTTCCGCAGCACGTGCTTGATCGCTTCGAGCCTGGCCCGCTTCTTGTCGTTGCTCTTGATCACCGTCCAGGGCGCGTGCTCGCTGTCGGTGTAGTGGAACATCGCCTCCTTGGCGTCGGTGTAGGCGTCCCACTTGTCCAGCGACTCGATGTCCATCGGGCTCAGCTTCCACTGCCGGACCGGATCCACCCGGCGGATGATGAACCTGGTGCGCTGCTCGTAACGGGTCACCGAGAACCAGAACTTGGTCAGGTGCAGCCCGGAACGGACCAGCATGCGCTCGAATTCCGGCGCCTCCCGCATGAACTCCCGATATTCGGCGTCCGTGCAGAAGTCCATCACCCGCTCCACCCCGGCCCGGTTGTACCAGGACCGGTCGAACATGACGATCTCGCCCGCCGCGGGCAGATGCGGCACGTAACGCTGGAAATACCACTGGGTCCGTTCCCGCTCGCTCGGCTTGGTCAGCGCGACCACGGTGGCGCCGCGCGGGTTCAAGTGCTCGGTGAACCGTTTGATCGTGCCGCCTTTGCCGGCCGCGTCGCGGCCCTCAAACACGATCACGATGTGCTCGCCAACCGACTTGACCCAGTTCTGCAGCTTGACCAGCTCGACCTGAAGCGGGCGCTTGAGGTATTCATACTCGTCCCGCGTCATCTTCTCCTGGTAGGGGTAATCCTCACGCCAGGTGTCGACCACCCGGCCATCCGGCCAGCGCAGCACCGGATCGTCGTGTTCGTCATCGTCGTCCACCCGCAGTCCCTCGATCAGCGCGGTATCGGACGCCCAGTCCTCTGGGAGCGCATTGAACTCAGAAGGCGATTGACTGGTCACGGTAGTAGCACACCACATCGAGGTCGCCGGTCAACGGGTCGGGCTGGCCAGGCGGCGGGTGACGGCGAATCCCCAGGGGATGCTGAGCAGCAAGACGAGCGCGAGGCCGAGGACGAGGGGCGCGAGGCGGGCGGCGCCGACGGCCAGGCAGGCCAGGGCCACGGCGGCGCAGATGCGGGCCAGTGGCCGGTACAGGCCACGATCAGCGTCCCACTCCGGCAGGCTCGCGGCGATCAGCATGCACGCGCAGAGCACGACGGCGGCGCCCGCGCACAGGATCCACCCGGTGGCAGCGGGGCTGCTGGCCTGGTGCGCATGGTCGATGAGGCTGATCATCGCGGCGCCCATGGCGGCGATTGCGGCGGTCAGCGGCAGATGACCGAATATCCATTGCACGCTGGCGGTGTGGTCGGGCCGGGCGGGACGCTGCCCGGCGAAGTCGAAGTAGGTCCACCACGCCCCGAAGCCGAGGACCACGGCGACCAGCCCGACGCCGACGGTGAGCGGGCTGACCGGCTGGCTGGACAATCCGGCGACAACTCCGGTGAGGGTTTCGCCGAGCACAATGATGATGAAGGCCCCGAACCGTTCGGTGAGCGCGCCGGTGACCAGAAGCGCAGGCACCTGCGCCGGGTCTGCGGTGAGCATGATGGTGGAGAAACCGGCCAGATACGCGGCATCCAGCAGACCCCAGACCGGCATCCGGGCGGAGGCCGGCAGCAGGGCGGAGGCGGCCAGCAAGACCGCGGCGGCCACCGTCCCGGTGACGAACAGCCGGCTGGCCCGGCGGTATTCGGGCCGGTCGCCGCGGGCGGCCAGCAGCCACAGCACGGCCAGCACCGCGAACAGCACACCCGAGGCGACCGCGAACGCTGCCCCGTGTGAACCGCCTGCCTTCCCGATGAAGGCACCCATCGTGGCCAGCACCAGGATCTGCAGCAGGAATGTGCTGCGGGCGCGCGCGTCCTCATGACCGTGCAGCTCATGATGCAGGCTCCCATTGAGCCAGGCGATCCACACCAGCGTGAACACCACAGCGAACTCGCCGAGCCCCGGCCAGTTCAGGTGCGTGGCCAGCCGGTGGGCCGCCTGGGCGACCAGCACCACCACCGCCAGGTCGTAGAACAGTTCCAGCGGGCCGACCGCCCGCTCACGCGGCTGCTCACCATGAGCGCGCGGCGGCTGCCACAACGAGCCGCGCAGCCGGGCCCACCACTCCCGCCGGCCGCCACCCGCACGTTCACCGTCCATATGGAAGGCTTACCAGCAATCTCGCCGGACGCCGCAAAGGGTGGAGCACGGGCTTTCGCAGGTTGTACGCGGTGGGTGCGGTCGCGGGGCCGGCGGGGGCAGCGGCCGGGACGGCCGCGCGGCCGGGGTTCAGCACGAGCGTGCGGGGCGCGTACACGTTCCTCGACCACATGATGGACAAGTAGGCGACCGGGACCACGCCGCGGCTGGTGCAGAGCTTCACCGGCGGCGCGCTCGGCCGGCAGCACTTCACCGACTCCGAGACCTACGACGACGCGCTGACGATCGACGCCTTCCTGGCCGAGGGCACACCCGGCGGCCTGACCAGGGCGGAGACGATCGGCAACGGGCTGCTCTACGTGCAGGCGCACGACCCGGCCGGCGATGGCCGGATCCGCGAGGCCTACGCGCCCAAGCCGCTCACCGCGCCGTCCGACGTGCGGATCACCGGCAAAACCAGCGACGCCGGGAACATGGCCTGGGCCGGCATGGCGCTCGCCCAGCTCTACCACGCGACCGGCGGCTCCGCCTACCTGGCCGGGGCCGAGTCGATCGGGAACTGGATCGTGGCCAACTGCCGCGACACCAGGGGCGCGGGTGGCTACACCGGCGGCGACCAGGCGGACGGCACGAAGATCAAGTGGAAGTCCACCGAGCACAACATCGACCTGTACGCGATGTTCACGATGCTGGCCACCGAGACGGGCAGCTCGTCGTGGACGGCGGACGCGGCCTGGGCCCGGCAGTTCGCGCTCATACCGCCCGGACCGGCCCGGTTTGAGCACCTGGCCGGTCTTCCGGGTGATCGCCGGGGATAGCCGGCCGCCTTCCGCTGCCTTTCAGGGAAGACGTACGCTCCTGGGATGAGCGAGCCCGCGGTTGCTGTGACGCAGAGTGCGCGGTCGTCTGGCGTGGCGGCGGGACCGGCCCGACGCTGGTGGATTCTCGGCGTGGTCGGTCTGGCGCAGCTGATGGTGGTGCTGGACGCCACGGTGGTGAACATCGCGCTGCCCTCAGCCCAGCGTGCGCTGGCGTTCTCGAACGCCGACCGGCAGTGGGTGGTGACGGCGTACTCGCTGGCCTTCGGCGGCCTGCTGCTGCTGGGTGGCCGGCTGTCAGACCTGGTCGGCCGGCGGCGGATGCTGATCATCGGCCTGATTGGGTTCGCCGCGGCGTCGGCGCTGGGCGGCGCGTCCACCGGTTTCGCGATGCTGGTGCTCGGCCGCGGCTTGCAGGGAGCGTTCGGCGCGATGCTCGCCCCGGCCGCACTGTCCACGCTGACCACGACGTTCACCGACCCGGCCGAGCGCGGCAAGGCGTTCGGTGTTTATGGCGCCATCGCCGGGGCGGGCGGGGCGGTGGGGCTGCTGCTGGGCGGGGCGCTGACCGAGTACTTCTCCTGGCGGTGGTGCCTGTACGTCAACGTCGTCCTGGCGGTCGTCGCGGTGATAGGGACGGCGCGCCTGCTGGAGCGCCACCCCCGTGACCCAGATGTCCATATCGACTGGCCGGGCACGGCACTGGTGGTGGCGGGGCTGGTGGCCGTGGTCTACGGGCTGTCCGAGGCCGAGACCCGGGGCTGGGGTGCGGCGACCACCGATATTCTGCTGCCGGCCGGCGTGGTCCTGCTGGCCGCGTTCGTGCTGGCCGAGCGGCGGGTCGCGCATCCGCTGCTGCCGCTGCGGGTCGTGCTGAACCGATTCCGCGGCGGCGCGTACCTGGCCATCGGGCTGTCCGCCATGGGGATGTTCGGGATCTTCTTGTTCCTGACCTACTACCTGCAGCTGATCCTGCGCTACTCGCCGGTCACGACCGGCCTGGCCTTCCTGCCGATGGTCGCGGCGCTCATGGCGTCGTCCACCACGGCCAGCGGGATACTGATGCCGCGGCTCGGGCCCCGGCCGCTGGTCCCGGCCGGCTTGGTCGTCGCGGCTGGCGGGCTGATCCTGCTGGCCACCCAGCTGGGCCTGCACACGAGCTACCCGGGCCAGATCCTGCCCGCCCTGGTGGTCACCGGCCTCGGCCTGGGCATGGTGTTCGGCTGCGCGATGAACACCGCGACCTACGGCACGGACCGCGCGGACGCCGGCGTCGCCTCGGCCATGGTCAACACCAACCAGCAGGTCGGCGGCTCGATCGGCACCGCGCTGCTGAACACCATCGCGGCCAGCGCCCTGACCAGCTACGTGCTGGCCCACGGCCACAACCCGCTGGCCCTGGCCCAAGCGTCGGTGCACAGCTACGCGGTCGCGTTCTGGGTCTCGGCCGGCATCTTCGTCGGCGCGGCGGCCGTGTGCGCGCTGGTGCTGGCCTCCGGCACCCTGGCGGAGCCCGGCGGCCCGCCCACCCCGCCCGCCGCCTGATCAGGAAAGAGATGAACCCGTGAGCACTGAGCACTCCGAGGTCCCCGTGGACTCCGGCGTACGGCTGATCACTGTGTCGGCGTCCTATGGCGCTGGCGGCAGCATCGTGGCCCCGGCGCTGGCCGAACGGCTCGGTCTGCCGCTCTTGCAGCGGGTCACCACCTCGGAAGGACACGCCGCACCGCCGGGGCCGTGCGACGAGCGGGTGTCAGACGAGGAGGTCAAGGCCACCCCCGCCCACCGGCTGCTCGCCCATTTCACCCAGGCCATGCCGGCCGGGCCCACCCAGTCGCCCCCGTCCACCCACCACCAGGACCATCACCTGCGCGGCCACGGCGAGGCCGGGATCCACCGGCTGCTCGCCACCGGCGGCGGGGTGATCCTGGGCCGGGCGGCAGCGGTCGTGCTCGGCAAGGACCACGGCTACCACGTCCGGCTCGACGGCCCGCCCGACCGCCGCATCACCCAGGGCACCACGATCGAGGGCATCACCGAGCAGGAGGCGCGGACACACCTGCGCGCGGCCGACAAGGCCCGCACCGCCTACGTCCGCCGCCTGTACCGCATCGATCCGGCGGACCCCTCGCTGTACCACCTGGTGATCGACTCCACCGCGGTACCCCTGGACACCGTCATTGAGCTCATCCTCATCGCCGCCCGCGCTCACCAGGCCGCGACGCAGCGCGCTACGGCACGATGATGACCGGCACCGGTGCGTGACGCGCCAGATTGACCGCGACCGACCCCACCACGCGGTGCATAGGGCTGGACGAGCTCCCGACCACGATGGCCACCACATCGTCCGGACTGTCGGCCTGGATCGACTCGGCTGCCTTGATCAGCTCGGGGGCGATCAGGCCCTGGCGCCACGCGAAATCCCAGGACACCCCGCTGTCCCCGAGATGCTCGGCGGCAGCCGTGCGAAACTCCTCGGCGACCTTGTCGAAATCGGATTCCACGATGGCCACCGCGTCCGCCGAAAGCTCCACCATGCTGGCCAGATGGGCCACCCAGACCACCCTGATCCGGCCCGGCCGGACCGTCAGCAGACGGACCGCCGCGTCCAGCGCCCGCACAGCGGGCGCAGACCCATCGAACCCCACAACCTGCTGCGCTTCGGAAACGGCCGGTGCATCAGCGCTCATAGAACGCCAAGAATAGCCCGCCCAGCGATCCGCTGGCGCTTGGCCTGGCCGCGATCCTCAGACCGCTATAGGCCTACTGTGACCGGGAACGGATCACGGGACGGCAGAAGGATGCGAGGGCGATGGACTTCGAGCTGGAATTGATGTGGATCCCGGTGTCCGACGTTGACCGGGCGAAGAGGTTCTACCTGGAGCAGGCGGGCTTCGACCTGCTCGTAGACATCCCGAACGGCCTGCCCGGTCAGCGGATCGTGCAGGTGACCCCGCCCGGGTCGGCGTGCTCGATCGGGTTCGGCGACGGAGACAACCCCGCCAGGTCCGGCTCCCAGCAGGGACTGTTCGTCGTTGCCGACGTCGTTGCCGCCCGCGACGAGCTGGCCGCCCGGGGCGTCAAGGTCGGCGGGGTGCGGCACATCGTCGACGGTGCGTGGGTGCCTGGACCGGCCCCGGACCGTGCGGACTACATGTCGTTCGTCGAGTTCAGCGACCCGGACGGCA
>DATAWQ010000028.1:0-69234 GCA_036267135.1 Streptosporangiaceae bacterium | reverse complement strand
ATCGCCAGAACCAGCATCGACACCGGGCACACCAGAACGCTACAACCCAAGGCCACCCCATGCAGGCATCCCGGCATCACCAGCGCACCGGCTCAGACCCGCACAGTCACACCGCCGACAAATGGACCTGACCAGTTACACATTTGGAATGGCGGCCGGCAGACCTGGCGTGATCACTTGTGCGCCGACGAGAGCTGTTACCGGACTCACCATAGATCACGGAAATAGGGCCGGCGGGAATAGCCTCCGCGTCGACAGGTACAAGCACTGGAACGGCAGGCAACGCGCCTTAACTGACCGGCCGTGCCGCTAGCCCTGCACGGTCGGCCGGATGGTGATGTCACCGATCTCGACGTCATCGGGTTGCTCGATAGCGAAGGTGATGGCGCGGGCGACAGCGCGCGGCGCGATGGCGAACTCGTCCCTACTGCGGCGGATCTGGTCGCGGATCTCGGGGTTGCCGATGGAGTCGGCGAGTTCAGTGCGGACGAAGCCTGGCGATATCGCTGTCGTCCTGAGCGAGCCGTCGGTCGATTCCTGTCGCAGCCCTTCCAGCAGGGTACGCACCCCGTTCTTGGTCGCGGCGTAGACCGCCATGGTGGGGGTGATCTTCAGCCCGGAGGTGGACAGCGTGGTAACCAGATGGCCGCGCCCTTGCCGGCGGAACACCGGCAGCGCGGCGGCGATGCCGTTGAGCACGCCGCGGAGGTTGACGTCGATCATGGCCTGCCAGCCGTCGACGTCGAGCTCGGCCATGAGCCCGAGCTTGCTGATGCCGGCGTTGCTTACCAGCACGTCTAGCCGGCCGAATTCCTCGACCGCAACTGCGGTCAGGCGCTGCAAGTCCTCCGGCCGGGTCACGTCGGTGGCCCGGGCGACGGCACGACCGCCCTGATCGCGGATCTCCTGGGTGATCTTGTCGAGCCGCTCCGTCCGGCGCGCGCCGAGGACTACGACCGCGCCGCGCTCGGCGAGCAGCCGCGCGGTCGCCTCGCCGATGCCGCTGCTCGCCCCGGTGATGGCGACGACCTTGCCGTTGATACCAGCCACAGAAATCCCCTCCACGGTAAAGTGGACACGTGTCCGCTTATCTCGAGAGTAGCGGACACGTGTCCGTTTAGCCAAGGCGGGGAGATGAGGATGGACCAGCCTGAACTCCGGGCCGATGCCGCCAGTAACCGCGCGCGGATAATTCAGGCCGCGCGGCACGTGATTGCCGATGGCGGGGAGGTGAAGCTCAACGCGATCGCCAAGCAGGCCGGGGTAGGCCAGGGCACCCTCTACCGCCACTTCCCGACCCGCGAGAACCTGCTCGCCGAGGTCTACCGAGAGGATGTCGGCGAACTCGTCGCGGCGGCACCCGCGTTGCTGGCCGAGCATGAACCGCTCACCGCGCTGGCGCGCTGGCTGGACCGGGTGGCCGATTACGCGCAGGTCAAGCGCGGGGTCTTCGCTGCCGTGGAGGTCGCGGTATCGCAGGATCTCGCCGCGCACAGTCTCGGCCCGATCGGCGAGGCGCTAACCGCCCTCCTCGACGCCGGCAAGGCTGAGGGCACCGTCCGTCCCGACATCGATGCCCGCGACCTCATCCTCCTGATCGGCTACCTGACCCGACTGCAGGAGGCCGAATGGGACTCCAGGGCCCGGCACCTGCTCCAGGTCATCCTCGACGGGGTACGTCGGCGGCCGTGAGCCGGGGAATTTCTCGATGACAGCCTTGCCGGGACTGGTCAGAACTTGCCGGTCTCGATGTCGGCCATCGTCACCCGGGAGACCCGGAAGGTCTGCACCGAGGACGGCACGTTCCCCGGGGCAGGCATTGCGGAGCGGATCGGCATCCCGGTCTGGGCATCGATCCTCAGCACCTGCTCCGCGCCGCCGCCGAAGAGCGCCGGTCCCGCCGTGAGGGTGAGCGAGGGATGCCCGTCGGTCGTCGAATTTGTGACAGTGACAGCGCGCTGCGAGCCGCTGCAGTGGCTCCTGGTGGACGTCTTCGGCGGTATCCAACCTCCCTATCTCCTGAGTCACCGCTAAGACGACAGCTGCGCGAACCGGGTTGCCTGGCCTGCCACCCGAGATGCCCGGATCTGCGCGAAAGTCGTTGGACGGCATTGGGTGCGCGCTGACATGTTGGGGCCATGCGGCAGGAGGACATCTGGGATCACGGCGCGGCCCAGCGCTATGACACGCCGGGCACTGGCATGTTTTCCCCCGAGGTACTCGAGCCGGCCGTGGACCGGCTCGCCGGATTCGCCGGTGACGGCGGTGCGCTGGAGTTCGCCATCGGCACCGGCCGCGTCGCCGTTCCACTCGCTCAGCGCGGCGTCCCGGTCACCGGCATCGAGCTGTCCCAGCCGATGATCGATCAGCTCCGCACCAAGGCCGATGAGGCGGTCATCCCGGTCATCGCCGGTGACATGGCCACCGCCCGGGCGCCCGGCGCTTACACGCTCGTCTACCTCGTCTACAACACGATCTCCAACCTGCTGACCCAGAGCGAGCAGGTGGCGTGCTTCCGCAATGCCGCCCGGCATCTGGGGCCCGGCGGCCGGTTCGTCATCGAGCTGTGGGTACCGGAGCTGCGCAAGCTGCCACCGGGGCAGCAGGCCACGGTCTGGACGTCGGAGCCCGGTTATATCGGCCTGGACACCTACGACGTGCTGCCCCAGCGCGTCGTCTCGCACCACTTCCGATTCGGCGCCGGCCAGCAGGCGCAGCTCTTCCGCAGCCCGCACCGTTACATCTGGCCTGCCGAACTGGACCTGATGGCACAGCTCGCCGGGTTCGAACTGGAGGCGCGGCACGCAGACTGGGCCGGGGCCGAGTTCACCGCTGAGTCGCGGTCTCACGTCTCGGTCTACCGGCTCCCAACAACGGCGCGGCACGAAGCCGCGGGCGGCCTGAACGCATAGTGTGGCTGAGATCCGGAGCCGGGTTCAACCAAAGGGGGCTGACCCGAAGATGGCGCTGTCTGAGGATCCCGCGGAGCGGCACCGGCAGGTCGGCGGGCTGTTCACCGAACGGGTCCTCGGGACCCGCGACTGGGACGTCCCGTCCCCGGTGGTCGGCTGGACCGCGCGCGACGTGGTGCGGCACCTGACCGAGTGGTTCCCCTCGTTTCTCGCCGCGGGGGCGGGCATTCAGCTTGCCGGCGGGCCACCGGTGGACGAGGACCCGGCAGCGGCCTGGCGGGTGCACTGCGATGCGGTGCAGGCTCTGCTGGACGACCCCGCGACCCGGGACCGGGTGCTGGCCAACCCTCACATCGGCGAGCTGCCGCTGGACCGCGCGGTCGACCAGTTTTACACCGCGGACGTTTTCATGCACAGCTGGGACCTGGCCAGGGCCACCGGCCAGGACGACCGGCTGGACGCCGGCTTCTGCGGCCAGTTGCTGGCTGGCATGGAGCAGTTCGAGGAGGCCATGCGCTCCTCCGGCCAGTTCGGGACCAGGGTCGATGTACCCGAGGACGCCGGGCTCCAGGCCAGGCTGCTGGGCTTCATCGGCCGCGACCCCTTCTGGTCGCCCCCTGGCGCTGCCGTCACATAGCGCCGGGCGAAATACTATTTCAGAGTATATCTATCAAAAAACTCTGAAATACCCTAAGGTTGAGCGTGACCTGGAAGCTCATGCCTCATCACCGCGATTCCCCGGAGATACCCGGTGGCGCAGGCATGCCGGAAGATGGGTACTCAACCGTGCGCTCAACCTCCTCATCTGTAACCACTTTCCCGTCACGGCGATGGCGCCGGCTGGCACTGGCCGGCGTCGCGCTCGCGCTGGGGGCGACCCCGCTCTCGGTCACCAGTGCCGGAGCGCTCGCCCAGTCCGCCCCGACCGCCCCGCCGCCGGTCACCGTGCTGACCCAGGGGGCCAACAACCCGGACGGCGACATCTTCATCACGCCGACCGGTGATACCAGCACCTACGCCAACGGACCGGAGATCATCAACAACCAGGGGCAGGCCGTCTGGTTCCACGCCGTCCCGCAGGGGCTGACGGCCAGCGACTTCAGGGTCCAGCGGTACCGGGGCCAGCCCGTCCTGACCTGGTGGCAGGGGACGGGCCTGGGCGGGCTTTCCAGCGGCACCGACTACATCTACAACGATCACTACCAGCAGATCGCCACGGTCAACGCCGGCAACGGCTACAGCGCCGACGGGCACGAGTTCCTGATCACGCCGTGGAACACCGCGCTGATCCTGTCCTACACGACGGCCACCGCCAACCTGACCTCGATCGGCGGCGCGCCCGACCAGACGGTCATCGACGGCATCGTGCAGGAGATCGACATCAAGACCGGCCGCGTGCTGTTCCAGTGGAACAGTGCCGACCATGTGCCCTACAGTGCCAGCGAGCAGCCGCTGCCGTCCTCGCCGAGCACCCCGTGGGACTGGTTCCACGTCAACGCCGTTCACTTCGACCGGCAGGGCAACCTGCTCATCGACGCCCGCGACACCTGGGCGACCTACGATGTCAACCGGTTCTCCGGGAAGACCAACTGGATACTCGGCGGCAAGGACAGCACGTTCCAAGAGGAAGCGGCGCCGGGGCAGACCCTGGACAGCGCGGGCGAGATCTTCGCCTGGCAGCACGACCCCGAGGCACTCAGCAGCAACCTGTTCACGTTCTTCGACGACGAGTCCTCCGGCACCCCGCTGCTGCCCTACAGCCGCGCGGTCTACGTCACGCTGAACTTCCACACCAAGGTCGCCACCCTGGTCCAGTCCGACAACCAGCCGGAAGGCCAGTCGGCGCCGGCGGAGGGGAACGCCCAGACCACGCTCAACGGCGACCTGTTCGTCGGCTGGGGCACCCTTCCGTATATCTCCGAGTTCAGTCCCAGGGGGCAGCTCGTCTGGAACGCGGAGTTCCCGGCCGGGGTGAACACCTACCGGGCCTACCGGCTGCCCTGGCCCGCGCCGCATTCGCGTCAGCACTGAACACCCGTGACAAAGCCCCGGCGGCCACCGGCCGCCGGGGCTTTACGGTCCGGGCGTGGAGCGCTTAGGTCAGCGATCCTCGCTGTACTCGCTGCGGTCCAGGCGCACGACGTTGGTGTAGTCGCTGCCCTCCGGTTCTGTGGCCCCGAAGTACTGGCCGGCATCCAGTGGCACGACGCGCAGGCCGCGCCCGAAGACCAGCTTGCGCAGGTGCCGCATCCCGCTCATGCCCGCAACCGCGACCGCTACGACGGCGGCGAGGATCGAGCCGCCGAACAGCGCGAGCCCGCCGACGACGTGTCCCAGCAGCATCATGAACACCCCGACCAGCAGGGCCACCGGCACCGCCGCCACCAGCAGGAGCGCGAACAGCATCACGGCGATCACGGCTTTGCCCGACCTGTCGGGCATCCGCTCGGCGTACCAACCGGTCATCATGCTCACCTCTCAAGCCCCCGAGCCCTTCAGGGTTCACTCCTACACACGATATTACGTGTTTCTAGTAGGAACGCGCCGGAGGGCCAGGATCATCCCCTGGCCCTCCGGCGCGTTATCACCAGGCGTAGTGCTCGGGCGCGGGCTGGTAGCCGGGGAAGATCTCGTCGAGCCGCTTGAGCGCATCCTCGTCCAGCACCAGGGTCAGCGCGCGCTGCGCGTCGTCGAGCTGGGCGAGCGTGCGCGGCCCGACGATCGGTGCGGTCACCCCGTCCTGGTGCAGCAGCCAGGCCAGCGCGACCGCTCCCGGCTCCTCGCCGAACTCTTCGCAGAAGGCCTCGTACGCGTCGATCTGCTCGCGGCTGCGCTCGATAGCCTCCTGCGCCTGGCTCCCCGTGCGGCGCTGACCATCGCGCTCCTTGCGAAGCACGCCGCCGAGCAGGCCGCCCTGCAGCGGTGACCAAGGGATGACGCCGACCCCGTAGTCGATGGCCGCGGGCAGCACTTCGAGCTCGATCTGGCGGGTCATCAGGTTGTAGATCGACTGCTCGCTGATCAGGCCCAGGAACCCGCGCGCCGCGGCGGTGTCGTTGGCCTGCGCGATGTGCCAGGCGGCGAAGTTGGACGAGCCGACATAAAGGATTTTGCCTTGGGTGACGAGCACCTCCATGGCCTGCCAGATCTCGTCCCACGGCGTGTCCCGGTCCACGTGGTGCATCTGGTACAGGTCGATGTGGTCGGTGCGCAGCCGGCGCAGTGACTCGTCGCACGCCCGCCGGATGTTGAGCGCCGACAGCTTGCCGTCGTTGGGCCAGTCGCTCATCGCCCCGTACAGCTTGGTCGCGAGCACGGTGCGCTCCCGGCGGCCGCCGCCGGTGGCGAACCAGTCGCCGATGATCTCCTCGGTCCAGCCCGCGTGCGCCTGCTCGTTATGGCCCACCTGACCGGGCGGGGTGAAGCTGCCGCCGTACCGGTTCGCGGTGTCGACGAAGTTGATGCCGAGCTCGTGCGCGTGATCCATGATCACGTGCGCGTCGTCGGGCGGTGTCAGTGGTCCGAAGTTCATGGTGCCGAGGCAAAGGCGGCTGACCTTCAGGCCAGCGCGGCCCAGGTTCGCGTATTCCATGACCCCAGCCTTTCACGACCCGCGATGACCAGCGCGTCGGACGGGGCGCCGAACCGGGGGGAGGCCGAGCGCCGCGGCTTCGCGGCGTTCTTCAAGTTCACCGCCGAGCATCCCGCCCTGTACCGGGTCATCCGGCAGGCCGAGTTCGTCTCGCCCGCCGCGATGCGGGGGCACTACGAGCGCATCATCACCGGTTACGTCACCCGGCTCGAGGCGGGCATGGCCGACGGCGAGGTGGCCGCCATGGATCCGGCCGTGCTGGCCTGGGCGCTGATCGCGGTGGGCGAAATGACCGGCCTGCGCTGGATCTTGTGGGACGATGCCCGGGCCATGCCGCCCGCCGTCTTCGAGCAGGTGATGACCGTGGTCGGGCGCATGCTCGGCGGCCCCACCCCGGACCAGGACACGACCACGACAGACACAGGCAGGAGCAGCCGATGACCAGTCTGCAGCCGCACTTCCTGGGCGAGGGCCCGGCCAGGCTGCACGTGCTCACGCGGAGCGCCGGGGGCGACGGCCCGGGCCCCGCTGTCTGCCTGGTGCACGGCAACCTGAGCACCGCGCAGTTCTTCGCCGCCACGGCGGAGGCGCTGCCGCCCGGCTGGCGGGTGGCAGCGCCCGACCTGCGGGGCTTCGGCCGGTCCGGCCCGGCGCCGGTGGACGCCACCCGGGGAATGCGGGACTTCGCCGACGACCTGGACCGGGTGATCGCGGCCGGGCTGCTCGGCCCGCCGGAACAGCGGGTGCACCTGGCCGGCTGGTCGCTCGGCGGGGGAGCGGTCATGCAGTACGCCATCGACCACCCCGGGCGGGTGGCCTCGGTCACGCTGATCTCCCCGGTGGCGCCGTGCGGCTACGGCGCCACCAAGGACGCCGACGGCACGATGTGTTACGAGGACGGCGCGGGCAGCGGGGCCGGGGTGGTCAACCCGGAGATGGTCAGCCGGATCGCGGCCGGTGACCGCACCGACGTGAGCCCGGTCTCGCCGCGTTCGGTGCTGCGCTCGCTGTACGTGCGGCCGCCGCTGCGCTTCCCGGCCGAGGTCGAGGACCTGTTCGTGGACGAGATCCTGGCCACCGCCATCGGCGAGGACCACTACCCGGGTGACAGCAGGCCCAGCCCGCACTGGCCCGGCTCGGCCCCCGGCCCCTGCGGGGTGGTCAACGCCCTGTCCCCGGTGTACTGCGACCTTTCGGAGTTCGTGAAGGTGGCCGCGCAGCGGCCGGTGCTGTGGGTGCGCGGCACCGACGACCAGATCGTGGCCGACGCCGCCGCGTCCGACGTGGGCTTCCTCGGCTCGGCCGGGGTGATCCCCGGCTGGCCGGGGCCGCAGTTCCCACCGCAGCCGATGGTCGCGCAGACCCGGGCCCTGCTGCGGCGCGCCGAGGCCGCCGGCGGCACGTTCACCGAGTCGGTGTTCCCCGACTGCGGCCACTCACCCCACCTGGAGAAGCCCGAGGAGTTCCGCCGCGTGTTCGAGGAATTCGTGACTTCGGTGACGGCCGCTGACCGTTAAGCGACGGCGCCGCGGTGGCCACCGTTCGGGGCGAGGCAACGTATCAGCTCGAGGCCGCCAGATATTTCGGTGCGGCCAGCGGCGTGGGGCAGCAGGACGGTCATGCCGCGGGACAGCGGCAATTCGTCGCCCTGCTCGGTGCGCAGCAGCCCGTCGCCGGACAGCACGACCAGGACGGCGAACGCCGGGCCGAGCGCGACCGGGCCGCCGGCCGGGCGGATCCGCTGGGCCTCGAAGAACGGGTCGGCCTCACGCGGGAAGACGCTGCTGACCGGCGCGCCCGCGCCCGCCGGGCGGCGCAGCGCGGCGAGCCGGGCGGGATCCCAGGCGGACCGGTCCACGCAGCGAAGGGCCAGGTCGTAGCCGAGACCGAGGTGGCCTTCGGCGGGGCCGTCGATGGGGAAGGAGTCCCATTCGAGCAGTACGGACAGGTCCGTCGGCTCCTGCAGTTCGACCAGGAACACGCCCTCGCCGATCGCGTGCGGCAGGCCCGCCGGGATGAGGATCGCGTCGCCCGTCTGGACCGGGACCCGGTTGAGCGCGCGCAGCGTGGCCGGGGACTGGCCGGCCACCCAGGCGGCCAGCACCGGCTCGCTCACGTCTTCGGTGAAGCCGATGTAGACCTCGCTGCCGGGGGCGGCGTCGATCACGATCCAGGCTTCCGTCTTGCCCCAGGCCGAGGCCAGATGGGTTTGCGCGAACGCGTCGCCCGGGTGACAGTGCACGGGCAGCCGCTGGCCGGCGTCGAGCAGCTTGACCAGCAGCGCGGGGCTGGCGCCGAACCGCTCCGCGTGCCATGGGCCGAGGTAGCCCTGCGGGTCGTCGCAGATCGCGTCGCACAGCAGCCGGCCGTCGGGCAGCCTGGTCAGGCCCTCGGACGCGGTGCCGAAGACGGTGGTGGCCGAGCCGACCCAGTCCTCCGGCAGGTGATCGCTGCCGCGGCGGGCCGGCCCGCCGCGGAAGGCTGCGATCTTCGCTCCGCCCCGGTAGAACCGCGGTGGCTGGTTCGGTCCCAGCAGCACGGGCCCGGCGTCACCCAACGTGCACCTCCCGGTCAAGCACTCACAATGCGCGATGACAACGATGTCTAGGATGAACTCACGTGCGCTGGCGGATGTCAAGATGTCCCCGGGGACCGGTACGCTCCGGCTACCCGATCGGGTTACCTGGTTCGGCAAGGCGAAGGGGATCGACGTGGCGCAGACGCATTACCGCAAGCCAGGGTGGTTCACCCGGAACGTGTTCAACAAGCTGGTCGCGACGCTGACGAGGAGCGGCGTCAGCGTGCTGGGCAGCCGGGTGCTGGAGGTCAAGGGCCGCAAGTCCGGCCTGCCCAGGCGCACCCCGGTGAACCTGCTCGTGCTGGACGGCCAGGAGTACCTGGTCTCGCCGCGGGGCGTGAGCGAGTGGGTGCGCAACGCGCGGGCCGACGACGGCCGGCTCGTTCTGCTGCTGGGCAGCAAGCGGCGCAGCTACCGGGGCGAGGAACTGCCCGACGACGCCAGGAAAGTCCAGGTGCTGCGCGCGTACCTGAAGCGCTGGAAGGCGGAGGTGGGGGTGTTCTTCGACGGCATCGGGCCGGACTCCACCGACGAGGAGATCCAGGCCATCACGCCCAAGCACCCGGTGTTCCTGCTCCATGCCGACTGAGGTGGCGGCCCCGGTCACACCGGGGCACATCACCGTCGCGGGCGAGGCCCTCATCGACATGGTGGACGAGGGCGGCGGGCACTACCGGGCGTACCCAGGTGGCAGTGCGGCGAACGTGACCGTTGGCCTGGCCAGGCTGGGTGCGCCGTGCTCGCTGCTGGCCCGGGTCAGCAGCGACCCGCTCGGGCGGCAGCTCACCGCGCACCTGGCCGGCAACGGTGTCTCGCTGCGGGACGTGGCCGCGGCGGCCGAACCGACCACGCTGGCGCTGGTCAGCCTGGACAGCGCCGGGCGGGCCGCCTACTCGTTCTACGGCAACGGCACCGCGGACTGGCAGTGGCGGCCCGGTGACCTGCCCGGGCTCGCGCCCGACGTGGCCGGGCTGCACGCCGGATCGCTGGCGCTGGCGCTGCCGCCGGGCGCGGCGGTGCTGGAGGACCTGCTGGCCGCCGAGCACGCCAGGGGCCGGGTGACGATCAGCATCGACCCCAATATCAGGCCCACACTGGCGGGCGGGCGCGCGGACGCGGTAGCCAGGGTGGAGCGTCAACTCGGCCTGGCGCACCTGGTGAAGGCCAGCGAAGAGGACACGGACTGGCTGTATCCGGGCACCGGTTACGAGACGGTGGCCCGGGCCTGGCACCGGCTGGGCCCGCGGGTTGTGGTGATCACGCTGGGGGAGCGGGGCGCGTTCGCGCTGGCCCCGGACGGGACGCAGATCAGGCGGCCGTCCTTCGACGTGACGCTCGTGGACACGGTGGGGGCTGGGGACGCGTTCTGCGCCGGGCTGCTCGACGCGCTGCGGCGGCGCGGGCGGCTGGGTGGTGACGGCGGCGCCGACGGTGCCGGGCTGGCCGGGCTCACCGAGACGGAACTGGCCGAGGTGGTGGACTGGGCGATCCGTGTCTCGGCGCTGACCTGTGCGCGGGCGGGCGCCGATCCGCCCACCCGCGACGAGGCCCTCCAGGCCAGCCGGACGATGCCGGCCAGCGTGGAGGGCCCCAAGGACCGCTAGACGGTCAGCCCATGGTGGGGCCGCCCTGGGCGCCGGCCAGGTCCTCGCGGGTCACCCGGATCATCGTGATCGTGACGATCAGGGCGAGCAGCGCGATGCCCGCCGACACCAGGAACCCGCGCGAGAACCCGTAGGCCAGCGCGTGGTCGGTGACCGAGGCCGGCACCTTGGCCCCGGCCTTGGCACTGATCGCGTGGCCGGACTTCGCGGCGGCCGCCGCGGCCTTGGCGAGCTGGCTGCGGATGCTGTCCGAGACGGCGGTCCAGGCCACCGTGCCGAGCACCGCGAGCCCGATCGCCCCGCCGACCTGCTGACCCACGTTGGGCAGGCTGGAGGCCAGTCCGGCATCCCGGTTGGCGACCCTGTTCAGAGCGATCAGGGTGACCGGCATGAACAACACGCCGAGGCCTGCCGCGGTGACCAGCATCGGGCCGAGGAGGCCACCGGCGTACGTGCTGTGCTCGTTGATCCGCGACAGCCAGAACATGCCCCCGGCGCCGACCGCGGATCCGGCCAGCAGCAGCGGCCTGGCGCCGATCCTGGGCACGAGCTGGGTGCCGAGCCCGGCCATCACCATGATCATGGCGACCATCGGAAGGTAGGCGACGCCCGTCTTCAGCGGGCTGTAGTGCCACACTTCCTGCACGAAGACGGTCAGGAAGAAGAACATGCCGAACATCGCGGTGCCGATGCAGAGCATGATCAGGTTGGCCGCGGACCGGTCCCGGTCGCGGAAGATGCGCAGCGGCATCAGCGCGTGCTTGCTGCGCGCCTCGATGACGACGAACGAGACCAGCAGCACCACGGCGGCAGCGAGCGATCCGACGACCTTGCCGTCGCCCCAGTGTGCCGAGCCGCCCGCGCTGGGCGCCGCGCTGGACAGCCCGTAGACCAGGGCGGCCAGGCCACCGGTCCCGGTGATCGCGCCGGGCAGGTCGAACCGGCCCCGCAGCCGCTCGCCCGCGCCCAGCACGAACGGCGCGGCCACCGCGACGGCGATGCCGATCGGCACGTTGACGAACAGCACCCAGCGCCAGGACAGGTAGTTGGTGAGCAGGCCGCCGGCGATCAGGCCGACCGCGGCCCCGCCGACGCTCATCGCCGCGTACACCCCCATGGCCCGGTTGCGCGGCGGGCCCTCCGGGAACGTGGTGGTGACCAGGGACAGCGCGGCCGGGGCGACAATCGCCCCACCGACCCCCTGGATCGCGCGCGCGGCGAGCAGCCAGGCCTGCGTGGTGGCGAACCCGCCGAGCAGCGAGGCCAGCGAGAACAGCAGCACGCCGACGATGAACATCCGGCGCCGGCCGAGTATGTCGCCGGCCCGGCCGCCGAGCAGCAGGAAGCCGCCGAAGGTCAGCGCGTACGCGTTGACGACCCACTCCAGGCCGGCGCCGTTGAAGCCGAGCGCGGTCTGGATGTGCGGCAGCGCGACGTTGACGATGGTCGCGTCGAGCACCACCATGAGCTGGGCGGTGGCAATGACCATGAGTGCCAGGCCCAAACGGTGCTGGGCGGGCCCGGCCGCAGTCACTCCGGACGAAGCGGCACGCCCCGTTTCGGATTGTGCGGTGGACATGGTGAACTTCCCCTCGATTGAAGGCGTGGTTATCCGGCGCCGCCGCGCGCGCTCCCTGGCTGAAGCGGAGTCTCTTAGGCGCTGCGTGGCGCGTCGAAGCTCGAATTAACGGGATTTTTCTTCCTGAACGGTGGCCATGCGACCCCTGTCACCGAACGGAACGCCCCCTGGTATTGGAGCTAACGGCCGCTGGGCGCGGCCCGAGTAGGTTCTCGCCTCACCTCCCCCGCGTGGTTTTCCCCGGTCGCTACCGGCGGGGCAGTACTGGTCGTGCTGGCCTTGGCGGCCGTGCTGGCCGGTGGCGGGTCGTTAGCGCCGCACTCCTGCCCAGCCTGGATCATCTTGCGCAGCAGCCCGAGCAGGCACTGCCGCTCGCTGTGGTCCAGCGCACTGGTCCACGGCATGATCGCGGCCATCTCCTGCTCCAGCCGCGCCCGCAGCGCCAGCCCCTTGGGCGTGAGCGTGAGGTTCTTGATCCGGCGGTCCTTGGTGTTGGTCTCGCGCCGTCCCAGCCCGTGCGTGTCGAGCATGTCGGCGATCGAGGTCACGAAGGACGGGTCACAGTGGAACCGTTGCCCCAGCTCCTTCATGGCCATGGGCGAACTGAGCATGTGCAGCGCCTTCACGCAGAACGCCGGCAGCGAAAACCGGCGGCCGAGAGCCTCGAAGCGCCCTATCACCTGCTCGACCAGTTCACCGAAGGCGTCGGCGAGCTCGGTATTCAGCTGGTCATCATCCAGCTGAGCAACCATGACGCCCCCTCTCCATTAGCTTCTGACCGGCTCAACCTTTGAGTTAGACATCCTCTGACTCCCTCAACGGTTGAGTAACTCAAGCATATTCCCGCGTCCCCCCATCCGGCAAATGAATTATCCGCGGAGGTACCGACAGTCCTCTCGGGCTGTCATGGCACCTCCGCGGATTGGCCGGACCGGGACGAGGTCAGTGTGGAAGGGTGGCGGAGGCGGCGTCGGGGCCGAAGGCCTGGGCGTACCGGTCGTAGTGCTCCTGCCAGCGATTACCGCCTGGGCCTGCGGCGCCGTTCAGGCACGCGTCGAGCGCATCCAGGCAGACGTGCCAGCCGGCGCCGTCGCGGGCGGCCTTGCCGTGTTCGGTGAACGTGTCGGTGAACACCAGCAGGCAGCCGTCGCCGTCCGGGGCCAGTGTCCAGCGCAGCACATCACCGGCCCAGGTGTAGGCGAGCACGTGCGGCGGCTCGAATTCGAGCACCTCGCCGTCGAACTCGTGCAGGACCTCCCCGTTCAGCACCGGGGGCTCGCCCCGGAAGACGAACCTGAGCTTCTCGCCGGCCGCGAACGTTCCCACCAGATCCTGCGGGAACCAGTGGGTGAGCTCGGCCGGGTCGGTGAGGGCGCGCCACACTCTTTGCGGTGAGTGGGCGAGCCTGCGCTCGAAGCGCAGCGTCGACAGGCCGCTGGCGGTTTCCAGGGTGGCGGTCATCATCGGTTCCCTTCTGAAGCTTCTGATGTGGGTTCGTCGGGCATCGAGTCGAGGTGACGCTCCAGGGCGTCCAGGCTGGCGGGCCACAGCTTGCGATAGGGCGCCAGCCAGTCGTCGATCTCGGTCAGTGGCTCGGGGCGCAGTTCGTACCAGCGCTGCTGGGCGTCCCTGCGCACCCGGACCAGCCCGGCCTCGCGCAAGGCGCGCAGGTGCTTGGATGTGCCGGGCTGGCTCAGGCCGAGCCGCTCGACAAGTTCGCCGACCGGCCTGGGCCGCTCGAGCAGGAGATCTAGAATGCGGCGCCGGGTGGGCTCGGCGAGCGCCTGGAACGTAGTTGCCACATCAGGAATATAACCACACAGGTATATGCAACGCAAGGCATGTAAGCCGGTGATGCGAGTCGCGCCTGGCACCGTGAAGTCCGCCGCGGCTGGCCCACCATCTATTGCGCCAACCGAAGACGGGCCAGTGTCGTCTTGATCACTGGGAGTCTTGATCACTGGGTACAACGACGGGGGAAGTGGCGGTGACGGCCAGGTGAGTGCGAGCAAACCAGTGCTGGACAGGCGGGCCTTCCTCGGCCTGACCGCGACGGCGGCGACGGCGGCGGCGGCCGCCACGGCGGGCCTGGCCGGGCTGTCCGGCTGCGGCTCGAACCGGTCCGGGACCAGGCCGGCGCCTTCGACGTCGAGCCCGGCCACCCCGCGCCGCCGGACCGTGCCGACCAGAGCGGACTGGTCCGCCCTGGACCGCAGCCTGGACGGGCGGCTGGTCCGGCCGGACGACCACTACTACGCCACGGCCAAGCTGCTGTTCGACCCCAGGTTCGACGGCCTCAGGCCGGCCGGCGTGGCCTACTGCGCCAGCCCGGCCGACGTGGCCACCTGCCTGGCCTTCGCCCGCGGCCACATCGTCCCCATCGCGGCCAGGTCGGGCGGCCACAGTTACGCGGGCTGGTCCGGCACGTCCGGGCTGATCATCGACGTGACCAGCATGGCCTCCGTGCACCTGGACACCGGCTCGGGGCTGGCCACGGTGGGCGCGGGCGCGTTCCTGATCGACCTGTACAACACGCTGGCCGACCGCGGGCTGACCGTGCCGGGTGGGTCGTGCCCGAACGTGGGCGTCGCCGGGCTCACGCTCGGCGGCGGGGTGGGCGTGGTGTCCCGCGCGTTCGGCCTGACCTGCGACAACCTGGAATCCGTGCAGATCGTGACCGCGGACGGCACGGTCCGCGACTGTGACGCGAGCCAGCACAGCGACCTGTACTGGGCCTCGCGCGGTGGGGGCGGCGGCAACTTCGGCGTCGCGACCGAGTTCACCTTCCGCACCCATCCGGTGTCTGACCTCGTGCTGTTCTTCCTCGGCTGGCCTTGGGCCGAGGCCGACCGGGTGATCGCGGGCTGGCAATCCTGGGCGCCCGCCCTCCCGGACGAGCTGTGGTCCAACCTGCACCTGTCGGCCAGCCCCGGCGGCGGCACGCCCAGCATCCAGGTCGGCGGCACCTACCTGGGCGACGTCTCCGGCCTGCAGAGCCAGCTCGGCCGGCTGTACGCGGCGGTCGGGTCCGACCCGTCCAGCCCGTACCTGCAGACGTCGAGCTACCTGCACGCCATGCTCGTGGAGGCGGGCTGCGCGCAGCTCAGCGTGCCCGCGTGCCACCTGCCCTGGCAGGCCACCGGCGGCCAGCTGTCCCGCCAGCCCGAGCTGGCCAAGTCGGACTTCTTCACCAGGCCGCTCAGCGGCTCCGGCATCGGCACCCTGCTCAGCCAGGTGGAGAAGCTCCAGTCGGTGCCGGGCGCGGCCGGCGGCAGTGGGGGAGTGGCCTTCGACGCCTGCGGCGGCGCGATCAACCGCGTCGCCCCGGGCGCGACCGCCTTCGTGCACCGCGACGCGCTGTTCCTCGCGCAGTACACCACCACCTGGAACACCGGGGCGGCCGCCGGGGTGAGCGCGCAGCGCGACTGGCAGGACGCCTGCTACGCCGCGATGCGGCCCTACGCCAGCGGCCAGGCCTACCAGAACTACATCGACCCCAGCCTGGCCAGCTGGCGCGAGGCCTACTACGGCGCGAACTACTCCAGGCTCACCCGGGTCAAGGCCGCCTACGACCCAGACCACCTGTTCAGCTTCCCCCAGGCCATCGGCTAACCCCAGCCGGAAGCCAGGGCAGCCGCGGTCACGAGCCGCCGTCGGCCGCGTCCACGATGAAGGCGAGGATTTCCGCCGCGTAGCCCAGCTGGCCGAAACGCCCGGCCGGGCCGGTGTGCGCCCCGGCGCCCAGTTCGGCGCGGAACAGCACCCGGCTCCCCGCGGTGTCGGTGGCCCGCAGCCTGGCCACCCATTTCGCCGGCTCGTGAATCAGCACCCGCGGATCGTGCAGGCTGCCGGTGACCAGCAGGTCCGGCCTGGGCCCCGCGGGCGGGTTGTCGTAGGGGCTGTAGGAGGCCAGGTAGGCCCGCGCCGCCGGGTCCCGGGGATCGCCCCACTCGTCCCACTCGTTGATGGTGAGCGGGATGTCCGGGTCCAGCATCGTCGTCACGCAGTCCACGAACGGAACCTCCGCCACGACCGCCCGCCAGCGCCGCGGCGCCAGCGAGAACACCGCCCCCTGCAGCAGCCCGCCCGCCGACAGCCCGCGGGAGACGATCCGGCCGGGCGCGGCCCAGCCCTGGTCCGCCAGCATGTCCGCGACGGCGATGAAGTCGGTGAAAGTGTTGCGCTTGCGGTCCAGCCGGCCGTCCAGCCACCAGTTCCTGCCCCGCTCGCCGCCGCCGCGCACGTGCGCCACGGCGTACACGAAGCCCCGGTCCAGCAGGCTGACGGTCTGCGAGCTGAAGGCCGGCCACTCGCAGTCCTCGTAGGCGCCGTAGCCGTACAGCAGGCACGGGGCGCTGCCGTCCCGCCGCAGCCCGGCGCGGTAGGCGATCGTCACCGGGATGGACGTGCCGTCGGGCGCGACCGCGGTGGTGCGCTCGGTGGCGAAGCGGGCCGGGTCGTAGCCGGGCACCTGCTGCCGCTTGCGCGCCCGCCAGCGCCCGGTGGCCAGGTCCACGTCGTGCCAGGACGGCGGCTCGACCAGCGACTCGGTGCGCACGGTGACGGCCGTGGCGTGGTAGTCCTCGTTCGCCGCCAGGGCGAGCGAGACGTGCGGGCCGCCGGCCTCGATCACCCGCTGCTCGCCCGACCGGCGGTCCACGATCCGCAACTGGGTGGCGGCCGCGTGCCGCTGCTGCACCACCAGGTACGGCCCGAACACGTCGCAGGAGACCAGCCTGGTGCCGGGCGACCCGGCGATGACCTCGCTCCAGCGGGCCAGGCCTGGCGCGTCCGCGGGCGCGCTGACCAGCCGGAATTCTTCCGCCTCCGCGTTGGTGACCAGGAAGAACTCGCCTGGGCCCGGTCCGTCCGCATGCTCGGCGCGGTACTGCACGCCGGGCCTTCTCGCTTCGATGAGAACGGGTTCGGTGTCGGTCCCGGCCGCTGGGAGCACGAGTGTCTCGCTGCTGTCCCTGGACTCGATCTCGATCAGCACGTACGCGCCGCTGCGGGTGGCCCGCACGATGAGGTCGAACCGCTGGTCCTCCTCCCGGAACACCAGTGTGTCCCGGTGCGGGTCGGTGCCCAGCACGTGCCGCCAGACCTCGTGCGGCCGGTACTGGGCGTCGGTGACGACGTAAAGCAGCGATCGCGAGCCGGCCGACCAGGCCAGCCCGTAGTAGGTTCCGTCGATCCGCTCCGGCAGGTCGGCGCCGCGGGCCAGGTCGCGGATGCGCAACTGGTAAAGCTCGTCCCCGTCGAAGTCGATGGAGTAGGCCAGCAGCCGCCCGTCCGGGCTGATCTCCCGCACGCCGAGCCCCAGATAGCCGCCACCGGCCGGCTCCTCCGCCAGCAGGTTCTCGTCGAGCAGCACCTGGGCGGGCTCCCCGGGCCCGGCGGCCCGGCAGAACTGCTCGTATTCCCGGCCCGGGACGGTCCGGGTGAAGTAGGCGTGGCCGGCCCGGCGCCAGCTCACCGATTCCTCGGCCGGAACCACCCGCGCCGCCAGTTCGGCGGCCAGTTCGTCCCGCAGCCCGCGCGCCGATTCCAGCCAGCGGTCGTAGTAGGCACGCTCGGCCGCCAGGTAATCCCGCGTGGCGGGCAGGTCCCGGTCGCGCATCCAGGCGTACGGGTCGGGGCCGCCGGAGGCCGGGGCGGCGGGGATGCCAAGATCGCTGGCACGGGGCATTCCGCGATGGTAACCCGGAGGGTGCGACATGAGCCTGCCAATCCCGGTGGTGTGGAGCGACGACTGCCTCCGGCACGATCCGGCCGGCGAGGTGTGGCTCGGCGTCCGGGATCCGGGCACCGAAGTCGCGGCCCGGGCCCTGGTCCTGCGTGACGCGCTGGCGGCGGCGGGCGTGCCGATCGTCCCCGCGCGTCGGCACGGTGCGGAGATCCTGCGCGCCGTGCACGACCCGCTGCTCGTGGACCACCTGGCCGGGATCTGGCGGGAGTGGGAGGCGGCGGGCCTGCCGGGCGAGCACGGCCGTGACCGCGTCGTGCCCTACGTGTTCCCGACCCCCGGGATGCTCGCCGGGCTGCCGATGCGCTCGCCGCCGGCCGTGCACGGCCGGGCCGGCCGGTTCTGCTACGACACGATGACGCTGGTCGGCCCGGGGAGCTGGGAGGCGATCAGGGGGGCCGCGGACGCCGCGCTGACCGCAGCCGACCTGGTGGGCTCGGGTCACCGGCTGGCCTACGCGCTGTGCCGCCCGCCCGGTCACCACGCGACGCAGGGGGCCTACGGCGGCTCCTGCTACCTCAACAACGCCGCGATCGCGGCGCACGCGCTGCGCGCCGGTGGCGCGCGGCGGGTAGCGGTCATCGACATCGACGCGCACCACGGCAACGGCACACAGATGATCTTCTACGGCCGCGCCGATGTCTGGTACGGCTCGCTGCACGTGGACCCGGGGGCGGGCTGGTTCCCGCACTACGCCGGGTACGCCAGCGAGCGCGGGTCGGGAGCGGGTGACGGCTTCAACCGGAACCTGCCGCTGGCCCCCGGCGCGGGTGACGACGAGTGGCTGGCCGCCCTGGACCTGCTGTGCGGGGAGGCTGCCACCTTCGGGGCTGATGCGATCGTGGTGTCACTCGGGCTGGACGCGGCCGCCGCTGACCCAGAGAGCCCGCTGCGGGTCACCGAGGCCGGTTACCTGGCCGCGGGCAGGCGGCTCGCGGCGCTCGGGCCGACCGTGCTGGTGCAGGAGGGCGGATACGACCTGCCCTCACTGGGCGGGCTCGCCGTCGCGGCGGTCACGGGTGTGTGCGGGAGCTGACCCATTAAGGCTTCAACACCAGGTCACGTCATGGTCACGGTTGCTGGCGTGGCCCGGGATGACCTTGTCAGGAGCCTGGGATCGTGGGACATTTCGCCGCAATATCCGGATGCGGACAGGAGTGGGCAATCATGCGCATCAGGCACCCACTGGCCATGACGGTGACAACGCTGGGCCTGGCGGTCGTCGTCGCGGCGTGCGGCGGCACGTCGCCGAAGGTCGGAACGGGCAGCGCCGTCAAGGGAACTCCGGAGCAGGGCGGCACGGTGACCGTCGCCGAAGCTTCGGGCGCGTCGCCCAACGACATCTTCCCGGTGCCACCCGCCACCAACAGCAACGGCTACAACGAGAACCTGACGATGGGGGAGTGGCCGTACCTGGTCTACACCGGGGACGGCGCGAAGTCCGTGGTCAACCCGCAGGAGAGCCTGTACAGCTCGCTGACCTGGTCGCGGAACGACTCGGTGATCACGATCGTGCTGAAGCCGTGGAAGTGGTCCGACGGGGTGCCCATCACCTCGCGTGACTTCACGTTCGTCTACAACCTGCTGAAACCCGAGTACAACGACTGGGAGGACTACAGTCCTGGCCTGTTCCCGGCCGATGTGACCAAGGTGGCGACGCCGAACACGCACACCGTCGTCATCTCACTGAACCGGTCCTACAACCCTTCGTTCTACGTCGACGACGTGCTGAACTTCGTGCCGCTGCTGCCGCAGCACTCCTGGGACAAGACCTCGCTGACCGGCAAGGTCGGCAACTACGACGAGACCACGGCCGGGGCGAAGGCGGTGTGGAACTTCCTGCAGAAGCAGGGCACCGACATGGCCACGTTCGACACCAACCCGATGTGGCAGGTCGTGGACGGACCGTGGAAACTGTCCCAGTTCCAGAGCAACGGCTACTACGTCTGGGTGCCGAACAAGAACTACTCCGGCCCCGACAAGCCTCGCCTTTCCAAGGTGGTCTTCACCCCGTTCACCACCGACACCGCCGAGATGGACACGTTGCGCTCGGGCACCAGCCTGACCGTGGCCGGGCTGCCGCTCAACGACGTCAACCAGATCGGCGAGCTGCAGAACGAGGGGTACGCGGTCGCGTCGATACCCACGCCCGGGGTTGCCGAGGTCGTGCCGAACCTGTGGAACCCGGTGAATGGCCCCCTGCTGCGCCAGCTCTACATGCGGCAGGCCCTGGAGTACCAGATCAACAGGCACCAGATCGTGACCGACGCCTTCCACGGGTACGCCGACCCGGGCAACGGACCGGTCCCGGTCACCTACGGCCAGCAGTGGGCCTCGCCGCTGGAAAAGGCGGGCGGCCCCTACGCGTACTCGCCGACCAAGGCGGCGGCGCTGCTCAAGGCGCACGGCTGGAAGGTGGTGCCGAACGGCACCGACACCTGCCAGCGGCCGGGCACCGCCGCGTCCGACTGTGGCGCCGGCGTCGCCGCGGGCCAGCCGCTGACGTTCCAGCTGCTGTACGCGTCCGGGTCGGCCTATTTCGACCAGATGAACGCGGCCATCCAGACCAGTGAGGCGCAGGCCGGCATCCACATCACGCTGAAGGCCGAGCCGTTCAACACGCTGGTGGCCACGACCGCCACCTGCAACGCCCAGTCGCATCCCAAGTCGACCTGTAACTGGCAGCTGCAGCAGTTCGGCTACCAGCCGTACTATCTGGACCCGAACGGCGCCGGGATATTCAACACCGACGCGGTCAGCAACTACGGCGGCTATTCCAGCCCGAAGATGGACCAGCTCATCAACGAGACCGAGTACGGGTCGAGTTCCGCCGCGTTCTACGCCTACGAGGACTACACGGCGGATCAGCTGCCGTGGCTCTGGCTGCCGAACCAGTCGAGCGTCGTGGTGTACAAGAAGAATCTAGGCGGCCTCGTCCCGGCGAGCCCGTTCGACTTCACCCTGAATCCCGAGGTCTGGTATTACGTCAAGCCGACCTCATGACCTGGTACCTCGTCCGTCGTGTGGGCCAGTCGATCGCGGTCCTGATCGGCGTCATGATCCTCACATTCGTCCTGCTGCACATGGAGCCGGGCAGCGTGGCCAGGTCCGTGCTCGGGCTGAAGGCCACGCCCGCCCGGGTCGCGATCTTCGACAATCTGTACGGCCTGAACAAGCCGCTGTACCAGCAGTTCCTGATCTACGTTAAGCAGCTCTTCGAGGGCAACCTGGGTGTCTCCTACCAGCTCCAGCAGCCGGTGTCCTCGCTCATCGCGCAACGGCTGCCCCGGGATGCGATCCTGCTCGGCCTGTCCACGCTGCTGGCCCTGCTGATCGGCGTGCCAACCGGGATTTACCAGGCGCTGCGGCACAACCGCCTGGCCGACGATTTGCTGGCCGGGACCTGGTTCACGCTGTACTCGGCGCCGGACTTCATGGAGGCGCTGCTGCTCATCGCGCTGCTGTGCGTCCAGTTCCACGTCCTGCCGCCGGCCTTCCCCGGCGGGGTGAACTCGATCGGCGGGCTGTTCGCGGAATGGCGCGCGCTGGTCCTCCCGGTCGCGGTGCTGTCGATCAACAGCGTGGCCGGTTTCAGCCAGTACGTGAGATCCACGGCCCTGATGACGCTGGCCGAGGACTACATCAAGGTGGCCAGGGCCAAGGGCCTGCCGGAGCGGCTGGTGGTGACGCGCCACGTGCTGCGCAACTCGCTGCTGCCGGTGATCACGATCCTCGGGCTGTCCCTTCCTGACATCGTGGCCGGCGCGGTGATCGCGGAGTCGGTGTTCAACTTTCCCGGCATGGGCCTGCTGTTCTGGCAGTCCGCGCTGGCGCACGACTTCCCGGTGATGCTCGGCGGGACGCTGGTCATCGGCGTGGCCACCGTGCTCGGCAACCTGGCCGCCGACGTGGCCTACAGCGCGCTCGACCCGAGGATCCGCTATGGCAGCGCCTGACACCGCGCCAGCGGGGGGCGAGGTAACCACCGCCGCCACCAGCCAGCTCAGCCTGCGCGCGTTCGTGCAGAACCGGCGGGCGATGACCGGGACCGCGCTCATCGTGCTGCTGGGCCTGTTCTGCTTCGCCGGCCCGCTGATCTACCATTTCAGCCAGGTCACGAACCTGGGTATCGAGAACAGCCCACCCGGTCCCGGCTTCCCGCTGGGCAGCGATCAGTACGGGATCGACGTGCTCGGCAGGCTGATGGTGGGCGGACAGTCCTCGCTCGAGCTCGGCTTTGCCGTCGGCATCGCGACCACGGTGGTCGGCCTGCTCTACGGCGCGCTGTCCGGGATGGCCGGCGGGGTCGTGGACGCCTTCATGATGCGCATCGTCGACACCCTGCTGGCGGTGCCCACCTTCATCTTGCTGATCATCGTGGCCAGCATGTTCTCGCTCACCCTCTCGGTGATCATCCTGATCCTGACCGCGCTGTCCTGGCCCTATACCGCGCGGCTGATCCGTGGCCAGGTGCTCGCGCTGCGGAAGCGGGAATTCGTGCAGGCCGCGCGGGCGGCGGGTGCCAGTGGACCGTGGATCCTGGTCCGGCACATGGTGCCGAACACGCTCGGCATCAGCGTGGTCACGGCGACCTTTTCCATCGCGGACTCGATCTACGCGCTGTCGGCGCTGAGCTTCCTCGGGATCGGGCCGCCGCCGCCGTTCACCGACTGGGGCACGATGCTGACCGACGGAGTCAACAACCTGTTCAACGGCTACTGGTGGCAGGTGTATCCGCCGTTGGTCGTGCTGATTCTGGTTGTGGTGGCGTTCCGGCAGGTCGGCGACGCGCTGAACGACATCGTGAGCGGCCAGCGCAGCGGCCTGGTGCGCCGGCGCCGCCGGTTCCGGCTGCTGCCGCTGTCCACCCCCCGGTACGAGTGACGCCAGCTACCGAGTTCGGACGGCCGCCGGCGCAGCCGTTCAGTAAGCCTATTTGGGTAATGAACGGCTGCGCGAGGCCGCAGTGGTGGGTTTCAGCCGCTGGTGGAGCGCTCGGCCAGCCCGAACTGGCAACAGAAGCCCTGGTCGGGGATTTGACGGCTGCCGATTGTGAACAGCGTGTGCGGCGGCGCGCTGGCGATGGCGCTGAGCGTGTCGTTGGGGACTCCGGCGTCCTGGCCCGGGTGCAGGAAGGGAGCCACGGACCAGGACGTGCCGTCGAAATGCTCGACGACCGCAAGGCCCAGGCCGGTGACGCTGAAATCTGAGCCCGACACCCAGATGTCCGTGGCCGACAGGGCCGCGATGCCGAACAGTTCGGTGCCGCCGAGGGTGGGTGTCTTGGTCAGCGACCAGGCCATGCCGTCCCAGTGCAGCACGTACGGTATCCGGCCGTCGCTGCCGTCCAGATAGCCCGAGGCCCACACGTCGTTCGTGCCGAGCGCGGTCACGCCGGTCAGATGGTTCTGCTGCTTGATCTTGCAGTTCTTCGCTAGCACGGTCCCGCTGCCGCTCAGGCACGGTGAGGTCACGACCTGCCAGGAACTCCCGTTCCAGTGCACGGCCAGGGTGTTGTCGATGCCGCCGTTCCCGGCTTCGGTCTGGGTCTGGCCGACCGCCCACACGTCGGTGGGCGAGATCGCCGTCACCGCGTCCAGGGCCGGGAACTGGCCGGACGCCTTCGCTGACGGTGCGGCGGTTACCTGCCACGTGGTGCCGTTGAAGTGCTCGAACAGCAGCGTGATTTCCTGGGTGCTGAAGTCGAACACCGACCCGGCCGCCCACAGGTCGTCCGGCCCGGTGCCCCCGACCGCGTCCAGCTGGTCGACCGAGTTCGCGCTGGTGGCCGGGTTCGGGGTGGGCACGATCGTCCAGGTGCTGCCGTCGAAGTGCTCGGCCAGCGTCGTGGTGAGCGTGTTGCCAGAGATCGTTCCCGTGCTGCTTCCCACCGCCCACACATCGGTGGGGCCGACCTCGTCGAGACCGGCGAGCTGGCCGGTGGTAGCGCCTTCGGGCAGCGGCGTCGGTGCGGTGTGCCAGGCGTGGCCGCTGAAGTGCTCGGCCAGCGGCTGACTTGGGTCGAGGCCGTGGAACCCGGCCGCCCAGGCGTCGGTGCCGCTGGCGGCCGAGACCGAGTCCAGGAAGGTGTCCTTGATCCCGCCGGTCTCGGAGAGGTTTTCCGGGTCGGCCGTCTGCCGCCAGACGCTGGAGAACGGGCCAGTGCGGGAGGAAGCCGGGGGAGCGGTGCCCGCGGTCAGCGCTATCGCCTGCACATCCCCGGCGGCGATCGCGGTCACCCCGGACAGGCCCTGCACCACGACGGGGACCGAACTAGCGGTTGTCTTGCCGTCGCCGAGCTCACCGAAGACGTCGTCACCCCAGGCCTTCACCGTCCCACCAGCCGTCAGCGCGAGCGAAAACCCGAGGAAGCTGGTGCAGCATCCCTCGCTGCTGGTGGCGATCGCGGTGACCTTGGCCAGGCGCTTCACCTTCACCGGAGTGGTGAACCCGGTTTCGGTGGGCGCCCAGGTAACCACGGTGCCGTTGGGCAGCAGCGTCACGAATGAGTCGAAGCCGGCCGCGATCTGCTTCGCGCCGGCCACCAGCGGCACCGCGGCCGCGACCGGGCGGTTGAACGCCGGCCAGGCCATCACCGCGCCGTTGGCCAGCACCGCCGCCCCGACTTGCCCGCCGGCCGTGATCGAGGTCACCCCGGTCAGGCCCAGCAGGGCCAGCCTCACCCTGGGCGGCCAGGAGTCTTACCCGGGTGGGCCGGCCGTGTCCGGCGTGACCGGCGGCCCGCTGTTCGCCGTGGCCAACAGCACCAGCCAGGTACACAGCGTGATCCTGCAGCAGGCGACACCGTAGACGGGGCCTATGTGACGGGGCTTACCAGGCGATCGCCGCCTCGACCGCCCAGGTGGCGTTGAGCTGGGTGACCTTCCCGGTCGCCAAGTCGAGCCTGGCCACCCGCGTGACCCCGGTTCCGAGGTGCGGAAGGTACTCGGCCAGCAGGTACCGGCCGGTGGGGTCGCAAGCCGCGGCCCCCGCGGTCCCCATCGTGCCGGGGAAGCTGCGCACCAGGCTGGTCCGCCCGGTGACCAGGTTGAACTTACGCAGTTGCCAGTTGCGCCCCGCGGGCTTGTCGTGCTTGACCAGGAACGTGCCGAAGTATGCCGCCTTGCCGTTCCCGGCCAGTTCGAGCCCGTTCGCGATCGTCGACGAGCCGAACTCACCCGGGTGGGCCACCATCCGGCCGCGGGCCGTCAGCGGGCCATCGGGTGCGCTGGTCGGCACCACCCAGGCCCCGTCGGCGGCGCTGCTGCCGTCCTCGCTCAGCGACACCCCGCCGAAGAACTCGTTCTGGTCGCTGAGCTTGTACGCGTACGACCAGTGCTTTGTCTGTCCGGTGGCGAAGTTCACCACATCGAGGGCGCCACGAACGGTCTGGCGCACTGGCGGGCTGCCCGGCGAGGAACCCGTTGGCTGCGCGCAGCCCACGGTGTCATAGGCGACCATCTGGCCGTTGCCCGCGACCGCCATGGTCCAGGGGGTGACCACACCTGGGACCGTGCCGGACGCGGTCAGCGCGGTGGGCTGGCCGGCCGAGGACAGGCCGAACTTGTACAGGTGGGTGACGCACGGACCCCGCCGTATCGTCGCGGCCACGAACGTCCGGCCGTCACCGGTGGCCACGCCGACCAGATTGCCATCCGATGACGGCAGCGTGATCGTCTGGCCCTTGGCCCCGGTGGCCGCGTTCACCACGAACATGGACGGGTGCGTCGTCCAGTTCAGCGCGACGAAGTAGCCCGGCGTGCCGACCACCTCCGCCGCGGCTGGGCCACCGCGACGGTGGGTGCCGTTCGGCGCCGGCCCGGTGCGCTGGGTCAGCACGGTGGTCCCGGCCACCACGGCTATGACCGCGACCGCCGCCGCGAACGGTATCAGCAGCCGCCCCCGTGACCTGCCGCGCTTGGCGTGCGGGTGAGCCTGCCGTCCGCGGGCCCACCGTCGGTGGCCGTGCAGGCCACGGACCCCGTCGGCCAGTACGGACTCGGCCAGTACGGACTCGGCCAGTACGGTCTGCGCGGCGGCCTCGTACGCGTCGCGCAGCCTGTCCTCCATGGTGTTCACCGCTCCTCCTTCAGGTCGCGGGTGAGCGTCGCCATCGCCCGCGACGCGGTGGATGACACCGTGCCCCGGCTGACCCCGAGCGTCTCCGCGATCTCGTGGTCGGGCAGGTCGAAGTAGTAGCGCAGCGCCAGCACCTCACGGGACCGGCGCGGCAGCCTGGCCACGGCGGCCAGCACGGCCCGGCGGTCCTCGCCGTCCAGCGCCGCCGACTCGGCCGACCACACGGCCGGCTGGTGTGCGGCCCGGCGCAGCAGCGCCCGCCGCCGGGCCCGCAGCGTCGAGCGTGCCCCGTTGACCACCGAGGTCCGCAGGTAGGGGAGCGCCTTGTCGCGGTCCCGCAGCCCGGCCAGACCCCGGTAGAGCCGCAGGAACGCCTCCTGGACCACGTCCTCGGCGCTCTGCTGGTCGCCGACCAGCAGCGTGGCCAGCCGGACCAGGGAGACCGCGTGCGCGCGGAACAGTTCGTCGACGAACTCGGCCGCCGGGCCGGTAGCGCGGTCGGTGAGTTCGGGGCTTGTCGCCATACTCATATGACGCCTGACCATGTGCTCATGCTGAGTCACCCGTCATGCCAATTGATGGGAGTTGGCAATTTGGTAGGCGTTGGCGATGGTCTCGGTGATGGTGGCGCCCGCCGCGTCGCTGGCGCTGGTGCGCAGCGTCACCTTGGTGCCCGCCGGGGCGGTGAACGCCGCCGTGTAATGGCCGCCGGTCCCGGTCACCTGGGTCCGATGCCACGTCGTGCCGCCGTCGAAGGACACCGACACCGCGGCGCGCGCGATCCCGCTGGCCTTCGCGGCCTGCAAATGCCCCACCGACACGTGCAGCACCTGACGGCCGGCCTGGGCCGCGCCGTGCAGGCTGAGCCCCGCCACCGCGTACTGCAGTGTCATCATCGGCTGCACCGCACAGTTGCTGACCCGCTGGTACAGCACGCAGGTCCAGCCGGCCGGCGCCTTCGCCGCGCCCGCCGGGGTGGTACGCCAGGTCCAGGCGGTGTCGATGGCGTTCGACAGCGGATAGCCGGCGCCGGCGCGGGTGACGTGCAGCGCGAACCGGACGGTGGACGCCTTGGCCGAGTTCAGCGCGACCTTGGTGTAGAACTCACCGTCGGGCCCGGGGATCTTGCTGACCGCGTTCCCACCGGCGATCTTGGTGCCATTCCGGTCGACCTGATAGGTGCCGGCCACCTTCGCGGCGCTGCTCGAACCCAGCCAGCCGATGACGTGCCCGGGCTGGTTGTCGTCGAACGGGTCGACGGCCAGGGTGAGCGTGTTCCCTCGCCTGGACGCCGAAGGCAGTGTCGCGCCGAACATGTTGGACTCGGGCTCCAGCAGCACGTTCGCGGCGGTGTGCAGCGGGAGCGCGCTCCAGTTCTCGGTAAGGTTCTCCCCGGGGTGCAGCAGGCGTGCGTTGCTGGCCGCCCACGGCGTCCCGCTAGCCGGCTGGTATTCCCCGGTCCACTCCATGGTCGAGGGACCCCCGACGTACTCGGTGAGCTGTCCGGGCAAGGTCAGCGCCGGGCCCGCGGGCTCGGCAAAGCCGAACCAGTCCTTGTTCTTGTTGGGGCTGGTGCCGGGCAGGCTGCCGGGCAGGGCCCAGCCTCCCGTCGCCTTCACCGGCTGGTAGAACCGTTCGTGCACGGTGGCCAGGTCCTTCGCACTGGCCACGTAGTGCTGGGATGGGATGATCCCGGGCGAGTCGAGGTAGCTGAGGGTGTACTCATAGGGGACGCCGGACCCGGCCGGGGACTCCAGGTGCTGGTTCACCGCCATCCGGAACGTGCCCACGGATGGCTTGGCGTTCGCCGGGCTGAACCACTCCGGGGCAAAGTTGTAGAACTCCAGCACGATCGCCGGGCCCTTGGTCCCGGTGCGCTTCAGTTCCACGTCGGTGTCCAGCGCGGTGGCGGGCCGCGGCGTCGCCATCGTCACCTCGCTGCTGGCCTGGGTCTCGGCCACGCTGAGCGTCTGGTTCTTGGCCACGTTGAGCTGGGGGATCACCACGTACCGGAGTGGCACCGGGTGCTTGGTCGGCCCCGTGCTGCCGAAGGTGGCAACCGCGAAGTAGTGACCGGCCGGGAGCTGAAAGGTGGCCCGGCCGTTGACGAACTTCTGATACGCCTGCGGCCCGGTGAGCGACGTGGTGTTATCCACGCTCCACAGCTGCATGGTGCCGTTGGCGTCCGGCTGGCCCTTCAGGTTGGTGGCCTTCACCGTCAGCGTGTCTTGGGTGGTGCTGGCCGTGGTGCTGGCCGTGGCGCTGGCCGGGGCCAGCCCGGCCGCGGCGGTGAGCGCGGCCAGCGCGGTGAGCGCGGCCACCCGGGCGCCCCACCCCTGTAGATGACGAAGCACGCGAATCCCCTTCGGTTGGGAGTAATCCACGTACTAAAGACGCCCCACACCGGCGTTGCGCTGAGCCGGCGGGCTACCCGGCGCTGACGGTCGCTACCCGGCGCTGGAGTCGGCCCAGATGTTGATGCCCGCCTCGACCGCGTCGTGGTCGATGGTGGCCAGCTCTTCCGCGGTGAACTCCGACCGCCCGGCCGCGGCCACGTTCTCTTCGAGCTGGGCCACGCTGCTCGCCCCGATCAGCGCCGACGTGACCCGCTGGTCCCGCAGCACCCACGACAGCGCGAGCTGTGCCACCGACTGGCCGCGGGCCTCGGCGATCGCGCTCAGCGCCCGCACGTGCCCCAGTGTCTGCTCGGTGAGCTGGTCGCGGGACAGCGAGGAGTCCCGGCTGGCCCGCGACCCCGCTGGGACGCCGTCGAGGTACTTGCTGGTCAGCACCCCCTGGGCCAGCGGTGAGAACGCGATGCAGCCGACGCCTTCCCGGTCGAGCACGTCGAGCAGCCCACCCTCGATCCACCGGTTGAGCATCGAATAGGACGGCTGGTTGATGAATAGCGGCGTGCCCAGCCGGGTGAGAATCCGGGCTGCCTCCTCCGTCCGTTCCGGAGAATACGAAGAAATGCCCGCATAAAGGGCCTTGCCGGAACGGACCGCGGTGTCCAGCGCGCCCATTGTCTCTTCCAGCGGCGTATCGGTGTCGAATCGGTGGCTGTAGAAGATATCCACGTAGTCCAGGCCCATCCGGGCCAGCGATTGATCCAGGCTGGCCAGCAGGTACTTGCGCGAACCCCACTCACCGTAGGGGCCAGGCCACATGTCGTACCCGGCCTTGGTGGAAATGATCAGCTCGTCCCGGTACCGGCGGAAATCCTCGCGCATGACCCGGCTGAAGTTGATCTCCGCCGAGCCGTACGGAGGGCCGTAGTTGTTGGCCAGGTCGAAATGCGTGACGCCGAGGTCGAAAGCGCGCCGCAAAATGGCCCGCTGGGTGGCGATCGGCTGCTCGTCGCCGAAGTTGTGCCACAGCCCCAGCGACACCTCGGGCAGCCGTATCCCGCTGCGGCCGCAGCGGCGGTACGGGATTTGCTCGTACCGGCCCTCGGCTGCCGTGTAGGCCAGCGAGGTCCATCGCCCTTGTTCGTCCGCCGTGTAGGCCAACGGGTCCGCCTTTCGCGCCACCAGGCACACCGGGCCCGACCGCGCCGGTGCGACACTTTCCCCACCGGCACCAGCCTCTCACCGGGCGGATCTTGCCCGCCGGGCGGGCCTCCCGGGATGCGCTGACCCGGCGGGTCCTAGCGCCTGGCAAGATAAGGCCGGTATTGCCGGGACCTGACAGCAAACACGCCGGTCACGGTCGTTGATGGAGAGGATGCCCAATGTATGACGCGATCATGGCGGAGACCATAGGGTTCCCCGGTCACAACGGTGACGTGATCGAGGGTTACCTGGCCAGGCCGCTGGGGCCGGGTCCGTTCGGCAGCGTCGTGGTCATTCACCACATGCCGGGCTACGACTCGCAGACCAAGGAAATCACCAGGACGTTCGCGGCCAACGGCTACGCCGCCCTGTGCCCGAACCTGTACCACCGCGAGGCGCCAGGAGCCAGCCCGGACGACGCCGCCGCGACCGCGCGGGCCAAGGGTGGCGTGCCCGACGAGCGCCTGGTCGGTGACGTCGGCGAGGCGGCCGCCTACCTGCGGGCGCTGCCCACCTCCAACAGCAAAGTCGGCGTGATCGGCTACTGCTCCGGCGGCCGGCAGTCCTTCCTGGCCGCCTGCCGCCTGCCGCTGGACGCCGCCGTGGACTGCTACGGCGCGTTCGTGGTCGGCACCCCGCCCGAGGGCATGCCGCTCAAGGTCGGCCCGATCATCCACCTGGCCGAAGACCTGTCCTGCCCGTTGCTCGGCCTGTTCGGCGCCGAGGACCAGCACCCGTCTCCGGAGCAGACCGAGGAGCTGGACAAGGAACTCACCCGGCTCGGCAAGGTGCACGAGTTCCACACCTACGAGGGCGCCGGGCACGCGTTCTTCGCGGTGGACAGGCCGGCTTACCGGCCCGAGGCCGCCAACGACGGCTGGCAGCGGATCTGGGAGTGGTTCGGCAAGTACCTGGCGAGCTGACGGAGGTCTTGGTCATGTGCACGTATCTCACCGAGAAGATCGAGGTCACCGGGAGTGGCAAGGGTGCCGACGGCTGGTTCGGGCTGTCCGAGGCCACCGTCTACTTCGACCACCCGGTGCACGCCCAGGCCGAGCACACGCTCAACATCGACTTCCTCAACCCCGGCCGCGGCCCGTCCGCGCGGGTGGCGGTGGAGCTGACCGCGGAGTCGGCCAGAGCCCTGGCCAAGGCGATCGGGGCCGCTCTCGACTCGGTGCCCCCGGGACTGCTCTGACCCGGCCCGGTCACGCCCTGCGGGGCCTGGGCGGCCTCGGTTTTGGTGAGCGCTGCCAGGTGCCGGGCCGCCGGGCCGCCGCATAGATCTCGTCCACCTGCCCGGGCTCGAGCACGCCCGGCTGCTTGCGCAGCCATCGCCGCAGCGCCCGGGCCGACGGGAGCACGGCCACGTCGGCGGGCCCGCCCCGCCGGATGGTGAACCGGCGGGCGCCGACGAACACGATCACCGGCTGCACCGGCACCGGCCAGCCCACCGCCCGCGAGATCAGCGCCCCGGCCCGCCGCGCCTCGGCTCGTGACTTGCGCAGGTAGTCGACCTTGGTCTTGCCGACCACCATGCCGAACTCGCCCACCCAGACCGAGGTGGACGTGGTCTTCGTGTTGACCGTCACCAGGCCGAACGGACCGATCACCACGTGGTCGATGTCGGTGCCGCGGGTGCCGATGGGGACCGCGTGCAGCACCTGCCAGCCCGCGGCCGCCGCCCACCGGTTGAGCTTGCGCCCCACTTCCCGCTCGCCCCGCGCTCCCTTGGCGAACGCCTGCTCGGTGGTGCGCACCCCGGCGAGCCTGGCCAGCGCGGTCAGCACCGGATGCCGGCGCCGAAGCTCGGCCGCGTGCGCCTGCGCCGCCGAACCGGGCGCGCTGTTCGCCAGGTCCTCCCATTCGGCGTCCCTGACGACCCAGTGCTCGTTCGCCTCCGCAGGCGCCTGCGGTCCCGCCTGAACTTCGGTTGCCGATGGCGACGGTTCGTAATGTAGGGGTTCGATCGAACCCACCGGCTCGGCGGGCGTCGCCGAAGCCGGGGCGACAGCGGGCAGCACCCGCTCGGTGAGTTTGCCCGCGCTGAGCAGGGTGTCGCACTCGGCCAGCGCGGCCGCCCAGAACTCGGCGGCCAGTTCCGGCTCGGCCAAGTCAAATCGCCCGGTGCGCGGGTCGTACCAGCCGATCTCCCCGCCCGCTCCAGAGACGTACAGACGCACCTGGCCGTACCGCCGCCACACCCGCACCGCGAGATCGCTCACTGCCGCATCCCCGCCGGAACCCGTTGTTGGCATACTTTGTGGTCAATTGGTTACGCACAGCCTATGCCGGTCGCTGGGATATCGGCGTCGATGGGAAAGCGGCACTGTCAGACCCGCATGTCAGGATCGGTTGATATGAGATTCAGGATCGAACGGGATGCGCTGGCCGAGGCGGTGGCCTGGGTGGCCCGCGCGCTGCCGGCCCGGCCCGTGGTACCCATACTGTCCGGCCTGCTGCTCGACGCGGCCGGTGGCACGCTGGCCCTGTCCTGCTTCGACTACGACGTGTCCGCCCGGGCCGAAGTGGGGGCGGAGGTCGCCGAGCCGGGCACCGCGCTCGTCCCCGGCCGCCTGCTCGCCGAGATCAGCCGCAGTCTGTCCGGTCCGCTGGCCGAGTTCACCGACGACCAGGATTCGGTCCTGCTCACCTGTGGCTCGGCCGAGTTCACGCTGGTCAAGCTGGCCGTCGAGGAGTACCCCTCGCTGCCCGAACTGCCGCCGTCGGCCGGCACCATCGAGGGCGCTCACCTGGCCGCGGCCGTGAGCCAGGTCGCGCCGTCGGCCAGCCGGGACGACAACCTGCCGATGCTGACCGGCGTGTTCGCGGAGATCGAGGGCGGCACGATCACGCTGGCCGCCACCGACCGCTACCGCCTGGCCGTCCGCGGCTTGCCCTGGGCGCCGGGCCAGGACGACCTGCGGACCAGCGCGCTGATCCCGGCCAAAGCGCTGGCCGAGGCGGCCCGCACCATGACCTCCGGCGGCGGCCGGGTTTCGATCGCCCTGCCTGGTGCCGCCACCAACGGCGCGAACGGCACGCCGCCCGGCCAGGACGCGCGGGCGGCCGACGGGATGATCGGCTTCGAAGGCGGCGGGCGCCGGCTGACCGCGCGCCTGCTCGGCGGCGACTTCATCAAGTACTCCTCGCGCTTCCCCGCGGAGTTCGGGTCGAGCGCGGACATGGACCCCGGCCCGCTGATCGAGGCGGTGCGCCGGGTTTCCCTGGTGGCCGAGCGCGGCAGCCCGGTCCGGCTGGTCTTCGACGACGACGAGGTCGTGATCGAAGCCGGGAGCCAGGGCCAGGCCCGCGCGATCGAGCGGGTGCCCGCGACGTTCACCGGGGACGAGCGGGTGATCGCCTTCAACCCAAACTACCTGCTGGATGGTCTCAACGCCGCTGCCACTCCCTGGGCGTCATCCCCCGCCAAGCCGTCCTCAGCCGAGTCCGGCGAGTCCGCCAAGGCTAAGGCCGATACCCGCCCCGCCGGCCCCGGCCGGATCCGGCTGGAGTTCACCAGTTCGGCGAAGCCCGCGGTGATCAGCTGGGTCCCAGGCGCGGACGACCCCCCGGATGACGACGAAGAGAACGATAAGTCCAAGGCCGGGTTCCGCTACCTGGTAGTGCCCCTGCGCATGCCCGGCAGTGCTTAATTAAGCCCGGGCCTGATTAACCCGGGCCCGAACAGGTGCTCAGCCGCGTGGGTGGTTACCAGCGCCGGCCGCCACGGCGGCGGGCCGGCATCGACCGGCGTCGCCCAAGCCCGAGCAGCCGCCGCAGCACGGCCAGCGCGCCCAGCAGGATGACCACCAGCGAAGGCCCGGACCCCAGGCCGAACCCCATGGCCCCGAGCAAGACGATCAGGCAGAAGAACATCAGCACCAGCGGGAAGATCCCCAGCACGGAGCCAGCCCCGCGCCTGCGCCCGGACCCGTGGTCGCCGCCCCGGCTGCCCGGGCCGTTCCAGGCCGGGCCACCCCAGCCCTGCCCGTTCCCACCCCGACCTCCGCGATACCGGTTGCCGCTGGCCCACTGCTGGGATCCGCCGGACCGCACTCCGTCCGAGGGCAGCACCCCGCGGGGCGCCGCGTACGGCAGATCGGCCGTCACGGAGGCCAGTTCGAGGTTCGTTCTGGACGCGAACACTCGGTCGAGCCGCTCGTTCAGCTCGTCCAGCGAAAGCCGGCCCTGAGCGTAGTGCTCGCGCAACTGCGCGGCCACCGCGTCCCGATCGGCGTCACTGACACGGATGTTGTGTTCCGTGGACATCTAGCCCTCCATGCCCGAACTGGGCGATCCCCGACACTCACCAAGATATATCTCGACAACTCCCACAGCAACCCCGCCGAGCCGTCACGCCCAGCGGGGTTGAGCGGCGAGGCCGGAATGCCGGTGAGCGGCAGGCCCGGCTCCGGCCTTCGGTTCCATGTGCCGCCGTTCCAGGACCAGGTCCCGTCTGCCGGCGGTTGCCGTTGCCCGGGTCGCCGCCGAAAAGGAGGACCTGCTGGGTGGCGGCGTCGTAGGCGGCCATCCAGGCGGTGGTGATCACCCCTGGTGAGGTCGCCGGGTCGAGCTGGGTCCAGGTGATGCCGTTCCGGTCAGCAAGAGGGCCATCATGGCCGCTGGCAGACCTGCCCGGCGTAGCGCAATCGCGGGTGTGTTCATGGGATCGTTCCGCTCCGGCGGAAGACAGCGGTGCGAGGTTCCGGGGAGTAGACGCCAGGACACCGGATTCCGTTTACCAGCCGGGCTTACCTGCCGGCGTTCCGTGATCTTGCCACCGCGCGGGTGAGCGACAGGGCGGTGACGGCGCTAATCGCGAAGAGCGCCGCTAGCCAGACCGATGTCGTCGCGATCGCGTGCGGTGCGGCCGGGAGCGTATTCGCCACCGGGTGCGCGCCGTGTCCGGCCCGCGCGGCCAGGGTGAGGAACAGGCTGCCGAAGATGGCGACCCCGATCACCTGGCCGAGTTGCAGCGCGGTGGTCAGCAGCCCACTGGCGTCCGCCGCATCGGCCAGCGGCACCCGGGCCAGTGCCTGCGTGACCAGCGGGCTGTACCCGAGGCCGAGCGCCGCGCCGGTGAACAGCAGCACGAGGGGCAGCGCCAGACCGCCCCGCGATCCGCTGCGCAGATCCAGCGCCAGCGCCACCTCGCCCACCGCGGCCAGCAGCACTCCGACCGGGGGCAGCAGATGATGGATGCGCTCCGGCAGCTTGCGCCAGTAGAACCCGCACAGCCCGAACGCGGCCGCCGACGGCGCGAACGTCAGTCCGGCCCGCAGCGCACTGTCCCCGAGGCCTGACTGCAGATGCAGCGAGAGGGTGAACAAGAACCCGCCGTAGGCGCACATCACCAGCATGACCGTGGCCAGCCCGGGCACGATCCCAGGCGAGCGCAGCACGTCGAGGTTCAGCAGCGGGTCACCGCCCCGCGCCGCCAGCCGCCGCTCGACCCACACGAACATCACAGCCAGCACCAGCCCGGCCGCGACCCCGGCAGGCACCCACCACGGCCACCCCTCCTGGTGCCCGAGCACCAGTGGCAGCACGATCAGGAAGACGGCCGGGACGGCCACGGCCAGCCCGGCCAGGTCCAGCCGCCGGGTGCCCCTGTCAGCGGCCCGCACGTCGGCAGGCACCATCCGGGCCGCCAGCGCCAGCACAACCAGCCCAATCGGCACGTTCACCAAGAACACCGGCCGCCACAGCGTGCCGAACAAGTTCGCGCTGACGATCACCCCGCCGAGCACCTGCCCCGCCGCGAACCCGCTGGCCAGCACGGCCGAATACGCGCTGAGCGCCTTGGCCCGCGCCGACCCGGAGAACTGGGCCTGGATCACACTGATGATCTGCGGCACCATCGCGGCCGCGCCGGCGCCCTGGACGAACCGGGCAACAATCAGCACGGCGATGTGCGGGGCCAGGCCGCACGCCAGCGAGCTGACGGTGAACAGCGAGACACCCGCCAGGAACAGCCGCCGCCGGCCGTAGAGCTGGCCGAGGCGGGCGCCGGTGATCAGCAGCATCGCGTAGCTGACCGTGTATCCGGCCACGACCAGCTGGAGCGCGGCTCCCGAAGTGTGCAGGCTGCGCCCGATCGTGGGCATCGCGACGTTGACGACCGTGACGTCAAGCAGGGCCATGAACTGCCCGCCCAGCAGCACGACGAGCATGAGCCAGCGGCCCCGCGCCGCCGCAGACGTGCCCACCGAAGCGCGCGCCGGAGCATGAGATGTGGAGGTCATGCTTCGACTATCCGGCCATTCGCCCAGATCAGACGAGAGCCTGTCGATGCTGGTGTTCCCACTACCAGGCTGACGCCCCAGCCCTGGCCAAATACACCGAGCGCATCGCGGCCTTGATCACGGCTCAGCTGGGGTTCTTCATGCAGGCACCCCGGCGTTCGGTGAACCTATCGCGCCAATATCCGGGAGTTAACTCCATGGTCGGCTGGCCGGGCGAGGGTCACAATATACCCGGTATACAACTTCTAGCCGGGAGGCAAAATGATCAGGCTTTCTCGGGGTGCCCGCGCGGGGATGCCCCGGATTGGGTGGCAGCCGTTGATGGTTGCCGGAGCCGGGGGAGCGGCTGCCCTGGCCGTCACGGCCGCCCTGCTGACGGCGGGAACGCCGCCCGCGACCGCGTCGGTGGCGTCAGCCGCCGTTTCCGCCGGAGGGACCGGGGATTGCGACTCCCTGGCCACGTGTTACTCACCGCGCGACATCCGGGTGGCCTACGGCATCCAGCCGCTGGCCGACCGCGGCATCGACGGCCGCGGCCAGACCGTGGTGATACCCGCCCTCGCCGAGCCGCGACTGTCCCCGCCGGTGGTCAGCAACATCCGCCAGGACCTGGCCGCCTTCGACAAGCTGTTCCACCTGCCCGCTGCGAACCTGCGGGTCAGTACCGATTTCGCGCCCGGGTCCCGGCGCTGGCTGGCCATGGGCGAGGAGGTGCTGGACACCGAGATGGTCCACGCCATCGCCCCGGCCGCCGCGCTCCGCGTGGTGCTGTTCACCGGCTCGGAGCTGTCCACGCGCAAAGGCCTGATCACCGCCCTGACCGACACGGTCCGCTACGGGAGCACGCACGGCGACATCATCTCGATCAGCGCGGGCAGCGCAGAGCATTGCTTCACCACGGCCGAGGCCGTGCAACTGCACGCGGCGCTGGCGGCCGCGGCCGTGCGCCACGTCACGGTGACCGCCGGGACCGGTGACATCGGCCCGATCAGCGAACCGTGCGTTGTGTCGCCGCCTAGCTTCACCCCGGTCCGTGGGGTCACCCTGCCCGCCTCCGACCCGCTCGTGCTGGCCACCGGCGGCACCAGCCTGACGGCCAGCCATAAGACCGGCGCCTACATCAGCGAGACCACCTGGGACCTGCCGTACGGCGACGTGGGCAGCACCTTCCAGGCCACCGGCGGCGGCTTCAGCAGGCTGTACGCCCGCCCGGCCTATCAGGACGGTCTGCCCGGCGCCGGCCCGGCCCGCGGCGTGCCCGACGTGTCCGCCGACGCCTCCGGGCACACCGGCATGGCGCTGACCATCAGCCTGGGTGGTGGCAAGACCATGATCCGCAACAGCGGTGGCACCAGCGCCACCGCCCCGTTCTGGGCCGGACTGATCGCTCTGGCCAACCAGTACGCCGGGCATGACCTGGGCTTCGTCAATCCATCCCTCTACGCCATCGCCCGTACCGCCTGCTATCACGCGGCCTTCCACGACGTCACCACGGGCACCAACACGGTGAAGTTCCCGCCCAAGACCTACCGCGGCTACCAGGCCGCCCCCGGCTGGGACCCAGTCACCGGCCTGGGCAGCCCCGACGCGGCCATCCTCGTTCCACTACTGGCTCACGGCGAATAGCCGCCGGCTCGCAACCGGGCCGCTTTCCGTCGGTGTGGAGAGCGGCCCGGTTACGTAGGCGAGACCGGGTGCCGGCCGTCGGCGCCGTTTGGGATAGTGGATTTATGGACTTTCCTGGCCGGGACGGGGTGCGGCTGGCCTACCAGGAGACCGGGGAGGGCCGGCCGCTCATCCTCATTCACGGGCACCAGGACCGGGGATCGCATTGGGTCGATTCGGGGCTCGCCGGGAGGCTGGCCGGGCACTCGCTCGGCGGACGGACCGTGGCCCGGATGCTCATCCGCGGCGCGGCGCCCCGGCGGGCGGTCATCAGCGGGTATGGACTCGACGCGCTGCTGCACGCCGCGGAGCACACCGGGTGGTACCGGAAGTTTTTCAGTGCGTGCGGCACCGGTGCCTTCGAGCCTGGCAGCGACGAGCAGGAGACTGAAGACTGGCTCCGGGCCAACAACGGTGATCCCAAGGCGCTGTTGCTGGCCCTCGACTCGTGGGTGAACACAGATCCCGAGGAACTGAGCACGGTGGCAGTGCCGACGCTCGTCCTGACCGGCGCCGAGGACGGGCAAAACCGGACCGCTCAGGCGCTCGCGGACGCTTTGCCGCACGGACGCCGCATCGAAGTGCCCGGCGACCATTTCACCGCCGAGAATTCTCCGGAATTCTGGGCAGCGCTGACCAAGTTCCTCGCGGAGTAGCCGTCCCGAAGGGCTACGCCAGGTAGCTGACGGCAGCTACAACGCGACTGTTAATGGCGGGCTGTCCATTTCGGCTGGCGCACGGGGACCCAGCGGCCGAGCACATGCCTGTTCTGTAGGGTTTTGTGATGGCAATGACGGGTTACCGGCTGACCGTCATCGCCGTGGCCACCATGGTGATCGCGGGCGCCACGGTGACCATCTGGCCCACAAGCGGCCACTCCGGTAACGCAGCGTCCCCGGCAGCGCCACCACCGCACACGGGGCAGGCGACCGACCGGGCCGCAGCGTACAATCCGCCACCGCCGAGACGAAACACGACACCGGCCGCCCGCAGCCCGGCATTCAGCCCCAGCGCCCGCAGGTCCTGCCCGGCCACAGCACGGAGTACCACGAGCCGATGCCGTACGCCGTCTTCTTCGCCCCCGGCGGAGTCGCGTTCCACGGCGGCAGCCTCACCACCTCCTCGCACGGTTGCGTTCACTTGACCAGAGCCAGCGCCCGGTACTACCACGACCACCTGCCCGTCGGCGCCGAGGTCGTGGTCTCCTGAGCCCGCCCCCGCGCGCATGATGGCCGGGTCGACTGGCCGTTGTGGTGGGTGGTTCAGGTGACGAAGACTCCCTCGCGGTGCCGTCGAGGTATTTGCGGGCGGGGGGCTGGGCGCCGTCGGGGAGGAGGATCACCTCGCGTAGGGGTGGCCAAGGGCTGGGCGACATCTACACCGTCGCCGGCGATGACGCCGAAGGATACTCAGGCGACGGAGTCCCGGCTACCAAGGCGGCGGTCGGCCCGGGGGGACGGCGGTCCGGCCATTAAAGCCGAACTCGGGCGGCCTACGGGGGTCCTGGCGCAACCTCCGCTGGCAACCTGCTGGCCGCCGACCAGAACAACAACAGGATCCGCCAGGTGACCAAGCGTGAGTTCGGTCACGTGCGCCGCCTCGTACCGTGCTACGTTGAGCGCGCTAGAGAGGCCCTTCCGAGCGTCGGACGCGTCTGCCGTCGTTATGCGGAAGGAATGGCAGCTCATGCCACGTCTGTATGGTCCCGGGCACTTCACCGAGGACCCTTACTCACAAGTTTTTTCGCCGCACGGCATTGCGGTGGACGATCTCGTCGCTGTCCTGCAGAAGGAGATCAGGCGCAGCCGCATCGACAACGCCGTGCTCGCCGCCTACGAGATGTTCACGACCTCGGCGGATGTCGCTCAGCACCTGTGGCGGCGGCTGCGGCTCATCGCGGTTGAAGACGTGGGGATGGGCCTGCCCTTGGGGCCGGTGCTGATCGACGTGCTGCACCGTAACTTCAACGCCACCCCCGGCGGGGACTGGATGATGGCGTGTCACGCCGTGCGCCTGCTCGCTTCTGCGCCCAAGGACCGCACGAGTGCCGAGCACGCAGACTGGGTCACTGCGAAGGTCGCACTGGGAGAAGCGCTGGTCGAGGTCCCGGACTACGCCCACTGTGTGCACACACGCGCCGGTCAGGAACTGGGCCGCGGCCTGATGCAGTGGTGGGAAAACGGCGCTCAAGTGCGCGACGAACTTCCCTCAGCCGATCACCGGTACCGCGAAGAGCTGGTCGAGATCCACCGCCGCGACGAAGCGGAGAACGGGACCGCGTCTCGCCCGTCCCGCTGAGCACGCGCGGCGCGTTATGACCTGCAGCCTCTGAGCTAGTCGCGAGTGAATCGTGGTTCAGTAGTCCGCCGCCAGGCGTCTTTGCCGGCGGGATGCCAGGGCGTTATCCAGGGCTGTCAGGCTGCCCGTCAGGTCTTCGTGCTGGCAGGCCCGGATCCAGGTTCGGATCATGGCCGCGGGAGGTGGTCAGGTCGGCCAGATCCTTGATCGGCAGTCCGGTCAGCGCGGCCAGTTCCGGGTGGCGGGCGTGCCAGGAGTATTCGCTGGCACGTTTGGCGATGCTGATGCTGACGTCGTCGGGGTTCGTGTAGGGCGGGAACCTGTCGATGACAATTACCGGCCGGCCAGCCAGGATCCCAGCCCGGCGGCTTGTACCCGGGGAATGGTCGCTTTGGCCACCCGGTCGCTGACGTAGGCGCCGTCGGTGACCATGACCCTCGCGTGCAGGCCGAGCTCGGCGTGCTGGCCCGCGGCGAGCGCAGCCAGGTCGCCGGTCACGGTGCAGCCGGTGAGGAAATCAGGCGGGCCGGCGATGCCGGTGATCCGCGCCGCGGGCAGCCGGGCCGGAGCAGAACCTGCCGGATCGCGTCCATGAGCGCAGCAGGCCGGAACGGCGGCCGAACGCCCTCCCGGTGCGTGTTGCCGTTGATCATCCCGATCGGGACCGGCGCGATCTCGCCGCGCTCGGCCGCCAGCGCGACCTGCCCGGCCGGTGACAACCGCGCCTCGGTGTAGCGCGGGCTAGCCGGTGGGTCGTTCCCGCGGCTGCCGAAGTTGCCCCGCCTCTCGACCAGCGGGACCGGCAGCTTCCACGGCTGGGCCAAGTCGATGAGCACCAGTGCCTCGTGCAGCCGTTGCAGGTTCGCCTCACCCGGCTCGATCACCACGTCCACATCACCTACGCTCACCGGCTCGCCGCGCAGCCGCAAAGCCGCACTGCCCACCAGCACGCCCGACACCCGCTCCGCCGCCAGGACCGCAGCCGCCAGCACTACCACCGGAAACCCAGACCCGGCCTGGCCCGTCCCGCCGATATCTGCCGCCTCCACGCTCACCGAAGGCACTCTAGCCGCGCCAGCAAGCGGCCCCGTCGCGCAAGCTCCGGTGACGAGCTTGGCACGGCGGCACCGGCTTGTCAGGGGATGAGTTCCTTGGTGAGCCAGATGATCACATCGTGGTCCAGGCTCACCTGCATGTCCTGGCTGAGCGGACGCTGGGCCTGGCATGCGCCCCTGCCATCGGGGATATATCCACGCCGTCCATACATCCGCTGCGCCGGACCGTACTTGTCAAACAGGCCGACCGTAATACCCAGCGTCGCGATGCCCCGGTCGGCGGCCAGTTGCTCGGCTGCATCCATCAACAGCGTGGCAACGCCGCGCTGCCGCCACGGCTCACTCACCGCGATCTGGTGAACCAGCGGGATGCCGCGGCTCCGGAATCCAGCGTAATTGGACTCCCAGATGATCGCGGCGTAGCCGACGGCATCACACCCGCTCGTGGCGATAAGGCTGACGCCGTCAGGTTCCACGTGCCCAGCCAGGTACCGGCGCCCCGCGGTCTCTCCGTCGCAGACCCATGCACCGAGAAACCGGACGGCCGACTCGGAATTACTCTCATCAACGAGCTGGATGACAACGCCGGGAAACCCCACGGCACAATACTGGCATACGGCAGCGAGGTACCCCGCACCATGTCGAGGATCACTATTTGGCCAGGATCCCGGGACACCTGGGGCATCCGGTTCCGGCAAGCGGCCGTTGACAGACAGGCCTCCTAGGCGCGGATCACGCCGGGCTCTTGAAGGGTGGCGTTGTTCTCCCGCTTTTGCGTAAGCGGGGCTGGTGCGGGGCGGTTAAGGCGGTTGGGTTCTTGGCGCCGGGGATCACTTGCGAGCCCGGTTGGCCATCTCGATGACTAGGTGGGGAATCCCGTTATGGACTGGTCCCCCTCGTTCGCCACCCACACGTCGGTGCCGTCGCTGGCAATCGAATTCGGGGCTAGTTGCCGCGCCGCCGCAGCCAGTGCTGTCATGGCCGATCTCAACGCGCTTCCGCCCACGCAATAGCACCCACCACGGTGCGGTTCAGGTCAAGTCTGCAAGAAGAAACCCATGCGGTATCTGCCGCCTTGACAGCCCCGGCTACACCGGGCGTCGCGAACTGGCAGCCCGAGATGGTTGAAGTGCATGAGCTGCAGCCTTACTGACCCCGCGGCCAGCCACAAGCCATGGTCTCCTCCAGACAGCACCAGGACGGCCGCACAGTCTGGAGGCCGTTCACTGTTATGCCGCCGCGGCCGCGCCGGGGGACCGTTGCCATCGCCGGCTGAAGCTACATCTCGAAGTAGGAGCAATGTAGGTCCCCTATGCTGGTGCGGTGCATCTGGGCCTCATCGCCATCGTGGTCAGTGAGTACGATCCAGCGATCCGGTTCTTCGTGGACCTGCTGGGCTTCGAGCTCGTAGAGGACTCCCCGGCCCTGACGAACGATGGGCGCCCGAAGCGGTGGGTGGTTGTCCGTCCGCCAGGCGCCGTGACGGGCCTGCTGCTGGCCCGGGCTGACGGGGAAGGCCAAGCTTTGGCCATCGGGAAGCAAGCTGGCGGGCGGGTGGGGTTCTTCCTGCACGTAGAGGATTTCGATGCCGCCTACACGCGGATGGCTTCCGGAGGCGTCCAGTTCGTGGGGGCACCGCGGGCAGAAGCCTACGGCCGCGTCGCGGTGTTCCTCGACATCGCTGGCAACAAATGGGACCTGATCAGTCCCGCGCCGCTGGAAGCTGGGAGGGCCGCGGCCGGACGCCCGTGCTGAGCAGGCCCTGGCCGGACGCAGGCCAGACGCATCCGCCGTGCGCGTGTTGCCTGGCATCTACCATGGCGGTGTGGATCGTTGCTGACCAGCGTGGGCGGCGCGGCGCAACGTGACCGGGGCAGCTCCGGATGCACACGGAGGAAGTCGGGCAGCCGGGCTGGGCCGATCCCCTCGGCACGGGCGGCGTGCGGCAGCAACCGGTAGGTGGCGGTGAACCTGGCGGGATCATCACGCAGGATCGCGCCGGGCCAAGGACGGTACCGGTTCGGGCGGCGGGCGAGTAATGCCCGGACCTGCTCCCGCGCTTGGCTGACCGTCAAGCCCAGGTAGTCAGCCAGGTCAGCCACGCCGCGAGAGCATCCCCTCCGGCCCCCGCATGACGAGGTTCCAGGCCGGGTTGCAGGGCTACTTGGATTCGGTTCGTGCGGCTGGGTCGGTCCCGGTCGTATGTGCTTGGCGGGCCTGCTGCCAGGCGTGGTTGCCGGGCTGGAAGTGGGTGTGCAGGTAGGCGGAAGTGAGGTGTCCGAGGGCGGCGACCCGGTCGGGGTTCTCGTCGGTGGTCTCGGCGGCGTCGTATCCGGAGATGCCGCCCAGCAAGTGCCCGGCGCCGGAGAGGGTAAGCAGGGTTTTGGGGGCGGGGGCGAGGTGGTAGGGGTCGGCGTGCCAGCTGGGGCCGGTGTCGGTGAAGTGCTGAGAGTCGTCTTTGTCGCCGGCCACGATCAGGGTGGGCGTGGTCATCGTGGAGAAGTCGGTGGTGTGGAGGAACGGCACCTTGTCGGCCATCCAGCCGTTGAGGGTGCTGCCGCCCCTGCCCGGTGCGGCCAGCAGCACACCGGCCTTGATCCGGGGCTCGGCCAGGTTCACTTCCTCGCTGGTGCCGGGGTCGGTGATCCGGGCGCCTAGCAGGAGGCTGGCGGTGTGGCCGCCGAGGGAGTGCCCGGCTACCGCGATCTTGGCGTGGTCGGTGCGCCCGGCCAGCTGGGGCACGGTGTTCTCGATCTCGTCAAGGCGGTCGAGGATGTGGGTCATGTCCTCGGCGCGTGAGCGCCAGAAGAAGGGGGCTGCGGGTGTGTCGGCGAGTTGGTGGCTCAGCGTCCGGGAGCTGAGGTGGGTGGGCTGGATAACGGTGAACCCGGCTGCCGCCCAGAGGCTGGCGATGGGCGCGTACCCGTTCAGTGAGGAGAGGTGGTGGGAGCCGCCGTGGCCGTGGGAGAGCAAGATGATGGGCAGCCCGGTCCCGGTTGCGGGCGCGGTGACGCGGACGTGGAGGGCTGCGGGCCGTCCGGGCACGGGCAGGACCACGGGGCTGTAGGACAGGACGGGCGTGGGCGGGCTGGCGGTGGCGGTGGGTGCGGTCATGGTGGGGTCCTTTCTGTGCCTTGTGCTGCGGCCGGGCCCAACCGGGCGGCGGCGGGCGGGTGGTCAGGCGCGTCCTGCCTCGGTAAGCTGATTCGGAACGTTGCTCCGCCTATTATTCGGAGCGATGTTCCGTTTTGTCAAATGATGTCGGGAGGAAGCTCTGGTGCCCAGCGACAGCCACGCCGGGGAGGCACCGGCCCGTAACAAGCGGGCTGACGCGGTGCGCAATCAGCAGACGCTGCTGGCCGCGGCCGCCGAGGTGTTCGCCGTCTCGGGCGTCGACGCGCCGATCCGCCAGATCGCGGCCAAAGCCGGGGTCGGGATGGGCACGATCTACCGCCACTTCCCGACCCGGGCCGATCTCATCACAGCCGTCTACCGCCACCAGATCCAGGCCTGCGCCGAGGCGGGCCCGAGCCTGCTGGCCAGCGCTGGCTCTGCGTTCGAGGCACTCCGTCAGTGGATCGGCCTGTTCGTCGACTTCCTGGTCACCAAGCACGGGCTCGCGGATGCTCTGCAGTCCGACAGCAGCCGCTTCGCCGTGCTGCATACCTACTTCCTGGACCGCCTGGAACCCGTGTGCGCGCAGATCCTCGACGCCGCGATCGACGCAGGCGACATCAGGCCCGGCATCCAGCCCTACGAACTGATGCGCGGCATCGGCAACCTGTGCATTGGGCGCGGCAGCGACCCGCGCTATGACCCCGGCCGATTGATCGAACTACTGCTCCAGGGACTCCAGCAAACCCAGGACAGCAAAGAGCCTGGTACACCGCTATCGCCAAAACCGGGCACCCAGTCCTGCCTTTAGACGGGTGATCGAAGATCAGATCGATGCAAACGTGACCTGCTACGGCACCAGCGACGCAGCGGATGGGGATCGCCGCGGGTTAGATGTCGAGACCGGTCCAGTTGCTCTGCAGGCCGTTTTGGGCGGCGATCGGGTCGTAGGTGTTCACGAACGCATTTTTGGTACGGTCGGCCTGGCTGGAGTCCGCCACGAACTGATCGAAGTCAGCGCGTCCGTTGCTTGTCGCCTGTCCCGCGCAGCCACCAGCCGCCCACGGCCCCCAGGCGTGGACGATCCAGTGCTGCCACGCGTGGTCAGCCTTCAGCGACCACTGCATGGAGCTGACGAACTGGGATACGGGAAGGCCGCTCGCCGACGGCTCCTGCGCCAGTTTCTCCGCTGCGGCGAGCAACTGGGCCCGGTTGGCGGCCACCTGGTTGATAAGGCTGGTTCCTTCAGACGAGCTGCCGCAGCCCTGGGCCAGCTGTTCCAGCTGGACCACTTCGGCGCGACCCTGATGTGCCAGCTTCACCATGGCGGCGAGCTGGTCCAGAGCACTGGGGGTTGAGCGCGTACCTGAGGCCGACGTTGTCGCCTGGTCGCTGGCCAGCTGCCCATTCTGGTAGGTCGCGATGAAATCCGGATCGACCGTGTAGGTCATAGCACCGTCATCGGCGCTCCAGCCGGAGCCGTCCGCCACCGCGGGGACGTCAATTACTGAGCCGTCACTGAGCTGCGCAGCCAGGATCGTCTGGCTGGTGGACTGGCACACCGTCGCGCGCATGCCGGATGCGGTCACATCGAGCAGGGCTGTCCACCCAGCGGCGCAGCCGCCAGGCTGGTTGCTGCTGGCGGGCGCCACCTGGCTGCCGCCCGTGTCGGCGCCTGACGAGGTCACCGGGAGGTAGGTCTGCTCGCCGGACGCGAACGCGGAGGCCGGCATGAAGTTGCCCGCTTGCGTGACGACTGCGCCAGCACTCACCCCGGCGATCACCACACCGGCGATGAGGCCACTGACCGCGACCATGGTGGGCTGACCCACTGCGAGCACGCTCCCGGCACCGGCCGCCAGCACGAACGCCAGGCATACCCAGGTGGCAGTTGCCCCCGGCTGACCGAGCACATAACCAGAAACGCTTATGCCACCCGGAAACGCAGCAGCGTTGCCCACGAGCACGCCGGCATAGGCCAGTGCAAGGACTATCAACTCGGCACGTTTAACCGTCCTCATGAGCGTGCGCAAGATCGCAGAGGCGGCGACAACGATGAGGAGGATCATCTCCGCCTCAGCCACGTGCGCCGATAGCGGCAGCGGCACGATGAGCAGCCAGTTCAGCGCCCACATTGGCACAGCCGAAGGCGCGAGGAAGGCTGCCAGCGTGATTGCGCTGAGTACAAGCGTTGCTGACGCAGCCGCTACCCTAACGGTCGAGGATAATCTTTCCCCGCCCGGCGGCGGGCGGCGGGCCGTCGGCATTGGCGCGGCTGAAACCGCAGGCTGGACCGGCGCCGGGGGTTCCTTGACCTGCCCTACGCGGGTACCGCAACGAATACAGAAATTACTGCCATCACGCAGAGCCGACCCGCAGTGAGCGCAGTCCATGGTTCCTCCCCCGTCACCCCTTACTATGAGCCCCACCACACCGTCCCGCCGATGGCCAGGGCTGTCAAGGTGCAGGCAAGCATACGGTTCCGCCGGTGGCCGAAACCGGGACGGGATCCGGACATGATAAATCCTGGATGATGCCTCAAACTAAACGTGCACGGAGGTGTTCGTTCGGTGTGGGTCCGTCAGCCTCAGCTGTCCCCGAGCCGACGCCTCAGGCCAGCCGATCAGGTACGCGAATCATCAGGTCTAGCCTCACCAAATCCAAGACTGTCAAGGTACCCACGCCCTTTTGGATCTACGTTCCCTTCCTGTTCCGGATGCCGTTCGACTAAAAGGGATGCACGCGATCATGATCCGGTCTGCTGCTGGTTGACAGAATGTTTTATTTACACTCAGTTTGCGAATCCTGTGACTGGTTATTACTACTTCGTCGGGTGAACCTCACGGCAGTTTTGTGACTGGATGGAAGGGAAACAACTTGCGACGGATATTAACGATCACGGTCATGATGGCGGCAGCCCTGGCTACCTGCGGAATCACGACAGCGGCTGAGGCTTCCACCGGCTGGAGCGTTCAGTCCACGCCGAATCCGTCCGGCTCCTCAGCTGACCTGCTGGGGGTCGCATGCACGGCGGCCACGAATTGCACCGCGGTCGGTTCTCAGCAGGGTACGGGCAACCTTGCGACGCTCGCCGAGCACTGGAACGGCACCACGTGGGCCATCCAGACCACGGCCAACCCTGCCGGTTCCACCTACTCCGAGCTCACCGGCGTGGCCTGTACCTCTGCCAGCAACTGCATCGCGGTTGGCTACGCCAACAGCAGCACCGGTTACGAGACGCTGGCCGAGCGATGGAATGGCACCACCTGGACGATCCAGACCACTCCCAGCCCAGCGGGGGCGATGCTGTTCGCAGTTTCCTGCACCTCGGCCAGCGCATGCACAGCCGCCGGAGTTTCCAATAGCGGGACGCTGGCCGAGCGATGGAATGGCACCACCTGGGCGACCCAGACCACTCCGAACCCTTCCGGCGCCACCTATTCTGAGCTCGACGGCGTGTCCTGTGCCTCGGCCAGCAGATGCGTGGGAGTTGGCTTCAGCAGCAATGGAACGCTGGCCGAGCGTTGGAATGGCACCACCTGGACGATCCAGGCCACTCCGAACCCATCAGGTTCTGGTCCCTCTTTCAACGGAGTTTCCTGCACAGCGACGGCCAACTGCACGGCCGTCGGTTCTGTCACCGTCAGCGGAAGTAGCAAGACGCTGTCTGAGATCTGGAACGGAACGACTTGGGCGATCCAGACCACGCCAAGTCCCAGCGCGTCGGTACTGGTCTCAGTCTCCTGCGCGTCGGCTTCCAGTTGCACCGCAACCGGCGCACAAGACATCTCGGCGGCTCCGGACCAGAAAACGCTAGCTGAGGGATGGAACGGCACAAGCTGGTCGACCCAGACCACCCCGGGCACTAGCGGGGTGGGCGCAGAACTGGCCGGCGTCTCCTGCCCGTCCACCACCGACTGCACCGCGACAGGCTGGATCAACACCAACTCCATCGCTTACCTGACGCTCGCCGAGCAATGGACCGGTAGCTGACGGCCGCTGGCCCGGGCCCCGGCACCTGGTCGCAGGCCAACGTGCGCACGCCGCACGGCGGCTGAGCCTGTACGGCCTGCGGCGCGGTGAAGTGCACGGCCTGCGCTGGTCGGACCCCGAGCCGGGAATACGTGGCCTAGCCGGTGATAATCGGGTCAAGCCCGGGCGATAAGCGCGTCCGCGTTGGCCCCGGCGGGATTTACCCGTCCTCCGGGTCTGCGAAAGGTGGCAGAACCCCAGAAAGTTCCCACCTGCCACGCTCACCCGCAATCGGATGATCGCATTTAAGGGCTATGGCTATGCACAGCCAGGAATTTCGATGCGTCACCCGGACTCGCTGTCATCAACATGGGCGGACACCGGGCGCGCTACCCGTTGAGGATCTGCTCCCTCAGGATGTCCGCGTGCCCGCAGTGCTGAGCGAGTTCGCGCAGTACGTGGAGGTACACCCAGCGCAGCGGGAGCGGCCCGCGCCGGTTGCCGTGGATCTTGTCGTCCATTCCCAGGGATGACGTCGCGCGGCGTGATGACCCGCATGCCTCGCGGTGTGCTTGCTGGACGGTGGCGATGGTGTCGTTGTCATGAAGAATGAACGACTCATCCGGGGTCGCGGGGAGACCGATCTCGGCGCGTGACCGGCATGTGATGGCTTCGTCAAACCAGACCTTCTCCACGAAAGTCGCGTGCTTCACCAGGCCCAGCAATGTGGTCCGGGAGGGCACCAGCGACCGGCGTGCCTGCTCCTCGGTCAGCCCGTCCAGGCAGCGATTGAGCTCGCTGCGGTGCTCGTCGAGGAACACCTCGAACTGGGCCTGGGCTGGCTGATCGATGACATCCTCAGCGAACGTCGCCGGGAAGGAAGGCATATGTGAAGCATTTCAGGACCGCCGCCCACGAGCAAACTGCCGCTCATCAGGCAGGTGAGTAGTCGATGGCGGCGGTGGGGGAGGCGAGCTCGGACACCTAGTTCCGATTCTGGTGATGATCACTAACGAGCGGTATTTGACGTGCACCCGGCCCGTCGGCTGGGGTGTGGCTGTCGGTACCGGGCGCTACTTTCGTCGAATGCCTGACTTCATCGATGCCGACCTGCGTGGTGCCCGGTTCGAGCGAACCGACCTCTCCGGCGCGCGGCTGGACAGAGTCGATCTGAACGGCGCCGAGTTCCGCAGTGTCGACCTGACCGGTGCCCGGCTGTGGGACGTGGATCTCGTCGATGCCGAGATCCACGGCGAGGTCATGAACCTGACGATCAACGACGTGGATGTCGGCTCTTTCATCGAGACCGAGCTCAACAGGCGCGATCCAGACCGGGCCAAGCTGCGCCCGACCGATCCGGCCGGCTTCCGCGAGGCATGGGACTGGATCGAGCGGCTGTGGGGGGAGACCGTCGAACGGGCCCGCCGCCAGCCACCTGAACTCCTGCACGAGTCGGTCGACGGCGAGTGGTCGTTCACCGAGACGCTGCGTCACCTGGTGTTCGCCACCGACGCCTGGATCAGGCGGGGAATCTTGGGCGATCCTGCGCCGTGGGATGCCCTGGATCTGCCCGCGGACGACATGGAGGACACGCCAGAGGTGCCCCGAGACCGGGACGCACGGCCCTCACTCGACATCGTTCTCGAACTGCGCCGCGACCGGATGGCCACGGTACGGCAGGTCATCGAGGGCCTGACGGATGAGTCGCTGGCGGCTCACACCGATCCGGTCGAGGCCCCTGGCTGGCCCCCGCCGAAGAGCTTCCCCGTACGTCAATGCCTGCTGGTCATCCTCAACGAAGAGTGGCACCACCGGCTGTACACCGAGCGGGATCTGGACATCCTGCTGGCGGGCGGCTCTTGACCTGCGCCTCCACCCGCGTAATGGCCGCCGGAAATGTCACACCCCAGACGTAAGTTGCCATTATCAAAGGCTGTCCTGGGAGGATGCACGATGCCTCGAAGTCCGGTAACGCAGGATGCGAGTGCCGTGTCGGCTGGGTCGGCTGGGTCGGCTGGGTCGGCTGGGTCGGCCGAACCTACCCTCACGGCCAAGCCGCGGGCAGCGTCCGGTCATCCGGTGCGCGTTGAACTTGGCCGGTTCCTCAAGGCTTGCCGGGCCAAGCTGCAACCCGAGGACGTGGGCATGGCCCCGGGCCCACGGCGGCGGACGCCCGGGCTGCGGCGTGAGGAGGTGGCTCTGCTGGCCGGGGTCGGCCTTACCTGGTACACGTGGCTGGAGCAGGGACGACCGATCAACGCGAGCGCGCAGGTGCTCGACGCCATCTCGCGTACGTTGCAACTCGACGCTGCTAGCCGCTGGCATCTGTACCGGCTGGCGGAGGCCACCCCGCTGCGGACCTGGGCCGGCCCCGAGCAGGCGCCCGACTCACTGCGGGCGATCGTCCACTCACTGGACCCGCTGCCCGCCACCTTGATCAACAGCCGGTTCGACGTCATCGAGACCAACGCCGCGCACGAGGAGCTGTTCTGGGAGTGGCACTCCCTGCCGTGCGTGCACAAAAACCTGCTCTGGTGCTGCGTCACCGAACCCACGGCCCGCCAGCAGCTACTCAACTACGACACGGAAATCCCCCACATGGTCGCCCGGCTGCGGGCCGCCTACGGCAGACACGTCGGCGACAAGGACTGGGAAGAGGATCTCCGCCGCCTGAGCGAGCTCAGTTCCGAGTTCGCCACGTTCTGGGCCCAGCAGGAGGTCGCGGGCCCCGCCGAGCGCGTCCGCAAGTTCGCCCATCCCGAGGTCGGGCCGCTCACCTTCGTCAGCACCGAGCTCGAGGTCTCGGCCTTCCCCGAACTGCGTATCTCGGTGCACACCCCGGCGGACGAGGACACCAGGGCCCGGCTGCCGCTGACCCGCCGCAGTGCTGGCGCGAGGGAGGGCTTGACCTGCGGTTAAGCTCCACGGCCCGGAGCCCGTGGAGCCCGGTTTCTGTCAGACCCTCATGGCAGCGTGGCAAGCATGACCCAGCTCACGGACCCAGCGCCTGCCGCCACCGGTCCGCCGCACGGACGGCCGGTTTCCCGGTTCGTGCGGGGCCAGGCCGGCGGCCTGCCGCGAGCGTTCTGGGCGCTGTGGACTGGCACGCTCGTCAACCGGATCGGCTACCTGGTGGAGCCGTTTCTGGCCTACTACCTCACCGGTCACCGTGGCCTTTCGGTCACATCGGCCGGGATCGTGCTGGCCGCTAACGGGTTGGGCGGCATCTTCTCTCAGCTCATCGCCGGGGCCGCCACCGACAGGTTCGGCCGCCGGGCCACGCTGACCCTGGGCATGCTGGCCAACGGGGCCAGCCTGATCGCGCTGGGCTACGCCCGCGGGATCGCCACGATCTTCGCCGTGACGTTCGTGTTCGGGGTCACCGTGGATATATACCGGCCCGCCTCGGACGCGCTGGTGGCTGACCTGGTGTCCCCGGCCGAGCGGCCGCGTGCCTACGGGCTCATCTTCTGGGCGGTCAACCTGGGATTCTCCCTGGCCATGGTGCTGGGCGGCACGCTGGCCCGGGCCGGGTTCCTGTGGCTGTTCTGGGCCGACGCCGTGACGTGCGTGCTGTTCGGGGTGATCGTGTGGCGGCTGGTGCCCGACACCAGGCCGGCCTCCGGTCACCCCGTCCCGGCCGAGGCGGCCGGGACCAGTACGGCCCGGGTGGAGGCGACCGGGACCAAGCCGGCCGGGACCGGGTTCCGCGTGGTCTTCCGCGACGCCGTCATGGTCGGCTATCTGGGCCTGACCCTGGCCTACACCTTTGTCTACCTGCAGGCCTACACGACACTGCCCCTGGCCATGAAGCTGCAAGGCCTCTCGCCGGGCGACTACGGGCTGGCCATGGCCGTCAACGGGCTGCTCATTGTCATCCTGCAGCCGGTCGTCAACGGCTGGCTGGCCCGGCGAGATCACGTCGCGGAGCTCGCGGCCGGGATGGCCGTGGTTGGCCTGGGCTTCGGGCTCACCGCGCTGGCCGGCTCCACGTTCTGGTACGCGGTCACCGTGGCCGTATGGACGCTCGGCGAGATCCTGACCGCCGGCATGGCGGGGACGATCGTCGCCGACCTGGCCCCGGTGCATCTGCGCGGACGTTACAGCGGCCTGATCGGTGCGGCCTGGGGCGCCGGCTATCTGCTCGCCCCGCTGGGTGGGACCCGGCTGCTCGTGCTGGGGAAGCCGGTGCTCTGGCTCACCTGCTGCGGTCTGTGCACCGCCGCCAGCGCCGGCCTGCTCGCCCTCGGCCCCGCCATCCGTCGCAGATCATCCCGCAGTAGTGCTACCGTCCCAGCAGGAAACACGTGACGGAGGAGGTGAGACCCGTTAACTCACAGACAGGCCGGGTTCTCCCGCCTCACCGTCCCGCGATCGGACGAGCAGTCACCGAGCCGTTCTAGGCTGCCCGCGATTCGCCCGGCATAGGTCGAGGCCAGGGAGCGCCCCTCGGCATCCCGAAAGGCACACATGTCGGTTACTTTGTCTGCTCATTCACTCTCCGCCCTCGTGTCCAGGCTCCGGGCCGCGGGCTGCGTGTTCGCCGAGGACGAGGCGGACCTGCTCGTCGCCGAGGCCAGGTCCCCGGCGGACCTGTCCGCGATGGTGGACCGGCGGGCGGCGGGCCTGCCGCTGGAGCAGATCCTCGGCTGGGCCGAGTTCTGCGGGCTGCGGATAGTGGTCGAGCCAGGGGTATTCGTGCCGCGCCGCCGCACCGAGTTCCTGGTCCAGGAGGCCGTGCGCCTCACCCGCCCGGCCGCCGGTTCCGGGCCCGCCACGGCCAACAGCGCCCGGCCGGTGGTCGTGGACCTGTGCTGCGGGTCGGGCGCGGTCGGGGCGGCGCTGGCCGCGCTGCTCGGCCCGGTCGAACTGCACGCCGCGGACATCGATCCCGCCGCGGTGCGGTGTGCCCGGCGCAACCTGGCCCCCGCAGGTGGCCAGGTCTACCAGGGTGACCTCTGGGATCCGCTGCCCGCCACGCTGCGCGGCCGGGTCAGCGTCCTGGTCGCCAATGCACCCTACGTGCCCACCAAGCAGGTCGAACTGCTCCCCGCCGAGGCCCGGCTGCACGAGCCCAGGGCGGCCGTGGACGGCGGCGCGGACGGACTGCACGTCCTGCGGCGGGTGGCCGCGGCGGCTCTCGGCTGGCTGGCGCCGGGCGGTCACTTGCTGGTCGAGACCAGCGAACGCCAGTCGGCACCCATCGCCGCGGCCATGACCTGCAACGGGCTGACCGCCCGGGTCGCCGTCTGCGACGAACTCGACACCGCCGCCGTCATCGGGACCAAACCCGCGAGATGGGAGGGGTTAGCGGTGCGGGATGAGGGTGCGCCTGCGCGGGTGCGCAGCCACTGGGCTTGGGGGTATGAGGGCGAGACGGTGGCGGGCGCGGCGCCGGCGGCCACGGCTGCGTCCGTGCCCGGCGTTCTGCGGTCGCCCGGGCACGAAACCCCAGGTCACAGCGAGCTCTAGCCGGGCAATTACCCCTAAAGCAGAAGGTATCCGCATACTCCGGAGGATTCTCTTACGGGTGCCTTCCAAATCGTTAACACGCGCCTTCTCGCCACGCCGGATCAATATGAGAAAGGCTTTGATCGGGCACTAAAGCGTGCTATATAAGAAAGAAATGGCAGCCGTTCGTGCGAAGGTGGACCGATTCTGGTCTTGGGGGGAGGAGGCGCCGCTGTTGTGCGAGTACGACTCGTATTCTACTAAGCAAGTTCGTTCTTATCGTTACCGCTGAAACACGGAACGAGTAATGGCATCGTTGCTTTCGGGTCAGCGTTGTGCACAAGCAGTGTTGGTGCAGGGCACCTCCAGGTGAGCGGTGTCGCGCGGCACGCAGTGCAGGCTGGGCCGGAACCTCGCCGGTTGCTGGACTGCAGGCCGGTTCGTATTTTATCGAAATCGTCAAAGCGCGGAACAGATAACACCAATCGCTGCGCGAGGATCAGCGAGGAGCTATCCGGTGCAAGACAGTATGCCGGTGCGTATTGATCGTTACCGGCAGAACGCGGAGCAGATAATATCATCGCTGTACGAAGAACAGCCGGCGGCGCCCGGCGGCGGGTGGCCATTCGCGGGGGTCGGCCGGTATAAGTTCCCGCAGCCGTCGCTGCCCATCCGGTCGGCCGAACGGCGCCGCTGGGCCGCGGGCCTGGTGGAATCGCCGGTGGCCGGCCTGGTGGTGCACGGCCCCGGCGGGATCGGCAAATCCCGGCTGGCCGCGGCGATCGCCACCCGGGTCGGCCAGCTCGAACCCGAGCGCCTCACCGTCGTCATCACCGGCGAAGTGTCTGCCGACGGCTTCCTGGCCGAGTTGGCCACGGCGCTGCGGGCCCATCCGGAGGCGGCCGCCCGTGACAGCGGGCAGGCGGACACGACAGCGGCGCTGGCCTCGGCGGACCGGCCCGATATGTCCTGGCAGCACCGGCTGGCTCAATTGCGTGAGCATGTGCTGGACCAGGTGCCCGTGCTGCTCGTGCTCGACGACTTCGACGACAACCTAGCCGTGCAGGGGGGGACCTGGAGTGTCAGGGATCCAGAGCTGGCCGGCCTGCTGGCGAGCTGGGCGGACCCGCCCGCCCCGGGAAAGCTCCTGATCACCAGCCGGAACCAGTTCACGCTGCCGGGGGTGGACGGGCCCGCCCTGGCCTACCGCTACCTCGGCCCGCTGCCCAGGTCCGCGGCCGCCGAGCTGGCCAAGTCGCTGCCCGCCTGCCGGCGGCTGGACGAACAGGAACTCGACCGGGCCTGGCGGCTGACCGGCGGCCACCCGGTGGCCCTGGAGTACCTGGACCGGGTGCTGTCGGCCGATGACGTCCGGTTCGCCGACGTGGCCATCCGGGTGGACGCGGCCATCCAGACCAGAACCGGTCAGCCCGTCATGCCCACCGGCCCCGAGCCGCCCGCCGAGCTGTCACCCGCGGTGGCCGAAATGATCGCCGCGGCCGCGGGGGATGCGCTGCTCGGCGTCATGTGGGGGCGGCTGAGCCACGATGCGCAGGGCTTGCTCATCGGCGCATCGGTGCACCGCATGAGGGTGCCGGCCAGTGCCCCGCTCCTGCCGTCCAGACCCGGTGACCGTCCGGCCTGGTCGCACCCATCCAGCGCCAGCCCCGACGGTCGGGGAACCAGCCCCGGCAGTCCCGAGACCAGCCAGGGAACCGGCCCTCCGGCCGGGCCTGAATCCGGGCGTGCGGAGCGCGAGACCAAGCCAGGAACCGGCCGTGAGACCGGGCCCGAATACGCCCGCGACGGGCCCGACGGGCAGGACGGGCGCGCCGCCGAGGTCTCCGGCCTGATCGCCGAGTGCGCGGCCGCCGGGCTGCTGACCGTGGGCCCCGACGGCGTCTTCATGCACCGGTGGACCGCGTTCGAGCTGCACCGCCGCCTGGCTGAATCGGGCCAGGGCCGCGAGCTGGCGGCCGCGCACCGCCGCGCCGCCGACTACTGGTGGTGGCTGCTCGGCGCCGAGCAGCAGGACGGGCGCGGCCTGGTCGAGGCCAAGTACCACACGGCCAAGGCCGCCAGCCTGCCCCGCCAGGGCCAGCCCGCCAGCCGGGCGGCTGTCGGCGCGAATCGGCGCCGCGTCCGGGTCACGCTGACCGCCGCCGCCGTGCTGGCCGTGGTCGCGGCCGGAGGATTCGCCGCCGAGCACCTCGCCGCCTTCGCGGGCGCCTCACATCCGGGTGGGCCGGCGGGCCTCATAAACCCCTCGGCCAACAGCTCGGCGGCGATCCGAAGCCAGGCGGCGGCCTGGATCGCCGGCCAGATCAGCGGGCACACGACGGTGGCTTGTGACCCGGTCATGTGCGCGGAACTCGCGGCCCGCGGGTTCCCGGCGCTCGGGCTCACCGTGCTGCGGCCGGGGCCGGGCGGGCTCAGCGGCGCCGACCTGAACACCTCCGGGCTCGTGGTCGTGACGCCTGGCGTGCAGGCAGCCTTCGGTACCCGGCTGGCCAGCATGTACGCCCCCGCGGTGATCGCCAGTTTCGGCTCGGGCCGGCAGCAGATCGAGGTGCGGGCGGTCGCGGCCGACGGCGCCGCCGCCTACCAGGCCGAGCTCGCCTCGGACCAGGCCGCCCGCAAAGCGACCGGCAAGCAACTCCTGCGCGACACCTCGGTCAGCGCCGCACCGGCGGCCCGTGCGCAGCTCGTGGCCGGCCAGGTGGACGGCCGCCTGCTGATCGTGCTGGCCACCATGGCTTCGTCCGAACCCATCCAGATCAGGTCGTTCGGCGACTCGGGCCCAGACGCCAGCTCCGGTCAGCCGCTGCGGGCCGCCGTCATCGCCGCGCCCACTCACCCCATCGGTACTACTGGCCCCACAGACAACACCAGCACGACCAGCACTACGAGCACAGCGGCCACCAGTGGTGGCGGACTTGGCTACCTGCTCACCTTCGCGCGGGCCCAGCGCCCGCCCTACCAGCCGGCCCGGGCGCAGATCGTCAGGGCCGTCCACGGCCCGGACGTGCTGTCCATCGAGTTCGCCGCGCCGAGCCCGCTAGGCCTGCTCCCCACCCCAGGAAGGTGACGGCCCGCAGACCGGCGCTGCCCGAGGCGGACATCCTCAGCGGCTGGCGCCGCCGGGTAATCCCGGCTACGGCAGCGTGAGGATCTCGTGGCCGGAGTCGGTGACCAGGATCGTGTGCTCGAACTGGGCGGTGCGCTTGCGATCCTTGGTAACCACGGTCCAGCCGTCGCGCCAGATGTCGTAGTTGATCGTGCCGAGCGTGAGCATCGGCTCGATGGTGAACGTCATGCCGGTTTCCATCACGACGTCGACGTCGGGGTCGTCGAAGTGCGGCACGACCAGGCCGGAGTGGAACGTGGTGCCGATGCCGTGCCCGGTGAAGTCCCTGACCACGCCGTAGCCGAACCGGCGGGCGTAGGACTCGATCACCCGGCCGATCGCGTTCAGCGGCCGCCCGGGCACCACTGCCCGCACCCCCCGCATCATCGCCTCCTGGGTGCGCTGCACCAGGAGCCGCGACTCCTCGTCCACGTCGCCCGCCAGGAAGGTGGCGTTGGTGTCGCCGTGCACCCCGCCGATGTAGGCGGTGATGTCCACGTTCACGATGTCGCCGTCCGCGATCACCGTGTCGTCGGGTATGCCGTGGCAGATGACCTCGTTCAGCGACGTGCACAGCGACTTCGGGTAGCCGCGGTAGCCCAGCGTGCTGGGGTAGGCGCCGTGGTCCACCATGAAGTCGTGCCCGATCCGGTCCAGCTCGTCGGTCGTGACACCGGGGACCACGTGCCGTCCGACCTCGGCCAGCGCCTGGGCCGCTATCTTGCCCGCCACCCGCATCCGCTCGATCGTGTCCGGATCCCTCACGTCGGGCTCGCCGAGGGTGGGGCGCTTCTTGCCCACATATTCGGGCCGGGTGATGCCGGAGGGGACCTCGCGGGTGGGAGACAGCCGGCCGGGCTGGAGCACAGTCACCATGTAATGGGATTCTAATCGGCATGAACAGTCAGCAGAGCTGGTACTTCTGTTTGAAGCACCAGACAGTGGAGGGTGATGACGGCTGCCCGGCCAAGGACCGGCTCGGGCCCTATCCGACCAGGGAGGCGGCCGAACACGCGCTGGACAAGGTGCACGAGCGCAACGAAAAGTGGGACGCGGCCAACGGCGACGGCTGAGCGCCCGGCCGCCGGCCCGCGGCCCGCGAGCCAGCAGGTCGCCTGCCGCTCAGTCATCGCAGTTTGGGTCATCGCAGTTTGGCCGCGTGGCAAGATCCGGGCGCCTGAGCCGTCCCGGTATGGTGTGGGCAGGCAGGAAAGGGGCTGGCGTTGAGCCAAGAGCGGCCGGGGAATCCGGGACGGGACCGTGAGCCTGCCGGCGCACCCGCGGCCGGTCACGGACTGCCGGCGGCCGCCGAGGCCAGGATGGCGGGGATCCGCAGCAGCGGGACGTGGGGCTCGGCCTTGTCGGTGGATGAGTTCGCCGCGATCCGCGGCGTGGGCTTCGAGCCGGCCGGCCAGGTGCTGGGCGCGGCCGTGTACAACATCGGCTACACCGGCGGCTACAACTGTCCAGGGGCCTGGGCGGGCTACGGCGGCTGGGCCACCCCGTACCGGAGTGTCACCCAGGTGTCCGGGCAGGGCGGCTACGGCTCGTTCGGCGCGCTGGTGGCGACCATGTACGAGGCCCGCCGCAAGGCGATCAGCCGGATGACGGCCGAGTGCGCCGCGCTCGGCGGTCACGGCGTGGTGGGAGTTTCGCTCACCATTGGCGGCTTCCCAGCCGGCGGTCTGGAGTTCAAGGCGATCGGCACGGCCGTGCGCGCGCCCGGGGCACCGCCGCTCAAGGCCCCGTTCACCTCCGACCTGTCCGGCCAGGACTTCGCCAAGCTGATCGCGACCGGCTGGGTGCCGGCCGGCCTGGTGCTCGGGATCTCGGTCGGGGCCAGGCACGACGACTGGCTGACCACCGGCCAGACCCGCTGGGGAGCGGGCAACGCCGAAGTGACCGGCTACACCGAGCTGGTGAACAGCGCTAGGCACGACGCGCGGGAGCAGTTGGAGCGGGACGTGGCCGCCCGCGGCGGCGACGGCGTGGTGATCGCGGACATGAGCCTGCGGGTCCGCGAGCGGGAGTGCCCGTCGCAGACGCACGGCCGCGACCACATCGCGGAAGTAACGATCATCGGAACCGCCATCGCCCGGTTCGCCAAGTCGCAGCGGCACGAAGCCGATTCGAGCCTGGCCATCCTGTCCCTGGACCCGCAGCGCCGTCAGGCCGCCCGGGTCCGGCTGGGGCAGCCGGGAGCACGGCCAGGCCAAACACCGTCAGGCCCAGTACCGACAGGACCAGTGCGGCCAGGTACTGTGCGCCCTGGGACGTCGCGGTAAAGGAACGGTAAAGGGAGAGTCGATGACCGAGCAGCAGCGCACCGACCCCGGGGCGGCCCAGCCGGGGGCAGCAGAGCTGGCCGCGGCGGGAGTGCCGCAGGACGCGATGCGGCGGCTGGCTGAGCTGCAGCCGGGGCGGCCTGGTTCCATCTTCACCTCGGACCTGTCGGTGAACGAGTTCCTGCTGGTCCGCGAGGCCGGATTCCGCCCGCTCGGCCTAGTCCTGGGCAGCTCGATCTACCACGTGGGCCTGCAGCTCGGCCGGTGGAGCAAGAACCAGGAACTCGACGTGCTGTCGCAGGCCATGTACCACGCCCGTGAGCTGGCCATGAGCCGGATGGAGGCCGAGGCCGACGAACTGCGCGCCGACGGCATCGTGGGGGTCAGGCTCGACGTGGAGATGAAGGAGTTCGGCAGCGATATCGCCGAGTTCATCGCGGTCGGCACGGCGGTGAAGGCGGAGGAGGGCGCGGGCGGCGGCGGCGTGGCCAACTGGCGCAACAACAAGAACCAGCCGTTCACCTCCGACCTGTCCGGCCAGGACTTCTGGACCCTGATCCGGGCGGGCTACGCGCCGCTCGGCATGGTGATGGGCTCGTGCGTGTACCACGTCGCGCACCAGCGGCTCGGGGGGATGCTCGGCAACATCGGCAAGAACGTCGAGCTCGAGCAGTTCACCCAGGCCCTCTACGACGCCCGTGAGCTGGCCATGAGCCGGATGCAGGCCGAGGCCGAGGCGCTGCACGCCGAGGGCATCGTGGGCGTCCAGCTCCGCCAGCACAGCCACACCTGGGGCTCGCACACCACCGAGTTCTTCGCGATCGGCACCGCGGTCCGCCCGCTGCGCCCCGACCACATCATCGAGCGCCCCACCATGGTCCTCAGCCTCGACGGCTGACTCGGCTCTGCTTTCTGGCGCGGAAGGCACCCTACGCGCGGCGGCCCTCCGGGCCGCATCACTGTGGCCGCGTTACTCGGGCGGTGGCCCGCTGACCGTGTCGAGCAGCTTGGCCAGGCGGTTGCGCAGGCCGCGTAGCCGGGCTGGCTGGTCGCCGCCGCCCGCCGACTCGCCCGCGGCGGCGCTGACCAGGTGCTGGGCCGCGTCGAAGGTGACCGGATCGGCGGCCGCCCGCACGGTCAGCGACTCGTGCGCCAGATCTTCCAGATCCCGGTCGCCCTGGTCGAGCGCGAGGATCACCGCGCCGGCCTTGCGTGCGTCGCTGACCCGCTCGAGCAGCGGCACCGGCGCGGCCGCCGGGCTGACCACGAACAGCGCCTCGCCCCGCTGAGCGGCCTCGAGCCGCGCCAGTCCCACCCGCAGGTGCGGCGGCGCGTCGTCGGCGGGCGCCCACCGGATCAGCGTCGGCGCCAGCTCGGGAATGCCGGCGAACCGGCTCTCCTCGTCCAGATGCGCGGCGAGGTGCCATGGCTCGTCGTCGGGCGTGCCCACCAGCAGCAGGCCACCCGGCGACGTGGTGGAGGTGCGCAACGTGCGGGCAAACGCCCGGGTACGCTCCAGCCAGCCAGTGGGAGCGAGCAGCGCGCGCAGCGCGGCCACCTGATCTGCGTCCACTCGCCCATGGTGCCCTACCGAGCGTGACCTTGCATCAATACCCCGCGTAACCACCGAAGGTCGGGCCCCCCAAACCCGCGCGTTCCACGCATCGGGCGGCGGGTGGCACGATGGAGCCCGTGACCCAGACTGACGCGCAGCAGCAGACCAGATCTGATCTGGCCGGACCCGACCTGACCGGAACGGTCATCGCCATACTCGGCGGCACCGGGGATCAGGGCCGCGGGCTGGCCCGCCGGTTCGCGCTGGCCGGCCACCGCGTGATCATCGGCTCCCGCCGGGCCGAACGGGCCGTCGCGGCCGCCTACGAGCTGGCCGACGCACCCGGTGTCGTGGGTACAGACAACGCCACCGCCGCCCAGCAGGGCGATGTGGTCATCGTCGCGGTGCCCTGGGAGGGCCACCGCGACCTGCTCGCCTCGCTAGCCGAAGACCTGGCCGGGAAGATCGTGGTGGACTGCGTGAACCCGCTCGGCTTCGACAAGCAGGGTGCCTACCGGCTGCCGGTCGACGAGGGCAGCGCCGCTCAGCAGGCCGCCGCCGTGCTGCCGGGCAGCCGGGTGGTGGCCGCGTTCCACCACGTGTCGGCCGTGCTGCTGCTCGACCCCGAGGTCGACGCGATGGACCTGGACGTCATGGTGCTCGGCGACGACCGCGAGGCCACCGACCTGGTGCAAGCGCTGGCCGCGCGCATCCCCGGCATGCGCGGCGTCTACGCGGGCCGGCTGCGCAACTGCGGGCAGGTGGAAGGCCTGACCGCCAACCTGGTCTCGGTGAACCGCCGTTACAAGGCGCACGCCGGCCTACGGATTACCGATGTCTAGCGCCGGGTCGGCCACCGTCCGCCGTCGGTCCGCAGGCGCTAGGCCGCCATGCCGGGCAGTGAGCAGCTGAGGTCCCACAGGAGCCGGTAGTAGCGGGACCGGCCGGGGTCAGGCGCGATCCCGTAGGCGCTGAGCAGGAGCGGCTCCCAGCCGGGGCCGTAGTACCACTCGGTGCTCCAGGCGGCGACGGCGATGTCGTGCCAGCGGTCGGCGACGCCAAGGTGGCCCAGATCCACATGCCCGGACCAGCGGCCGTCCGGGGCGATCAGGGTGTTGGGGGCGCAACTGTCGCCGTGGCAGACAACCAGGCGGTCGGCCGGCGGGATCGCGGCCGCCAGCTCCAGGGCCCGCTCGGCGCTGAGCCGCTGATGGGCCGCGTGCCACTGGGCCGGGTCAAGGCTTCCGCTGGCGGCAAACCGGCGGGCATCCGCCACCCGGTCTTCGGCCGCCCAGGAAAACGGGCAACTGGCCACAGGAAGGGACTCATGCAGCGCCCGCAAGCCCTCACCGATAGCCGTCACGGCCGTGGACGGGTCTGCCCGCCACCGGTCAGCGACCGCGTTGTCCCCGGGCAGCGCGGCGGTCACCAGCCAGGACCCGCCGTCGTCGGCGCCGTGAGCCAGCAGGCGCGGCACCGGGGTGAACGCCGCAGCCCAGGACAGTCGGGCCGCCGCACGGGCGAGGTCGATCCCGCTGGCCGCCGGGGCCCACGTGGCGAAACAGCGGCCGCCGCCCTCGCCTACCTCGTAGGTGACGCCGCCCGCCTCGTTCTGCCACACCTGCCGCACCGGCCGGCCCGCCGCGAGCGCCCGGATCTGCTCAGGCACCGGCCCGGGCCGGGCCGGCGATCCCGCGATCATCGGCGCACCCTAACATTCCGGCAGGCCGGTCGGGCCAACGTTTCTCCAGGCGGCACGGCATTGGTTACCTGAACGGCTGCGCCCCTGCCCAGGCCGGCCAGCGCGCGTGCGTGCCGTCAGCGGTAGGAGTATTCCTCGCCGGGGAATGCGCCCGAGGTGACCTCTTGCGCGTAGGCGGTGGCCGCGTCGCGCAGCGCGCCGGCCAGGTCCGCGTACCGCTTGACGAACTTGGCCACGTGCGGTGTGAGACCGGCCATGTCCTGCCAGACGAGCACCTGTGCGTCGCACCCGGGCCCGGCCCCGATGCCGATCGTCGGGATGGACAGCGACTCGGTCACCCTGGCCGCCAGCGACGCGGGCACGCACTCCAGCACCACCGAGAACGCGCCGGCCGCCTGCAGCGCCTTGGCGTCGTGCAGCAGCCGCTCGCCGTCCTCGCCGCGGCCCTGCACCCGGTACCCGCCGAACGCGTTGACCGACTGCGGGGTCAGGCCGAGATGGCCCATCACCGGTACGCCGGCCGCCACCAGATCCTCGACCTGCCGCAGCACCCGGTAACCGCCCTCCAGCTTGACCGCGTGCGCGCCGGTCTCCTTGAGGAACCTGGTCGCCGTGGTCAGCGCGGCCTCCGGTGAGGCCTGGTAGGAGCCGAACGGCAGGTCGGCCACGACCATGGCCCGCCGGGTGGCGCGCACCACGCCCGCGGTGAGCGGAATCAGGTCGTCCACGGTCACCGGGATCGTCGTGTCGTGGCCGTAGACCACCATCGCGGCGGAGTCGCCGACCAGCAGCACGGGGATGCCGGCCTCGTCGAACACCTGGGCGGTCAGCGCGTCGTAGGCGGTGAGCATGGGCCACTTCTCGCCGCGCCCCTTGGCCGCGGCCACGTCCCGCACGGTCACCCGCCGGGTGCTCTGCCCGCCATACAGCGGTTCGGGCTGCTTGGCTCCCGGCGCCTTGGCCGCGGGCTGGGTGGCAGCAGGCAGGGCGGATTCTGGATGTGAAGTCATGCTGAGACCTCCTCGCCTCGAGGCGCCCCCATGGCGTCCCCGGACATCTCGATCATCGCACGGTGTGGCCGGCAAAGGTAGTGCGCGGTGCTGGGGTAGGGGCCAGCGGCCGCGGGTGGTGGGGGTGGGGTGGCGACCGCGAAAAAATACCTCGCGCGCCGGGAATGTTTTTCGATACGATCCCGTTCCGTATCGATAGCGGCCACTCTTCACGGTGTGACCGCGACGACTTACTCAACATCGCCGGCCGCCGGGGTCTTCCCGTCGCGGCCGGCCCAGTGCGAAGGGAAGCATGGACAAGCAGACGATTTACCGGCGGCGCTGGGTCATCCTCAGCGTGCTCATCGTCGGACTGCTGGCCATCGTTATCGACAACACGGTCCTGAACGTCGCCCTCAAGACCATCGCCGAGCCGCACGGCGGCCTCGGCGCGAGCCAGAGCCAGCTCGAATGGGCGATCAACTCCTACACGCTGGTCTTCGCTGGCCTGCTGTTCACCTTCGGGGTGGTCGGCGACCGGGTGGGCCGCAAGCGGATGCTCATGATCGGCCTGGCCCTGTTCGGGATCGGGTCGCTGCTGTCCGCGTACTCACACTCGCCCGACCAGCTCATCTTCGCGAGGGCCGCGATGGGCCTGGGTGGCGCCGCGGTCATGCCGCAGACGCTGTCCATCATCTCCAACGTGTTCGAGCCCGCTGAGCGCGCACGGGCGATCGGCCTGTGGGCGAGTGCGGTCGGCATCGGCATCGCCATCGGCCCGGTGCTCGGCGGCCTGCTGCTGGCCCACTTCTGGTGGGGTTCGGTCTTCCTGATCAACGTGCCGGTGACCGTGCTGGGCGCCGTCGCGGTGGCCTTGCTCGTGCCTGAGTCGAAGAACCCGGCTCCCGGCAAGATCGACTACGTCGGCGTGCTGCTGTCCGTGGCCGGCCTGGTGCTGCTGGTCTACGGCGTCGTCCAGGGCGGCGACACCGGCTCCTGGTTGCGCGGTGACGTGCTCGGCCCGATCGCCGGCGGTCTGGCCGTGCTGGGCGCCTTCGCCTGGTATGAGGCCCGCATCGAGCACCCGTCGCTGGACGTGCGGCTGTTCGCCGACCGGCGGCTGTCCGCCTCGGTGGGCGCGATCGCACTGCTGTTCTTCGGCTTCGGCGGGGTCTACTTCTTCACCGCCTTCTACCTGCAGAACGCCCGGGGCTACAGTCCGCTTCAGGCCGGCTTGCTCACCGTGCCGTTCGCCGTCGGCCAGATGCTGGCCGCGCCGCGCAGCGCGGGGCTGGTCCGCAAGTACGGCGCCAAGGCGGTCGGCAGCGTGGGCATGCTGGTGATGACCTTGGCCATCGCGGGATACGCCCTGCTCGGCACGACCACGCCGATTTGGGTCCTCACCGTGTTCTTCCTCATCCAGGGCATCGGCGCCGGAGCCGTGATGCCATCCGCCACCGCTGCGGTGATGGATGTGCTGCCCCGCGAGCGGGCCGGAGCCGGCTCGGCGCTGACCAACACCTCGCGCCAGGTGGGTGTCGCGCTCGGCGTGGCCGTGCTCGGCTCGATTCTGGCCGAGGCCTACCGCAGCCAGTTGCGGCCGGCCCTGTCCACATTGCCCGCGGCGGCGCGTAACGCGGCGAGCCAGTCCATCGCGGCCACGCAGGCGACCGCGCAGCACCTGGGTGCGCGCGGGAACGGTCTGCTCGCGCCCGCGGACGCCGCGTTCACCCACGCCATGCACCTCACCACCGTGATCGCGGCGGCGATGATGCTGGCCGGGACGTTCGTGATACTCAAGTGGATGCCGGGCAAGGACGTGCAGCCCGCCCCGGTATCCGTCGAGGATGAACTCGCGGAACTGGCCGCCGAGCCGACCGGCGTGGAAGGATAAGGAGTCATGCGCGAGGCAGAGGTCCTGCCCGTCCAGGATGAGCAGCGGGACACCGAGCCCGGCCGGGACACTGAGCCCGGCCGCAGGCCCGGCCGCCCGCGCAGCGAGCGCGCCGAGCGCGCCATCCTGGACGCCGCGCTTGAGCTGTTCACCGAGTCCGGGGTGGCGGGGGTCTGCATGGAGGCCGTCGCCGCCCGGGCCGGTGTGGGCAAGGCCACCATCTACCGCCGCTGGCCCGGCAAGGAAGACCTGCTGCTCGACGCGCTCAGCTCGCTGAAGTCGCCGATTCCCGAACCGGCCGGCGAGTCAGTGCGCGACGACCTGGTCGCGATGCTCAAGGTCATGTGCCAGGACGCGTCGGACCCGGCCAGGATGCGCAGGTACTCCCTGCTGCTGGGCGAGGGCAAGAAGTACCCGAAGGTCATGGAGCGCTACAAGGCGACCGTGGTCGAGCCGCGCCGGGACCTGCTGCGGTCGGTGTTGCGCCGCGGCGTCGCCAACGGCGAGCTGCGGCCGGATCTGGACGTCGAGGTTGCCCTGTTCATGCTGACCGGTGCCATCATGGCGCCCGGCCGGGAGCCAGAGACGTTCACCCCGGAGCACGCCGAGCGGCTCGTAGACGAAGCCCTCCTGGGCCTGGCCCCCTGCCCGCCCACCATCTAACGGCGCACCCTCACCACCACGCACCCACCCCTCACCACCACCACTACCTGCGCTCACCCTCGCCACCTGCACCTCCACCGCCATCCCGCGCACCTCCACCGCCACTGCTCGCCCACCCCCACTACCGCCCCGCCCACTCACAACGTGAAGACCTGTATGTGTCCTGGCACACACAGGTCTTCTTTTTGTTACTTGACATCTGATTCATCTAACGGTTATCTATATAGATAACGGTTAGACGGCCAGCCGTGCGGCGGGAGCCACGCGGGTCGGGCGGCGGAAGTTCACGGGAGGCGATAGTGCGGCAGGAAGCGGTGCTGGCTCTGCTGGCCAAGGAGCCTTCACACGGTTACGAGCTGCGCGCGCGGCTGCAGCAGGCGCTGGGGCCGCTGGGCGAGGCGCTCAACGCCGGCCAGATCTACGTGACACTGACCCGGCTGGAGAAGGCGGGCCTGGTCACGGTCGAGACGGCCGCCGGGGTCGCCGACCGGCCGGACCGCAAGGTGTATGCGCTGACCCCCGAGGGCCAGCAGCGGGTGGCCGACTGGCTCAGCGAAGTGAGCTGGCCCAAGCCCGACCTCACCGAGTTTCACCTCAAGCTGATCGCGGCCGCGGCGGCACGGCTGGCCGATCCGCTCACGATTGTGGACGCGCAGCGCCGTGAGCTGCTGCGCAGGCTGCGGAACACGCAGCGCGCCGCGCTGGCCGAGCCGAAGCGCTCGGACGCGGCGTTGCTGCTGGAAGGCATCGTGCTCCGGCTGCAGGCCGACCTGCGCTGGCTGGAGGCATGCGAACGGAACTGGACCAGCCGGAGGGAATCATGATGAACGGTGCGGACGAGCGCATGGCGCTGCGCGCCAGCGGCCTGCGCAAGGAGTACGGCCGTGGAGACGGCCTGGTCCGCGCGCTGGTGGGGATCGATCTCAGCGTCGCGCCCGGGGAAACCGTGGCGGTGATGGGACCGAGCGGCTGCGGCAAATCCACATTGCTGCACCTGCTGGGCGGTCTTGACCGGCCCAGCGATGGGGAAGTCTGGCTGGACGGCGAACCGCTGAGCAAGCTGGGCGAGCGGGCGCTGGCCCGGGTGCGCCGCGACCAGATCGGCTTCGTCTTCCAGGCGTTCCACCTGATGGACGAGCTCACCGCGACCGAGAACGTCGAATTGCCTGCCCTGCTGGCCGGCCGGGCGGCCCGGTCGGCCCGGCGGCTGGCCACCGAACTCCTTGACCGGGTCGGGCTGGCCGACCGGGCCAAGTTCCTGCCCGCGGCGCTGTCCGGGGGCCAGCGCCAGCGGGTGGCGATCGCCAGGGCGCTGGCCAACGAGCCGAAGGTGGTGCTGGCCGACGAGCCCACCGGCAACCTGGACAGCGAAGCCACCGTGGACGTGCTCCGGCTGTTCGAAGAGCTGCACGCGGCCGGGCAGACGCTGGTCGTGGTGACTCACGACGCGCGGATCGCGGCCACCGCGGACCGGCTGATCGGCATGCGGGACGGCGCGTTCATCGACGAGACCAGGCTGACCGGCGGCAGCGAGGGCGACCTCGGCGCCCTGGCCGGTTTCGAGCTGGAAGGCTGACCGATGGGCCGGATAAGACTGGTGGCCAGGCTGGCCGCCAAAGACCTGAGACGGCGCCCGGCGCAGGCGCTGCTGCTGCTGCTCGCGATCACTGCGGCCACCACCACGCTCACCCTGGGGCTGGCACTGAACGGCGTGACCAATCATCCGTATCAGCAGACCAGGGCCGCGACCAACGGTCCCGACGTGGTGGCGGAGTTCGCGCCTCCGCCGGAACTCCAGACGCCCGGCCAGCCCGCGCAGCCGGGCATCATCACCGCCGCCCAGCTCAGGACCGAAGTCAGGCAGCTGACCGGTTCTCAAGGGGTCACCGGGCACACCGGGCCCTTCCCGATCGCCTCGGTGATCCTGGCGACCCACGGCATAACCATCGCGGTCGAAGCGGAGGGACGTCCGCAGCCGCCGGTCGCCATCGACCAGCCGAAACTGACCGCGGGCCGCTGGGTCGGCCCGGGCGCTGTGGTGCTGGAGCGGACCTTCGCCACCGCGCTCGGCGTGGGCGTCGGCGACCACGTCACCCTGGACGGCCATTCTTTCCTGGTCGCCGGGATCGCGGTCACCGCCGCCGCCGTGCCCTACCCGAACCTTTGCTACACGACCTGCGCGTTCACCGGGACCTACAGCGGCCAGCTTTCGTCGCTCGACACCGGATTCGCCTGGATCACCGAGGCGGCCGCCCATTCGCTCAGCTCGCCGCGGGACCCGCTGAACTACACCGTGAACCTCAGGCTCAAGGACCCGGCCACGGCTGACGCGTTCGCGAATGACTACTACAACGTCCACGGCGTGAACACCAGCGTGGCGAACCTGGCGTCGTGGCAGGCCATCAGCTCAGCCGACGGGCTGCTGATCCAGGACGAGCAGTCGGTGCTCGAGCCCGGCGCGCTGCTGGCCGGGCTGCTGGCCATCGCCAGCGTGGCCGTGCTGGCAGCCGGCCGGATGGCCGAGCGCACCCGGCGGGTGGGCCTGCTCAAGGCGATGGGCAGCACGCCGGACCTGGTGGCCGGAGTGCTGCTGGCCGAGAACCTGGTGCTGGCCATGACGGCGGCCGGGGCCGGGCTGTTCATCGGCTGGCTGGCCGCCCCACTGATCACCAACCCGGGGTCCGGGCTGGTCGGCGCCGCGGGCGCACCGTCGCTCACCTGGGCCACGGCCGGGCTGACGATCGCGGCGGCCCTGGTGGTGGCGCTGGCCGCCACGCTCGCGCCGGCGGTGCGGGCCGCCCGCACCAGCACGGTCAGCGCGCTGGCCAACTCGGCCCGCGCACCGCGGCGCCGTCCCCGGCTGATCGCGTTGTCGGCGCGGCTCCCCGTGCCGGCGCTGCTCGGCCTGCGGATGGTCGCCCGGCGACTGCGCCGCGCCGTGCTCGGTGCGGCCAGCATCGCGGTCACCTCCGCCGGGATCGTCGCCGTGCTGACCTTCCATTCCACCGTCAACTACCAGCTGTCCAGGCTGACCCAGACCAGGCTGGGCAATCCTGTGGTCACCAGGGATACCCAGATGCTGGTGGTGATCACTATCGTGGTGGTCACGCTGGCGGTGCTCAACGCGGTCTTCACCGCGTGGGCCACAGTGCTGGACTCCCGCCGTACGGCGGCGCTGGCCCGTGCGCTCGGCGCGTCTCCGCGGCAGGTCAGCGAGGGAGTGGCCTGGGCGCAGGTGCTGCCCGCGGTGCCGGGGGCGCTGCTCGGTATCCCGCTGGGGCTCGCCCTGTTCAAGGTCGCGAACCACGGTGGCGACCTCACCGCACCGCCGGTGTGGTGGCTGGCCGCCGCGGTGCTGGGTGTGCTGGCGGCGGTGGCTTTGCTGGCCAGCATCCCGGCCCAGATCGGTGCCCACCGCCCGGTCACCGGTGTCCTCGGAGCGGAAACCACTTAACGAGGCACCCATCGCAGGATGCGGTTGTGGCAACGTACGCCCAAGAGAGGCTACGTTGCCACAACCATATAGATCACAGTGAGCCAGGGGACGGTGCGGGGGGGGAGGTGGGGTTGGG
>DATAWQ010000027.1:0-1982 GCA_036267135.1 Streptosporangiaceae bacterium | reverse complement strand
TGATGGGTGCGCTCCTCCGGCCGAGGCCGCAGGAACCACAGGCGGTAATCACGGCACGGGTCATCCGGCCAGAACAACCAGCCATCCTCGGTCAACGGTGCGACAGCCTCCCCGGCAGTGGCCAGTGATCGCACCGGAGCGAGCATGTCGATGACGGGCTTGGCGGGCAGGCCGGGCACCGATGTGGAACCGATGTGCTCGATCGGCGCGGCCAGCCACGGCGCGAGGATGGCATTGACCCGGGCCTGCTGTTCGGCGAACATGCCCGGCCATGCACGGTCGTGCTCGGCGAGGTACACAGGCTGGTCGGTCACATCCCGACCCTACCCGCCGAGCCTCGGGTAACCTCCCGCAACTTATAGCGCCATGCGCTATATCGCCTTGCGGTATATCGTCGCACGCTATACCGTGGAAGCACCGAACGGGAGCCCGCCCACGCGGCGAAACAACGGGAGGACGACGTGGGATACCGGCTGGACCGATGGGCCGATCCGCCACTGCTGGTGCTGGCCAGCCTGGCCGAGGAGCCGAAGCACGGCTACGCGATCATCCAGGACGTGGCCGACACGATGGGAGTCCGGCTGAGTGCCGGGACCCTCTACGCGGTCATCGCCCGGCTGGAGTCCCGCGGCCTGATCGAGCCCCTGGAGGCAGCCGACCGCCGCCGTCCCTACCGCATCACCGCGGCCGGAGCGAAGGCCCTGGCCGAGCAGTCTGAGCGGATGAGCCGGGTAGCCTCCCTCGCCAGGCAACGGCTCGTGGGCCAGGAAGCGTCGTCCGCCCGGGGACGGCTCGTGGGCCAGGAAGCCTCGTCGGCCACCGACCGGCTCGGGTGGGTGGGCGCATGAGGGCACCGTCCGATACCCCGCTGGCCCGCGCCGCGCTTGCGCTCTACCCGCCTGCCTGGCGGGCCCGCTACGCCGACGAGGTCCGCGCGCTGCTTGACGAGTCAGGCGGCAGCGCGCGCGCTATCGCCAGCATCGCCTGGCGGGCGCTGCCCGCCTGGGTCCGGCCGCCGGAGCACCTGTTCGACCGCCCCGCCCGGATGCGGTCAAGCCTGGCCACCGCGCTCGTCGCCGCGGCCATGCTGACGGGCCTTGGCCTGGTCTTCGCGCAACTGACCGAGGCCCAGGGCTACCGCCCGGCTGGCCACCCAATCGTCGGCTGGTCGTACGTCGCCTTCGACGCCGCCCTCGCCGTCTCCGCGCTGATCGCCGCCGTCGGCGGCCTGCCGCTCTGGCTGCTGATGCTGCGCAGCGCCGTTCGCGAACGCCGCCGTCGCGACCTGGCCTACCTGCTGCTCCCGGCGATCGCCGCGGCCGCGTACCTCGTCGTGCTGAAAGTCGTGGTCATGCTGGTCGGCGGCCCCGACGAGGTCAGCCCGTCCTGGTTCCTGACCGTCACCCTGCTCGGGTTCGTCGCGGCCGCCGTGGCCGCCGCCGGACCCGGCCTGGCCCTGCGCCGGATGCAGCCGCGCGGCCCGGCCCTGCGCCTGGCCGCGGTCGCGGCGGGCCTGGCCGCCGCAATCATGCTCGTGGCTGCCGTGGCCAGCGCCGTCGCCTCGGTCGGCCTGGTCCTCTGGGCGCCGGGCTTCGCCGCCTACCACGAGCACATCGTGCCCGGCGTCTACCTGGCCCTGGTCGCCGCCGCCGCGACGGTCACCGCCGTGAGCGCCGCCCGCGGCACGCGCGCCGCCGTCGCAGACATCTCCGGCGGCTGACGGCCTGTTCCGGATCGCATGGCCCGCTCTGATGTCGCCTCACTCTCCCCGAGCCTCGCATTAGCCACACCCATACCAAGCAGCGAGAGTTATCCGGGAGGATCCGGGCTCGCGGGAGGATTAGGCCGAAGTTGCCGCTGGTTGGGTAGATGATTCGGCTGCTGGCCTGGGGTTTCACGGTTTTGGCGGGGTGGGCTTCTGGCTACCTCAAGGTGACCGGGATCGGGGCGCCGATGAGCTCGAAGGCTTCCCGCTGGGTGCT
>DATAWQ010000026.1:0-67553 GCA_036267135.1 Streptosporangiaceae bacterium | reverse complement strand
GGCTGGCCGGTGACCACGTTCCACACCGTCTGGTACAGGCATCCGGCGACCAGATACCAGTCCGGCAGGTCCAGGGCGACGGCTCTGGCCAGCACCTCGGTCAATGTGCCGTTACGAGCCAGCGCCATCTCGAAGAACGCGACCTGCTCGTCCAGGGGAAGCTGCCCAGCATGCATGCCGGGTTTCTACCATCCGGCTCCGACAGCACGCCCAGCACGTCGCCAGCCAGGGCGGCGCGCCGTGGGCAGGCGTTGCGATGGGCCCGCGCTCAACTAGGGCCATCGCGGACTATTTCAACTTTTTTCACGGGCGGGGTGAACCGGATCCGGGGAGTGCGACGAATTCCTCGTATCGGACCCTCCACCGGGTGGGCCCCGGATCGACTGGGAGGGATCTTGGCAGTCAAGGAAATCTGTGGCCGGCCGGGCATCCCGGCGAACCTCTTTCTGTGCTTCGCCGTGGCGCTAGCCACGGCGTGGTCCCCGCTCACGCTCTCTCAGCGGACGTAGGCGGGTGCGGCTGGCCCTGGCCGCTGACTGGAGGGGAAGCGGCCAGGGCCGGCCCTGAGCACCACGTTCGGGTGGCCACCGTTCAGGAAGATCCCGGCTTTCGCCAGACCTGGGGGTATTTCATCATGCGCATTTTCAGCCCAGCGGTGCAGGCGTATCACCGGGTGCGGCCGGGGGCGGCCAGCGCGTGACGGGCCGGCGGATCGCGGTGGCCGGCGGCGGGGTGGCCGGCCTGACCGCGGCGTACCTGCTCAGCCGGAGCCACGAGGTAACCCTGTTCGAGGCCGACGACCGGCTGGGCGGCCACGCGGACACGCACACGGTGGCCGGCGCGGACGGCCTAGAACTGGCCGTGGACACCGGCTTCATCGTGCACAACCAGAACACGTACCCGCTGCTGACCCGGCTGTTCGGCGAACTCGGGGTGGCCACGCAGCCGACCGAGATGAGCATGTCGGTGCGCTGCCGGGGCTGCGGGCTGCAGTACGCCGGCCACCGGGGCCCGGGTGGGCTGCTGGCCGGGGTCAGCCGGGGCAAGGGGCGCTACCTGCGGATGCTGACCGAGGTACGCGGGTTTCACCGGGACGCGCGGCGACTGCTGGCCGACGGCGGCTCCGAGTCCGGCGGGCCTACGTTCGGGCAGTTCCTGGACCGGGGCGGGTACTCGGGGTACTTCATCGCGCACTTCGCCGCGCCGTTCGTGGCGGCGGTGTGGTCGTGCCCGCCGGAGGTGGCGCTGGGCTACCCGGCACGGTACCTGTTCACGTTCCTGGCCAACCACGGGCTGCTGTCGGTGACCGGGTCGCCGCCGTGGCGGACGGTGGTGGGCGGCTCCCGCGAGTACGTGCGGCTGATCGCGGACCGGGTGACCGAGGTGCGCACCTCGGCGCCGGTGCGGGCGGTGCGGCGGTTCCCCGGTGGTGTCGAGGTGCGCGACGGCGCGGACCGGCCGCGGACGTTCGACGCGATCGTCATCGCCACCCACCCGGACCAGGCGCTGCGGCTGCTGGCCGATCCGACCCCGGCCGAGAAGGAGGTGCTCGGCGCGTTCCGGTACACGGCCAACCCTGCGGTGCTGCACACCGACGCCTCGCTGCTGCCCACCGGCCGGCGGGTGCGGTCGTCGTGGAACTACGAACTGGCCGCGTGCACGGCCGGGGCCGGGCAGGTGCAGATCAGCTACTACATGAACCGGCTGCAGCGGCTGCCCGGCGGGCGCGACTACGTGGTGACGCTCAACCCGGGCCGCCGGGTCGGGCCGGAGCACGTGCTGGCCCGGATGGACTACGAGCACCCGGTCTACTCGCCGGAGTCGGTGGCGGCGCAGCGGCGGCTGCCCGGGCTCAGCGACGCGGTCACAGCCTACGCGGGGGCTTACCACGGGTGGGGGTTCCACGAGGACGGGTGCCGCTCGGGGGTGGCCGCGGCGCGGGCGCTCGGGGAGGACTGGTGAGCCAGACCAGGACGCCCGTCATCTACGAGTGCCGGGTCACGCACGCGCGGGCCGAACCGGTGCGCAACGTGTTCAGCTACCGCGGCTACCAGTGGCTGGTCGACCTCGACGCGATACCGCGGATGCGGGGCGGGCTGCGGCTGCTCGCGGACTTCCGGGCCAGCGACCACCTGGGCGACCCGGGGCGGAGCATCAGGGAGAACCTGACGGCGTTCCTGGCCAGCCGGGGCGTCGACCTGGGCGGGGGCCGGGTGCTCATGCTCACGCAGGCCCGGGTGTTCGGCTACGTGTTCAACCCGCTGACCGTGTACTGGTGCCACCGTGCTAGTCAAACCAGCGCCAGCGAGACCGGCGCGGCCGGCGCGGCCGGCGCGGCCGGCGCGGCGGAGCCGCTGGAGTGCGTGGTGGCCGAGGTGCACAACACCTACGGGCAGCGGCACTGCTACCTGCTGCGCACCGACCCAAGGGGCCGGGCGGAGACGGCGAAGGAGTTCTACGTCTCGCCGTACAACCCGGTGGACGGGCGCTACCGGATGAGCCTGCCCGAGCCTGGGGAGCGGCTCGCGCTCAGCATCGTGCTGCACCGGCCGGGGCGGCCGCCGTTCACCGCGAGCCTGCGCGGCCACGCGGTCGGCTCCGGCGGCCCCGGGCTGGTGGCGTCCGCGGTCAGGCATCCGTGGTCCACCGCGGTGGTGGCCGGGCGGATCCGGTGGCAAGGCATCAAGCTCTACGCCCGCGGCCTGCGGCCGCGGGCACGCCCGGACGGGGCGCCACAGGAGGGACTGGTATGACCCAGACAGCAGACACGAGCCCGGCGGGGGCCGCCATCGAGCCGGCCAGGGGGACGCCGGACGAGGCCAGGTGGCCGGACGTGTTCGCGGTGCCGAAATCCGGGCTCAGGGCCGCCATCGCCTGGGCGGTGTTCAGCCGGGCCGTGGCCAGGCTGCCCGTCCTGGTTCGGCTGCCTGGCGGGCGTCATCTGGGCGGCGGGAACGGGGCGGCGCCGGAGATGGTGCTGCACCGGCCCGGGGACTTCTGCGCCCGGGTGGGGGCCAGCGGCCTGATCGGGTTTGGCGAGTCGTACATGGCCGGCGACTGGGACTGCGCGGACCTGACCGGGCTGATCACCGTGTTCGCCCGCCAGGTGGCCGGCCTGGTGCCGCGTCCGCTGCAGCGGCTGCGGCGGGTGTCGGTGCGGCGCCAGCCCGCCGCCGAGCGGTCCACCCTGGCCAGGGCCAGGCGCAACGTCAGCCACCACTACGACCTGTCCAACGAGCTGTTCGCGCTGTTCCTGGACGAGACCATGACCTATTCGGCGGCGCTCTTCCAAACCGGCGACCGGGGCGACCTGATCGCTGGGCCGAATTCGCTGGCGGCGGCGCAGCGGCGGAAGATCGACCGGCTGCTCGACCAGACCAGGGTGGGGCCGGGCACCCGAGTGCTCGAAATCGGCACCGGCTGGGGCGAGCTGGCCCTCCGCGCGGCGGCCCGCGGCGCCACCGTGCGCACGGTCACGCTGTCCGAGCAGCAGCGGGCGCTGGCCATCGGGCGGATCGCCGCGGCCGGCCTGGGCGACCGGGTGAGCGTCGAACTGCGGGACTACCGGGACGTGCACGGGCAGTACGACGCGATCTTGTCGGTGGAGATGATCGAGGCGGTGGGCGAGCGGTACTGGCCGGCCTACTTCGAGACGCTGGACCGGCTGCTGGCGCCGGGCGGCCGGATCGGTCTGCAGGCCATCACGATGGCGCACGACCGGATGCTGGCCACCCGTGACACCTACACCTGGATACTCAAGTACATCTTTCCCGGTGGGCTGATCCCGTCGGTCACCGGGATCGAGGCGGCGCTGGCCCGGCACACCCGGCTGCGGGTGGCCGGACGACTTGACTTCGGCCCACACTACGAGCAGACGCTGCGGCTGTGGCGGCAGCGGTTCACCGCCCGGCGGGCCGACCTGCCCGGCCTGGGCTTCGACGAAGTGTTCGCCCGGATGTGGGAGCTGTACCTGAGCTACAGCGAGGCCGGGTTCGCGGCGTCCTACCTGGACGTGTGCCAGTTCCTGCTGGAGCGTGCGCGATGACGGAGACGATCGGGCGGGTCAGTCGGCCCGGCCACGGTGGCGTGTGCGACCGGCTGGTGCCGGTGCTCGAACGGTTCGCCCGCGGGCCGCTGCCGGTGCGGCTGCGGGCCTGGGACGGCAGCGAGGCCGGCCCGGACGGGGCGCCGGTGGTGGTGCTGCGGACGCCGCGGGCGCTGCGCCGGGTGCTCTGGCATCCGGGTGAGCTGGGGGTCGCGCAGGCTTATGTGACCGGCGAACTGGACATCGAGGGCGACGTCAGCGACCTGCTCCGGCTGGCCTGGACCACCGCCAGGGACCGGCACCTGTCGGGGCCGCCCGGGCCGCGGGCCCGCGGGCTGGGCCTGCAGGGCCTGGGCTCGGCGGCCGCCACCGCGGCCAGGCTCGGGCTGCTCGGGCCGCCGCTGCCCGCGCCGGCTACCCAGGCCAGGGTGCGGGGCTGGACGCACAGCCGGGGCCGGGACCGGTCGGTGATCGCACACCACTACGACCTGACCGCGGACTTCTACCGGCTGCTGCTCGACCCGGCCATGGCCTATTCGTGCGCGCGCTGGGAGTCCGGCGCCGCGGGGTACACGCTGGCCGAGGCACAGTGGGCCAAGCTGGACTCGATCTGCCGCAAACTCGGCCTGGCTGACGGCCAGGCCGGAAAGCCTGGCCAGACCGGCAAGACCCTGCTCGACCTGGGCTGCGGCTGGGGCTCGCTCACGCTGCACGCGGCCAGTCAGTACGGGGCGCGGGTGGATGCGGTGACGCTGTCCGCCGAGCAGGCGGCGTTCGTGCGGGAACGGGTCAGGTCGAGCGATCTGGCCGAGGTGGCCACCGTTCAGGAAACCGATTATCGGGATGTAGACGGGCGGCACTACGACGCGATCGCCACCATAGAAATGGGAGAGCATGTGGGGGCCAGGCAGTACCCGGCGTTCTGCGCGCGGCTGCGGCGGCTGCTGGCGGCCGACGGGCGGCTGCTGATCCAGCAGATGTCGCGGGACGGGCGGGCGCCGGGCGGCGGGCCGTTCATCGAGTCCTACATCGCGCCGGACATGCACATGCGGCCGGTGGGCGAGACCGTGGCCCTGCTGGAGCGGGCCGGGCTGGAGGTCGCGCACGTGGAGGGGATGCGGCGGGACTACGGGCGGACGATCCGGGCCTGGCTGGACAACTTCGAGCGGCACGAGGATGAGATCACCCGGCTGATCGGCGCCGAGCAGGTGCGGGTGTGGCGGCTCTACCTGCACGGCGGCGCGCTGGCCTTCGAGGAGGGGCGGATGGGCGTGCACCAGATCGTGGCCGTGCGGCGGGAAGGGTAAGCGGTTGGGTTCCGTAGCGGGAGTCACGGCCGGGGTCAGCGCGGCGGCGGTGCTCGCCGTCGCGCTGGTGGCGTTCGCGGCCGGGATGGTGCTGCGGCAGCACAAGGTGGCCGACGTGGCCTGGGGGGCCGGGTTCGCGGTGGTGGCCGTGGTGGCGCTGCTGGTGTCGGCCGGGCACGGCGTGGCGGCGCGGCGATGGCTGCTGGTGGCGGTGACCGTGGTGTGGGGGGCGCGGCTGGCGGGGCACATCTTCTGGCGCGGGCGGGGCGCGGGCGAGGACCCACGGTATGAGAAGATGCTGCGCGGCCGCGGCCCCTTGTACGTGCTGGGCACGGTCTACCTGGGGCAGGGGGCACTGATCTGGCTGGTCTCGCTGCCCATTCAGGTGGGCATGTCGGGCGGATGGGCGGGTACGCCGCTGCTAGTGCTGGGCGGGCTGGTGTGGCTGGTGGGGCTGATGTTCGAGGCGGTGGGCGACTGGCAACTCGAACGGTTCAAGGCCGACCCGGCGAACCGGGGGCAGCTCATGGACCGGGGGCTGTGGCGGTATACCAGGCACCCGAACTACTTCGGTGACGCGTGCGTGTGGTGGGGCATCTTCGCGATCGGCTGCGGGTCCTGGCTGGGCCTGGCCACGGTGGTGTCACCGCTGGTCATGACCTACGTGCTGGTGTGGGGCTCGGGGAAGCGGATGACCGAGAAGCGGATGCGGGACAGCCGCCCGGACTACGCCGAGTACGCACACCGCACCAGCGGGTTCATCCCGCTGCCACCCCGGGCGTAATCTGGAAATAACGGTGATGCAAGGGGGCAGCAGTTCGGCGGGCCGTTCGGCCGCTAACCCGGTTCGCCTCTAGCACGGGTCCGGCCAGACCACCGCGCCGGTTCTGTGAGACTACTGCGGTAAGCGGACTGCTGGGGTGATCCCAGCGATGCGAAGCTGCCCGTAGGGCACGCGAATACCTGCCAGAGGAAGTTGATATGCCGGACCCTGACCGCGGCCATCACGAGAAGCCAGACCTCGATGCGGATGATTTCGCCGCTATAGAGCAGGCTATGGGCAGACTGGCCAACCAGGAACATGCAGACACCGGAGAATTCTCGCCACAGTTCCCGGACGTGGAGTCCTGGGTCGGCGGATTTTTCGTGCGAATCTTCCGCCGTCCGGGCAGCCACTGGTGTGCACAGTGGTGGGACCATCCCGAGGCGGTTCTTCGCCTCGAAGCCCTCTGGCGGACATGGGAGGCGGCAGCGCTGGACCCGGTAAGCGGCACCGCCACTTGGACTCGTGATTACCTCGACCCTAATCTTTCTGTCTTGTTCAGCGCCGATGGGCCTTTGGGCGCCTGCAGCGCTGACCGTCACACCCGACCTCCCGCACTGCCCGTTACTGCCCCACCGCCGAGGTGGTGGACGGCAACTGACTGGTGGCAAATCCTGGCAGAACCGGATCGTTGACCATGTCAGCGCGCACCATCTCGCACGGTGAGCACGATGACGGCCGACTGACTGTAGCTACCCTGAACACGCGGGGAGTGCCGATGGTCGGTTCGAACCTGCCTGAACGGTTTGCAGCTATTGCGGACAGCTTCGAAGCGTCGGATATCGATGTAGTCAGTTTTCAGGAGGTGTTCACGTATTGGCATCTGACCTTGCTGGCTAGGCGGATGCGCTCGTTTAGCGGGGTAAGTTACCGTCGCTCACCGATAGGACCAGCGGGAGGGCTCGTGACGTTCTCGCGGTCACCGGTCGTTGCTTCCAGCTATCGGGGTCTTGGTCTTCCCCAACGAACGCCGGGCGTGTCCCGCCTGACCCGCGCCAGAGCATGGCTGAAGGGTTCCCTAGCAACACGTTTGGCATATCGTGGACTATGCATTGTAAATACTCATCCTGTTGCGAACAGAGACGGAGACTGGTCAGAGACGGGCCGGTTTTTCACTTTGCATCGAGACCAGCTTGCCAGCCTGAGCGAGTTTGTGCGAAGCGCGACCACTCCAGTCGTGGTTTGCGGGGACTTCAATGTCGACCGTGACAGTCCTCTATTCAACCATTTCTTGGCCGAAACAAAGCTCGTCGACGCTTTCGACGGGAAGTGTCCCGCAACCTTCCGCGCCGAATATCTCGGATCGGCTGGGCCAGCGCACTGCATTGATTTCATATTGACCTCGGCCCAGGTCAAGGCTGAAGCCGCACGGTTGCTTCTTCTAGGCAAAGTGGCAATTCCCAGCGGGACAGAATACCTCTCTGATCACGTCGGCCTGTCCGCCGACATGACCTTGATGCAGGCTAAAACTAGCGATCTGGTTTGCTAGGGCTCGCCCTCCTGCTGACGATTGACCTTCCGGAACACCTCGTTGGCTCGCAACTGCACATGGTGTTTGAGCGCACGGGAAGCCACGGGCGGCAACGCGTCAAGCAGACCTACCCAGGCCCGTTTTGACGCGAAGAACAGAGGATAACGATCCTTACGGGCTTGCATAAAGACGCCGAACACCCGGCAGTCCTTCTCGGTTAGCCTGCTTGCCGCGTCTCCTGACTCGATCACCTCCGTAAGCCCAATGATCCTGGGAACATCTTGCTTCCTGAACACGCCGACCGCGCCGTACATGTGCAGCAGGGTGCGCGGGTCGAGCGTGGTGATTTCCTGCCCGAGCAGACGCGCCTTGCAGGGTGAGAACAACTCGGTTGGCACCGGCAGCCGCAGTTGTTTATGCGTCAGGTAGGAGGCCTGAGCTGAGGGACGCCAGTCAATCCAGCACTCAGTCCAGAATGTATCTATGCTGACAGGGAAATTGCCATGCCGGATTTCTTGAATATACGGCTTGATTGTCTCAAGGGGTGCGGGCGAGCGATCGGGCTCGGTGGCCACCGTTCAGAATGAAATGTCCCGAGATCAACGGGCGACGTTTGGGGCCGGGCGCGCCGGTCCTGGGGATCTGTGAGACTACTGCGGTGAGCCGGCTGCCGGGTGACCCGAACATCGTGGGCAAGAGCCTGTTCGCCGTCGGGTTCCGGCTGCCGCCCGCGAACCGCGACTGGGTGCGGCACGAGCTGACCGACGCGGGCTGGCGGCTGCGGGTCATCCTGCGCCACCTCACCGTGATGGTCCCGATCTGCGTGCTGCTCTCACTGCTGCCCGGCCCGGACTGGCTGCACATCATGGTGCCGGCGCTGGCCCTGGCCGGGAGCCTGTTCACGGTGGCGATCTACTCCGACGACATCAGGGCGGCCCGGCTGCGCCAGCACAAGCTGCCGGTCCCCGACGACCCCGACCTGGGCCGCCCGACGCACTAGCCGCGCCGCTAGCCGCCTAGCCGCCATCGGCAGGGGGCTGCATGAGCTGGCGGGCGGCCTCGGTCAGGCTGCCGGACAGCGACGGGTACACGGCGAAGGTGTGCGCCATCTGGTCCACGGTGAGCTGCTGCTCCACGGCCAGCGAGACCGGCAGGATCAGCTCGCTGGCCCGGGCCGCCACCACCACCCCGCCCAGCACGATCCCGGTCACCGGCCGGGCGAACAGTTTGACGAAGCCGTCCTGCAGGCCGGCCATCTTGGCCCGGGCGTTGGTGGCCAGCGGCAGCTTGACCACCCGGGCGGCCACGTCGCCGGACAGGATCGCGCTGTGCGGCACGCCGACCGTGGCGATCTCCGGCGCGGTGAAGATGGTCGCGGCCACGTGGCTGCGCCGCAGCGGCTGCACGGCCTCGCCCAGCGCGTGCCACATCGCGATCCGGCCCTGCATGGCCGCGACCGAGGCCAGCATCATCACGCCGGTGCAGTCCCCGGCCGCGTAGACGCCGGCGACGCTGGTCCGCGACACCCGGTCCACCTGGACGAACCCGGTGCCGTCGGCCAGCCCGACGCCGGCCTCGGCCAGGCCCAGGCCCTGGGTGGCGGGAACCATGCCCACGGTGAGCAGGCAGTGCGAGCCGCGCACCTCGGTGCCGTCGGTCAGCGTGACCACCACGCCGTCTTCGTCCCGCTTCACTGAGGCAGCCCTGGACCGGCCGAGCACGTTCATCCCGTTGCGCCGGAACACGCCCTCGATCACCACGGCGGCGTCGGCGTCCTCGTGCGGCAGCACCCGGCTGCGCGAGGACACCAGCGTCACCCGGGAGCCGAGCGCCTGATAAGCGCTGGCGAACTCCGCGCCGGTCACCCCCGAGCCCACCACGATGAGTTCCGCGGGCAACTCGCCGAGGTCATAGAGCTGCCGCCAGGTCAAGATGCGCTCGCCGTCGGGCTCGGCGTCCGGCAGCACCCGCGGGCGGGCGCCGGTGGCGATGAGCACGGCGTCGGCGTCGATCACCCGGCCGCCGGCCGCGACCACGGTGCGCGGGCCGGTCAGCCGGCCGGGACCGGGGACCACCTCGACCCCCTCCGCGGCCAGCCGGACCGCCACGTCGGCGGACTGGGCCCGGGCCAGCTCCTTCACCCGCCGGTACAGCCGCGGGGCGTCCACGGCCCCGGTGATGCCCTGGCCGCCGGCGCCCGCGCCGATCCTGATGCCGAGGCCGGCCGAGCCGGTCAGCGCGGCCATCGCGCCGGACGTCTCGATCAGCGTCTTGGACGGCACGCAGTCGGTGAGCACGCAGGCGCCGCCGAGACCGTCGGTGTCCACCACGGTGACCTGGGCGCCTAGCTGCGCGGCGACCAGGGCCGCCTCATAGCCGCCCGGACCGCCGCCGATGATCGCGATACGTGGTTGTGATTGACTCACGACGCCTCATTCTGGCCCATCCCGGCCGGTGCCCGTGACGGCGCCTCAGCATGTCGTGGCGCATCAGCCCACTTCCGGGGGCCCGGACCCTTACCCTGTTCATTCGTGGCCCTGTACGCGGCGTACGGCTCCAACATGGACTCGGCGCAGATGTCCGAGCGATGCCCGCACTCCCCCCAGCACGGAAGCGGCTGGCTGGAGGGGTGGCGGCTCACCTTCGGCGGCTCCGACCTCGGCTGGGAAGGCGCGCTCGCGACGATCGTGGAAGACGACGACGAGCGGGTCTTCGTCGTGCTCTACGACCTGTCCGACACCGACGAGGCGGCCCTTGACCACTGGGACGGGTTCACCCTGGACTACTACCGCAAGCTCAGAGTGCGGGTGCACACCCTCGACGGCGAGGCGCTGGCCTGGCTGTACGTGCTGAACGGCTATGAGGGCGGGCTGCCGTCCGCGCGCTACATCGGCATCATGGCCGACGCCGCGGAGAAGGCGTCGGCGCCCGCTGACTATGTCTCATGGCTGCGGGCGCGGCCATGCCGATCCCTCGGATCTTGACTCAATCCCCATAATGAACGGTGGCCACCTTTACGTCAGCGCGACGATGGCCACGAGCACGGCGGGAATGACCACCGCGGCGAGGGCCAGCCAATCCCAGCTGCTCACCAGGCGGCCACCCCCGGCGTCAGGCGCGCGGGCGTTGTCCCCCCTGGACCGCAGCGAGTCCAGGATGTGCTCGGAGTGGGTCTTGGTCATGGCCGCCTGCGCTTCCTGGGGCAGCCTGCCGTAGCCCGAGGAGGCCGGCACCGCCTTGTTGATCTTGCGGTTAGCCCGGAGTTCGGCCTTCAGCCTGCCGCGCCGCGGTGAGTGCACGGCCCAGACGTAGAGCTTCCCGCGCCGCGGGCCGCCGCTGGCGTCCCGGCAGCGGACCTCCAGCGAGTCCCTCAGTTCCAGGCCCTCCACGCAGCCCCACGGCACGTGGTGGTCACGCAGCGGGTTGCGGATCAGCAGGCCGTCGTCGTCCGCCACCACCCTGGGCCGCAGCGCGGTCGCGAACGTGACCCCGGTGATCAGGGTCAGGACGGCCGCGAGCACAGCGGAGAAGTGATCGTGCCCCTGGATCGCGAGGTCCAGCACGTTGGCGGCGGCGAAAACCACCCACGCCCACCAGACGATCCTGGCCACCGCGGACCGGTACACGTCGGGAGGCAGGACTGCTGACACCGGGCTCGACTCCGCGGGCTGGACGAGGACTGAGGGTTGTCGCCCACTGTAGGCGGTGGCGGCCCGCAGGGCGTACTCAGGCGTGGGCGGCGCGGGGCACGGGGGCCACGGCCGTCGTGCCGCCCGCGTCGCGCAGGGCGGTGAGCGAGGTCTCCGCCATCAGCTTGATGCCGGTGGCGATGGCCCGCTCGTCCACGTCGAACATGGCCTGGTGGATGTCGAGGTCGGCCGCGCCCGGGGTGCGGACGCCGAGCCTGGCCAGCGCGCCGGGGATCGACTCCAGGAACCAGGCGAAGTCCTCGCCGCCGAGGCTCTGCGGGGTGGAGGTGACCGAGTCCGCGCCGAGCACCCGCGTCGCGGCCGTGGAGAACATGGCCGCGCTCACCGCCTCGTTGACGGTGGGTGGCACGTTGCGCACATAGCTGAGCTCGGCGAGCACGCCATAGGCGCCCGCCACCGACTCGATCAGCGCCTTCAGCAGGTCGGGTGCGGCCTGCCAGGCCTCGTCGTCCAGGCAGCGCACGGTGCCCTCAGCTATGCCGTCGTCCGGGATCGCGTTGGCCGCGGTGCCGGCGCTCACCCGGCCCCAGACCAGGCTGAGGCTGGACCTGGGGTCCACCCGGCGGGTCAGCGCGGCCGGAAGCTCGGTGACGATCTTGCCGAGGGCGTAGACCAGGTCGGCGGTCAGGTGCGGGCGGGCGGTGTGACCGCCGGGCCCGGTGACCCGGACCGTGATCTTGTCGCAGGCGGCGGTGATCGGGCCGGTCCTGATGCCCACCTTGCCCACGTCGAGCTTGGGGTCGCAGTGCACCGCGAAGATGCGGTCCACGTCGGCGATGCCGCCGGCGGCCAGCACGTCGAGCGCGCCGCCCGGCACCTCCTCGGCGGGCTGGAAGATCAGCCGGACGCGGCCGGGCAGCCCGGTTTCCTGGGCTTGCGCGGCCAGGAAGAGCCCGGTGCCCAGCAGGATCGTGGTGTGCACGTCGTGCCCGCAGGCGTGGCACACGTTCGGCACCGTGGACCGGTAGGGCACGGGCTTCTCGTCCTGGATCGGCAGCGCGTCCAGGTCCGCGCGCAGCGCCACCACCGGTTTGCTGGTGGGATCGCCGACGTCGCAGATCAGGCCGGTCCCCTTGGGCAGGAGCATGGGCCGCAGGCCGGCCGCGGCCAGCCTGAGCGCGACCCGCCGGGTCGTCCGGTGCTCGTGATAGCCGATCTCCGGATGAGCGTGCAGGTCACGGCGGAACTCGATCAGCTCGTCGGAATGCCCGGCGAGGAACGCGTCGAGTTCCGCCGTCACTTCATCTCCCGGCATGCGCAGCCTCCCCAGGGCACAAGAACCGGTCTTCCGCGAACTCGGTGACCAAAGCGTCCACCACCTCAGTCAGCTCGCCGCCGTCAGCTATGACGGCACGCTGCCGCTCGTATGACGCTCCATGTTCGAGCACTTCGGAAACCACACCGAGCTCGGCGGCGCAGCCGAGCCTGTCGGCGACGGGCTCAAGCTCACGTACCAGCTCGTAGAGCTCATCACGCATGGGCGCCGTAGCGCCGCTGTCATCGGTGATCACTATTGCGTCAAGACCGTACCTTGTCGCGCGCCACTTATTGTCCCGAACGACCCAAGTCGCCGGGCTGGGGAGCTGGTAGCCGCGCTCGAGCTGGAAGGTGAAGAGCTGGATCAGGCATTGCGACAGCGCCGCTACCATTCCGATCTCACGCAGCGTCGGGGCGCCGTCGCAGACCCGGACCTCGATCGTGCCGAAGTCCGGGTGCGGGCGGACGTCCCACCACACCTCCTTGATGCTCCGGATCGTTCCAGCGCGCAGCAGCGTCTCCATGTACTCCTCGAACTCGGCCCAGTCGGACAGCCGGTGCGGCGGCCCCGCCGTCGGCAGCGCGTCGAAGACCACCGCCCGGCTGGACGCCAGCCCGGTGTCCTGGCCGTTCCAGAACGGGCTGGATGCGGTCAGCGCGAGGAAGTGAGGCAGGTACTTGGCCAGGGCGTTGATGATCGGGATGGCCGTGCTTCCGTCAGTGAGCCCGACGTGGACCTGGACGCTGAAGAGCTGGATCCTGCGGGCCAGCCACTGCATTTGCTCGACTAGCTCGGCGTATCGCTGCACTGGTGCCATCTTCGCGTCCCTCCAGTTGCTGAAGGGGTGCGTTCCCGCGCAGGTCAGCATCATATCGCGGGCCCGGGCCACCCGCTGGAGTTGCACAATTGTCTCGGCCAGATCCTGCTTGGCTTCGGCCACCGTGCTGCAGATGCCGGTGGCGAGCTCGATCTGGGACTGCATGAGTTCATAGCGGATCTTGGGGAACTCGCTGCCCTCACCCAGTTCGGGCAGCGCGGCGAGCACGTCACGGGCATCCTGGCGCAGCATCCTGGTCTCGGCGTCGACGAGCTGGATCTCCCACTCCACACCCAGCGTCGCGCCCCGTGACGTGTTCCACTCGATGACCACCCGGTTACCTCCATCCGCAATTCTTCCAGCTTGATCAGGACTTTGCGCCATACATTCGTGAGCCAGAAGCTGAAATAGCCACAATGTTCCGTTTGTGCGACTCATCGTTGGTGCCACGGAATCCACCGGCCCAGGCGGATATGCAACCGCCCGTGCGCGGATAGTAATCTCCGAAACGGCGCGCCATAACCCTTATATGGTGATGCAGACCGGGCCCAGCACAAAGAGGGCCGGACCAAGACTCAGCTGGCGTCCGGCGGCTGGTACACGCCCCACACCTCGCGGAGCGCGTCGCAGACCTCGCCGACCGTCGCCCTGGCCCGCAGCGCCTCACGCAGCGGCACCAGCACGTTCCCGGTGCCCTCCGCGGCCTGCTTGAGCTCGTCGATGCCCCGCTTGTGGTCCGCGCCGCTGCGCTCGGCGCGCAGCTTGGCCAGCCGGTCCGCCTGCTCCTGCTCGATGGCCAGGTCCACCCGCAGCGGCTGCTGTGGCTCCTCCCGCTCGGCCTGGAACCTGTTCACCCCGACGACCACCCGCTCGCCGGCCTCGACCTGCAGCGCCACCTGGTAGGCCGACCGTTCGATCTCGTTCTTCTGGAAGCCATGCTCGATCGCCGCCACCGCGCCGCCGGCCTCCTCGACCTGGTCGATCAGATCCTGGGCGGCCGCCTCGATCTCGTCGGTCATGGACTCGACCACGTACGAGCCCGCGAACGGGTCGGTGGTGGCGGTGAGGTCGCTCTCGTAGGCGATCACCTGCTGGGTCCGCAGGGCCAGCGTGGCCGCCTTCTCGCTGGGCAGCCCGATCGCCTCGTCGAAGGAGTTGGTGTGCAGCGACTGGGTGCCGCCGAGCACCGCGGCCAGGGCCTGGATGCTGACCCTGACCATGTTCACCTCGGGTTGCTGCGCGGTGAGCTGGACCCCGGCGGTCTGGGTGTGGAACCGCAGCATCTGCGACTTGGGGTTGCGCGCGCCGAACTCGTCCCGCATGATCGCGGCCCAGATGCGGCGCGCGGCGCGGAACTTGGCCACCTCCTCCAGCAGCGTCGAGCGGGCCACGAAGAAGAAGGAAAGCCGGGGGGCGAAGTCGTCCACCTTCAAGCCGGCGCCGAGCGCCGCCCTGACGTACTCCTTCCCGTTGGCCAGCGTGAAGGCGATCTCCTGCACCGGGGTCGCTCCGGCTTCGGCCATGTGGTAGCCGGAAATAGAGATCGTGTTCCAGCGGGGGATCTCGGTGCGGCAGTAGGCGAACGTGTCAGCGGCCAGCCGGAGCGAGTGCTGAGGCGGGTAGATGTAGGTGCCGCGGGCGATGTACTCCTTGAGAATGTCGTTCTGGATGGTCCCGTTGAGGCTGGCCGCGCTGATCTGGTGCTCCTCGGCCACCAGTTGGTAGAGCAGGAGCAGGACGGCGGCGGGCGCGTTGATGGTCATCGACGTGGAGATCTTGTCCAGCGGGATGTCCTGCATCAGCCTGCGCATGTCGTCGACGGAGTCGATGGCCACGCCGACCCGGCCGACCTCGCCGTGCGCCACCGGGGCGTCGGAGTCGTAGCCCATCTGGGTGGGCAGGTCGAAGGCGACCGAGAGCCCGGTCGTGCCGGCGTCGATGAGCCGGTGGTACCGGCGGTTGGACTCCGCGGCGGTGGCGAAGCCGGCGTACTGCCGCATCGTCCACGGCCTGGTCGTGTACATGGTGGGATAGATCCCGCGGGTGAACGGGTACTCCCCCGGCTCGCCCAGCTTCTCCGCCGGGTCGAAACCCGTCAGCTCGTCCGGCCCGTAGACGGGCCGGATCGGAAACCCTGACTCCGACTCATGCGCCATGTGCCAAGGCTAAGGTGTGCGGTCCACGGTGCCACTGGCAGTAGTGGTTTCGGCCGCCCGAACGGGGTCGTTTCCCCGTCCTGGCGGGGGCGCGCTTCGGCCGGTGCACCGGCTTGACGCAGTACGGTGGAGACGGCCGACACGTGCAGTGGCCAACACGGCACCGGGTGCCACGGATGGCGTCCGGACCAACAGGTTTTGCCACAACCATGACCTACGACAGCGAGCCAAGGAGGCGCGGCGATGTCGGGCAGGCGGGGACCGGCGGCGATCACGGCCGCCGCGCTCTTCGTGGTGGGCCTGGCCGCGCTGGCCGCGCCCCCGGCGGCGGCCAGCCCACCGGCTCCGTCCAGCACGCGAGCGTCGGCGCCGCCCAGCTCGTCCAGTTCACCGGCGGCTAGCCCATCCGGTTCACCGGCAGCTAGCACCGGGGACTGGACCCAGGGCGGCCCGCAGCTCGCCAGGCCCGGCACCGTGCTGAACCCGTTGTCGGGGGCCGCGCCCAAGTTGCCCAAGCTGAAAGTGGACGCGTTCGTGGTGGCCAACGCCGGCACCGGCCAGGTGCTGGCGGCCAAGGACGCGCACGGCTGGTTCAGGCCGGCCAGCACGCTCAAGGTGCTCACCGCGCTCGCGCTGATCCCGGTGCTGAACCCGCGCGCCAGCACGGTCGCCTCCCACGAGGCGGCCGACGCCGAGCCCGACGACGCGGGCCTGGTCGCCGGGCGCCACTACAAGATCTCCAGCCTGTTCCAGGCCCTGCTGACCATCTCGGCCAACGACGCCGCCGTCGCGCTGGCCCAGGCCACCGGGTCGTTCCGCCAGGGCATGGCGCTGATCAACGCCGAGGCGCGGCACCTGCAGGCCGACGACACGGTGGCGAAGCAGCCGAACGGGCTCGACGCGCGCGGCCAGCACATCTCGGCCTACGACGAGGCCCTGATCGCCCGGCAGGCGCTGGCCAATCCCACCTTCCTCGGCTACGACCGGACGGTCAGCGTGCGGTTCGAGAGAAAGCCGAGGCACTGGGAGACGCTGATCAACCAGAACGAGTTGCTCACCGGCTACCGTGGCGACATCGGCGGCAAGCTGGGCTGGACCACCGCCGCGGGCGGCACCTACATGGGCATGGCCAAGCGGAACGGCGTCACGCTGATCGTGTCGGTGCTGCACTGCCCGCCCGGAGAGCAGTTCGTCTACGCGACCAAGCTGCTGAACTGGGGCTTCGCGGCGAACGGGAAAGTTGGCCCGGTGGGCACGCTGGTGAGCACGCTGCCCTCCGGGCCACCGCCCGCGCCGAAGAAGCCGAAGGAGCACACGGTCAAGAACGTGTCCAAGCCCGTGGCCCCGCGGCGCCCGGCCGAGGCCAGCGCCTCGTCGCAGGCGGTCCCGGTGGCGGTCGGCCTCGGCTTCCTGGTGCTGGCCTCGCTCATCGTGGTCGCGTTCGTGGCGCACCACCGCCGGTCCATGGCGCTGGCCCCGCGGCCAGGACCCCGCGGGCGGCCCTAGCCAAGCGCGCTCAGGCCGGGACGGCGGGCAGCAGGCCGATGTGGTCCCTGACCTGCGCCATGGTCTGCCTGGCCACGCGGCCGGCCCGGCTCGCGCCCTCGGCCAGCAGCCGGTCGAGTTCCGCCTCGTCGGCCAGCATCTTCTCGGTCCGCTCCCGCACCGGCGCGAACGTGTCCACCACCAGGTCGGCGAGTGCGCGCTTGAAGGCGCCGTACCCGGCCCCGGCGTAGGCGGCCTCGACCTCGGCCACCGGGACTCCGGCCAGCGCCGAGTAGATCCGCAGCAGGTTGGTCACGCCCGGCTTGGCGGCCTCGTCGGCCTTGACCTGCGAGCCGGGATCGGTCACCGCCCTGGCGATCTTCTTGCGGATCACGCCGGGCTCGTCGAGCACGTCCACGATGCCCTGCGGCGAAGACGACGACTTGCTCATCTTCGCGGCCGGATCCTGCAAGTCGTTGATCTTGGCCACCCCAGCCAGTATGTATGGACCGGGGATGGTGAACACCCGGCCGTACCTGTGGTTGAACCGCTGGGCCAGATCCCTGGTGAGCTCCAGATGCTGTCGCTGGTCCTCGCCGACCGGGACCTGATCGGCCTGGTAGAGCAGGATGTCGGCGGCCTGCAGGATCGGGTAGGTGAACAGGCCGATGCTGGCCTGTTCCGCGCCGCCCTTGGCCGACTTGTCCTTGAACTGGATCATCCGGCTCGCCTCGCCGAACCCGGTCAGGCAGCCGAGCACCCAGGCCAGCTCGGTGTGCTCGGGCACGTGGCTCTGCACGAACACGGTGCAGCGCTCCGGGTCGAGGCCGGCCGCGAACAACTGGGCGGCGGCGACCCTGGTGCGTCGCCGCAGCAGGGCCGGATCCTGCGGGACCGTGATCGCGTGCAGGTCCACCACGCAGTAGAAGGCGTCGTTCGTGTCCTGCATGGTCACCCACTGCCGCACCGCACCGAGGTAGTTGCCCAGGTGGAAGGAGTCGGCGGTGGGCTGGATACCGGACAGGACACGAGGCCGGGACGGCGTGGGCGGCTGGCTCATGGGCCAAAGTTTAGGCGGGCGGCCCGGGTGGGCTCAGCGGATCTTCCCGTGGCGCAGCCGTTCATTCAGATCTAGCGGCCATGGCCCGCGGCGGTGCCCACGAGCGGAACGATGTCGGGGGCGCCCAGCCGGATCGCGTCCGCGGTCTGGTCGTCGCTGGCCTCCTCGGCGGCCTGCTCGGCGGCGATGGCGCCCTTGAAGTGCTCGACTTCACGGCCCGTCTGCCGCGAGTTCCAGCCGAGCGGCCCGGCCATCAGCGCGGCCGCCTCCTCGGCCACGGCGATGCCGTGGTCCCAGGTCTCGATCGTGATGTGGGTGCGCCGGGCCAGCGCGTCGTACAGGTGGCGGGCGCCCTCGTGTGAGGCGCCGTACACGATCTCGGCCCGCAGGTAGTCGTCGGCGCCGGTGAGCGGCCGGCCCAGGCCGGGGTCAGCCTCGATCAGGCCGAGCACCTCGCCGATCAGCGTGCCGTACCGGCGCAGCAGGTGCTCGATCCTGGCCACGTGCAGGCCGGACGCCCGCGCCATCTGGTACCTGGAGTTCCACAGCGCCTGGAAGCCCTCCGCCCCCACCAGCGGAACCTGGTCGGTGCAGGAGCGTGGCACCCGGCCATCGAGCCCGTGCGCCACCGCGTCCACGGCGTCCCTGGCCATCACCCGGTACGTGGTGTACTTGCCGCCTGCGATCATCACCAGGCCGGGCACCGGGCTGGCCACGGTGTGCTCCCTGGACAGCTTCGAGGTCTCGTCGGACTCACCGCTCAGCAGCGGGCGCAGGCCGGCGTAGACGCCCTCCACGTCGTCCCGGCTGAGCGGGACCCGCAGCACCCGGTTGACCTGACCGAGCACGTAGTCGATGTCCGACCGGCTGGCCGCGGGGTGGGCCTTGTCCAGCGACCAGTCCGTGTCGGTGGTGCCGATGATCCAGTGCCTGCCCCACGGGATCACGAACAGCACGCTGAGCGGCGTGCGCAAGATGATGCCGGTGCTGGAGTGGATGCGGTCCCTGGGCACCACCAGGTGCACGCCCTTGGAGGAGCGCACGTTGATCATGCCGCGCCCGCCCACCAGCGCCTGGATGTCGTCGGACCATACGCCGGTCGCGTTGACCACCTGCTGGGCGCGGAACTCGAGTTCGGCGCCGGACTCCAGGTCGACGACGCGGACGCCGGTGACCCGTTCGCCCTCGCGCAGGAAGCCGACCACCTGGGTGCGCGAGGCGATCCTGGCGCCGTAACTGGCCGCGGTGCGCAGCAGGCTGACGACGAACCTGGCGTCGTCCACCTGGGCGTCCCAGTACTTGATCGCGCCGTGCACGGCGGACCGCTTCAGCGCCGGGGCGAGCTGCAACGCCCCGCGCCGGGTGAGCTGCTGGTGCCCGGGCAGGCCGCGGACCTGGCCCATGGAGAACCCGAGCGTGTCGTACAGACCCACGCCCGCGCCCACGTAGGCCCGCTCCCAGCCGCCGCGGTGGGTGAGCGGGTAGAGGAAGGAGACGGGCCGGACGAGATGCGGCGCGATCCGCTGCAACAGCAGCGCGCGCTCGGTCAGCGCCTCCCTGACCAGAGCGAAATTGAGCTGCTCCAGGTACCGCAGCCCGCCGTGGATGAGCTTGCTCGACCGCGACGAGGTGCCGGAGGCGAAGTCCCTGGCTTCGACCAGGCCCACCGACAGGCCCCTGGTGGCCGCGTCCAGGGCCACCCCCGCGCCCACCACGCCACCGCCCACGACCAGCACGTGCTGCTCCTGGCTGGCCAGGCCGGCCAGTGCGGCGGACCGCTCGGCCGGACCGAGCGCCGCGGCCCGTTTGTCGGGGCCGAGCGCGGTGGCCGCCCCGACACCCGGTGCCGCCTTCCCTCGCTGCGCGTTCCCCCCAGCCTTCACATTCCGAACGGTACCCGTGAGTAGCGGCCGTTGCGACGCCGCCCCGCGGTGAAGAAATGGTGAAGATCCGGATCGGGCGAGGTCAGGCCTGGTCGCCGCCCTAGCCGCGGGGGCGGCTGCTCGGGGCGACCACGACCTCGACCCGCTGGAATTCCTTCAGGTCGGAGTAGCCGGCCGTGGCCATCGACCGGCGCAGCGCGCCCATCAGGTTCATCGAGCCGTCGGGCACGGTGGAAGGGCCGTGCAGGATCTGCTCGAGCGAGCCGATCGTGCCGACCTTCACCCGGGCGCCGCGGGGCAGTTCGGGATGGTGCGCCTCGCTGCCCCAGTGGAACCCACGGCCGGGCGCCTGGGCCGCACGGGCGAACGGCGAACCGACCATCACCGCGTCCGCGCCGCAGGCCACGGCCTTGGTGATGTCGCCGCTGCGGGTCATCCCGCCGTCGGCCAGCACGTGCACGTAGCGGCCGCCTGACTCGTCCAGGTAGTCCCGGCGGGCGGCGGCCACGTCGGCGATCACGGTAGCCATCGGCACGGCGACCCCGAGCACCGCCGCGGTCGTGTGGCCAGAGCCGCCGCCGAAGCCGGCCAGCACGCCGGCCGCGCCGGTCCGCATCAGGTGCAGCGCGGCCGTGTAGGTGGCGCAGCCGCCGACGATGACCGGGACGTCGAGCTCGTAGATGAACCGCTTGAGGTTGAGCGGCTCGGCCTGGCCCGAGACGTGCTCGGCGGACACCGTGGTGCCGCGGATCACGAAGATGTCCACGCCGGCGTCGACGACCGTCTTGTAGTAGCGGACCGTGCGCTGCGGTGACAGCCGCGCGGCCGTGGTGACCCCGGCGGCGCGGATCTCCTCGATCCTGCGGCCGATCAGCTCTTCCTTGATCGGCTCGGCGTAGACGGCCTGCAGCCTGCGGGTGGCCGCGGTCTCGTCCAGCTCGGCGATCTCGGCGAGCAGCGGGTCGGGGTTCTCGTACCTGGTCCACAGTCCTTCGAGGTCGAGCACGGCCAGGCCGCCGAGCTTGCCGATCTCGATCGCGGTCTGCGGCGAAACCACGCTGTCCATCGGGCAGACGACCAGCGGCAGCTCGAACCGGTAGGCGTCGATCTGCCAGGCGATGGAGACATCTTCGGGGTCCCTGGTGCGGCGGGACGGCACCAGGCCGATCTCGTCCAGGGAGTACGCGCGCCTGCCGCTCTTGCCGCGGCCGATCTCCACCTGCGTCACCGTGCTGTCCTCACCGTGCTGTCCTCACTGTGCTGTCCTCACTGGGCCGCTTTCATCGGGCCGCCCTCGCCCTAGCTCCGCCCGGCGTAGTTCGGGGCTTCGACCGTCATCTGGATGTCGTGCGGATGGCTTTCCGCGAGGCCGGCCCCGGTGATCTGGATGAACTTCGCCTCGTGCAGGTCGGTGACGGTCCTGGCGCCGCAGTAGCCCATGGCGGCCCGCAGCCCACCGGTGAGCTGGGTGGCCACCGCCGCCAGCGGGCCGCGGTAGGGCACCTGGCCCTCGACCCCTTCGGGTACGAGCTTGTCCTCGGACAGCACGTCGTCCTGGAAGTACCTGTCCTTGGAGTAGGACCGGCTGCCCTCGCGGCCACGCATCGCGGCCAGTGAGCCCATGCCCCGGTAGAGCTTGTACTGCTTGCCACCGACGAAGACCCGCTCGCCCGGGCTCTCCTCACAGCCGGCCAGCAGGCCGCCGAGCATGACGGTGTCCGCGCCGGCCGCGATCGCCTTGGCGATGTCCCCCGAGTACTGCAGGCCGCCGTCGCCGATCACCGGAATACCGGCCGGGCCGGCCGCCTGTGCGGCCTCGTAGATGGCGGTGACCTGCGGGACGCCGACCCCGGCGACCACGCGCGTGGTGCAGATCGAACCGGGCCCGACGCCGACCTTGACGGCGTCGGCGCCGACCTCGATCAGCGCCTGGGCGCCGGCCCTGGTCGCCACGTTCCCGCCGATCACGTCCACCCGCGCGTTGGCCTTGATCTGGGCGACCATGTCGAGCACCGGCTGGGCGTGCCCGTGCGCAGTGTCCACCACGAGGAAGTCCACGCCGGCCTCGATCAGCGCCTGGGCGCGCCGCTTGGCGTCCTCGCCCACCCCGATCGATCCGCCGACCACCAGCCGGCCGCCTGCATCCTTGGTGGCGTTCGGGAACTTCTCGCTCTTGGTGAAGTCCTTGACCGTGATCAGGCCGCGCAGCCGGCCGCCGGCGTCCACCAGCGGCAGCTTTTCGATCTTGTGCTGCTTGAGCAGGGCCAGCGCCTCGTGGCCGGCCGCGCCGACCGGCGCGGTGACCAGCGGCATCCGGGTCATCACCTCGGCCACCGGGCGGCTATGGTCGGTTTCGAAGCGGATATCACGGTTGGTGACGATGCCGAGCAGGATGCCATCCTCGCCGGTCACCGGCACGCCAGAGATGCGGTAAGTGGCGCACAGCGCCTCGACCTCGGCCACGGTGGCGTCCGGACGGCAGGTCACCGGATTGGTGATCATCCCGGCCTCGGACCGCTTCACCATGTCCACCTGCTGCGCCTGCTCCTCCACCGGGAGGTTGCGGTGCAGCACCCCGGCGCCGCCCTGCCTGGCCATCGCCACCGCCATCCTGGCCTCGGTCACGGTGTCCATGGCCGAGGAGATCAGCGGGATGCGCAGCGTGATGCGGCGGGTCAGCCGCGCGGTCAGATCGGCCTCGCTCGGCATAATCGTGGAGTGTGCCGGCAGCAGCAGCACGTCGTCGAAGGTCAGGCCCGGCGGGGCGAACTTGACATCGTCGGCCATGATGCCTCCCGGCGGTGGTAGTGGGTGGCATCCATCCTAGAGGCCGGGCCGCACTTACTCTCCCGGCCTGACTCCTGGTCCGGCCGGGCTTTGCACCGCGCCCTAGTTGCTTTCTCCCGGCCCCACACAGCCAGGGCGTGCCCGCTACCCCTGCCTGGCCGGCCCTGCCTGTCGCGGCCTCGGTGCCTTACCACCGCGCATCCAGAACTGCCACGGCTGGCCCGTGGTCCGCCGCGCGTGGCTCCCCGAGCCGGATCGGGGTGAACTTGACCCGCGTGAACCTGACCTGCGTGAACCTGAACTGCGTGAACTAAGTCCTGCCGAGCTGGCCTTGGATGAGCTGGCCTTGGATGAGCTGACCTTGTTCCCGCCACTCCCGCTGGTCCCGCCACCCTCGTTGGTCCCGCCATACCCACTGTTCCCACCGTTACCGACACTCCCACCATGCCCACGATTCCCTGCAACCCCACCATACCCACCAGTCCCGTGCTTCTTTCCGGTTCCGCCACTCCCACCGTTACTGCCACTCCCACCGTTACTGCCACTCCCACCGTTACTGCCGACCCCACCGCTGCCGCCATTCCCGCCGTTCCCGCCCCCACCATTGCCACCATTCCCAGTGTTCTGGCTGTTCCAGGCGTTCCTAACAGCGGGCCCCCGCCCGGCCGTCCCCGTGGGCGCGGCGTTCTGGGCGTTGCTGCCGGCGGACATGTGGCCGCCCTGGGCGCCGGTGCCCACCGAGCCGCTGCCTGCGCCCTCAGAGCCGCCGGAAGCCGTGGCTCCGCCGTTGGCGCCCGTGGCGTGCGGTGGTGCCGTGGCGGCCGACGGGCCCGGCCGCGTGCCCCCAGCCACGTGTCCCACCCCCTGCACGGCCGGCGTCAGCGACGCCGCGAGCGGCGCGGCGCCGGCCGGAGTGGCGCGCGGCGGGCGAGCGGCGAAGGCCAGCCCGGTCAGGGCCATAGCGGCGGCCAGGCCTGCGGCCATGGCTCGCACCGGCACCTTGGCGGTCCGGCGGCGCGACCGCGCCGGCCGGCCAGGGCCGACCGCGCGCGGCAGCGCCACGATCGCGGCCGGCGCGGCGGCCGTGTCCACATCCTCGGTGAACGCGGCCAGCAGTTCGGCCACCGGGTCTCGCCTGGCGTCGGAGGGGACACGGCGGCGGGCGCCGAGCGCGTCGATGAGAGCCTCGGACCGCCAGATGTCGGCGAGGCTTATCGGCTGCTCGGACCGTGTTCCCCCGGGCCCAGGTTCCGGCGAGTCAGCGCCTCGCCGGGGGCCACCGGGCGGCACGGAGCCGCCCCCTGCGGTCACGCCATTGACTCCCGTATCGCGATGGCCCGCAGCCGGGCCAAGGCCCGATGCTGGGCGACGCGTACCGCCCCCGCTGACATGCCGAGCACATTACCGGTCTCCTCGGCGGTCAGGCCCGCCACCACGCGGAGGACGATCAGTTCGCGCAGATGGCTGGGGAGCCGGGCGAGCAGATCCCTGACCCGCTGCGCCTCGATGCAGGCGACCGCCATCTCTTCGGGTCCCGGATGCTCGTCCGGGCCGTCCGGCAGATCCTCGGTGGGCACGGCGGACCTGGTCGCGGTCCTGACCGCGTCGGCCACCTTGTGCGAGGCGATGCCGAAGACGAACGACGCGAACGGGCGGCCCATGTCCCGGTACCTGGGCAGCGCCGACAAAACGGCGATGCAGACCTCCTGGGCCACGTCGTCCGCGACGTGATACTGACCCGATATCCGCCCGAGGCGGGCGCGGCAGTAGCGCACCACCATCGGTCTCACCTGCACGAGCAGGCTCTCGATGGCTTCGGGCTGCCCGCTTATCGCGAGATCGGCCAGATCCCGAAGACCTGCCTTGTCATGTGCCGCACGCCTTGCCATGCTCTCCCCCGGGAGCGTGCGCCCGGCAATAGATGCCTCCGTCACGAAAGCATGATGCCCAGGTAGATGCCCCCACTACCCGACCTGGCCACGGAAAGTCATACCGGTGATCAGCTCATCCGGCGACGGCGCCCGAAAAGCGAGCTGCCACCGGCGACTACACAAGGTAGTCAGCCGGTGGCAGCTTAGCCTATCCGTGGTTCCGGCCGCGGGTCACGGCCGGAACCGGAGTTAGTGCGCGTGACCGTGGCCGTGGGAGTGGCCGTGGCCCGCCGCGTCCGCCTCTTCCTCGGGACGGTCGGCGACGAGCACCTCGGTGGTCAGCAGCATGCCCGCGATCGACGCCGCGTTCTGCACGGCCGAGCGGGTCACCTTGACCGGGTCCAGAACGCCCTGGGCGATCAGGTCACCGTAGGTGCCGGTGGCCGCGTTGAACCCGTGGCCCTCGCCGAGGGTCGCCACCTTGGCGACGACCACGGCACCCTCGGCCCCGGCGTTCTTCGCGATCCACTTGGCCGGCTCGGACAGCGCGATGCGCACGACCCGCACCCCAGTGGCCTCGTCGCCGGTCCGGCCCAGGTCACCGAGGTCGGCACCGATCTGCACCAGCATGCTGCCGCCGCCGGCGATGATGCCCTCCTCAATGGCCGCCCTGGTCGCGGAGATGGCGTCCTCGAGGCGGTGCTTCTTCTCCTTCAGCTCCACCTCGGTGGCCGCACCAGCGCGCAGCACGCACACGCCGCCGGACAGCTTGGCCAGCCGCTCCTGCAGCTTCTCGCTGTCCCAGTCGGAATCGGTGTTGTCGATCTCGGCGCGGAGCTGGCGGATGCGGTCGCTGATGCCCGACTGGTCGCCGTCGCCGTCAATGAGCGTGGTGGTGTCCTTGGTCACCACGATCCGGCGGGCCCGGCCCAGCTGCTCGAGCTCGACCCGGCTCAGATCCAGGCCCACTTCCTCGCTGATCACTTCGCCGCCGGTCAGCACGGCCATGTCGCCGAGCATCGCCTTGCGCCGGTCGCCGAAGCCCGGCGCCTTGACGGCAACCACGAACAGCAGGCCGCGGATCTTGTTGACCACGAGGGTGGACAGCGCCTCGCCGTCCACGTCCTCGGCCACGACCAGCATCGGCTTCTTGGTCTGGGCGACCTTCTCCAGCACCGGCAGGAAGTCGTTCATCGCCGAGATCTTGCCGCTGTGCAGGAGCACATAGGCGTCCTCGAGCACGGCCTCCATGCGGTCCTGGTCGGTGATGAAGTACGGCGAGATGTAGCCCTTGTCGAACTGCAGGCCCTCGGTGAACTCCAGCTCGAGGCCCAGCGTCTGCGACTCCTCGACGGTGATGACGCCGTCCTTGCCGACCTTCTCGAAGGCCTCGGCGATCAGGTCGCCGATCTTCCGGTCCTGGGCGGAGATCGTGGCGACGTGCGCGATGTCGCTCTGCTCAGTCACCTCGCGGGCCGCCTTGAGCAGCCGCTCGGAAACAGCCTGGGCCGCGGCGTCGACGCCACGCTTCAGCGAGATCGGGTTGGCCCCGGCCGCCACCGAGCGCAGGCCCTCGTGCACCATCGCCTGGGCGAGCACGGTCGCCGTGGTGGTGCCGTCACCGGCCACATCATTCGTCTTGGTGGCGACTTCCTTGGCGAGCTGAGCACCAAGGTTCTCGTACGGGTCCTCCAGGTCCACCTCACGGGCCACGGTGACGCCGTCGTTGGTGATGGTGGGGGCGCCCCACTTCTTGTCAATGACCACGTTGCGCCCGCGCGGTCCCAGTGTCACCTTGACGGCGTCGGCGAGGCGGTCCACACCGCGCTCGAGCGCACGACGCGCGTCAACGTCAAATTCAATCATCTTGGCCATGCGACCTTGGACTCCGATCCAGTCAGGCTCTGCGAAAAGACTGATCTTGTTTTGGTCTAGTAGCACAACCGCCCCGGGTGGCCCGGGGTCCCAGAAGGGATCCAGAGCGGATCCGGTCCAGGGCCGGGCAGCCCGGGGCGGTAACGGCGGGCTGGCAACGTCCGCAAGCGGACGCCGCACCTGCCGCGCGGATCGTTACTTCTCGATGATGGCCAGCACGTCGCGGGCGGAGAGCACCAGGTACTCCTCGCCGCTGTACTTGACCTCGGTGCCGCCGTACTTGCTGTACAGCACGATGTCACCGACCTTGACATCCATTGGGACCCGCTTGGCACCGGCGTCGTCGAAACGGCCGGGGCCCACCGCAAGGACTTCGCCCTCTTGGGGCTTCTCCTTGGCGGTGTCCGGGATCACCAGGCCGGACGCCGTGGTCTGCTCCGCCTCAAGCGTGCGGACCACGATCCGATCCTCGAGTGGTTTGAGAACAACCTTGGTGGCGGTCGTCACGATCTGACCTCCCCCTCCGGAAAGGCTTATGAGACATGGGTTGAGAGGCGACCATGGCGGCCTGCCGTCGCGGGAGCCAGACCAACCTTGTCGCGTTAGCACTCTACATTAGCGAGTGCCAGTTCCGAACAGTATCCATCCAACAGCCCCCCGTCAAACCCGCCCTCATTCCCCACCGCCAAACCCTCACCCCCATCACCAAGAACCCCACCCCCACCATCCACCGCCAAGAGCCCCACCCCACCACCCACCACCCACCACCCACCGCCAAGACCCCAAGACCCCAAGACCCTCAGCACCATTCCCGCGTACGCGGCTGTGCCCTGTTCACCGCAACCCATTTACCCCTCTGTTCACCACCGCCCCATACTTCACCTCCGGTTCACCACCACCCTGTTCATCGCCGCCCCACCCCCATCCCCACCATGATCAACGACACTTATCCCGTATTGTGGGGGTACAAAAGGTATATATCGAGCTCATTTTCGGTCACAGCGCGGGGTAAGTGCCCGTCCAGAAATAACCCGCCTGTTTGGCCGCCGACGTCGCGGTCTTGACCTGCGTGGACGTCACTCCACGGTCAAGATCAACACGCGAGTTATTTATCTGCGCGCACTAAGTGCGCAACCGATCAAGGTGAACACGTTTTCTGGCAGATGGGCGACGGCTTCATCTGCGGGTCAGGGAGCGGCGGGAGACAATAGGGCTTGGACTTGGGCGTAGGTGGGGGTGGCGGGGTGGGGGTGCACGGTGTCGTGTAGGGCTGCGTTGGCGGTGTCGACGACGCATCGCAGCGCCTCGCGGAACAGCAGCGAGCCGGTGCTGACGCGGGCGGCGCCTGCGGCGGCGAGTTCGGGCAGGGTGTGCTGGCCGGGCAGGTACAGGACGTTGAGCGGCGCGTCGATCGTGACGGCGAGGGTCTTGACCAGGCCGGGGTCGGCGACCGCGGGGATGAAGACGCCGTCGGCGCCCGCGGCGGCGTAGGCGCGGGCCCGCTGTCGCGCCTCGTCCACCGGCGGCGGGGCGGACCGGTCGGCCAGCCAGAACGCGTCCGTCCTGGCGTTCACGAACAGGCCGGGCACGGCCGCCTTGATCGCCTCGATCTTGGCGCAGTGCAGGTCGACGGGGCCGAGTGTGCCGTCCGGACGCCCGTCTTCGATGTTGATGCCAACCACGCCCGTGTCGTTGAGGGCCGCGGCTAGCTCGGCGACCTCGCGCGGGGCGTCGCTGAAGCCGGCCTCCATGTCCACCGTGAGCAGGACCGGGAGTGGGGCGAGCCGCTGCGCGACGGCGACGGTCTCGGCCCTGGCTGCGCCGGTCGCGTCGGGCTGGCCGGCCGCGATGGCCACGCCGCAACTCGTGGTGCCGATCGCGGCGAAGCCGGCCTGGGCCAGGGTGGCCGCGGTGGCGAAGTCCCAGGCGTTGGGCAAGAAGAGCGGCTGCCCGGGCCGGTGCAGCCGGGCGAACGTGTCGTGGCGGTCGGTCATCACGGAGTCACCTCCAGCGGACGTGGGACGCGCAACGGCTGATCAGGGGCGCAGTCAACGGGCTGGCCGGGGCGGAAGGCACGGGTGTCGCGGCGGGTGGTCATCGCAGGGTTACCTCCAGCCGTTGCGGGATGCGCAACGGGGTGTTGGGGGCGTAGTCGATGGGCTGGCCGGGGTGGAAGGTGCAGGTGTCGCGGACCGCCTCGATGACGCCGGCGGCTAGGGCCAGGGCCTGCGGCTGGCCGGGGCAGGGCCGGACTCCGTAGCCGAACGTGAGGCTGGGTGGCGGGGGCTGGCCCGGGCCAGCCCCCGCCGCGTCTACGTTGGCCGTCTCGACGTCGCACACCACCACGTCGCCGGGTTCGACCTGGTGGCCGCCGAGGCCGACCGGCGCGCGGGCGACCCGGCGGCTGGCCCGCAGCACCGGGCGGTGCCGCAGCACCTCGTCCAGCACCGCGGCGGTGGGCCAGCCCGAGGCCGGATCCGTGGCGTCCTGGAGGAAGTGCAGCGCAGTCCCGATCAGGCCCGCGGTCGCGTCGCAGGCCTGGACCATGAGCGCGATCCTGGCCACGATCACACCGAGGGCAGCGGAAGGCTGGGCAGACGCGGCGTGGTCGGCGTCGCCGAGACCGAGCAGGACTATGAGCTGCGCTGTGGCCTGGTCGGCCAGCCGCTCGGTGGCTGGGTCTGCCCCGGGGAAGTAACCGGCGGCGACCCTGATCGCCGCGTCGGCCGCGTCCGGTGCCCTGGCCGCACCCAGGGCGCCAGCCAGCACTGCCATCGGCGTCCGCCGGGCCAGCAGCGCCATCACGTCGACCCGCTCACCGGGCCTGGCGGTCTGCCGCAGTGCGGCAGCAGCTTGTTCGCAGGCGGCGCGGGACAGTTCGGCCGGGCGCAGCGGGGTCAGTTCGGCGACGGCGCGGGCCCGGCGGCGCTGGTGCTCGGGTCCGTTGGCGAACCGTGACACCGAGGCGCGCAGCCAGGTGATCGTGCCGACCGGGCCGGGCGGTCCGGCCGCGGGCACCTCGAACCGGTCGTCGGCCAGGATCGCCTGGACGTCGGCGTAGCGGCGGGCGATCCATTCACCGGCCGTCCCTGATCCGGTGAGCGCGGGCGGTGAGGTCACGTCGGCGGTCATGCCTGCGACGGTAGGCCCGGACTGGTTAGACGGCGGGCGAAGTGTTGCCGCCCTGCCATTGAGCCGGGGTCAGCGTCCGACGACCGCGTTCGGTTAGAAGTGGTGGTATCACCCTGGGATCAGGGCAGCTGGCCCACCCGGTTGACCACGCCGGTCTTGACCACCTCGGTGGCGTATTCGGCGCGGGACTTCGCCAAGGTCGCTACATCACCGAGGTAGGCGTAGTTCTTCGGGCTGAAGACGAGCGTCGTCGTGGCCCCTTCGTACGTTCGCGTCTGGTTTCCCCGGGAGCGGCGACACGGTCTCCTCGGCCACCTGTCTCACTTACGATCTCGATTCATGTGACGCCCATTTCGGGGGACTGTGTCACTGGTTATCCGCAGTCACCGCGAAACGAGTTCACGTCAAGATCGTCGCGCCCGGCCCGAGACCGCCAGGGGGCGCGGAACCGGCTGGCTAGCCGCCTGCGGCCTGGTCCTGCGGGCTGTCGGGGCGGTCCTGCTGAACCGGCAGTTCCACCAGGGCGCCGGTCTCGTCCAGGTCGAACTCGCCGTCCCTGACCCCGGCCACGAACGCGTCCCACTCGGCGGGAGTGAACACCAGCACCGGCCCGTCCGGCTTGCTGCCGTCCCGCATCGTGATCACGTAGTCGCTGCCCTCTTTGGAGCCCTCCTGGATTTCCACCTCGACGCGGCTGTCCGACAGGTCGCCGAACTCGTCGTCGAACGCTTCGGGCCCGGTGGGCTCGGGCGGCTGCCCGGTCGTGCTCATGTCCGTGTCACCTCTCCGGCCGTTCGGCATCGGCCCGCCCCGTAACTGCTCTGCCCCGCAGTGTGCCAGATCCCGGGCGGTCATCTGACCACGACGTCGGTGACCGGCAGCGACGAATCGGCGGGGATGTCCAGCGGGGACGGGGGCACATCACGGGCCACCAATTCCGCCCCGAGCGCCGCCACCATAGCCCCGTTGTCGGTGCACAGCCCCGGCCGCGGCACCCGCAGCCGGATCCCGGCCGCTTCGCAGCGCTCGGCGGCCAGCGCGCGCAGCCGTGAGTTGGCCGCCACCCCACCGCCGATGATCAGATCGTGCACGCCGTTGCGGCGGCAGGCGGTCACGGCCTTGGCGGTGAGCACGTCCGCGACCGACTCCTGGAAGGACGCGGCCACGTCGTCCACCGGCACCGGTTCGCCTGCCGCCTGCCTGGCCTCGATCCAGCGGGCCACCGCGGTCTTCAGCCCGGCGAAGGAGAAGTCCAGCGTGCCGTCGTGGTACTTGCCGCGAGGGAAGGCGATGGCCGCTGCGTCGCCCGCCCTGGCCCGCGCGTCGATCGGCGGGCCGCCGGGGAACGGCAGCCCGAGCACCCGGGCCACCTTGTCGTAGGCCTCACCGGCCGCGTCGTCGATGGTGGCGCCGAGCGGCACCACCTCGGCGGTCACATCCGGCACCAGCAGCAGCGAGGAGTGCCCGCCGGACACCAGCAGGGCCACCGCGGGGGTGGGCAGCGGCCCGTGTTCGAGCTGGTCCACCGCGATGTGCGCGGCCAGGTGGTTGACGCCGTAGAGCGGCTTGCCCAGCGCGGTCGCGTAGGCCTTGGCCGCGGCCACGCCGACCAGCAGGGCGCCGGCCAGGCCGGGCCCGGCGGTCACCGCGATCGCGTCCACCGACGACAGCTTCTCGCCGGCCATCGCCAGCGCCCGGTCCACCGCGGGCACCATCGCCTCCAGGTGGGCCCTGCTGGCCACCTCGGGCACCACGCCGCCGAACCTGGCGTGCTCGTCCACGCTGGAGGCGACCGCGTCGGCGAGCAGCTCGCGGCCGCGGACGAGGCCGACCCCGGTCTCGTCGCAGGAGGTCTCGATGCCGAGCACCAAGGGAGCGATCATGAACGTGACCCCCCGGAGGCTGGCGCGGTGGACGGCGGCACGGTGGATGGCGGCGCGGGCGACACTGCCTGATCGACCGGGGCCTGATCGGTCGGGCGGTGCATCACGATCGCGTCCATGCCGCTGGGCTGGTAGTAGCCGCGGCGCAGCCCGACCGCGGTGAAACCGTGCCTGCGGTACAGCCGCTGGGCCCGCGGATTGTCGGCCCTGACCTCGAGGAACACCTCGGCGCAGCCCCGGTCGGCCGCCTCGGTGAGCAGCGCGGTCAGCAGCGCGGACCCGATGCCCCGCCCCCAGTGGTCCGCCGCGACCGCCATCGTCGCCACGTCCGCCAGGATGCCGGGCTCGTGGCGGCCGGCGCCCCGCGACGGACCGGGCGGCGGAGGCAGCGGCGCGAGCAGGCCGGCGTAACCGACGATCCGCCCGGCCGCCTCGGCGACCAGGTAGTGCCGACTGTCCGGCACGCCGGCCAACTCGCTGGCGAACATCCGCGGCGTCCAGGCGTCCTCAGGAAAGAGCTCCTGTTCGAGCGCGGTCACCGCGGGCAGGTCGGCGGCGGTCATCGGGCGCAACTGAACCGGGCACAGCGCAGCGGTCATGCCGGTGACACCCGCTTGGGTGGGCCGGGCACGCGGGCGTCCGGTTTCCTCAGGTAGAGCGGCTCGGGTGGGGGCATGGTGAGTCCGGTGCGCAGCCGTTCATTACCCAAATCGGCCAGCCATCCTGCCGCCGGGTAACGCACATCGAGACGCTCGCCAAACGCGGCGGGATACAGCCACGGGCCCTCGCCCGCCGCGGGCAGGGCCGGATCCAGGCTGGCCGGGGGGCCGACCTCAGGGTCAGTCAGGCGCTGGCCGGCCGGCGAGTAGCGGGCCCAGTAGACCTCTTTGCGGCGGGCGTCGGTGGCCACCAGGTACTCGCGGCCGCCCGCCGCTCCGGCCGCCGCGCGGGCGATCGCGTCGAGCGTGCAAACGCCGTAGGCGGGCACGCCGAGGGCCGCGCCGAGCGCGCGGGCGGTGACCAGGCCGACGCGCAGGCCGGTGTAGGGGCCCGGGCCGGTCCCCACCACCACCGCGGTGACGTCGTCCATGGTCACGCCCGCCTGATCCAGCACGCTGGTGATGGACGGCATGAGCGCCTCGCCGTGGCGGCGGGCGTCCACGGCGGTGACCTCGGCGAGCACGTGGTCGCCGTCGTGGACGGCCGCCGTGGTGGCCGGGGTCGCGGTATCGAAGGCCAGCAGAAGCACGGTGGCCAGCGTAGATGACCGGGCCGGCTGCCGTGTCCGCACCGGGTTCGCGCCGGGTCCGCGTCCGGGGAAGGGCCAGGGAAAGGCTCAGAGTTTGGCGAGCACGTTGCGGGCAGCCGCGACGGCGCCCGCCTGCAGTTGGCTCGGGTTGACCGGGCCGTAGCCGCCCTGGCTGGCGTACTCGATGCCGCTGAACTCCACCGTGATCAGCACGTTGCGGTACCTGGCCAGGACGGAGATCCGGTCGGTGGTGACCTCGGCCGGGGTGTGCGCGCCGACCTTGAGCACCTGGAACGCGCTGAACGCCTGCTTGCCGAGCCCGCTGACGGTGTTGATCTGCGCCTTGGGCACGCCCGAGCCCTTCGCCGGGTTCAGGTAGCCGTGCAGGGCCAGGGTGTAGGCGTCGGTCGCGGCGGCGGTGGCGCTGCCGTCACCCGAGGCCAGGCCGCTCGGGGCGTAGGCGGTCGCGGTGACCTCGAGCAGCCGGTACATGGGCTTGTGGTCCAGCGTCCAGTCACATTGATTGCTCGACTTGCCGGTGAGGCCGGGCAGGCTGACCTTGGTCGCCGAGCCGGGCAGGTACTGGCTGACGGTGCTGGCCGACACCGTTTCGCAGGTGCTGGGCACGGACCGCAGCTCGCCAGCCTGATAGCTGGTGACGAAACCGCTGAGCCCGGTGGAGGCCGGCTTGCCGCCGGGGAGCACGACGATCACCAAGACGGCGACGAGGGCCGCGGCGGCCACCAGGCTGCCCAGCACGACTAGGCGGCGCTTGGCTCGCCTGGCCCTGGTGGCCTGGGCCCGCCCCCGGCCGCCGCCCCCGCCGCCTCGGCCGAGGCGGCGGCCCGCTTCCCGGCGGCCCGGCTGGTCGTCGGCCTGGTCACGGCGGGGGCTGCGGTGGCCCCGGGGGGCGCGGGGTGCGGGGGCCGACTGCGGGATGACCCACGCGGGGAGGTCCTCTTCCTCGCGGGCTTCGGAGGGCAGCGGGCCTGACCTCGGGGGGCCTGAACCCTGCTGAGCCACGGCGCGCCTCCGGGTGAAGGGATCCGGGTGAGGGGATCCGCGGTGTCCCGCCACGGGGGACACGGCTAGGGCGATCGGGGTGCCCGGCGGCCGGAGCCACCGGGATATCGGGGAACAGCCGGAACTATAGGCCCTTTGGGCCGTGCGGTAGGTCCGGACACACGGATTTTACGCGCGCCTGGCGGCTTGCGTCTCCGCTACGTCGGCTTCGCCCGGCTCCGCGGATTCCTGTGCCTGCGTACCGGTCCAGCGGGATCCGATCCGGCTGATCCGGACGGTGCGCGGCTCGTCGCCCCCGCTCTCGCCCGGGCCCGGGCCGGTGCCGGCGCGGTCGCCGGTGAAGGCGATCGTGATCTCCAGGCGGTCCGCGGACAGGCCTTCGGCCAGCCCCTCGCCCCACTCCACCACCGTCACCGAGCCGTCGAGGTCCAGGTCGAGGTCGTCCATCTCGGCCAGCCCGCCGAGCCGGTAGGCGTCCACGTGCACCAGGCCGGGGCCGCCGGTCAGCGACGGGTGCACCCGGGCGATCACGAACGTCGGCGACGTGACCCGGCCGCGCACCCGCAGCGCCTCGCCCAGGCCCTGCACCAGCGTGGTCTTACCCGCGCCGAGCGGGCCCGTGAGCAGCACCAAGTCGCCCGCCCGCAGCATCCCCGCCAGCCGGCCGCCGAGCGCCCGCATCTGCGCCGCGGTCCCCACCGCGATCGCCTCGGCCTGCTCAGGCAACGCCCCGCTCGCCTTCCTCACCCTGGCCCTCGTCCTTCTGATCATCCTTCTGATCGGGCTTGCGGTCGCGGGACCGGCGGAACCGCCCGGGACGCTTGCCCGCGCGCGCCTCGGCCAGCACGCCGATGATCGCGTCGTTGACGACGTCAGAGCGCTCCAGCATGACCGCGTGCCCCGCCCCCGCCACCATGGCCAGCCTGGCCCCGGGAATCTCGGTGGCCAGTTCGACCCCGAGCCGCGGCGGGATCAGCCGGTCCTTGTCGCCGGTTATCACGGTCACCGGCACCTGCCCCAGGGCGGCCAGCACGTCGCTCTGGTCACAGCCGAGCAGCGCGCCGTAGAAGTCCGCGATCACCCCCACCGGCGCCTCGCGGATCATCCGCTCCACGAACTCGGTCAGCGACAGGCTCGCCTGCGGATCGCCGAACGCCAGGAAGCGCGTGGCCAGCAGTTCCAGCTCCCTGGATGCCAGCCGGCCGCGTTCCACCAGCGCGGCCCGCCGCCCGGCCGCCACGCCGCGCAACACGGTGGGCGCGGCCTTCTGCAGGAACGTCCGCAGCGGCCCGGGCAGACCCGGCATCAGCCCGTCCGGCTGGCCCAGGCCGCCGGCCGCGGTCGCGATCAGCACCGCGCCGACCACCTTGGTCCCGAACAGTTCCGGATGCCCACCCGCCAGCGCCATGATCGTCATGCCGCCCATGGAGTGGCCGACCAGCACCACCCGGCTCCGCCCAGGCGCCATCGCCCGCAGCACCGCGTCCAGGTCCTCGCCGGTCTGGTCCACGGTGACCGGCCCGCCTGTGCCGTCCGACGAAGGGGCCAGGCCCGAGCGCCCGTGGCCGCGCTGGTCCCAGAACACCAGCCTGGCCCGCGACGCCAGATCCCGGCGCTGGTAGTGCCAGCAGTCCTGGTGCAGCGCGTACCCGTGACAGAACACGATCGTGAGCGGGGCCTCGTCCGCCCCGTTGACCTCGACGTGCAGTGGCACTCCGTCGGGGGCCAGCACCACGTACTCGCGGCCGCGCAGCTCACCCAGCGGCTCGGCCGCCTCCGGGTCGGGCGACAGCCGCAGCCGGTTGGCCGCGAGCCGCTCGGCGGTCAGCACCGCACCGACTCCCGCCGCGGCCGCACCGACCGTGACCCCGGCGGTGACCCCGGCGATCCGGGTGATCCGCCGCCACCTGGCCATGTGGGCTCCTCCTGTCCTGTGCCCCGCTGCTCCTGTCCTGTGCCCCGCCGCCCTAGTTACTCAACGGTAGCTTTTCGGCCAGCGGCAACCGAATCCGGTAACGATCTCATAAGAAATGGTCCCGAGCGCCTCGGCCCACTCCTGCGCGGTCGGCTCCCCCGCGTCGCCCGGCCCGAACAACACCACTTCGTCCCCGGCCTCGGCCGGCTCGTCGCCGAGGTCGATCACGAACTGGTTCATGCATACCGTGCCCGCGATCGTCCACCGCCGCCCCCGCGCCTGCACCTGCACCCGGCCGGACGCGGCCCGCGGCACGCCCTCGGCGTAACCGGCCGGGACCAGGCCGAGCGTGGTCTCGCTCGACGTGGTGTACCGGTGGCCGTAGGAGACGCCCGACCCCGCGGGCACCCTCTTGACCTGGATCAGGCTGGCTCTGGCGGTCATGGCGGGCCGCATCCACTCCGGCGCGGCGCCGCCCGGCAGCGTGCTCAGCCCGTACAGCCCGCCGCCCGGCCGGACCAGGTCGAACCAGGTCTGCGGCAGGGTGAGCGTGGCGGGGGTGTTGGCCAGGTGCCGCACCTCGGGTCTAGCCCCCGCCTTCTCGGCCAGCTCGACCGCGTCGCCGAACGCGGTGATCTGCTGGGGCACCGACGGGTGGCCGGGCAGGTCGGCGCAGGCCAGGTGGGACCACAGGCCGGTGATAGCCAGCAGCCCCCCGGCCTCGACGGCGAGCGCGGCGTCCACCAGCCCGGGCCAGTCGGCGGCGGTGGCGCCGCCGCGTGACATGCCGGTGTCCGCCTTGAGGTGCACCCGGGCCGGCCGTCCCGCGGTGGTGGCCGCGGCCACCACCCTGGCCAGGCTGTGCGTGCTGGCCACGCTCAGGTCCACACCGGCCGCGATGGCCTCGCCGTGCGCCGCCTCCGGAACGTCCATCAGGCACAGCACCGGCGCGGTGATCCCGGCCCCGCGCAGCGCCAGCCCCTCGGCCACGCTGATCACCCCGAGCCAGCTCGCCCCGCCGGCCAGCGCCGCGTGCGCGGCCGGGATCATGCCGTGGCCGTACCCGTCGGACTTCACCACGCCCATCACCGCGGCCGGGCTCACCCGGTCCCGCAGACCGGCGGTGTTCTGCCTGATCGTGCCCTGATCGACGATGGCTTCAGCGGTTCTCACGTCGTCCAAGTCTGCCAGCCGCCCCGTCCCGAGAGGACACTCATACTGAACGGTGGCCACCTTGCCCCTTCGCTCGCCCCCTGAACCCGCCGGTCGCAGGAGCCAGCGCGCCCCGGGTCCCGCTCCGCTACCCAGCCACCTCGCCGCGCCGGCCGCCTTCCCGATCCGGCCGCCGCGCTGCCTAGCCCGCCGCCGCGTGAACGCTCCTGATCGCCACGGGCAGCGCGCGCAGCACGTCCGAGGCGCCGATCGGCGCTTCGGCGCTGACATCGACGTCGTCCGGGCTCCCGTCGCCTTGCGGCCCCGACCCGGGCCCCGGCTGGCCGGCCGCGGCCAGCCGGGCGGCGAGCCCGTGCAGGTAGGCCGCGCAGGCCGCCGCGTCCACCGGCCCGAGCCCCTGCGCGAGCAGGGACCCGGCCAGCCCGGACAGCACGTCGCCGCTGCCCGCCGTGGCCAGCCACGGCGTGCCAGTCGCGTTGACGTGCACCGGGGCCCCGGCCTCGGCTGTGGCGATCACCGTGGTGGAGCCCTTCAGCAGCACGGTGGCCCCGAGCTCGGCGGCGGCCCGGCGCACATGCTCGAGCCGCCGCGCCTCCACGTCGTCCCGGTCGGCGCCGAGCAGCCGGGCCAGCTCGCCCGCGTGCGGGGTGAGCAGCGTCGGCGCCCGCCTGGGCAGCAGCCCGCGCTCGGCCGCGACCAGGGTCAGCCCGTCCGCGTCGATCAGCACCGGCACGTCGCTCGCGAGCACCTCCGCCAGCAGCCCGGCCGCGTCGTCGCCGGTCCCCATGCCCGGCCCCGCCGTCCAGGCCTGCACCCGGCCCGCAGTGCGCAGCACGTCCGCCGGCTCGGGGCCCGCGTCCTCGATCACCGTGATCACGGCCTCCGGCCAACTCTGCCGCACGATCGCCGCCGGGCGTCCCGCCGACACCAGCCGCACCATCCCGGCCCCTCCGTGGATGGCCGCCCCCACCGCGAGCCACGCCGCCCCCGTGAACCGCTCACTGCCCGCCACCACGCCGAGCACACCGCGCCGGTACTTGTCCGACTCGGCCGACGGCATCGGCAGCAGCCCGGCCACATCGGCCGACTGCAGCGCCAGCAGGTCAGGCGCGTCCAGGTACGGTCCAAGGCCGATGTCCACCAGTTCGGCCAGGCCCGCCCGCCCGGCGCCAGGATCGACCAGCAAACCGGGCTTCCAGGTGCCGAAGGTGACCGTGAGGTCCGCCTGCAGCGCCGGCCCCGGCAGCTCACCGGTGTCGGCGTCGATGCCGCTCGGCAGATCCACGGCGACCACGACCGCCCCGGACCTGGCCGCCCGCGCGGCCAGCCCGGCGTAAGGCTCGCGCAGCCCGCCCTTGCCCCCGATGCCGAGCATCCCATCCAGGATCAGGTCCGCCTCGTCGATCAGCCCGGGCACCGCGTCATCGTCCGGGCCGGCCAGCCGCCCACCTGCCCCCCGCAGCGCCGCGGCGCCGCCCTCGTGCGTCCGCGAGCCCGCCGTCACCGCGTGCACGCGCGCCCCGCGCCGCGCCAGCATCGCACCGGCGTACAGCGCATCCCCGCCGTTGTCCCCGCTCCCGGTCAGCACGACCACCCGCGCCCCGTAAGTCCCGCCAAGTACCCGCGCGCACACCGAAGCCAGCCCAAAGGCCGCCCGCTGCATCAAGGCCCCCTCGGCCACCGTGGCCATCAGCGCCCCTTCAGCCGCCCGCACCTTCCCAACCCCATGTGCCGCCCTCATCCCAACCTCATCCCCTCAACTCGATCCCGCCCACTCATACCACCCAACACCCACCCCTCTCTGCCACGCCCCTCACCCGGTCCCCACCCGCGAACCGACGCGCCCCGCCGCCGTCCGCCAGCCTCTGCTCACAGACACGCGCCCGCCCCTTCCACAAGATAGTGTTCGCTCTGAGCGAACACGGAGCCGCGCCGTGGCGCCCGCCGCCCAAAGCCAGCCTCTCAAGAATCCGGTTGCGGCCCCGGCCGGGGTTTGCCTACCGTCTGGCCTCATGCCAGATGCGAGCTACATCAAGTCTGTGACCTTCGACTGCGCGGACGCATTGGTGGCGGCGCGCTTCTGGGCCGCTGCACTCAATTCGGACGTGGAAGAGGACTCCACCTCCGAGCGGGCCTTCGTAGAAGCACCCGGCTGGGGCGGCCCGAACCTATGGTTCATCCGGGTCCCCGAGCCCAAGACGGCCAAGAACCGCATGCACTTCGACCTGCGCGCCCCGGGCACCACGGAAGCCGAAGTGGCCCGCCTAGAAAGCCTCGGCGCCACCGTGGTCACCCACCATGACCACCACACCATCATGCTCGACCCCGACGGCCACGAGTTCTGCGTCGAACCCGGCGCCACCCCCTAGCCCCCACCCCCACCCCCAGCCCCAGCCCCAGCCCCAGCCCCAGCCCCAGCCCCAGATTTCATGGTCATCTGCGCTTAACACGCACTGGAACCAAAACGCACCCGATTTGCCCGGTATGCACCCCGCTACCGCGTGCCAAGCACCCGGTCTCGCCCCCAGCACGACCCGAGCCCTCTCCAATTACCATGATCATTTTCCTTACGCCGCCCTCCGTCACCATGATCATTTTCACTTATCCCGCCTTGTGGTGGGACAAATGGGTACGAATCGACCTTAATTTTGGTTCCGGCGCGGGATAAGCCGGTCCTGGCGCGGGAAAAGTGGCGACGGGCTCTGGAGAGGCAGGCCGGGAGGGCTGGGCTGTGCCGGAGAGGCTGGGTGACGGGGAGTGGCCGGGTTAGCTGAGGGCGGTGCGGACGGATTCGGCTAGTTGGCCGGCCACGCGGTTGGCTTGGACTTCGTCGGCGGCTTCGACCATGACGCGGACGGCGGGCTCGGTACCGCTGGGGCGGACCAGGACCCGGCCGTAGGTGCCCAGCTGGGTTTCGGCCGCGGCCACGGCGGCAGCTAGTTCCGGGGCGGAGGATACGCGGGACTTGTCCACGCCCTGAACGTTGATGAGAACCTGGGGGTACCTGGTCATCACCTTGGCCAGCGCACTGAGGGGCTGGCCACTGCGGGCCACGGCGCCGAGCAGTTGCAGGCCGGTGAGGACACCGTCGCCAGTCGTTGCGTGGTCGAGCAGGATGATGTGCCCGGACTGCTCACCGCCGAGCACGTAGCTCCCGGCCCGCATGGCTTCGAGCACGTACCGGTCGCCGACCCTCGTCTCGACCACGTCGATGCCGGAGTCGCGCATGGCGAGCCTGAACCCGAGGTTGGACATCACCGTGGTGACGACCGTGTCGTGGGTGAGACGGCCGGCGTCTTTGAAGTCGAGGGCGAGGACGGCGAGGATCTGGTCGCCGTCGATCGTGTTCCCGGCGGAGTCCACGGCTAGGCAGCGGTCCGCGTCGCCGTCGTGGGCGATGCCAGCGTCGGCCCCGTGGTCGAGCACGGCGTCGGTCAGCGTGCCCAGCGAGGTGGAACCGCAGCCCCGGTTGATGTTCTCCCCGTCGGGTTCCGCGCCGATGGCGATGACGTCGGCGCCGGCCCGCCTGAGCACCTCGGGCGCGATCTCGTAGGCGGCGCCGTGCGCGCAGTCGACGACGACCCGCAGACCAGACAGCGGCAGGCGGTGCGGGTGGCTGGCCACCGATCCCGACCGGGCGTCGGCCTCGTGCAGCGAAGCGAGCAAGTGGTCCAGGTAGCGCTCGCGCTCGGCCGCCGCCTCGCTCACCCGGCCGAAGCCGCTGGCGGGCGGCGGCGGGGCCAGCGACCGGTGCCGCCGGATCTGGTCCTCGATGGCGTCCTCGACGTCGTCGGGCAGCTTCAGGCCACCCCGGCCGAAGAACTTGATGCCGTTGTCGGCGGCCGGGTTGTGGCTCGCCGAAAGCATCACGCCGAACTCGGCGTTGAGTTCGCCGGTCAGGTACGCCACCGCTGGCGTCGGGATCACACCCAGCCGGAGCACGTCCACGCCAGCTCCGGCCAGCCCGGCCACCACCGCGGCCTCAAGAAACTCACCGGACGCCCTCGGATCCCGCCCAACCAGGGCGAGCGGACGCCTGCTGGCGGCCTGTGCGGTAGCGAACGCACCGGCTTGCGCCAAGGTGCCAGCCGCCGCGGTGGCCAAGTCCATGGCCAGTCGCGCGGTCAGATCAAGACCGGCGACCCCTCGAACGCCGTCCGTACCGAACAGCCGGCCCATCGCCGGGTCGCCTCCGTAGGTCTTGCGCGTTGGTGACGCGGGGCTGGCTGGACGTTAGCGCTTGGAGTACTGCGGCGCCTTGCGAGCCTTCTTCAGACCGTACTTCTTGCGCTCCTTCACCCTGGCGTCCCTGGTGAGGAAGCCAGCCTTCTTCAGGGCCGGCCTGCTCTCGGGATCCAAAAGCACCAGGGAGCGGGCAATGCCCAGCCGCAGCGCGCCGGCCTGACCGGAGACGCCACCGCCGGTGATACGGGCGATCACGTCGAACCGGTCCTCGGCACCGAGGACCACGAAGGGCTCGTTGACGAGCTGCTGGTGCACCTTGTTGGGGAAGTAGCCGTCGAGTGTCCTGTTGTTGATCAGCCACTTACCCGTGCCCGCGGTGATGCGGACGCGCGCGATGGCTTCCTTGCGGCGACCCGTCCCCGCACTGCGGCCGGTCAGAATCTGCCGCTGGCCCGACTGACGCGTCGCACCTTCCGCGGCGGACTCGGTGGTGTACTCCGAGACGTGCTCCTCGGCCTCGTCCGGGGCGGCGGTCTCGCCGTCTGCCAACGCTGTTGTGGGCTCAGCCACGATTCGTTCCTCAAACTTCCTTGTCGACGGCTACTGCGCGATCTGCGTGATCTCGAACGGGGCGGGCTGCTGGGCCTTGTGCGGATGCTCGGGACCCGCGTAGACCTTCAGCTTGCGCAGCATCTGCCTGCCCAGTGAGTTCTTCGGCAGCATCCCCTTGACGGCCTTCTCCACCGCCCGCTCGGGGTGCTTGGCGAGCAGGTCGCCATAGTTGACCGCGGTCAGCCCTCCGGGGTAGCCGGAGTGCCGGTAGGCATGCTTTTGCTCCAGCTTCTTGCCGCTGAGCGCAATCTTCTCCGCGTTGACGACGATGACAAAGTCACCGGTGTCAACGTGCGGCGCGAAGATGGGCTTGTGCTTGCCGCGTAGCAGCACCGCCACCTGGCTGGCCAGGCGGCCCAGCACGACATCGGACGCGTCAACGACATGCCATTGACGCTGGATGTCACTGGCCTTCGGGCTAAAAGTGCGCACAGTCATAAGCCTTTACGTATGCAGCTAATCAAGGGACTCGACCCACTCCCAGAACCGGGAGCGCGACAGTCATGGTCCGCCACCGCTCCGTGGTGCGCTCCGCTGCGATGGAGCCCCTCGGGCATGCGGATGCGGACGGACGTCTAACGGAGGATACCGGCCAGATATTCGGTGGTCAAAGCGAAGCGTACGACGGCACCGGAGACGAGCAGGCGCACGGTGGGGCCGAGGGGTGACGAGACGCGGGCGGGCCAGCGACGGCGACCGAGGCGGTGACGGGACGCGAACCGGCCAAGCGGCCCGACGGGACCGGTGAGGTGATCGAGGCGGAAGGCGGTCGTCGCGGCCGACTGGATCACGTTGTGAACACGGTCGAGGCCCTCCGATCGACACCGCTCTGAGCTGGGAAAATGTCAGAGAGCGCATCCAAGAGCGCTCACAGCGATACGCTCACCGCATGAGTTATCCGGGCAATCAGATCACCGCGAGGCCTGACGAGCCGCGGCGATCCTGGCCCGAAGAGCACCCTTCTGGTCCCATTGGCCCCTTTGGGCCCATCCGGGAGGGAATCGACGGCGGGGTAGACGAGATCACCGCCGCGATCTATGGCGACTACGCGTTGCCCACCAAGCACAGCCAGAACAGCAGCCAGCAGGGTCACGGCCAGCGCAATGGCGGGCAGCCCAATGGCGGGCAGCACAACGATGGCCAGCGGGGCAGTGGCCGGGGGGGCAGGCGGCAGGACGTGCCTGCTCCGAGGAACGGGCACACGGCGTCGGCTGGTCCGCGCCCAGCTCCCTCGCACCTTGCTGGCCCCCTCCCTGCTAATCCGCACCCTGCTGATCCGCACCCGGCTGGCCCTCCTTCTGCTCTCCCGCGCCGGGCGGCTCCCCAGAACGGGCCCGCGCCGCGGACGCCCGCCGTACCCCGGCAGCGGCGCGGGCGGCACGCGGGCGGCGGATATGACACAGAGCAGACACCAGCCCAGGCGCCAGGTCCTGAGGTCCCGGACCGGAACCAGGAGAACGGGGCGACCCGCCGGGGATCTAGGAACCAGGGAACGTGGCCGGGGCCTAGGACTCAGGGCACATCGGACAGTGACGGGGCTATGCCCGCGGCTCGTGGATCGCGGGCCCGGCGGGGGCCGGCCAACGGATACCCGCCGTTGCCGGGCGAGCCAGGGCCGCGTTACCCGCAGGGTCAGTTCTCCGCGTGGAACGAGCCGGCAGTCCCGGCCGCGACACCCATCGAGCAACTGATCGCTTCGGCACCCACCTGGGCGGACGCCGGCAACACGGCGTCCCTGCCGCCGGCCCCGGGTCCGGGCGGTGGCGTAGCGCTCTCCGAGCGGCCCCGCGGCTTTGGTCAGCAGGCCGGTGACATCGGCCAGTACACCGATGATCTTGCTGGGTACTCCGACGAAGAGGTCGAGGACCTCGCGGCCGACTTCCTCGAAGTGACGGAGCGCGCCGTCGAAGAGCCGGTCATTACCGGCATCGATGAGCCGACCCACTCCGGTGCGGTCGCCGGGGTGGCCTCGCTGACTGGTCTCGAGGTCGGCACGGCGGCGGGACGATCCCGCGCGGCCGCGGCCAAGGAACGCAAGGCGGTCCGGCGGAAGGGACGCAAGCGCAGGCGGGTCGTGGTGGCCGGGATCTGCGCGCCTGCCCTCGTCGCGGTCGCGGCCATGGCCTACATGACGCACGGCGGCCATACACCGCCGAAGAGCACGCCCGCGAGTTCGTCTTCCGCGGCCTCACCGGCTAGCAGCCCCTCGCAGAGCCTCGGCACATGGCAGCACATCGGCACCCGCGCCGACGACCCGGCCCCGCTCGCGCTCGGCCAGCTCTTCCCGGCCCAGTTCACGGCCGGGGGCAGCTTCGCCAGAACGGTCGAGGCCGGGAACTCGGACTGCACCGGCGCCTTGTTCGGCAAGGCCCTCCAGGCCGCGGTACGCAAGCACGGCTGCAGTCAGGTCATGCGGGCCAGCTACCTGTCGCAGACCCAGAAGCTCATGGGCACGATCGGTGTGCTCAATCTCACCAATTCGGCTGCGGCCAGCGCGGTGGGGAAGGCCACAGGGTCCACCGAGTTCATCGCCCAGCTCGCCGCCGCGAGCGGTCCGACTCACAGCCTGACGAAGGGCACGGGGCTGGAAGAGGCCGAGGTCAAGGGGCACTACCTGATCCTGACCTGGGTGGAATTCACCAACCGGCACACGCCAAGCACATCCGCCCAAAAGGCGCAGTTGAAGAGGTTCTCCGCAAATCTCATCAGCCAGACCGCTAATGTGAGCTTGACTAGCCGGATGGTCACTGGGGAACCACAGGTGCCCTGAGCACGCGGCACGGAGCCACGGGCTGACGGCGCGAGGCGGTACAGCGCGAGGCGGTCGACAGCAACCTCCAAGCAGACAGGCCCGGGAGTTGAGGTTGCGGTAGCCCGGGAGACGGAGCATGAGTGGGATCGAGCCGGCATTCAGGCGGCGACCGGGGAGACTGGCAGGATCAGCCTCAGCCCTGGGAGGACGACCCTTACTCATCTCAGCAGTCACATCAGCCCAGCGGGCCACCTAAGGATGACAACTCTCACTGGTCTCAGGCGCCTGGCCGCGGTGGCCCGGCCGGGGGTAGCGCGCGCTGGGCTCAGCCGCCACCCTCCTGGGGCAACGACGCGGTCTCTGAGGACCCCCGCTGGGCGGAGCAGCCAGCCTGGGCCGACGAGGCCCACGCCGGCGACGACGGCCACTGGGCCCGCACGACAGGGAACGGCACCGACTACTGGGACGACGACCAGTACCAGGCCCAGCGGCCCGGCGCGGACCCGTATCGGACCGGACCGCACGGCACAGACCCGTACCAGGCTGGACGGCACGGCGCGGACCCGTACCACCCCCAGCCGGACAACGCGGGCCCGTACCAGGCAGACCCATACGGCGCAGATCCGTATCAGGCCGAGCCACACGGCGCGGACCCGTATCGGGCTGGGTCGTACGGTGCGGGCGCGGCGCCGCCAGGTGGGGGTCCATACCCGACTCAGCCGCCCGGCGCTGCCTCCGTGTCAGCGGGCGGAGACCCGTACCAGGCTGGGCCGTACGGCCCAGCCGCCGCCCCGCCAGGCGGTGGGCCGCCAGACAGTGGGCCGTACCGGGGCCAGCCGTACGGTGCCACCGCCCCGCCGGACGACGACCTGTACTGGGCGCGGCCGTCGGGCACCGGCGCCCCGCCGCCCGACGACGATCCCTACTGGGGCCAGCCGCCACAGCCGTTAAGCGCCCAGTACCCGCCGGGCCAGGAGGCGGACTGGGCCGCGGACCCGGAGGCGTGGGGCGCGGAAGGCACGATTCCCGTGCCGCCCCCGTGGGGTTCGGTGACCGGCGAACCAGAGGACCCGGACGATCCTACGAGGCACGCCGACGTGCTGTCTGGTCCCGGGGGGAGCACGCATCTGGACGGGATCCCGCCCAGGCGCAGGCGCAAGTTCCCGGTGCTTGTCGCCGTCCTGGTCGTCGTGGCGCTGATCGCGGCGATCGTGATCGTCAAACACTGGAGCCCGGGGAACACCAGCGCGGGACCGACGCCCGCGCAGTCGGCCCCCGCAGGAGGGACGCCCTCGGGCAGCAGACCAAGCGCCACTAAGACGACACACGTCAAGCAGCCCCCGGTCACCGCGGCGAACACCTTTCCGCAGACCAAGCTCGACCTCGCAGGCCTGCGGTTCATCCAGGTAGCGACGAGCAACACAACCGAGTGCTCGACCGCCGCGCGAGGCACGTTCGCGTCCGCGCTGAGTTCGGCCGATTGCAAGCGGGTAGTAAGGGCCACCTACGTCGACACCAGCAAGCAGTACGTGGTCACCGTCGGGGTGGCGTCCCTGCCCACGCACACCGACGCGGTGAGCGCGGACCGGGCCAAACACTTCGGGCCCGATGTCTGGTTCACCGCACTGGACGGGCCGACCAGCAGCGGTGCGGGCTCGGCCAGCAAGAACGCGGGCGTGGGCGACGACGTCGTGGACTACCGGTTCATCGTTTTCGCCCTGTCCGGCTACACCGACGGCCATAATCCCAGCGGGGACAAGACGGAAATCAAGACGCTCACCAGGCTGAGCGAGGCGTTCAGCGGTGAGGCGGAGAAGCATCTCGTGTCCCGGGGTGGCTGGTCCTAGCCCTCTGCTGGCCTAGCCCTCTGCTGGCCTAACCCTCTGCTGGCCCGGTCCCGGTCCCGGTGACGGGTGGACGCGGGCGGCGGGTGACCTCGGCTCGCTGGGCGAGTTGCGCGTCCTCGGGATACCTGACCTCTTCCAGGCACAGCCCGTGGGGCGGGGCCACATGGACGGCCGGATCGCGGATCCCGGCGGCGAGCACCGCACCAGGCCAGGTGACCCCGGCCCGCCCGTCCCCGACCGCCAGCAGGGCACCCACCAGGGCGCGGACCATGTTGTGGCAGAACGCGTCCGCCATCACGGTGGCCACGACGATGCCGTCCTGCCGCCCCCAGTCCAGCCGGGTCAGCCTGCGGACCGTGGACGCCCCCTCGCGCCTGCGGCAGTAAGCGGCGAAGTCGTGCTCGCCCAGGCAGGCCAGGGACGCCTCGTTCATCCCGGCGGTGTCCAGCGCGCGCCGATGCCAGAGTGTGTCGGCCCGGCGCAGCGGGTCGGCGGCCGCTGGATCGTCGCAGATCCGGTAGGAGTAACGCCGCCACAACGCGGAGAACCTGGCGTCGAATCCGGCGGGCGCCACCGTGACGGCCCGCACCCGCACGTCGGGAGGAAGCAGCCCGGCCAGGCCCCGCATCGCGACTGAACCCACCGAGGTCCAGCTCGCCGTGGAGACGCCGACGTGGGCCACCTGCCCACGGGCGTGTACGCCCGCGTCGGTACGGCCAGCGACGGTGAGGGCCGGTGGAGCATCCAGGTGCAGCAACCGCCCCAGCGCGATCTCAACGACCTCCTGGACGGTCCTCCGGCCGGGCTGGCGGGCCCAGCCGGAGAAACCCGAGCCATCGTAGGCAAGGTCGAGCCGAAGCCTGGTTTCCCCTGCCTGGCCGGTGAGTTCGGCCATCAGCGTCGCTTACCGGGCGCGGCAGGGGGAAGCTGCGCGAGCGTCAGGACTCGCTGTCGTCACCGGCATCCGCGTCGGCCGGGGCGTCCGCTACCTCGTCCGCGGGAGCCTGCTCATCCGCCTCGGCGTCCACCGATTCGGGCTCGGTGTCGCCGACGGTGTCCGCCGCGGCCGTGTCCTTGACCTCGGGGGCCGTCTCCTCCGGCTCGGTGTCGCTTGCAGCCACGGTCGCGGAGGCAGGGGCGGCGGCGGCCTGTGAACGGGCCGGGCGCCGGATCCGGCGGCGCGGCTTGTCCTCCACTTCTTCCTGGACCAGCTCGATCACCGCCATCGGCGCGTTGTCGCCCTTGCGCGGGCCGATCTTGATGATCCGCGTGTAGCCACCCTGCCGAGTAGCGAATCCGGGCCCTATCTCGGTGAAGAGCGTGTGCACCACACCCTTGTCGGGCACCACGGTGAGCACCTGGCGCCGGGCATGCATGTCACCGCGCTTGGCGAAGGTGATCAGCCGCTCGGCCACCGGGCGCAGCTTGCGCGCCTTGGCGTGCGTGGTGGTGATCCGGCCGTGCTCGAACAGGGCAGTGGCCAGGTTCGACATGATGTGCCGCTGGTGGGCCGCACTGCCCCCCAGCCGGGGCCCCTTCGTGGGGGTGGGCATCGGAACTCTCCTCGGTTGCTACCTGGCAGGGTCGGGTCAGCCGGTGTCAGTACTGCTCGGTCTCGACGTAGCTGTCGTCGTCGTCCGCGCCGTAACTGTCCGCGGCGCTGCCCGGGTCGAATCCTGGCGGGGAATCCTTGAGCGCGAGACCCATGTCGATCAGCTTCTGCTTGACTTCCTCGATCGACTTGGCGCCGAAGTTGCGGATGTCCAGCAGGTCCTGCTCGCTGCGGGCGACGAGTTCGCCGACCGAGTGGATGCCCTCGCGCTTCAGGCAGTTGTAGGAACGGACGGTGAGGTTGAGCTCCTCGATGGGCAGGGCCAGATCGGCGGCCAGCGCGGCATCGGTGGGCGACGGGCCCATGTCGATGCCCTCGGCCTCGACGTTGAGCTCCCTGGCCAGGCCGAACAGCTCGACCAGAGTCTTGCCGGCGCTGGCGACCGCGTCCCGCGGGCGCAGGCACGGCTTGGTCTCGACGTCCAGGATCAGCCGGTCGAAGTCGGTCCGCTGCTCGACTCGGGTGGCCTCGACCTTGTAGGTGACCCGGAGCACCGGCGAGTAGATCGAGTCGATCGGAATCCGGCCGATCTCCTGGCCGGGCTGCTTGTTCTGGGCGGCGGAGACGTAGCCACGGCCACGCTCGACCGTGAGCTCCATCTCCAGCTTGCCCTTGCCGTTCAGGGTGGCGATGTGCGCCTCGGGACTGTGCACCTCGACACCGGCCGGGGGGGCGATGTCGGCGGCGGTGACCACGCCGGGGCCCTGCTTGCGCAGGTACATCACCACGGGCTCGTCCTGCTCGGAGGAGACGACCAGTTCCTTCAGGTTCAGGATGACGTCGGTGACGTCTTCCTTGACCCCGGGGACGGTGGAGAACTCGTGCAGCACACCCTCGATCCTGATGCTGGTGACAGCCGCGCCGGGGATGGAGGACAGCAGCGTACGGCGGAGCGAGTTACCGATCGTGTAACCGAAGCCCGGCTCGAGCGGCTCGATCACGAACCTGGACCGGAACTCCCCGACCTGCTCTTCGGTGAGGGTGGGACGCTGGGCGATGAGCATGTGCGTTTCCTTTCCGCGACGCCCGCTATTTGACAGTCGCGATCCTTCCTGGGCGGCTGCCGCCGCCCAGACAGGCTGTTACTTGGAGTAGTACTCGACGATGAGCTGTTCCTGGACCTGGGTGTCGATCTGCGCACGAACCGGAAGGGTGTGCACCAGGATGCGCATCTTGTCCGGGATCACCTCGAGCCAGGCCGGGATCTGACGCTCCCCGGCCTCGGCGCGCGCGACGACGAACGGGGTCATCTCGTGCGACTTCCCGCGGATGTCGATGATGTCGTTGTGGCTGACCTGGTATGACGGAATGTCAGCCTTCTTGCCGTTGACGAGGACGTGACCGTGGCCGACCAACTGGCGGGCCATGTCCCTGCTCTTGGCGAAGCCGGCCCGGTAGACCACGTTGTCCAGGCGGCCCTCCAGGATCTGGAGCAGGTTCTCACCAGTCTTGCCGCGCCGGCGCGTGGCTTCCTCGTAGTAGTTGCGGAACTGGCGCTCCAGGACGCCGTAGATCCGCTTGGTACGCTGCTTCTCCCTGACCTGGACCAGGTAGTCGCTCTCCCGCGGCCGGTTCCTGCCGTGCTCGCCCGGCGGGTAAGGCCGGATCTCAATGGGGCACTTGGGTGAGTCGCACTTGGCGCCCTTGAGGAAAAGCTTGGTCTTTTCGCGCCTGCAGTGCTTGCAGTCCGCACCGGTGTATCGAGCCATCTGCCGTTATCCCCTCAGACCCTGCGCCGCTTCGGCGGGCGGCAGCCATTGTGCGGAACCGGAGTCACGTCCTGGATCGTGCCCACCTCAAGGCCGGTCGCCTGCAGCGAACGGATGGCCGTCTCCCGGCCGGAGCCTGGGCCCTTGACGAAGACGTCGACCTTGCGCATGCCGTGCTCGATGGCGCGGCGGGCGGCGGCCTCGGCCGTCATCTGCGCGGCGTATGGGGTCGACTTGCGGGAGCCCTTGAAACCAACCTGCCCCGACGACGCCCAGGCGATGACGTTGCCGGTGGGGTCGGTGATGGACACGATTGTGTTGTTGAACGTGCTCCTGATGTGGGCGTGCCCGTGAGCGATGTTCTTCCGCTCCTTGCGGCGCACCTTCTTGCCCGCGGTCTGACGACTTCTCGGAGGCATCTGCTCCTGCTACTTCCTGTTCGTGAGGTGATCGGCCCCGGCGCGCGGGACCAGCTTGATTACTTCTTGCCGACCTTCTTCTTGCCGGCCACCGTGCGCTTCTTGCCCTTGCGGGTGCGAGCGTTGGTCTGGGTCCGCTGGCCGTGCACGGGGAGCCCGCGGCGATGCCGGATGCCCTGATAGCAGCCAATCTCGATCTTGCGGCGGATGTCGGCCTGTACCTCGCGGCGCAGGTCACCTTCGACCCGGTAGGTGGCCTCGATCCAGTCACGCAGACGGACGAGTTCGTCGTCGGTCAGGTCGTGGACCCGGCGATCGGCGTCGACGTCGGCGGCGCTCAGCGTCGCGAGCGCCCGGGTATGGCCGATGCCGTAGATGTAGGTGAGCGCGATCTCCACACGCTTGTCGTTAGGGAGGTCAACGCCGACAAGGCGAGCCATCTGTTGCCACGTACTCCTTCGTGTTGTGCTACAGGCGTCTTACCGCGCTGTCAGCCCTGACGCTGCTTGTGCCTGGGATCCGTGCAGATGACCATGACCTTGCCATGCCTGCGGATGATCCGGCACTTGTTGCAGATCTTCTTGACGCTCGGCTTGACCTTCATGGTTATCACTCCTGGGGCAAGGCCGACCCGGCCACGCCCGTTGTCTGGTTGCCGTCACTTGTACCTGTAGACGATTCGCCCACGGCTCAGGTCATAGGGGCTCAGCTCCACGACGACCCGGTCGTCGGGAAGGATCCGGATGTAGTGCATCCGCATCTTCCCGCTGATGTGAGCGAGCACCTTGTGCCCGTTGTCCAGCTCCACACGGAAAAAGGCATTCGGCAGCGACTCGACTACCGTGCCCTCGATTTCGATGGCGCCGTCTTTCTTGGGCATATCCTCCGCGCTTCACTATCGGTCTGGCTGGGCCCGCGGGCTTGCGGAACCGCCAGGTAGTTCGGTTCTTGGCTTGATGCTTGGCCGGTGACCGCCTTGCGGCGCCAACAGCGCCACAAGGGCCGCGTCCCTGACCCGTCCGTGCCAGGCAACCGCCTCAATCGGCGTCCGCCCGCCCGGATGGGTGGCCCCTGCAGGTCCTCTGCCACCGGGCTTGCTCAGCAGGCAGCGCAAAAAACGACAGCACACGGGCCGAATGGAAAGTGTACGCGACCCACCGCCTCTATGCGAACCGAAGCCGGCAGTCTGGTATTCCCGGTCAGGGCTCATCGGGGCGGCGCATCCGGTCCTGACGGCGCTGCATCTGCTCTTGCATCCGCTCCTGACGGCGCTGCATCTGGTCCTGGTGGCGGCGCATATGGTCATCGAGACGCTGCCGGTGCTCGTCGAAGGCCTGCCGCATGTGGTCCTGCTGCGCGTCAAGGAGCTCGGCCTGCGCCTGCTGGTGAGGTGGGCTGCCCTGGATGCTGGCGGGCCCCTGGCCGCCCTCGGGCCCCTGGCCGCCCTCGGGGTGCTGGCCGCCGTCGGGGTGCTGGCCGAACACCCACCGGCCCATGAGGACAGCACCCCAGGGCACGGCGACCCACAGGAACCACAGCCCCGACGCACTGTGGCTGGTGATCGCCGTGACCAGCCAAATCGCGAACAGCAGAAGATTGACCGAGGCCCAGGACGCCCAGGCTCCCCGCCAGTGCGGTGACAGCCTGCCGTGCTGCTGGGGGGCCAGCTCTCCCGAGGCGGTCGCCTGCTGGCCGCGGCGCATGGACTGCTCGGGCAGGTGGTACAGGTCGATGCTCGGCAGATCGGCCAGCAGTTCCTGGAGTTGGCCGATCGTCTTCGCCTCGAAGGTAGCGTCGAGCCGCTCCTGGAACTCCTCAGCGGTCAGACGGCCCGCGGCGTGGTGTTCGCGCAGCAGCGAGGCCGTCCGGTCCCTGTCGTCGTCGGAGGCCCGCAGTTGCGGGTCGTCTCCCGGCATCGCCACTCCCTTCAGGGTGGGGGGTGTGGTGGGGTGAGGGTTGGAGGGGTGTGGTGGGGTCAGGGTTGGAGGTATGTGGTGGGGTCAGGGTTGGAGGTTTGTGGTGGGGGTGACCGGATCTGAGCGTGCACCCGCAGCGGCCGTCCCGGCAAGCCTGCTTTGCCCGCCGTCCATCGCGGTCAGCACCCATGGGCCGTCGGCGGTGATGGCGACGGTGTGCTCGAAGTGCGCGGCGGGGGTGCCGTCGGCGCTGATCACGGTCCAGCCGTCCTGGAGTTGGCGGGTCTGCCGTTTGCCGAGCACCAGCATGGGCTCGACAGCCAACGCCATGCCGACCTCGAGCACTGGGCCGCGGCCCGGCCTGCCGTAGTTGGGCACCGCCGGGTCCATGTGCATCTCGGTGCCGATGCCGTGGCCGACGTACTCCTCCACGATGCCGTACGGGCCCGACGCCCGGGCGCTGCGCTCCACGGCGTGGGAGATGTCGCTGAGCCTGCGGCCCGGGTGCGCCTGGGCCAGCCCCTGCCAGAGCGCGTCCTCACAAGCCTCGAGCAGACGGCGCCGGTCGCCGGAGATTTCGCCGACGCCGACGGTGAGCGCGGCGTCGGCGTGCCAGCCCCTGACGATCGCGCCGCAGTCGATGGAGATCACGTCGCCTGCCCGCAGCACCTTGTCCGGGCTGGGGATGCCGTGCACGATCTCCTCGTTCACCGACGTGCAGATGGTGGCGGGAAAACCCTGGTAGCCCTTGAACGAGGGCGTGGCACCCGCGCCGGTGATCTGCCGCTCGGCGATCTGGTCGAGGTCCCCGGTGGTGACTCCCGGGTTCGCCGCCGCGGCGAGGGCACTCAGGGTCTGCGCGACCAGCACGCCCGCCTCGCGCATGATGTCGAGCTGCGCCCGCGTCTTGATCTGGATCGCCGGTTCGCGCTTAATCCGCATCTGCCTCTCCCGAGACCTGTTCACAACGCCCGGCCCGTTGCCACGGCCGGCACGATTGCGAACAAGCCTCCGCCTATGCCGCCGCGCGGCACCCACCGGTCCGTCCGCCTCACCGCTATCAAACTTACCCGCGCGTACGACGACGCCGGACCCGCGGGGAAGGACACCGGCTCCGCGCAGAAGCAAGACAGCACAGCGAAGACCAGAACAACGGATAGTAGGCAGATCGTAACTTTTCCTCCCCCGTTGCGTCACATTCGCGTTGTTACGGTGTCGCCATGTGCCTCCCGCTGGGTCGGCGCACATGTTGGTACGTCCGGACGCAATGAGACAAGGAGCGCACATGGGTGCAGGCCGGCGCAAGAAGCTCTGGGGCGTGGTCGCCGTCGCGGCGGCCGCGAGCCTGGTGGCCGCGGGCTGCGGGAGCAGCAGTCCGAGCCCTTCGAGTGCGAAGGTGGCGAACGGCGGAACCGTGACCGTGGGCCAGATCTCCGGGGAGACACCGAACTGGATCTGGCCGTTCACACCCGCCACGAACTACAGCGTTTCCAACTCACAGGATTTCGAGTGGCTGATGTACCGGCCGCTGTACATGTTCGGGAACAACGGCAACTCGGCCTCGGTCAACTACCCCTTGTCGACGGCGAACGCCCCGGCCTACTCCGACGGCGGCAAGACCGTGACGATCACGATGAAGGGCTGGAAGTGGTCCGACGGTGAGAGCGTCGACGCGGCCGACGTCGCGTTCTGGCTGAACATGATGAAGGCAGAGAAGGACAACTACGCCGGGTACACGCCGGGCACGCTGCCGGACAACCTGGCCTCGTTCCAGGTCACCTCGGCCAACACGATCGTGCTGCACCTGACCAGGGCGTACGCCTCGACGTGGTTCACGTACAACCAGCTCGCCGAGATCACGCCGATGCCGCTGGCCTGGGATGTGACCTCGGCCGGGGGCAAGCCGGGCAGCGGCGGCTGCAACACCAGCGCGGCCAAGTGCAAGGGCGTGTACACCTTCCTTACCGCGCAGGCCAAGAACACATCGAGCTACGCAAGCAGCCCGCTGTGGTCCGTGGTGGACGGCCCATGGAAGCTGTCGACGTTCAGCATCGGCGGCAATGACACCTTCGTGCCCAACAAGCACTACTCGGGCAGCCCGAAGCCGCGCGTGACAGCGATGAAATACCTCACGTACACAACCGACTCGGCCTTGTACACGGCGTACAGGACCGGGACGGTCGATGTCGCACAGTCGCCGAATGGCATCCCCTACGAAGACCTGCCGCAGAAGTCTGCCAACGCGGTTCTGCCCAGCACCAACCCGCTCGGCTCTGCTTACTACCTGGAACCCTCCTACGTCTTCGCGATCTACTACTTCGACATCAACTTCAAGAACCCGACCGACGGACCGATGTTCAGGCAGCTCTACTTCAGGCAGGCGCTGCAATACATGGACGACGAAGAGGGCATTTCGCAGAAGCTCTACCGCGGTTATGCCTACCCGACGACCGGGCCGGTTCCATCCGAGCCCGTCAACCAATTCGAGCCAGCCATCGAGTCGGCCAATAGTGGGCAGGGCCCCTACCCGTTCAGCGTGGCGAAGGCGAAGAGCCTGCTGACCAGCCACGGCTGGGCGATGGTGGGCGGAGTCATGACCTGTCAGGTGCCAGCCAAGTGCGGCGCCGGGATCGCGAAGGGCACCCAGGCGAAATTCACGATGTCCTACGTGACAGGGATCTCGACCGCGCAGCAGGAGGTCGAGGTGTACAAGTCGGACGCGGCGGAGGCCGGGATCCAGATCAGCCTGGTCGGCGAGTCGTACAACACCGTGATCGGTACGGCTGTCAACACGAGCACGAAGTGGGAGGTGTCCGACCTCAGTGGCTGGGCGTACAACGGCCCCGGCTTCGAGCCAACGGGCGAGCCGCTGTTCGCAACCGGCGCGTCGTCCAACACGGACAGTTACTCGAGTTCGGAGGAGGACAGGCTCATCTCGGAGGTGGAGAGCAACAGCAGCCTGACGCTGTTCCATCAGTATGCGACGTACACCGCGCAGCAGTTGCCCTTCATCTGGTTCCCGACGGCCTACTCGGTCCAGCCGGTCGTGAAGAACCTGCATGGGGTCACGTTCAACCCATACCTCACGTTCCTGCCTGAGTACTGGTACTTCTCCAAGTAGACGCCCTACCCCCCACACCCCTACCCCCCACACACTGTGGCCGGCCCCTCACGGGGGCCGGCCACAGTGCTGTCTGGGAGCCGAGTGTTAACTAATAAACCGTCGCAGTGCGCTCATGGCGCGGTCGGTTACCTCTTCGACCGGGCCGGTGGCGTCGATGCCCTGGAGGATGCCCTGGTCGGCGTAGTAGGCGACCAGGGGAGACGTCTGGTCCTGGTAGACCTCGATGCGGTGCCTGATCGTCTCTTCACGGTCGTCGTCGCGCTGGAACAGATCACCGCGGCAGTCGTCACAGGCGTCTTTGCGGGCCGGGGGATCGAACAGGACGTGCCAGACGCGACCGCAGCGGTGGCAGGTGCGGCGGCCCGACAGCCTGCGCACCACCTCGTCGTCGTCCACGACGAGTTCGAGCACGACCTCCAGCTTGGTCTCCCACTCCGACAGCATCTTCTCCAGGGTCTCGGCCTGCGGCACGTTCCTGGGGAAGCCGTCGAGCAGGAAGCCGGGCTGCGCGTCGTCCTCGCTCAGCCGGTCCCGCACCATCGCGATGGTCACCTCGTCGGGCACGAGGTCACCGCGCTCCATGTAGGACCTCGCCTTGCGGCCCAGCGCCGTGCCCTTGGTGACGTTGTCACGGAAGATATCACCTGTCGAGATCTTCGGGATCGCCAGATGCGACGCTATGAACTGGGCCTGTGTCCCCTTGCCCGCACCGGGAGGCCCGACGAGGACGATGCGCACTATCGAAGGAAGCCCTCGTAGTTACGCTGCTGAAGCTGACTCTCGATCTGCTTCACGGTGTCCAGGCCAACCCCGACAGCGATGAGGATCGGGGTACCACCGAACGGGATCGTGTTGCCTACTCCGACGAAGGCGAGCGCAACCATCGGGACGAGCGCGACGAAACCCAGGTACACCGAACCGGGCGCGGTGATTCTTGAAAGCACGTACTGGAGATATTCGGCGGTGGGCCGACCGGGTCTGATGCCCGGGATGAACCCGCCGTATTTCTTCATGTTGTCCGCGACCTTCTCCGGGTTGAACGAGATCGCCACGTAGAAGTACGTGAAGAAGATGATCAACACGAAGAACGCACCGATGTACCAGGCCGAGCTCTGCTGGGCCAGGTACTTGTCGATGAACGTCACCCAGCCCTGGGGATGGGCGGTATTACCGAACAGCGACGCGGCCAACTGAGGGATGTATAGCAGCGACGAGGCGAAGATGACCGGGATGACACCGGCCTGATTGACCTTCATCGGGATGTAGGTCGACGTCCCGCCGTACATCCGACGGCCCACCATGCGCTTGGCGTACTGCACCGGGATCCGGCGCTGGGCCTGTTCCATGAACGCGATGAAGCCGATGATGGCCACGCCGACCGCGATCGTGACGATGAGCGCGAACGCGTGCTTGGCCCGGTAGATGTTCTGCAGCTCGGACGGGAACACGGCGATGACCTGAGTGAAGATCATCAGCGACATCCCGTTGCCGACGCCGCGGTCGGTGATCAGTTCGCCCAGCCACATGATCACGGCGGTACCGGCCGTCATGATGATCACCATCGTGACGATCGTGAACGTGCCGTTGTTCACCAGCAGCGACTTGCTGCAGGAGGTGAACAGCTTGCCCGACCTGGCCAGCGCCACCACGCCGGTGGACTGCAGGATGGCCAGCCCGACGGTCAGGTAGCGGGTGTACTGGGTGATCTTCGCGGTCCCGGCCTGGCCCTCATCCTGCAGCGTCTCCAGCCGCGGGATGACCACGGCGAGCAACTGCATGATGATGCTCGCCTGGATGTAGGGCATGATGCCCAGCGAGAACACCGTGAGTTTCAGCAGCGCGCCGCCGCTGAACAGGTTCACGAGCTGGTAGACGTTTGCCGTGCTACCGCTCGTGGTAGCCGCGTTCACACACGCGTTGACAGCTTTCACCGAGATGCCGGGCGTGGGCAACGTGGACCCGAGCCGGAAGACCCCAATGATGAAGAGTGTGAAAAGCAGCTTCCTGCGCAGGTCGGGCGTTCGGAACGCCCGGATGAACGCGGTCAGCATGCGCCGTCCTTGGATCGAAGGGTCAAGGTTCGCGTCGGCGGGATCGCGACGGTAGCAATCGCCGCAGTCTAACCCGCTCGGCGCACTCTAACAGCCGCCGGTTAGCCGCCGGTAGCCCCTCGGGGGGTGCCGCGGCGGCCGTCAGAGGTTTAAAGCATCGTCGCGGTCCCCCCGGCCGCTTCGATCTTCTCTCGCGCCGACGCAGAGAAGGCGTGTGCGGTCACCCGCAGGCCCGGCGAGGCGTCGCCGTTGCCCAGCACCTTCACCAGTTCGCCCGCGCGTACCGCACCCCGGCTGACGAGGTCGTCGGGGGTGACGTCCCCACCATCGGGGTACAGCTCGGCCAGCCTGCCGGTGTTGACCACCTGGTAGCTGGTCTTGAACAGCGCGTTCGAGAAACCCCGCAACTGGGGGAGCCTGCGGTGCAGCGGCATCTGGCCGCCCTCGAACCTGGCCGGAACCTGACCGCGGGCCTTGGTGCCCTTGGTGCCCCGGCCGGCCGTCTTGCCCTTCGAGGCCTCGCCTCGGCCGACCCGCATCCGGCTGGAGCGGGCTCCTGGCGCCGGCCGGAGGTGGTGAACCCTCAGCCCTGCCCGGTTCGAGGCAGGGCTCTGGGTAGCGCCGGTGCCGGCGTCTCCCTTGCTGGCTTCTGCCATGTCAGTCAACCTCCTCGACGGTGACCAGGTGGCGCACCGCCTTGATCATGCCGCGGAACTCGGGCCTGTCGTCACGGATGACGACGTCGCCCACCCGCTTGAGCCCGAGCGACCGGAGCGAGGCCCGCTGGGCCTGGGTGCCGCCGATCTTCGACTTCGCCTGGGTGACCTTCAACCGTGCCATGTCCGTCTCCCGCTAGTTGGCGCCCGCGGCGGCGCGAGCGCGCAGCATGGCCGCGGGGGCGACGTCCTCGATCGGCAGGCCACGCTTGGCCGCGATCTCCTCAGGCCGTTTCAGGCTCTTCAGCGCGGTCACCGTGGCGTGCACCACGTTGATCGGGTTCGAGGACCCGAGCGACCGGGACAGCACGTCCTTGATACCCGCGCACTCGAGCACCCGGCGGACCGGGCCGCCGGCGATGACGCCGGTTCCCGGGCTGGCCGGCTTGAGCAGCACGACCCCGGCGGCGGCCTCACCCTGCACCATGTGCGGGATCGTGCCGGCGATGCGGGGCACCTTGAAGAAGTGCTTCTTGGCCTCCTCGACGCCCTTGGCGATCGCCGTGGGCACCTCCTTGGCCTTGCCGTAGCCGACGCCGACCATGCCGTTGCCGTCGCCGACCACGACCAGTGCGGTGAAGCTGAACCGCCGGCCACCCTTGACCACCTTGGCCACACGGTTGATGGTGATCACGCGCTCCAGGTACTGAGCGGACTTTTCGGTGGACCCGCCCCGGCGGTCGTCACGGCGCTCGCGCCGCTCACCACCGCCACCGGCCGAGCCGCGCCGCGGTGCGCCTGGCATCAGTTCATCCTCTTCTCTTTGGTCATCACAGGTTCAGCCCACCCTCGCGGGCGCCGTCGGCCAGCGCGGCGACGCGGCCGTGGTACCGGTAGCCAGCCCGGTCGAACACCGCCGCGCTGACGCCGGCCTCGGCCGCCCGCCGGGCGAGCAGCTCGCCGACCTTGCGGGCCTTGGCCTTCTTGTCGCCGCCCGCGCCGCGGACCTCCGCGTCCAGGCTGGACGCCGCGGCCAGCGTGTGCCCGGCCACGTCGTCAATCAACTGGGCGAAAGTGTGCCGGGCCGACCTGGTCACGACCAGGCGGGGGCGGACCGGTGCCCCGGTTACCCGCTTGCGCACCCGCAGGTGCCGCCGGGCCCGCTGGGTCGAGCGGCTGCCCCGGCCGTCCGCACGGGTGCCCCCGGCTCGGGAGCCCGCGGTACGCGGGCCAGTCGCAGTCTTAGTGCCAGCCATGTCTTACTTACCAGCCTTCCCGACCTTGCGCCGGACCAATTCGCCCTGATACCGCACACCCTTGCCTTTGTACGGATCCGGCTTGCGCAGCTTCCGGATGTTGGCCGCGATCTCGCCCACTTGCTGCTTGTCGATGCCCTCGACCACGAACCTGGTGGGCGCCTCGACCCGGAACGTGATGCCGTCGGGCGGGACCACCATCACCGGGTGGCTGTAGCCCAGGGAGAACTCAAGGTCCTTGCCCCGCGCCTGCACCCGGTAGCCGACCCCGACGATCTCCAGGGTCTTACGGTAGCCGTCGGTCACGCCGGTGATCATGTTGGCGATCAGCGAGCGGGACAGGCCGTGCAGGGCACGGACGTTTCCTTCGTCGTTTGGCCTGGTCACGGTCAGCACACCGTCGTTCTTGGCCACCTCTATAGGCACCGCGACGGTGTGCCGCAGCATGCCCTTCGGGCCCTTGACGATCACCTCGCGGCCGTCGATGGAGACATCGACGCCACTCGGCACGGTCACGGGCATGCGCCCGATTCTCGACATCGTGCTCCCCTTACCAGACGTAGGCGAGGACTTCCCCGCCCACGCCACGCTTGCCCGCCTGCCTGTCGGTCATCAGGCCAGCCGATGTGGAGATGATCGCGACGCCCAGGCCACCGAGCACCCGGGGCAGGCCGTCCTTTTTCGCGTACACCCGCAGTCCAGGCTTGGAGACACGCTTGAGCCCAGCGATCGAGCGCTCGCGCGTCGGGCCGAACTTGAGCGAAACCACGAGATTCTTGCCGACCTCGCCGTCCTCCACGCGCCAGTCCGCGATGTAACCCTCTTGCTTGAGTATTTCCGCGATGTGCGACTTGATCTTCGAATACGGCATGCCGGTCGTGTCATGGTACGCCGAATTTGCGTTTCGCAGACGAGTGAGCATGTCTGCGATCGGGTCGGTCATTGTCATGGCCTCGTGGCCCCTCCTCGCCACGGTTTCCCGCCGCCGCAAGACGGCCGGGACCTCCGGCGTGGTCGGTGGGCGCCGTAGCGCCCGGGTCGGTTACTAATTCAATTACCAGCTTGACTTCGTGATGCCTGGGAGCTCGCCCCGGTGGGCCATGGACCGCAGGCAGATGCGGCAGAGGCCGAACTTGCGGTACACGGCGCGAGGCCGCCCGCATCGCGAGCATCGCGTGTAGGCCCGCACGGCGAACTTAGGCTTCCGCTTGGCCTTGGCGATCAGTGCCTTTTTCGCCAACTCCTCTTAACCTTCCTTGAAAGGGAATCCGAGCCGCCGCAGCAGCGAACGGCCCTCTTCGTCGGTGGTCGCGGTGGTGACCAGGGTGATGTCCATCCCCCGCTGCCGATCGATCTGGTCGCGGTCGACCTCGTGGAACATCGACTGCTCGTTCAGGCCGAACGTGTAGTTGCCGCGACCGTCGAACTGCCGGTCGGACAGGCCGCGGAAGTCACGGATCCGCGGCAGCGCGATGGTCAGCAGCCGGTCGCAGAACTCCCACATCCGGTCGCCGCGCAGCGTCACGTGCGCGCCGATCGGCATGCCCTCGCGGAGCTTGAACTGAGCCACCGACTTCTTCGCCTTGGCCACGGCCGGCTTCTGGCCGGTGATCAGGGAGAGGTCGCGCACCGCGCCCTCGATCAGCTTGGCGTCCCTGGCCGCCTCGCCGACACCCATGTTGACGGCGATCTTGGACAGCCCCGGGATCTGCATCACGTTGCTGTAGCCGAACTCCTCGCGCAACGCGGGCGCGACCTCGGCCCGGTAACGCTCCTTCAGCCTCGGCGGCGGCGCGGGCTTGCCGTTACCGGCACCCTGACCGGCCGCATCAGCCTTCGGCTTGGCCTGCTTCGTACTCGCTGGCATCAGATGTCCTTGCCCCCCGGACCGGCAGTCCGGATCTTGTTGCCGTTGTCATCGAACCTGAAGGCGGCCCGGACCGGCTTCTTGGTCTCTGGGTCGATCAACTGGACGTTGCTCACGTGGACGGGTGCCTCCTGGTGGACGATGCCGCCCTCCTTGGCGCCCCGGTACCCCTGGTGCGTGACCTTGGTGTTCTTCTTGATCATGTTGACGCCCTGGACGAGGACCTTGTCCCTGTCCGGGTACACCAGGATGACCGTGCCTTCCAGGCCACGGTCCGCACCGGCGGTGACCAGCACGTGATCACCTTTCTTGATCTTGGCCATCACAGCACCTCCGGGGCGAGTGAGATGATCCGCATGAAGCGCTTCTCCCTCAGCTCGCGGCCGACCGGGCCGAAGATGCGGGTACCGCGTGGGTCCCCGCCGTCCCTGATCAGCACCGCGGCGTTCTCGTCGAAGCGGATATAGGAGCCGTCTACGCGGCGGCGTTCCTTGCGGGTGCGGACGACGACGGCCTTGACGACCTCGCCTCTCTTCACGGGCGCGCCGGGAATGGCATCTTTCACGGTCGCCACGATGACGTCACCGATTCCCGCGTATCGCCGACCCGAACCGCCGAGCACGCGGATGCACAAGATCTCCTTGGCTCCCGTGTTGTCGGCGACCTTGAGCCGCGACTCCTGCTGGATCACGTCAACTCCTGCTTCTTCACACCGGCCTGAAGGCCGTGATTACTTGGCCTTCTCAAGGATTTCCGCCACGCGCCACCGCTTGGTGGCCGACAGCGGCCTGGTCTCCATCAGCAGCACCCGGTCGCCGACCCCACAGTCGTTCGCGGGGTCGTGCGCGTTGTACCGCTTCGTGCGCCGGATGACCTTGCCGTACTTGGGGTGCTTGACCCGGTCCTCGACCAAGACGACAACGGTCTTGTCCATCTTGTCGCTGACGACCAGGCCCTCCCGGGTCTTCCGGTAGGCACGGCCTTCGTGCCCGGCGTCGCGCGCCGTGGCGGCCGCCCGTGTGTCAGACGCCTGTGCCTCACTCACTGTCGGTCTCCTCCTCGGCCTGCGCCCCTTCGGACTGAGCCACCAGCGCCGGATGCCGTTCGTCGTCCACGCCCGCATCGTCGATCACGGTGACGATGCCGAGCTCGCGCTCGCGCTTCACCGTGTAGATCCGGGCGATTTCCTTACGCACCGCGCGCAGCCGTCCGTGGCTCTCGAGCTGCCCGGTGGCGGCCTGGAAGCGGAGGTTGAACAGCTCCGCCTTGGCCTCGGCCAGCTTGATGTTGAGCTCCTCTTCGGTCTGCGTCCTTAGCTGGGTAGCGCTTATGCTGTCTGCCATCACGCGTCACCCGCCTCTCGCTTCACGAACCGGCACTTCATTGGCAGCTTGTGCGCGGCCAGCCGGAGCGCCTCCCTGGCGACCGTCTCGGACACGCCGGACAGCTCGAACATGACCCGGCCCGGCTTGACGTTGGCGATCCACCACTCCGGCGAGCCCTTGCCGGAACCCATCCGGGTCTCGGCCGGCTTCTTGGTCAGCGGTCGGTCGGGGTAGATGTTGATCCACACCTTCCCGCCACGCCGGATGTGCCGGGTCATGGCGATACGGGCGGCCTCGATCTGCCGGTTGGTCAGGTACGAGTGTTCGAGCGCCTGGACACCGTACTCGCCGAACGTCACCCTGGTGCCACCGGTAGCCATGCCGGACCGGCCGGGCCGGTGCTGCTTGCGGTGCTTAACCCTGCGTGGGATGAGCATGACTCAGCTTTCCTCTGTACTGGTTGGCTTCTCGGGCGACGCCGCGGGCTCGGCCGGCGCGGATGGGGCCTCGGCCTGCTGGGGCGCGCGCTGCTGGGCCTGCCCCTCGCCGCGGGGCTGCCGACCGCCACCCGGCCCGCCGGGAGGCCCGCCCTGGCCGCCGGGGCGCCTGCCGGTGCCGGCCCGCCGCTGCGGCGGCCGGTCCCGGCGCTGGTCGGCCCGCTGCGCGAGCTGCGCGGCCTGCCGCTCGGCGCGGGTCAGCGGCGCCTCACCCAGATAGATCCAGACCTTCACGCCGATCCGGCCGAACGTGGTGCGTGCCTCGTAGAAGCCGTAGTCGATGTTGGCCCGCAGCGTGTGCAGCGGCACCCGGCCCTCGCGGTAGAACTCCGACCGGGACATCTCCGCGCCGCCCAGGCGGCCCGAGCACTGGATCCTGATGCCCTTGGCGTTGCCCTTCATCGCGCTCTGCATCGCCTTGCGCATGGCCCGGCGGAACGAAACGCGGCTGGACAACTGCTCGGCCACGCCCTGCGCGACAAGCTGGGCGTCGATCTCGGGGTTCTTGACCTCGAGGATGTTGAGCTGGATCTGCTTGCCGCTCAGCTTCTCCAGGTCGCCGCGGATGCGGTCGGCCTCGGCGCCACGACGGCCGATCACGATGCCGGGCCTGGCGGTGTGGATGTCCACCCGCACCCGGTCCCTGGTCCGCTCGATCTCGACCTTGGAGATGCCAGCCCGCTCCATGCCGCGCTGCAGCATCCGGCGGATGGCCACGTCCTCCGCCACGTAGTCCTTGTACAGCTTGTCGGCGTACCACCGGCTTTTGAAGTCGGTAGTGATGCCAAGCCTGAACCCGTGCGGGTTCACCTTCTGGCCCACTAGCGGGTCCTCTCCTTCTTCGCGCCATTGGCCTCGTCGGAGACGATGACGGTGATGTGGCTGGTCCGCTTGTTGATCCGGTAACCGCGGCCCTGTGCCCTGGGACGGAACCGCTTGAGCGTCGGCCCCTCGTCCACCCAGGCGCGGGTCACCCGCAGCTCGCTCAGGTCCGGCCTGGTGCCGCTGTGCTCGGCGTTGGCGATCGCGCTGGCGAGCACCTTGCCGACCGGGTCGCTGGCCGACTGAGGGGCGAAGCGGAGCACCGCCTGGGCGTCTGCCGCAGGCATCCCACGGATGAGATCCACCACGCGGCGCGCCTTCCGCGGCGTGACGCGGATGTACCGGGCCTTAGCCGTCGCTTGCATCGGTGTCCTGTCCTCCTCGGCCTACCGGCGGCTTCGCCGGTCGTCCTTGACGTGGCTGCGGAAGGTGCGGGTAGGCGCGAACTCCCCCAGCTTGTGGCCGACCATCGCCTCGGTGATGAACACCGGCACGTGCTTACGGCCGTCGTGCACGGCGATCGTGTGCCCCAGCATCGCCGGGACGATCATTGAACGCCGTGACCACGTCTTGATCACGTTCTTGGTGCCCTTGTCGTTCTGCACGTCCACCTTCTTCATCAGGTGGTCGTCGACGAACGGGCCCTTCTTAAGACTACGAACCATCGCGAGCTGCTCCTACCGCTTCTTCCTGCTGCGCCGGCGGGTGATGAGCCGGTCGCTCGGCTTGTGTGCCTTCCTGGTGCGGCCTTCCGGCTGCCCCCAAGGGCTGACCGGGTGACGGCCGCCCGAAGTCTTACCCTCGCCACCACCGAGCGGGTGATCGACGGGGTTCATCGCGACGCCGCGGACGGTCGGGCGCTTGCCCTTCCATCGGTTGCGGCCCGCCTTGCCGAGCTTGACGTTGCCCTGCTCGGAGTTGCCGACCTCGCCGACCGTGGCCCGGCAGGCGACCATGACCCGCCGGATTTCGCCGGACGGCATCCGGAGCGCCGCGTAGCTGCCCTCCTTGGCCAGCAGCTGGACCCGCGAGCCCGCGCTGCGGGCGATCTTCGCGCCACCGCCTGGCCGCAGTTCGATCGCGTGCACGACCGTGCCGGTCGGGATGTTGCGCATCGGCAGGCAGTTGCCCGGCCTGATGTCCGCGCCCGGGCCGTTCTCCACCTGGTCACCCTGGTGCAGGCCGTCCGGGGCGATGATGTACCGCTTCTCCCCGTCCGCGTAGTGCAGCAGGGCGATCCGGGCGGTCCGGTTCGGGTCGTACTCGATGTGCGCCACCTTGGCCGGGACGCCGTCCTTGTCCGCGCGGCGGAAGTCGATCACGCGATAGGCGCGCTTGTGGCCACCACCCTGGTGCCTGGTGGTAATCCGGCCATGCACGTTCCTGCCGCCCTTGGAGTGCAGGGGGCGGACTAGAGACTTCTCCGGCTCGCTTCGCGTGATCTCGGCGAAGTCGGAGCCGCTCGCCCCCCGCCTGCCGGGGGTTGTCGGCTTGTACTTGCGGATGCCCATGACTGCTGTGATCTCCTATGGATGACTGCCCGGCGGGCTAGCTGATCGGGCCGAACAGGTCGATCCTGTCTCCCTCGGCGAGGCTGACGATGGCGCGCTTGGTGTCGGGGCGCTTGCCCCAGCCGTACCTGGTCCTGCGGCGCTTACCCTGCCGGTTGGCCGTGTTCACACCGGTGACCCGGACTGTGAAGACGGCCTCCACAGCCTGCCTGATCTGTGTCTTGTTCGCGTCCGGCGAGACGAGGAAGGTGTACTTGCCGTCGTCGGCCAGCCGGTAGCTCTTCTCCGAGATGACCGGCCTGATCAAGATGTCGCGCGGGTTCGCGATCCGGCCAACGCTCACGCCTGTGCCTCCCCGTGTTGAATGGCACTGCCGGTGTTCTTCCCGGTACGGGCCAGGAAGGCCGTCAGCGCCTGCTCGGTGAACACCACGTAATCGCTGACCAACACGTCGTAGGTGTTGAGCTGGTCCTCGTGCAGCACGTGCACGGCCGGCACGTTGCGCAGGCTCTTCCAGCCGGTCTCGTCGTCGCGGTGCAGCACGACCAGCGCACCGGCACCCCGGTTGGTCCCGGTGACCGAGGTCAGCAGCGCGACCGCGTCCTTGGTGCTGGGCAAGTCGGACCCGGCGAAGCCGCTGACCACGTGCACCCGGTCGTTGCGGGCCCGCTCGGACAGCGCGCCCCGCAGCGCGGCCACCTTCATCTTCTTGGGTGTCCGCTGCGCGTAAGACCGGGGCTGCGGGCCGTGCACCGTGCCGCCGCCGACGTATTGCGGCGCGCGGATCGAGCCCTGGCGGGCCCGGCCGGTGCCCTTCTGCCGGTAAGGCTTCTTGCCACCGCCGCGGACCATGCCGCGGGTCTTGGTAGCGTGCGTGCCCTGCCGGGCCGCGGCCTGCTGGGCCACCACGACCTGGTGCATCAGCGGGACGTTGGCCTGGGCGTCGAACACCGCGTCAGGCAGGTCGGCGGTGCCGGCCTTGTCGCCGCCGGGCGAGACAATGTCTACCGTCTTCATCACGCCGCATCCTCCGTGTTTCGTCGTGTCGAAGACGCGCCGGCAAGCTCTGTCGCGGTGACCGGCTTCTTGACCGCGCTGCGCACCAGCACCAGGCCACCCTTGGAGCCCGGCACCGCACCCTTGATGAGCAGCAGCCCGCGCTCGGCGTCCACGGCGTGCACGGTCAGGCTCTGCACGGTAATCCGCTCGTTGCCCATCCGGCCGGCCATCCGCACGCCCTTGAAGACGCGCCCGGGGGTGGCGCAGGCGCCGATGGAGCCCGGCGACCTGTGCTTGCGCTGGGTGCCGTGCGAGGCGGACAGGCCCTTGAAGCCGTACCGCTTCATCACCCCGGCGGTGCCCTTGCCCTTGCTCTTGCCGGTCACGTCGACGAGCTGGCCGGCCGCGAACACCTCGGCGGTGATCTCCTGGCCGAGCGTGTACTCGCTGGCGTCCGACGTGCGCAGCTCGGCCAGGTATCGGCGGGGGGTGACCCCGGCCGCGGCGAAGTGGCCGGCCACGGGCTTGGTCACCCGGCGCGGGTTGATCTCGCCGAAGCCGAACTGCACGCTGGCGTAACCGTCGCGCTCGGCGGTGCGAACGGCGGTCACCACGCACGGCCCGGCCCTGACCACCGTCACCGGCACGATCCGGCCCTCATCATCGAAGATCTGAGTCATGCCGAGCTTGGTGCCCAGGACTCCCTTGACTTGCTTGGTCATATCGGTCCGTACCTCAGAGCTTGATCTCGATGTCGACGCCGGCCGGCAGGTCGAGCCGCATCAGCGAGTCGACCGTCTTGGGCGTTGGGTCGATGATGTCGATCAGCCGCTTGTGCGTGCGCATCTCGAAATGCTCACGCGAGTCCTTGTACTTGTGCGGCGACCTGATGACGCAGTACACGTTCTTCTCCGTGGGCAGCGGCACCGGCCCGGCCACCCGCGCGCCGGTCCGGGTCACCGTGTCGACGATCTTGCGCGCCGAGTCATCGATGACCTCGTGGTCATATGCCTTGAGCCGGATGCGGATCTTCTGTCCCGCCATAAGGCTTCTGTGTCCTTACTCTTGATGCCGCTGTGGATCTTCTTAGCTCTATCTGAACGGTGGCCAGCTTGCCGTGGCGGCCAAGGTGGCCACCGTTCAGGCTGGAGTTACTTAATGATCTTCGTGACCCGGCCCGAACCCACGGTGTGGCCGCCCTCGCGAATGGCGAAGAGCAGGCCCTCCTCCATGGCGATGGGCTGGATCAGCTCGACCCGCATCTCGGTGTTGTCGCCGGGCATGACCATCTCGGTGCCCTCGGGCAGGTAGACGACCCCGGTGACGTCCGTGGTGCGGAAGTAGAACTGCGGCCGGTAGTTGTTGAAGAACGGCGTGTGCCGCCCGCCCTCGTCCTTGGACAGGATGTAGACCTGGCCCATGAACTCGGTGTGCGGGGTGTTGGTGCCCGGCTTGATGACGACCTGGCCG
>DATAWQ010000025.1:0-2105 GCA_036267135.1 Streptosporangiaceae bacterium | reverse complement strand
GGTGGCGGGTGCGGGCGCGGCGGAAGGACTCGGGCTTGTCGTAGCCCAGGAGCCGGGCGGCGGCGGGGACACCGATGATGGCATCCGGTCCCGGCTCGGCGGCCGGGCTGGGCGTGCTGTCGGGAGCCGTTCCAAGCCAGTCGGCCCGGCGCGGGGCCGGGACGCCCGCCGGGACATCGGCCGGGACATCCGGTGGTGTTTCCGCTGGTATGTGGGCGTGCCGTCCGGGTGGGACAGTCACCAGGGACACCCCGGCCAGTTTTCGGCCCTCCCCGACCACGTGTTCATCGATCCAGGGGGCGGGCTGCATAGCGGCGAACCAGTCCGGCGGCGGCGGCCCGGTCAGGGCGTAGCGGCGGCGCTCGGTGGCGGGCATCCAGGCGAGCTGGACGGCGTGGATGAGTTCTTCGGCTTCCCCGATCCCGGCCACGCCCCGGCCCTTGATCCGGGCGTCCCATTCGATCCGTGGGGCGAGACCGAAGGTCATCCGCCACAGCGACGTGGAGTAGGCCCCGGTGATGAGCCGGTAGCCGTACTGGGCGCGGCTGTCGCTGTCGCCGAACAGCCGCAGGTTCGGCTGATGCACGGCCAGCGGGCGTGTCAGATGGTTTGTGTACAAGATCATTTCTTAGTGAAGGAGTACACAGATGACCATGACCGATGATGGAGTGGGCGCCGGGGAGCCGGGTGCGGCGCGGGCGATGGTGGAGGAGCTGGCCGAGGCTGGGGTGCTGGACCGGGTGGTCAAGCGCGCTGAAAGTGGTGAGCTGGCGCTGACCGGTGAGGGCGGGTTCTTGCCGGAGATGGTCAAGGCGGTGCTGGAGCGGGGCCTGGCCGCGGAGCTGACCAGCCATCTGGGTTATGACAAGGGCGACCCGGCCGGGCGGGGCACCCCGAACTCCCGGAACGGCACCAGCGGCAAGACGCTGGAGACCGAGGTGGGGCGGGTGCCGCTGGCGGTGCCCCGGGACCGGGCTGGCACCTTCACCCCGGCCCTGGTGCCCAAAGGCACCCGGCGGGCCGGGGGCCTGGATGAGATGATCATCTCCCTGTACGCGGGCGGGATGACCGTCCGCGACATCCAGTATCACCTGGCCCGCACCCTGGGCACCGAGCTGTCGCATGACACGATCTCCACGATCACCGACGCCGTCGCGGAGGAGGTCAAAGCCTGGCAGGGCCGGCCACTGGAAGAGCTCTACCCGGTGATCTACCTGGACGCCCTGGTGGTCAAGGTCCGCGACGGCCACCAGGTTCGTAACAAGGCCGCCCACATCGCCGTGGGGATCGGCCTGGACGGCATCAAGCACGTGCTGGGCATCTGGGTCCAGGCCACCGAGGGCGCCGAGTTCTGGGCCGGGGTCTGCGCCGAGCTGCGCAACCGCGGCGTCCGCGACGTGCTGATCGTGTGCTGTGACGGCCTGACCGGGTTCCCCGAGGCGATCGAGGCGACCTGGCCGGCCGCGATGGTGCAGACCTGCACCGTGCACCTGCTGCGGTCCTCGATGCGGTTCGTGTCCTACGGCGACCGCAAGAAAGTCGCCGCGGCGCTGCGGCCGGTCTATACCGCCCCGGCCGCTGAGATCGCTGAGATGGAACTGCTGGCCTTCGCGGACTCTGACCTGGGGCGCCGTTACCCGGCCACGGTGCAGGCCTGGGAACGGGCCTGGGAACGGTTCATCCCGTTCCTGGCGTTCCCCCCGGAGCTCCGCAAGATCATTTACACGACCAACGCGATTGAGTCGCTGAACTACCAGCTCCGCAAGATCATCAAGAACCGGGGCCACTTCCCCGGCGACGACGCCGTCATCAAGCTGCTGTGGCTGGCCATCCGCGACATCGAAGACAAACGAGCCCGGGCCCGCGCCGCCGAAAAAGGCACCCCCCGCGGCACCCGCAAAGCCCCCGCCCGCCTCGTCGAAGGCGCCGTCGTCCAAGGCTGGAAACAAGCCCTCGGCGCCCTCGCCCTGCACTACCCCGACCGGCTCGCCCCCTACCTCAGCTAACCCAGCCCAAGATCACTTACACAGACAACTTGGCTCTGTCGCACTTTCGGTGGTGACCGTGTGTGGCTTAATCCGAGGAGGATGCGGTGGCGCAGCAGG
>DATAWQ010000024.1:0-41418 GCA_036267135.1 Streptosporangiaceae bacterium | reverse complement strand
CGGCACCTCCCAAGCAACCTCGTGAGCGAGCCGGGTCGTGCTGCGATCACCTTCACCTCACAGTTGCGGGACCTCTCTCCAGGATACGAGCCTCTATGGGCCCCGTGGAAGGCCGTACCCCCGCAGCCTCACGGCAATTCGCCGACGGGCGTCTGGCATCCCTCTGATCGCTGTCGTCATCGGGGTAACGGGGGGCCAGGACGGGCAGGCGGACGACCCTCGGGCGGCTCGGAGTGGCGCAGCCGCTCGACCTCTCCGGGGACGAGCGCGGCCGGGCGCACCGCGTCGGCCCCGAACCGGTGGGTGATCTTGTCAATCGCCTGTTCGGCCTCGCGCCAGTGGGTCGGCCGCTCGTCCAGCGTGAGCTGGGTAGCCGAGGTGGCCGCCGGGACCAGGCCGGTGACACGCACGCCGACCAGGCGCAGCCGCGCCCGGTCGAGCCCGGCGGCCGCGTACAGCTCGCAGGCGGTCTGGTGGATCTTGCGGGCCACGTCGGTCGGCTCGGGCAGCGTGCGCGACCGGGTGATCGTGGTGAAGTTGGCCAGGCGCAGCTTGACCACGACCGTCCGGGCCACACATCCGGACGAGCGCAGGCTGCGGGCGGTGCGGTCGGACAGCCTGAGCAGTTCCTTGCGGATCAGGCCGGGGTCGTCGATGTCGCTGGCGAAGGTCTCCTCCGCGCCGATGCTCTTCTCCGGCGTGCGCGGCACCACCGAGCGCTCGTCGCGACCCCAGGACAGGGCGGCCAGATGCGATCCGTGGGCCACGCCGAGCTCGCGCTGCAGCGTGGCGACCGGCGTGTTCGCGATGTCCCCGATGGTCCGCAGGCCGAGCCGGGCGAGTATCTGCCCGGTCCGCTCCCCCACCCCCCACAGCGCGGAGACCGGCAGCGGGTGCAGGAAGCCGAGCACCCCGTCCACGGGAATGACCAGCAGCCCGTCGGGCTTGCAGTGCACGGAGGCGATCTTGGCGATGAACTTGCAGCTCGCCACGCCGACCGAGCAGGTGATGCCCTGCTGCTCGGCCACCTGCACCCTGATCATCTGGGCGATCTCGACGGGTGGCCCCAACCGCCGCAACGCGCCGGAGACGTCGAGGAACGCCTCGTCCAGTGCGAGCGGCTCCACCTGTGGGGTCACCTCGCGGAAGATCGCCATGACCTCCTTGGACACGGTGGCGTAGAGGCCGTGGCGCGGCGCGATGAACACCGCCTGCGGGCAGAGCCTGCGGGCCTGCGTCACCGGCATGGCCGAGCGGACGCCGAAGGCCCGGGCCGGATACGTCGCGGACAAAACGACCCCGCGCCCACCGGTGCCCCCGACGATGACCGGCAGGGTGGCCAGTTCGGGGCGGTCACGGATCTCGACGCTCGCATAGAACGCGTCCATGTCGGCGTGCAGAACATGGCAGCCGGTGTCGTCGGCGAACCCGGCGGGCATGGCTACCGGAATCCGAGCACGTGGAACTGGGTGGCCATGCCGCGGAAGGCGGGATGCGCGGACGCCGCCTCCTCCAGCGCGAGCAGCGCGGCGGCCGCGCCGGGCTCGGTATCGGTGAGCATGCTCGGCACCAGATCGGTGAACACCCGCACGCCGTGCCCAGGTCCGGAACGCAGTCCCGCCTTCTCGATCAGCCCGACGACGTCGGGCAGGGTAAACCGGCGCGGCGTCACGCCCGGACGGTCGCCGAACGGATCCGGTTCCGTTCCCGTCGCCGCGATCAGCCGTCTGGCCTCGTCGAACCGGCCGGTGAGCACCCGGTGGATGACGGCTGCGACCGCGCTTGCGGCGAGCACGCTGACCGCGCCGTCGGGCCGCAGGATGTCCGCGATCGCGGACATCGCCGCCTCAGGCGAGTCGACGTACTCGAGCACGCTGTGACACAAAATGAGATCGGCGCCGGCCGTGCCCGTCGCGGCGGCCAGATCGGAAACGTCGCCCTGCACGGCGCGCAGCGGCACCCCTGCCTCGGCGGCGCGCCGCTGGGCGGCGGCCAGTGAATCGGGGCTCGGGTCGATCACGGTGACCGTGTGCCCGAGGCGGCCGAGCGGCACGGCGAAGCCGCCTGTGCCGCCGCCGACGTCCACGATGTCCAGCTCGGCCCGCCCGGTCTGGGTGACCAGGACGGACACCACGTCGCGCAGCGTCTGCCAGAGAACGGCGGACGCCGCGTCGGGCCGGAATCCCCCGCGTTCGGACGGCAGTGCACCCTCGGTGCGCAGCGCCTCACCAGCCACGGGCGTCCTCCTCATCGCGCTTGCGCGCGCTTCGCGCCTCGCTGCGATCCAATCTAGTGCGGGACGCCGACAGTCCGAAGAGTGAAACCGATGTGACGTCTCCCCCGTCGTCGGGCAGCATAGGCCCATGCCAACGCAGTTTGACCCCCCATCGGGGACACGTGACTTCCTCGCGCCTGAGCTCGAGGTCCGCGATGAGGCGTTCAGGATCATCAAAGACGTATTTGCCAGCTACGGTTTCGAGCCGCTGCAGACCCCGGCCTTCGAGCGCCTCGACGTGCTCATGGGGAAGTACGGGGACGAGGGCGACAAGCTGATCTTCAAGATTTTGCGGCGGGGCGAACATGAGGCGTCCGGCGAGGCGGATCTCGCGCTGCGCTACGACATGACGGTGCCGCTGGCGCGGGTGGCCGCCGCCTACGGCAGCCAGCTCCCGACGCCATACAAGCGGTACACGATCGGCCCGGTGTGGCGCGCGGACCGGCCGGGCAAGGGGCGGTTCCGCGAGTTCGCGCAGTGCGACCTCGACACGCTCGGGTCGGATTCACCGCTGGCCGACGCCGAGGTGCTGTGCGCCGGTCACGACGCGCTGAGCCGGCTTGGTCTGGCCGAGTTCACGGTGCTGCTGAACTCGCGCCAAGCGCTGCGCGGGCTGCTGCGGGCCTTCGGTGTGCCCGAGGAGATCGGCACCGGCGTGCTCATCACCCTGGACAAGCTGGACAAGCTCCGCCCAGCCGAGGTGATCACCGAACTGGCGAACCGTGGGCTCGCCCAGGCCAAGGCGGAGGCGCTGGTCGAGACCCTGACCGCGGCTGACGCCACCGAGCAGGTGCGCACCGCGCTCAAGTCCACCGACGAGGGCGTGGCCGGGCTCGACGAGATCGACACGCTGCTGGCGCTGACCCACGGCCAAGTGCCCGACGGCCGAATCGTGTTCACGCCGCGGATGGTCCGCGGGCTGTCCTACTACACCGGCGGGATCTGGGAGGTGACCGCGCCCGGTATGCCCGGGTCGATCTCTTCCGGAGGGCGCTATGACCACCTGATCGAGGCGCTCGGCGGGCCCGACGTCCCCGGCACAGGCTTCTCGCTGGGGGTAGAGCGGGTACTCGGGCTGCTGGCCGGGCCCGGGGACCGGCACCGCCGGCTGGACGTGGCGGTCACCGTGATGGGTGACGACCTAGCCACGGCGAGCTTCGGATTCGCCGCCGCGGCCCGCTCGGTGGGAGCGCGCGCGAGCGTGTATATGGGCTCGTCGGGGAAGCTCGGCAGGCAGCTCAAGTGGGCCAGCGACGCGGGCGCGCGGTTCTGCCTGATCTACGGGCGGTCCGAGCAGGCCGAGGACAACGTCACGGTCAGAGACATGACCAGCGGCGAACAGACCACCGTGCCGGCCGCCGGGCTCGCGCCGGCCCTGGCTGAGCTGCTCGCGGCTGGCAGGCCTGACCCGGTGGGGGCGACGCTGGCCTCGGGCCCGGCATGAAGATCACGCTCAGTTCAGCGATGCGGGCCAGGGATGTGTCCAGGCCACACGCCGAGCACGAGGCCGAGGCGGAGGCCGCCGATCAGGCTGCGGGCGGCCCGGCCGCCCAGCCGCGTTCGCCCGGGCCGGCCGGTCAGCGGGAGCCTGCGGCGAAGACTGGATCGGACGGGCCGCCGCAGCCGAAGGGCAAGGCAGAGGGACGAGCCGGCGCCAGGCCGGGCCGGCGCCGGGGGGCGCAGCCACGCAACGGCAACGCGTCCCGCGGGCCAGCCAGCCGCGAACCGGCTGGCACAACGCCGGCCGATGCGCGGCCGGCCCACACCGAGCCGGGCGCTACTGGACCGACGACCACCACCGGACCAATTACCACCGGACCGACCACCACCGGACCGACCAGTCCCGGACCCGCCAGTGCCGGACCGACCAGTCCCGGACCCGCCAGTGCCGGACCGACCAGTTCCGGACCGACCAGTTCCGGACCGGCGGCAGCGGCAGCAGGGGCGCCCGCGGCAGAACCGGCGCGGCAGACGAGTGCGGAGCCCGCGCAGCAGCCAGCGTCGCCGCCTCCCGGTCCGGCCAAGGGGGACGGCCTGGTCAAAGGAGACGGCCCGGCCAAGGGAGACGGCCCGGCCAAGGGGGATGCTGGGGCCGCGGAGACCGAGCAAGGCGGGCGGCGGGCGCGGCGGAGGAGATCGCGGACCCGGGGAGGGCGGAAGCAGTGAGCGTCTCCACGTATATCTCGCCAAAGGCGGTGAAGGGCCGGCCGAGCGGCATTTCCGGGCGGGGGCTGATAGCCGTCGAGCCGATCGCCCGGGACGAAGTGGTCGCGATCAAGGGCGGGCACATCGTGGACACCGCGACGCTGAAGCGGCTGCCCGAGCGGCTGCAGAACTCCGACGTTCAGATCGCCGACGGCTTCCATCTTGCCGCGCTGGACGAGTCCGAGTACGAGCCGGTGATGCTGTTCATCAACCATTCCTGCGAGCCGAACGTCGGCTTCGCCGGCAACATCGTGCTGGTCGCGATGCGCGACATCAGGCCCGGTGAGGAGCTGACCACCGACTACGCGCTGTTCGACGACCACGACGAGTCGATGCCGTGCGCCTGCGGCACCCCGTCGTGCCGGGGGACGATCGACGGCCAGGACTGGCGCCGGCCCGACCTGCAGCGCAAGTACGGCCCGTACTTCTCCAGCTACCTCGGCCGCCGCTTCTCTCCCCCGCCACCAGCCGAGCCAACCCGCGCCTAGGCCAAGGCTCAACGATCAGTCTGGGGCCGCCGGCGCAGGCGGTGGGCCTTGATCACACGGACCAGGGTAATGCCGGCTCCGAGGGTGAAGAACCCGCCGGTGACAAGGCGGACGGAGTCGGTCAGCCACGGTGGTCCCTGCGGCCATCCGGCCCGCTGAGCCACGTTGAGGAACAGTAGCCAGGTAGGGAGCAGCGCTCCGCTCACCACCATGATGAGACTGATCTGTGCCCAGGCCCTGCGTCGCCGCATGTCGTATGCGGCATACAGGGCTATCGCCCATAGGGCACACGACGATCCGTTCTGCTCAAGGCTCGTGCCGAAGATCGTTATGTACCAGAGGAAGCAGACGGCTCCCATGATCGGGAATTGGAGCACGGTCAGCGGGCGGCTGATCAGACGGTGGCCCCCGTGAGACGGACTCGGGTCACGCCCGAGGGCAGTGCCGCGGATGGTGTCCAGGGCGTAACCGAGCATCCGGGCCGCGCGACGCAGGCCGGGCCTGACTTCGAGGTCGTGCAGGATGACGGGCAACTCGGCCGTCCACTCCCGGTACCGCTCGTCTCGGTCACGGGCGGGCAGACGCCGGCAGGCCCGGCCCACCAGGTATTCGGCCAGCCGCAGCAGGCCCTGCTCGCCCTTCATCCCAGGCTCCCGGGGGCTGGGCGGGTCCGGATCGGCGCGCGCTGGGAGCGTGTGGAGGAGATCTGGGCGAGTTTCAGCCGGGCCACCCGGATGCCCTCGCCGGTCAGCCGGTAGTACTTGCGCGGCCGCTCCCCCTCGCTTCGCGGGGTCTCCCATCCGGAGGTGACCAGCTTCTGGGTCTCCAGCCTGCTGAGCAACGGGTAGAGGGTGCCGCTCTTCAGCCCGGCCACCTTCATCAGGTCATAGCCGTACCGCGGCACCGCCGGGTCGTCCAGGAACGCCCGCAGCACCCGCTCCAGCGACGCGGTCATCTTCATGCTGTCAATTCTACATATGTAGGTGGGTGCTGGCCAGACGCAACGACGCCTGGGGCGAGGAAGTGCACGTGCGGTGTACGGGCGGATCACCGGAGGGACACTGCAGGACAGCGGCATGGTGCAGTACGACTGGGAGTTCGGGGAGCGGTGATCAGGCGCTGTCCGCGAGGCTGGCCACCACGTCGTAGGGCAGATGGCGGGGGTGCACGAGCAGGGCCCTGGCCACCTGACGGATGGGCAGGCGCCGCAGGGTGAGCATCTGCTCGCTGTAGCGCCAGGCGGCGAACTCGTCGGCGCCGAAGCGCTTGGTCAGGCGGCGGCGGAACCGCCAGGCGTCGCCGCCGTCGCCGGCCCAGGTGGGAAGCCAGGTGCGCAGGTCGTCGTCGCGTTCGAGCATGGTCCAGTCCATCAGGCGTTCGGCGATCTGGCCGGCCGCGTCGACGACGAAGGCCAGATCGGTGTCCACCCGCATGCCGTTGACCCGGCCCTCGCTGCCGTGGCCGTGGTGAATGCTGGCCGAGGTGAACTGGGCCCCCACGGCCAGCGCGGCCACGGCGTGGCCGGCCTCGTGCCAGGCGGTGCGGACGGTGGCCTGGCGGGCCAGGGTCAGGCCGGGAAAGCAGCAGTCGTAGCGCTGCTTCACCCACTTGTCGTTCACGATGGACTCGTCGTCGTAGCGGACCATCCGCCGCAACTCGGCCTCGATCCCGGCCAGGGCGCGCTGCTGCGAGGGTTTCACGGGTAAAGCGGGATCCTCAGCGGGGTGCGGGCGCGTAGGACACCGGGCGGCGGAGCAGCCACTGCCAGAAGGTCCGCCGGGGCGGGCGCGCGACGAGGCTGCCGCTGCCGACCGAGCCCGAGACCTGCACCCGCAGGGTTACCGGGACGTCGTGACCCCAGGGGGCCTTGATCTTCGTGCTGCCGCTGCGAACGGCCACGTCGTCGGCGTCGACCACGATTCCCGGCTTGGTCACCAGGCAGATGCTCCCGCTTTTCACCTCGGCATGGAGCTTCAGCACGGGGACAGCGATCACGGCTTCCCTGAAGTCGAGCAACACGCTGCCGCTCGTCACCTGCACGTCCATGGCCTTCGGCACCACCCAGGGACCGTCCCGCCGCGCAGTGCCACTGTGCGTGTCGATGCGGACCAGGTCCTTGGGCTGAGCGGACGTCAGGCCCACGGCCGAACCCGCGGTGGCGGGCAGATCCACGGTGAGTGCGGTCAGTTCGCGCTGGGTGCGGGCGGTCAGGGCCACTTCCAGCCGCTGATCGAGTTCCTCGGCGGTCAGGCGGCCGTCTCCGGCGGCCACCCGCAGGATCTCGGCAACCCGGTCCCTGTCCTCGTGCGAGGCCCGCAATTCGGCCGCCGGCTGCAGCTGATCGCCGCGCTCCTCAACACCCATGCCCAAACTCTACGGCCATCGCGGGCCGCTTGGGCGCGCCCGGTGGGGGGTTCGGTGGACGGTTCGGCCATCGCGGGCCGCTTGGGCGCGCCCGGTGGGGGTTCGGTGACGGGTTCGGTCCTCGCGGGCCGCTGGGCGCGCCGGTGGGCGGGTTCAGCCGACCAGGCGGGCCATGGCGATGTACTGGCACGCCGCGGCGGCGCAGACGAACGTGTGAAAGACCTCGTGGTAGCCGAACACCGACGGCACCGGGTCGGGCTTGCGGCGCCGGTAGCACAGCGCCCCGGCGGTGTAGAGCAGGCCGCCGACCAGCACCAGGATGCCGGGGGCCGGGCCGCCGTGGATCCACACTCCGGGAATCGCCAGGCCGCCCATCCAGCCCAGGCCGACGAACGTCGCGCCCACCACGAGCTCGGGCGCGTTCATCCAGGCCATGTGGACCGCGCAGGCGGCCAGGGCCAGGACCCACAGCACGATCAGGCAGGACAGCCCGAGTGGGCCGTGGGTGGCGACCAGGAAGGCGGGAGTGGCCGAGCCCGCGATCATGAAGAAGATCATCATGTGGTCCAGCCGCTGCAGCCGCTGCCGCCAGGCGGTGGTCCAGTTACCCCGGTGGTACAGCGCGCTGGCCCCGAACAAGGCGCTCACGCTGGTGGCGTAGATCGCGCCCGCGGTGATCCGGACGGCGCCGTGGGCCTTGACCAGCAGCAGCGTGCCAACCACCAGCGAGGCCACGAACCAGAGCAGATGCATCCAGCCGCGCAGGACCGGCTTGGTGTAGTAGATGCCGCGGCGCGCGTCGTAGTACCCGCCTTGCGGCTGCCGGAGCACGGCCACCACCGGTTCCTCTGGTGCGGAGTTCTGGTCTGGGCATTCTGCTGTAGCCGTCACCGGCCACCTCCGCTCCGCGTCGGTCGTGCTCCTGCCCGTGTAACTCACCAGGTACGGAGAAACTATTCTCGCCGAGGAAATCCACCATTAGCTACGAATGGGGACATATGCCTACACCAGTCTCATAGAAGTACACCAGTAACAAGGATTCAGGGGATCGCCCGGACGCTCCTAGGGGTGGCAAACCGCCGCGGTACGGGGCGGCCCGGGTCAGCCAGGGAGCGGGGGGAGTTCGCCCGTCTTCTCGTACTCGGCGATCTCCTGGATCCGCCGGGCGTGCCTGGCCTCGCCGGAGAACGGGGTCTCGACGAAGACCTTGGCGAACCCGACCGCGTCGGCCACCGGGTACTCCCTGGCGCCCAGGCTCAGCACGTTGGCGTCGTTATGCTGCCGGGCCAGCCGGGCGGTTTCGTCGGTCCAGGCGAGGGCCGCGCGGATGCCGGGGATCTTGTTGGAGGCGATCTGCTCGCCGTTGCCGGAGCCGCCGATGACGATGCCGAGGCTGCCGGGGTCCTTGATGACCCCCTGCGCCGCCCGCATGACGTACACCGGGTAGTCGTCGCCGTCGTGAAAGGCAGGCGGCCCGCAGTCCACGGGTTCGTGGCCGGCGCTGGCCAGCCACTCGATCAGGGCGGACTTCAGCTCGAATCCTGCGTGATCAGATCCCAAGTAGACGCGCACGCGGACCAGTCTGTCAGAACTGCAGCGACTTGATCTCCAAGAACTCCTCAAGTCCGTGCACGCCCAGCTCACGGCCGTAACCCGACTGCCCGTAGCCGCCGAACGGCGCCACCGGGTTGAACTGGCCGCCGTTGATCTCGACCTGCCCGGCGCGCAGCCGCCTGCCCACTTCGGTGGCGTGGTCGGCGTCGGCGGACCAGACCGCGGCGGCCAGGCCGTACTTGGTGCCGTTGGCGATCTCGACCGCCTCGTCCTCGGATCCGTAGGGCAGCACGGACAGCACCGGGCCGAAGATCTCCTCCTGGGCGATGGTCATGGCCGGGTCGACCCCGCTGAACACCGTGGGCCTGACGTAGTATCCGCGGTCCAGGCCGTCGATCGGCTCGGCGCCGCCGGTGGCCAGGGTGGCGCCCTCGGCCAGGCCTTGGCCGATGAACCCGCGCACCCGTTCGAGCTGAGCCGCCGAGACGAGCGGGCCGAGCTTGGTGTCCTTCTCGAACGGGCCGCCCACCGTGTACCGCTCGGCGACCTTCACCGCCCCGGCCACCGCCTCGTCGCAGCGACCGGCCGGCACCAGCATCCGGGTGAGCGCGTTGCAGCTCTGGCCCGAGTTGATGAACGCCTTGGCCACGCCTACCTTGACCGCGGTGGCCAGGTCGGCGTCGGGCAGGATCACGTTGGCCGACTTGCCGCCGAGTTCCAGGGTGACCCGCTTGGTGGTCTGCGCGGCCACCTCGGCGACCCGCCTGCCCGCGCGGCCCGAGCCGGTGAACGACACGATGTCCACGTCCTGGTGCCCGGCGATGGCCTCACCGGTTATCGGGCCGGTACCGCTGACCAGGTTGAACACACCCGGCGGGAGCCCGGCCTTGTGGAAGATGGCGGCTAGCTCGTAGGCGGCGAGCGGGGCCACCTCGGTCGGCTTCAGCACCACGGTGCAGCCGGCCGCGAGCGCCGCGGCCACCTTGGCCACGATCTGGTGCAGCGGGTAGTTCCACGGGGTGATCAGCCCGGCCACGCCGGTGGGCTCGCGGACGATCAGCGAGTTGCCGGTCCGCTCGCCGCCGAACTCGTAGTAGCCGAGCATCTCGACGTAGCTGGCCAGCACCAGGATCGGCAGGCCGACCTGAACCTGCTTGGCAAAGGCCAGCGGCGCCCCCATGTCGGTGGCGATGAGCGTGGCGACCCGGTCGGCGCGCTCGGCCAGCAGCCCGCGCGCGGCGTCGAGCAGCCCGGCCCGCTCCGCCGGCGAGGTGGCCGCCCAGTCGGGGAAGGCCTTCCTGGCCGCGGCGACCGCGGCGTCCACGTCGGCCGGGTGGCCCGCTGGGACCTGGTTGATGACGTCCTCGGTGGCCGGGTTGACGACGTCGATGGCCGCTTCGCTCGCGGACGGGGCCCAGGCCCCGCCGATGTAGTTCTCGCGCATGGGGCCATCCTTACCCAGGCGGCCGCGCTCGGAACAGGCACCCCTAGGCGGAACAGGGGCCCCCTACGCCGAACAGGGGCCCCTAATCAGGTGTCCAGAGCCGGTGCGAGCGCGGCGTGCAGCCGGACGGTGGGGACGGGGACGCCCATGTCGAGCGCCTGGCGGGCGCCGTCCGGGGCCCAGCCTGAGGACTCGAGGAAGCGGCGCGCCGTCGTGTCCTGCTCGAGTATCCACGCGCAGACGGTGCCGAACCCGTCCTGCGCCAGCGTAGCGGCGGCCGCGTTCAGCAGCCTGCTGCCGTGACCCTGCCCGGTCTGGCCGGGTGCGACGCAGAGCACGTACAGCTCGGCGTCGGTGCCGGGCCACCGGCCGGGGTCGGTGGCCGGGCCGAACGAGGCGAACCCCGCCACCAGCCGCGCCCCTTCCGCGCCAGCACCGACGGCGGCGAGCACGTGGTGCCGGCTGCTCGGTGGATGGGCCAGCGAGGCCGCCCACTGTTCTTGGCAAAGCCGTTCATTGTCAGGAGTGGTTATCTCGGCCAGAACTGGGTCAGGGACGAGACCGCGGTAGCCAGACGCCCACCGGGCCACCTGGATGCGGGCCAGGTCCGCCGCGTCGGCCGGGCGGGCGTCCCGGACGAAACTGTCGGCGCTGACCGCCTCCCCTTCCCCCTTCACTGGCGTCGGGGTCACGGGCGGTCGGAGGGGGCGAGCAGGGTGATGTCGCGGGCCGCGCCGGTGGCGGCCGAGGTGGCCAGCGCGGCGAAGACCTGCAGGGCGGCGCTGACCGGGCGGCGGCGGTCGCGGGGGCGGAACGAGCCGAGCTCGGCCTTGATCCGGTCCGCGCGGGCGAGCAGCTCGGCCTCGGGCACAGCCAGGGTGAGCTCGCGGCGCGCGATGTTGATCTCGATGGTGTCGCCGTCCTGCGCCAGCGCGATCGGGCCGCCGGACGCCGCCTCGGGGGCGACGTGGCAGATGGACAGGCCCGAGGTGCCGCCGGAGAACCGGCCGTCGGTGATCAGCGCGCAGGCCCGGCCGAGGCCGCGGCCCTTCAGGTAGCTGGTCGGGTACAGCATCTCCTGCATGCCGGGGCCGCCGCGCGGGCCCTCGTAGCGGATGACGACCACGTCGCCCTCCTTGATGGCGCCGGCGAGTATGCCGTCCACCGCGTCCTCCTGGCTCTCGAAGACCTTGGCCGGGCCGCTGAAGATGTGCAGGTCCTCCGGCACGCCCGCGGTCTTCACGATCGCGCCGTCCGGCGCCAGGTTGCCGTGCAGCACGGCCAGGCCGCCGTCGGCGGAGTAGGCGTGTGGCACGTCCCTGATACAGCCGGCCGTCTTGTCCTCGTCGAGCGTTTCCCAGCGGGCGCTCTGCGAGTAGGGCTTGGTGGTGCGCACTCCCCCGGGCGCGGCGTGGAACAGCTCGCGAGCCTGCGGGCTGGCGCTGTCGCGGCGGATGTCCCAGACGTCGAGGAAGCCTTCCAGCGAGCGGCTGTGCACGGTGTGCACGCCCCGGTTGAGCAGGCCCTGGCGGTCGAGCTCGCCCAGGATGGCCGGGATGCCGCCGGCCCGGTGCACGTCCTCGACGTGGTAGGAGCTGCTCGGCGCGACCTTGCACAGGCAGGGCACCCGGCGGGACAGCTCGTCGATGTCCTTGAGGCCGAAGCTCACTCCGGCCTCGTGCGCGGCGGCGAGCAGGTGCAGGATCGTGTTGGTGGAGCCGCCCATGGCCACGTCCAGGGCCATCGCGTTCTCGAAGGCGTCGCGGCTGGCCACCGCGCGCGGCAGCACCGAGTCGTCGCCGTCGGCGTAGTAGCGGCTGGCGATCTCCACCACCAGCCGGCCCGCCCGCTCGAACAGGGCCTTGCGGGCGGTGTGCGTGGCCAGCGTGGTGCCGTTGCCCGGCAGGGCCAGGCCGATCGCCTCGGCCAGGCAGTTCATCGAGTTCGCGGTGAACATGCCCGAGCAGGAGCCGCAGGTGGGGCAGGCCGCCTCCTCGATGCTGGCCAGCTCGTCGTCGGACACCGACGGGTCGGCCGAGGCCACCATCGAGTCGATCAGGTCGAGCTTGGGACCCGTGGCGGTGATGGCCCGGCCGGCCTCCATGGGCCCGCCGGACACGAACACCGTGGGGATGCTGAGCCGCATGGCGGCGATCAGCATGCCGGGCGTGATCTTGTCGCAGTTCGAGATGCAGACCATGGCGTCGGCACAGTGCGCGTTGACCATGTACTCGACCGAGTCGGCGATCAGCTCGCGGCTGGGCAGCGAGTACAGCATTCCGCCGTGGCCCATGGCGATGCCGTCGTCCACGGCGATCGTGTTGAACTCGCGCGGGATCGCGCCGGCCGCGCGCACGGCGTCCGCCACCACCTGGCCGACCTCGCGCAGGTGCACGTGCCCGGGGACGAACTCGGTGAAGCTGTTGGCCACGGCGACGATCGGCTTGCCGATGTCCTCGCGGGCGACCCCGGTGGCGCGCAGTAGCGCCCTGGCTCCCGCCATGTTCCTGCCGTGGGTGACAGTGCGGGATCGAAGCGGTGGCATGGTTGGGCTCCCTAGGCCTTCACGTACGGTGACGGTGCCCAGCCTAGCGAGGCCGCTGGCCTGGTGCTGAACGGTCAGCCCAGGGCGCCGTCGGGCAGCACCGCGTGCACGCCCCACACGCCGTTGGCCACCTGGGTGACACGCAGGTCCACCGACGGGCTGGCCAGGGCGAGCGCGGCCGGCTTGTCCAGCCCGTACAGGGACTGCAGCCAGGTGAGCATGGCGTCGAGCGCGTCCCCCATGGCCTCGTTCAGGTCCTCGCTGAAGCCGAACGTGATCCGGCCGGCCGGGGTCACGGCGTGGATCCCCGGTACCGGCCGGCCGGTGACCAGGTCGAGCACCACCTCGGTGCGCATCGCGCACTCGATGGCGGTGCCGGCCACCTCGCCGTCACCCTGCGCGGCGTGCCCGTCGCCCAGGCACAGCCGCGCGCCGGGCACGGTGACCGGCAGGTACAGGGTGGAACCGGCGACCAGTTCCCGGCAGTCGATGTTGCCGCCGCCCGCGGCCCTGGGCGGCTGGGTCGGATGCTCCCCCGGCTCGGCCGGGGGCAGCCCCAGCACGCCGAGGAACGGCGCGATCGCCACCCGGTAGCCGCGGTCGCAGGTGGCTACGCCGCCGTCGGCGTCGATGTCCCACAGCAGCCAGGACGGCGGCCCGCCGGCTAGGCCGAGCCGCCGGGTCAGCCGGGTCTCGCGGCCGCCGGCCACGGTCCAGCCCCAGCCGGCCGGGCGCAGCGAGACCAGCCGCACCGCGAGCAGTTGGCCTGGCTCGGCCCCGGTCACCTCGATCGGGCCGGTCAGGCAGTGGCCGCGCGCCTCGCTGATCATCCTGGGCGGCCGGTCGCCCGGGTGCCGCTGCGGGGACAGGTACCCGGACGCGTCGAGCGATTCCACGGTCACCGTGTCACCGGGCCCGACGGTCAGCACGGGCGGCAGGTCCCGGCTGAACACGTCGGTCACCGTGGTCTCGCTCGGGACGAGCGTATGGGTGGCCGTCACGTTCAGCGCTTGGGGGGCAGGACCCTGTCGGCGGCCGTGTAGATGCGCTCGATCTCGGCCGGGTCCAGCCGCATGGCCTGGCCCGCGCGGTGCCTGCGCAGGTACTTGCGCAGTTTGTCGCTGCCGAACACGTCCACGTCCCTGATCGTGGCGAACCCCCACGGGATCGCGGGCCCGTAGACGGCCATCGCCGCCCTGACCGTGATCTCCTCACCGAGCGCGTTGCTGATCAGGTCGCTGGCCTGGGCCGCCTCCCAGCAGGCGTGCTGGAGGCGTTCCTTCTGGCTGTACGGGCCGTGCCAGAGCTGCCTGCCGTTCCTGGTCCGCACCGGCAGCCGCTTGTCCCACTCCTCGGAGTCGATGGCGTAGACCCCGGTCGGGCCGACCAGCAGGTGGTCGATGACCTGGTCGCTGCCGGGGATGGCGCGGATGTGCAGCGCCTTGAACCCGGAGCGCTCCAGCTTGGACAGCTCCTTTTTCGTGCTGCGCTGGGCGCTGGTGACGAGGCCCTCGGCCGAGCTGGCGGCGGTGCTGCGCGACCGGACGACCGCGTCCACGATCGCGGCCAGCACGGCCACGGTCAGCCCGATCCGCCAGTCGGTGAAGATGGTGAACAGCACGCCCAGCACAACAGCGATGATCAGCCTGCGCCGCCAGGCGGGCGCCCGCTGGTCGCGGGCCAGGTGCTCGATCTCGCCGCGGGCATGGCGGCGGGCCGAATGGTCCTGGTCTGGCTGGTCCGGCGCTCCCCCGGCCCGCTGCTGCCCCCCGGTTGCGTTGGATCCGCCGGTTTCCGTGGTTCCGCCGGTTTCCGTGGTTCCCCCGGTTTCCGGGTCGAAGTCGCGGCCGAAGTCGGTGCCGTCAGACGGCATGGGATAACCGGCGCGGTCGGAGCGGCCGGGCGGCTGGGCCGCGGTGCGGCTGGAGCGGCCGAATCCGGCCGGGGCGGTGCGTTCTTGGCGGCGTTGTTCGCGATCGGCGCCGCCGAGCGCCCAGAATGGCACGCTCGGTGAATCCACCGACGTGCCGCTTCGGCCATTGCCGCCGTTCGCGCCGTCCTTGGCGCCGTTTCGGCCGGGCGGGCCTGGTGAGCCGGAGCCAGCCGCCTCCTGCCCGCTCATCTGGTCCACGCGACGCCCAGTGATCGGGTCCACAACCTCAGCGTAACTGATCTAGAACGCGGCGCAAGTAGCCAGGTCATGAGGCAATTGTCCCGTGCGTTAAAGGATTTGCGGCGCCCCGGAGCGGGTATAACAGGACTTTCAACGGGGGGGCTGTTAACCGTGCGCCGACGGTGCCCCGGCGGGGCAGCGGAGGCCGATTGCCGGGGTCTACCATTCGGTAACATGACCCAGATCCATGATCTCACCGCCCGTGAGCTCGCTGCGGCAATCCGTTCCCGCGAGCTGTCCCCGGTCGCCGTCACCGACCATTACCTGAGCCGGATCGACGAAAAGAACGCCACGGTGGGGGCGTACTTCACGGTCAGTCACGAGCTCGCCCGCGAGCAGGCCAGGACGGCGGAGAAGGCGGTCGCGGACGCGGCCGATCCCGGCCAGCTCCCGCCGCTGACCGGCGTGCCGATCCCGATCAAGGATCTGAACATGGTGGCCGGCGTGCGCCACACGTTCGGCTCGGTGGTGTTCGCGGACAACGTGGCCACCGAGGACGACAGCGTGACCAGCAAGATCCGGGCGGCCGGCGCGGTCATCATCGGCAAGACCGCCGCGCCTGAGTTCGGGCTGCCCTGCTACACCGAGGGCGAGGTCGGGCCGCCGGCCCGCACGCCCTGGGATCTGGGCCGGTCGGCGGGCGGGTCGAGCGGCGGCGCGGGCGCGGCGGTGGCGGCCGGGCTGGCCCCGGCGGCGCACGGCAACGACGGCGGCGGGTCGATCAGGATCCCGGCCAGTGTCTGCGGGCTGTTCGGGATCAAGCCGTCCCGGGGCCGGATCTCCAACGCGCCGCTCATGCCCGACCTGATGGGTCTGACCACCGAGGGCCCGCTGGCCAGGACGGTCGCCGACGCCGCGCTGTTGCTCGACGTGATGACCGGGAACCTGCCCGGTGACATGTACAGCCAGCCGCCGCTGCCCGAGGGCACGAGCTTCGGTGACTACGCGACCCGCGAGCCCGGGCGGCTCCGGATCGGGCGCACGCTGACCCATCCGGTGGGCGACGGCAGCGTCCACCCGGACTGCGTGGCCGCCTACGAGGAGGCGAGCCGCCTGCTGGCCGACCTCGGGCACGAGGTCGAGGACGTGACCACGCCGTTCGGCGCCGACGTGGTGCCGGCCTTCGAGACGCTCTGGTACGCGATGGCCACGCTGGCCCCGGTGGCGCCGGACGACGAGGCCAGGCTGCGGCCGCTGACCAGGTACCTGCGTGAGCGGGGCCGCTCGGTGACCGTGCCCGACCTGCTGATGTCCCAGGCTTACCTGCAGATCGTGATGCGCTCGGCGCTGCCCACGCTGGACGGCTACGACGCGATCCTCACCCCGACGCTGGCCTCCCCGCCGGCCGAAGTAGGGTACTTCGATCAGGTCGAGCCCGCCGAGAACTTCGAGCGGCAAAAGCGCTTCACCCCGTACACCGCGCTGTACAACGTGTCCGGCCAGCCGGCGGTGAACCTGCCGCTGCACTGGACCGCCGATGGGCTGCCGATCGGGGTGATGCTCGCCGGGCGGATGGGCGGCGAGAGCACGCTGATCTCGCTGTCCGCGCAGGTGGAGGCGGCCCGGCCGTGGAAGGACCGGCACCCGCCCCTGTGGTAGCGGGCACTGTGGTAGCGGGCACTGTGGTAGCGCTGAGCGCTCCCTCTAGAACCGGGGCTTCCAAGACCGGGGCGCCGCTGACCGGCGACGAGTGGGCGGCCGAGCGGCTGCTGGCCGGCTGGAACGAGATGTCGGCGGGCTCGGCCGCCGCCTCGGTGGGTGGACGTTCTGGGGCGACTATCTGTCGGCGGTGTTCCAGCCCTGGTGGGACGCGTACGACGTGCCCGTCAACCGCGACCGCGCGGAGCTGTCGCTGTCGGCCGGGCAGGTCAGCCTGAACGAGGATCTGGAAGCGTGGACGCTGCACGACCCGGCCAACCCGGGGTTCAGCCCGCCGGGCGCCAGGGTGGGCAGCCGGACCGCGGCGGACGCGATGCGGGTGGCGTTCGGCCGGGCGGTCGCGCACCTGGCGCACAAGCTGCCCGGGGCGCCGGGCAGCTGGGCCTGGGGGCGGCTGCACCGCAGGCAGTTCCCGTCGCTGACCGCGCCGGGGCCGCTGGGCTACGGCCCGCGGGCGGCGGGCGGCGACGGGTGGACGGTGGACGCGGCCGACGGCGGCATGACCGCCACCGCCGGCCGAGCTGGCGAGACGCTGGCCGCCGGGCTGGCCGTGATCGTGGTGATCGCGGTGACCGCTCAGGCCGGGCTGTGGTTCACGCCGTTCCTGGCCGGGGGGCTGGCCGCGGTGGTGGGCCGGCGGGCCGGGTGGCGGGTGCGGGCCGTTCTGCCCGTGGCCGCGCTGGCCGCGGCCGCGGGGTGGGCGGCGCCGCTATGGTGGTCGGCGCTGCGCGGCCGCCCGGTCGGTGCGACCGCGCGTGTCTTGGCCGCGCTGGCGGGTTTCCCGCCGCACGCGGTGGCCACGGTCGCGGTCACGCTGCTGATAGCGGTCATCCAGGCCGTCGTGGGGTTCTGGCTCGGGTGGGCGCTGGCGGCGCTGTTCACGAGGACTCAGTAACTCACTGCAACCATTCGCGGGACAGCGACGTCGTAAAGGTTTGAGTCGTTCACTCTCGGTAATACGGGGAGCATGATCATGAGTGCAATCTCTCGGGCCCGGCGGGTTCACGCCGCCGCGGCCCTGGCCGGTGGCGCGGCCATCGTGGCGCTGCTGACGGCCTGCGGGTCGGGCGCCAGCCCGTCCGGCGCCTCGGCCAGCCTGACGCCCGGGGGGCCGGCGTCACCACCGTCCCACGCGCCGGGCAAGTCGTCGGTCAACTCCGCCTCGCCCGCCTCGAACGCGGTCAAGAATCAGTGCGCGGCGTCCGCGCTGACGGCCAAGGTGGACAGCGGTCAGGGGGGTGCCGCCGCGGGTTCGTCGTACCTGCCGATCGACCTCACCAACATTTCCTCGCACGCCTGCGCGCTGTACGGCTTCCCCGGCGTGTCCTGGGTGACCAACATCGCGGGCGACCAGATCGGCAGCGCGGCCACCAGGGAGACGAGCTTCCGCCCTGTGACGGTCACGCTGGCCCCGGGCAGCGTCGCGCACGCCGTCATACAGATCGCCGACGCGGGCAACTATCCATCGTCCATCTGCCAGCCGGTCACCGCGCACTGGCTGCGCATCATCCCGCCCGACCAGTACAGCTCGATCTACGCCAAGTTCACCACCCAGGTCTGCGGCAAGAAGATCACCAACGGCAGCTCGCCGCTGGGCATCCTGCCGATCAGGTCCGGCGCCGGGGTCAGCGGCCAGGCCCCCTGAGGGCTCGAGTCCGAATTCCGGGAGATGCGAGGGAGCACCAGCCTCGGGCTGGTGCTCCCTCAAATTTGCTGTGGTTACCGGTTATGCCCTGGGCGACGCGAGATTCTCGAGCAGGTTACGCATCGCGGCGGCGGAAACCGGGGTGACTGTCCCCTGCGGGCCGCCGTGGGCCTTGCTGCTGGCCGCGAAGGCCGACAGCAGGATCTTGGCCTCATTCTGCGGCTGGGGCAGCGCCGAGTCCTCCGCTGCCGTGTTGACCGCGATGTCGAACTCGCCGGTCAGCGTGAGGCTGTTTCCGGTGGCCGCGGGCAGACCGGACGTGGCATCGAGCGCCTCGTCGATCGCGATGTTGGCCACGCCACCCGGGCCGCAGCCACTGACGCCCGGCACCGAGAAGCCGGTGGCGGTGGCGGTGGAATTGGTCGCCAGGACCTCGGTGTCCGGGTGCTTGGTCGGGTTCGGGTCGGTTTCGACCCCACCGCTGTTGATGCTGAGCTGCGGGGCGAGCATGACCGGGTGGCCAAGCGTCCCGATGTAGCAGTTGTTGCCCAGCAGCGGGTTGATCAGCTTGAACTTGGTCGGCTGAGTCCAGCTCAGCAGGTCGAAGTCAGTGATCGGGCCGTCGGACTGCGCCAGCGCGTACACGTCGAGGTATTTCCCGCCGTAGTTCTCCGCCTTCGTGCACAGGGCCTTGACGGTCTTGCTGGTGGTAGTTGCGCAGCCCAGCCCGGTGGTCAGGCTCTCCGGGAGCAGGTCCGGCCTGGTAGACAGCAGCGCCCCCGTGCCCGCGATGGGCGGCAGGACGTCGGCATAGTAGGTCTGGTCCGGCCCGGTGTAGAAGCCGAACTGCACGTTCACCGGCCGCAGGACCGGCGTGACGATGCTGCCGAGCGTGATCGAGCCGGTGGTCGCGTTCGCGCCCACGCACGCCGTGAACGTCGTGGACTCGTCCATCACCGTGTTATTCAGCGGGCAGTTTGTGAACGACGAGTAGATGCCGCCCGGCGGCGGGTAGCCCGGCCCGACCCCGTCAGGCTTCGCCTGCGAGCCGGTATGGGTGGCCAGCGCCGCCGCTGGCACACCGATAACGATCAACCCTATCGCGGCAGCGGATGTGACGCTCCCCCGCAAAAACCGATGGCCCCGCCATCCTGACAGCTTCATCGACATTTCTCCTTCTTTTGTAGCTAGCCCATCTCTCCCTCTTTGCCGGTGGCCAGCAGACTAGAAAGAGGTCTGTGCGGGGGGCCACACGACAGCCATTTCACCTGTCCCCATCGGTGGGGGCAGGCCCTGGCTTGCACACTTGTCTCTAACGAAGGGTCCGTCGTTGGCACCAGGACCAGAACGCGTCGACTAGCTGCGACGATACGCTTGGCCCGGCGTCGAGAGTGACTGCGGAATCGGTGACCTAAGGCCCGCCACAGAAAGCCGGGTACGGTCATATGGCGACCCTTTGCCGTGCACGGCCCTCCTCAGCTACTTAACAAGCAGAATTAGAACGCCGATACGCACGGCTGTCAAGGTTCATCTGGCATGCCGTCCAGTACCGCCGTCTCGACTGACCTGCGGGCATGCGCAAGACCGGTCTTTTTGTTAGGCAATGACAATCCGAATAGTGGATCTTGTCAAACACAGATGAATGAGCACCCGGTAGCTGTTCAGTCACTTTGAATAACCGTTCAGACGCTGATCACTGACCGTCACCACGTGGACGGCGGCTGTATATAAACCTTGGGCCGCAAGCAGTCCGGGACGTAGCCTGCTGGCATGGGCTCGTTCGAGGTGATCTGCGAAATCGAACCGCCGACCAGGCCGGACCTTAAGCATGTGCGGCATCAGATCGGCGTGCTCAGCCCGGTGTCCGACACCTTCCTGATCCCCGACAACCACATCGGCCGCGCCACCGTGTCCAGCGTGGCGGTCGCGCACGAGGTCGAGGCCATGGGCGGGCGCAGCATCGCCTGCCTGAACTCGCGCGACCGCAACCTGCTGGGCTTCCGCCGCGACCTGCTGACCGCCGCCGCCTACGGCGTGGACCAGTTCCTGTTCGTCTACGGTGACAAGCCCACCTCCGGCGGGCGCACCAGCGAGCTGAACGTTCGCTCGATGATCGAGACGGCCCGCGGCTGCGGCACCGATCCGGCCTTCGCAGGCACGCCGGCCTGGCGGATCGGGGTGGCCGCCGGCCTGCGCCCGCTGCCGCGCTGGAAGATGGCCGCCGACTTCGTGTTCGTTCAGGTCAGCTACTCGATGGAGGCGCTGCTGCGGTGGCGGGAGGCCAACGACATCGACATCCCGGTCTACGCCGGGGTGATGGTCCTGGCCAGCCGGGCCATGGCCCGCAGGCTGGCGGCCTCGGTGCCCGACATCGCGATACCCGGCGCGCTGGCCGACCAGGTCGCGGCCGACCCGATGGCCGGGGTGGACGCCGCCTGTGAGCAGGTGCTGAAACTGCGCGAGAGTGGCGCCTTCGACGGCGTGCACCTGGTTCCGGTGAGCCGGTACCGCCAGGTCGCCGCCCGCCTGGAGACCCAGCTCAAGGCCTGAGCTGAGGTCCGCGCCGCTGGCTCTGGCACCTTCCGCCCCGGCCGGTGTGGAAGGGTTGACGCATGGCGACCGAGGGAGAGCAGCCCGCCGATCCGCGGTTGCGGGGGCCATGGCCGCTGGCGACCGCGCAGACCCGGGCCGAACTGACCGCGTACCTGGCCACGGCGGCCGATCCGGCGCTGGCCGGGAAGCAGAGCCTGTGCCCGGCGTGGACGGTCAGCCAGGTCACCGCGCACCTGGCCGCCACGTTCGCGCGGTTCGCCGGCCAGCTCGTCAAGAGCCGGGGCGGCGACCTGAGCCCGCCGTTCGCGGCGGACGAGCTGAGCACGGAGAACCTGCGGGCGGTCGAGCGGTTCAGCGGTGACCCGGACCTGGCCCTGCGGGATGAGGTCGGCCGGTTCCTCGCCCTGGCCACCGATCCTGGCGAGCTGATGGCACACCAGTTCGGGCCGATACCGGCCGGGCTGCAGGTGCTGTTCGGGCTGAACGAACTGGCGGTGCACCACTACGACGTGACCGCACCGCACGGCCCGGCCTACCGGCCGCCCGACCCGGTGCTGGCCTTGCTGGCCGACGTGCACGGGCGGGTGAACGGGCTGCCATCGGGGGGCGACGTGTGGGACGGCATACTGCGGCAGACCGGCAGAAAGGACGGCGGGTGAGCGCGGAGGACCGGGCCGGGCTGGTCCGGCGGGCCGAGGCGCACGGGGTGGCGGCACGCTACCGGGACTGGCGCGGACACGACGTCGAGGTCGGCTCGGACACGCTGGCCGCGATCCTGGCGGCGCTGGGCGACGGCCAGGACGGCCTGGCGCCCGGCGACCAGGACGCCAGTGATCTGGACTCTGCTGGTCAGGACGACGCCTCCGGCCTGCCGATGGCGCCGGCGCCGCGGGAGCGGGCCTGGGGGTTCACCGTACAGCTCTACTCGCTGCGCTCACGCGGTTCCTGGGGGCACGGTGACCTGCGTGACCTGGCCGACCTGGCGGCCTGGAGCGCCCGCGACCTGAACGCCGGCTTCGTGCAGTGCAGCCCGCTGCACGCGGCCGAGCCGCTGGCACCGGTGAGCGCGTCGCCGTACCTGCCGATGAGCAGGCGGTTCACCAGCCCGCTCTACCTGCGGATCGAGGATGTGCCCGAATACGGACGGCTCGGCGGGTCCGACAGGGAACGGATCGGCCGGCTGGCCGCGCCGTTGCGGGCCCGCAACGCCACCGCCGACCTGATCGACAGGGACGCGGTGTGGACGGCCAAGCGGGCCGCGCTCGCGATCCTCTGGGCCGCTCCCGAAGACGCGCGGCGGCGGGCCGAGTACGAGCGGTTCCGCACCCGCCAGGGCCGCGCCCTGGACGACTGGGCGACCTGGTGCGCGCTGGCCGAGGAGCATGGACCCGACTGGCGGGAATGGCCGGCCAGGCTGCGCGACCCGCGCTCGGCTTCGGTCGCCGCGGAGCGGGCCAGGCTGGCCGGGCGGGCCGACTTTCACGCCTGGCTGCAGTGGCTCGCCGACGAGCAGCGGGCCGAGGCCCAGCGGGTGGCGGTGGCCGCGGGCATGGGGATCGGCATCATCCACGACCTGGCCGTGGGGGCGCACCCGGGCGGCGCGGACGCCTGGGCCAACCAGGACGTGATCGCCCAGGGGGTCAGCGTCGGGGCGCCGCCCGACGAGTTCAACCAGCGCGGCCAGGACTGGGCACTGCCGCCCTGGCACCCGCACCGGCTGGCCGCGCGCGGGTACCTGCCGCTGGCCGACCTCATCGACGCGACCGTCGGGCGGGCCGGCGGGATCCGGGCCGATCACGTCATGGGCCTGCTCCGGCTGTGGTGGGTGCCGGCCGGGATGAGCCCAGACCGCGGCACCTACGTGCGGTACCACCACCAGGCCATGGTGGGTGTGCTGGCCAGCCGGGCGGCCAGGGCGGGCGCGATCGCCGTCGGCGAGGACCTCGGCACCGTGGATCCGTGGATCCGCCGCTACCTGGCCGAACGGGGGGTGCTCGGCACCTCGATGCTCTGGTTCGAGCGCGCCGCGGACGGGACGCCGCTGCGGCCCGAACAGTGGCGCACGGACTGCCTGGCCACCGTCGGCACCCACGACGTCCCGCCCGCGGCCGCGTTCGTCACCGGTGAGCATGTTGCGCTGCGGGCGGGCCTGGGGCTGCTGACCAGGCCGGAAGAGGCCGAGCGCGCGGACGCGACCGCGCTGGTCGCGGCCTGGCGGCAGGCCCTGGTGGGCCAAGGCCTGCTCGCCGACGGCGCGCCCGCCACGCCGGAGGAGTTCACCACGGCGCTGTACGGCTACCTGGGCCGCACCCGGGCCGTGCTGATCGGCGTCCAGCTCGCCGAGGCCGTGGGCGAGCGCAGGCCGCAGAACCTGCCCGGTACGAACACCGAATACCCGAACTGGCGGATCCCGCTGGCCGGCGCCGACGGCGAGCCGGTGCTGGCCGAGGACCTGCCGTCACATCCGGGCGTCCGGGCGGTGGCCGCCGCGGTTACCGGCCCGCCTGGCGGTCTCGCTCCTGGCAGCGCAGCGCCCGGGCCACGCCGTCCCGGTTCTCGCTGATCAGGCGGCGCAGCCCGGGCGGTGGATCGGTGTGGGCCAGGTAGTCGTCGGTGCTCCGGATGATCGCCTCGCTGACCTGGCCCGGGTAGGCGTTGCCCACGAAGTACTGGGCCATGTCGGTCTTCCAGTCCCGCCAGATCTCGCCGACCGCGTCGAAGTACTTCGGGCCGAACGGCGCGGTCAGGTCGTCCTGGTCGGCGGCGAAGAACCCGTCCACCGTCGCGCGGAAGGTGGCGTTGGGCAGCTTGCCGGCGATGATCTCCTCCCAGGTGGCCTGCTTGCTGTCCGGCGTCGGGATGGCCGCGCGGCAGGACACCGCCCGTCGCTCGCCCTCGTCGGTGACGTCGGTGGCCAGCTCCGCGTCGATCTCCGGCGGCCCAGCCAGGCCCCGGCTGACCAGCCGCCGCAGCAGCGACCAGCGCAGGTCGGTGTCCACGGTCAGCCCGTCGATCACCTTGGAACCGTCCAGCAGGCCCGCGACCAGATCCAGGTGAACGGGCGTGATCGCGGTGCCGATGAACGCCTGCGCGAAGGCGAGCTGGGCGTCCGAGCCTGGTTCGGCCCGCTCCAGCAGGTCGCGCAGCGCGTCGGCCAGCATCCGCAGGCCGGTCTCCTGCCAGGCCGGATCCGAGAACCGGCGCACCGCCAGGGACGACTGCATCAGCAGGGTCCGCACCACGGAGATTTCAGGCACCGAGGCGAGGCCGGACAGAACGAGCCGCAGGTAGTCGCGCACGGCCATCTCGGCGTCCCTGGTCATGTCCCAGGCGGCGGCCCAGCACAGCGCCGCGGGCAGCGACTCGCCGAAGCAGCCGATGGCATCGATCAGCGTGCCCAGCGAGTGGGCGTCCAGCCGGATTTTCGCGTAGGTGAGGTCGTCGTCGTTGACCAGCACCAGGTCGGGGCGCCGCTGGCCGGCCAGTTCCGGCACCGCGGTGCTCTCGCCGGCCACGTCCACCTCCACCTGGTGCCGCCGGACGAGGGACCCGGGCCCGGATCCGGTGCGGTCGTAGAAACCGACCGCGATCCGGTGCGTGCGCAGCACGGGGTGGCTGGGCGGCGCCTCTTGCCGGATGGCGAAGCTGGCTATCGTGCCGTCTTCGCCGGTGGTGTACTCCGGCCGCAGCACATTCACCCCGGCGGTCTCCAGCCAGTCCTTCGACCACGCGGACAGGTCCCGGCCCGAGGTCTGCTCCAGCGCGCCGAGCAGGTCCTGCAGCGTCGCGTTCCGCCACTCGTGCGCGGCGAAGTACCGGCGCACCCCGGCGAGAAAGTTGTCCCGGCCCACGTAGGCGACGAGCTGTTTGAGCACCGCGGCGCCCTTCGCGTACGTGATGCCGTCGAAGTTGACCTCCACCGCGTGGATGTCGGGGATGTCGGCCGCGATGGGGTGCGTCGAAGGCAGCTGGTCCTGGCGGTAGGCCCAGGCCTTGTAGAGCTGGGCGAACGTGGTCCACGCGGTCGTCCAGCGAGTGCCCTCGGCCAGGGCCAGGGTGCTGGCCCAGGTCGCGAACGACTCGTTCAGCCACAGGTCGTCCCACCAGCGCATGGTGACCAGGTCGCCGAACCACATGTGGGCCATCTCGTGCAGGATCGTCTCGGCCCGTACCTCGTACTCGAAGTCGGTGACCCGCGAGCGGAATACGACCTCTTCGGAGATCGTCACGCAGCCCGCGTTCTCCATCGCGCCTTCCTTGAACTCCGGCACGAAGAGCTGGTCGTACTTGGCGAACGGGTACCGCCGGGCGAACGCGGCGTGGAAGAAGTCAAGACCCTGCCGGGTGACCTCGAAGATTTCGTCGTGGTCCAGGTACTGCGCCAGCGACGCACGGCAGTAGACCGCGAGCGGGATGCCGTCGTGCTCGGACCGCACCACGTGGTAGGGGCCGGCCGCCACCGCGCTGAAGTACGTCGAGATCCGCGGCGTCGGCGGGAATTCCCAGCGCTTCGCGCCTTCCTTTCCCCCGCTGCCGCCCGCGGTGGGGTCGGGTGGCATGTTCGAGATCACCTGCCACCCTTCCGGCGCGAGGACGGAAAGGGTGAATGTCGCCTTGAGGTCGGGCTGATCGAAGCAGGCATATACCTGGTGCGCTTCGCTGGTCTCGAGATCGGAGTAAAGATAGACGCTGCCGTCGGCCGGGTCGGTGAACCTGTGCAGCCCTTCGCCGTGCCGCGAATAGGCGCATTCGGCCGTTACCCGCAGCTCATTCCAGGCCGCCAGGCCGGTCAGCGCGATCCGCTCCTCGTCGAACGCGCCCAGGCCCACCAGCGCGCCGTTCAGGGTGATTTGCGTCACGGCGGGGGCGGCCAGTTCGATGAACGTCGCCTCCCCCGGTTGCGAGCACCGGAATCTGATCGTGGCGACCGATCCGAAAGTGGTATCGCCGCCGCTAAGGTCGAGCTCGACTTCGTAGGATTCGACGTCGATAAGCTGTGCCCGCTGACGCGCTTCTTCGCGCGTGAGGTTTCCTGCCACCTGATGGTCCCTTCGGTTTTGGCCCGTCCGGGCATCCTGTCACGCCGATCGCTGGAATGCTCTCCCCGGGGCGCTGGTTAGGGGTATCGAGCCAAGGCGAAGGAGCGAGGATGACCGAGCAGAAATTCACGGTCGTTGATTTCTGGTTCGACCCGCTGTGCCCGTGGGCGTGGATTGCCTCGCGCTGGATTGGGGAAGTCGAGAAGATCCGCGCGGTGCGGCCGCGGTGGCACGTGATGAGCCTGTCCGTGCTCAACGAGGGCAAGGACGACCTGCCCGAGCAGTACAAAGAGCTGATCGCCCAGGGCTGGGGGCCGGTCCGGGTGTGCATCGCGGCGGAGGCCAAGTACGGAAACGAGGTGCTGGGCCCGCTGTACACCGCGCTCGGCACCAGGCACCACAACGAGAACGCGCCGTTCGACCGGGCCACGATCGAGGCCGCGCTGACCGATGCGGGCCTGCCCACCGAACTGGCGGACGCGATGGATTCCACCGAGTACGACGAGGCGGTCCGCGCCTCGCACGCCGATGGCATCGACCGCGTGGGCTACGAGGTCGGCACCCCCGTGATCTCGGTCAAGGGGACCTCGGTGTTCGGGCCGGTGGTCTCCCCCATACCGCGCGGCGAGGCGGCCGGCCGGCTCTGGGACGGCGTGCTGGCCCTGGCCGAGACCGACGGCTTCTTCGAGTTGAAGCGCAGCCGCACCCGCGACCCCATCTTCGACTGAGCACCTCCCCCAGCCGGGCCGGACGGCCCGGCTGGGGCGACGTGACCGGCGGGTAGAGTCGCTGGCAGTCAACGCGGTGCGGCACACAGCGCCGCAGCACAGCGGTGCGGCACGGGCAGTGCGGCAACGGGCAGTGCGGCAACGGGCAGAGGAGCGGCAGCAGGTGGCGACGCGGCGTGAGTGGGTGGCTGGGGCCCGGCCGAGGACACTTCCCGCGGCCATCGTTCCCGTGCTGGCCGGGTCGGCGGTGGCGGCCGGTTACGGCAAATTCTCGGCCTGGCGGGCGGCGCTGGCCTTGTTCGTGGCGCTCGCCCTGCAGATCGGCGTGAACTACGCCAACGACTACAGCGACGGCGTGCGCGGCACCGACGAGCAGCGCACCGGTCCGGTGCGGCTGGTGGCAGGCAAGCTGGCCGCGCCCCGGCAGGTGCTCACCGCGGCCCTGGTGTGTTTCGCCGCCGCCGGGGTGGCCGGGCTGGTGCTGGCCGCCGTGGCCGGCTGGTGGCTGCTCGCCGCCGGGGCGGCCGCGATGGCCGCGGCCTGGTTCTACACCGGCGGCAAGCGGCCGTACGGGTACCGCGGATTCGGCGAGCTGTCGGTGTTCGCGTTCTTCGGCGTGCTGGCTGTGGCTGGCACCGCCTACGTGCAGATGCACGCCTTCTCCTGGCTGGCCCTGGCCGCCGCCGTCCCGGTCGGGCTGCTGGCCTGCGCCCTGCTCGTGGTGAACAACCTGCGCGACATCGGCACCGACCTGATCGCCGGCAAGCGGACGCTGGCCGTCATGCTCGGCGAGCACCGGTCCCGGATCCTGTACGCGGCGTGCGCGCTGCTGCCGTTCTGCGCCGCGGTCGCGATGGCCCCGGCCCGCCCGCTGGCGCTGCTTACCCTGGCCGCGGCGCCGTTGGCGCTGCCGCCGGTCAAGCTGGTGGCCTCGGGCGCGTCCGGCCGGGTGCTGATCACCGCGCTGGGCCAGACCGGGCGGGTCCAGCTCGCGTTCGGCGCGCTGCTGGCCATCGGCCTGGCCATCAGGTTCTAGCCGGCGGCCCCGGGCTTACCCTCGTCATCGCGGCGGGATTCGCGGTGTTCGCGCCGCTGCGCCGGGCCGGCCTGCCGTCAGCCGCCGAGGTCGGGGGGGAGCGGGGGGCCGTCCAGCGGCAGCGGGCCGGGTGGCGGTTCATCCAGGGAGGCGGACGCCGCGGCCGCATCGCCGACGGCTGCGGGGCTGTTCGATTCTTGGCCACCGTTCTGGATCCTCGAAGGCGCGCCGGGCAGCCCGGGGACACCGGCGGCAGCCGCGATGCCGGCCGCGGCGGAGGCCAGGACGCCACCGTCAGCAGAGCCGGAACCGGAATCGGAGCCAGAGCCTGAACCGGGGTCGAACGCGCTGGACAGGCTCTTCAGCGCGCTGGTCACCTCGCTGGGAATGATCCAGAACGTGTTGCCCTGGCCGTTGGCGAGCTGCGGCAGCGTCTGCAGGTACTGGTAGGCGAGCACCTTGGGGTCGGGGTTGCCGTCGTGGATCGACTTGAACACCGTGCCGATGGCCTGCGCCTGGCCCTCGGCGCGCAGGATCGCGCTCTGCTTGTCGCCCTCGGCCTTGAGTATCGAGCTCTGCTTCTCGCCTTCGGCGGTGAGGATCTTGGACTGGCGCTGGCCCTCGGCGTTGAGTACCGCGGCGCGCTTCTCGCGTTCGGCGCGCATCTGCTTCTCCATCGCGTCCACCACGCTCTTGGGCGGCTCGATGGCCTTGATCTCCACCCGGGTGACCCGGATGCCCCACTTGCCCGAGGCTTCGTCGAGCACGCCGCGCAGCATGTTGTTGATGTGGTCGCGGGAGGTCAGCGTCTGCTCCAGGTCCATGGAGCCGATCACGCTGCGCAGCATGGTCGCGGTGAGCTGCTCGATCGCCTGGATGTAGTCGACGATCTCGTAGTCCGCGGCCCGTGGGTCGGTCACCTGGAAAAACAGCACCGTGTCGATGAGCACGACCAGGTTGTCCTCGGTGATGACCGGCGCGCCTTTGAACGACACGACCTGCTCACGCAGGTCGATCAGCGGCTTGACCCGGTCCACGAACGGGATGATGAAGTTCATCCCCGGCTCCAGGGTCTTGCGGTACCGGCCCAGCCGCTCGACGTTCCTGGCCCGGGCCTGCGGCACGATGCGGACCGAACGCAGCACCGTGACGGCGGCGATGATGACGACGACAAGCGCGACGACCGCTACGGCCAGCTCCATGGCTACTCCCGTGGGTACACGAGGGCGGTGACGCCCTCGATCTGCAAGATGTCCACCCTGGCGCCGACCGGGATCACGGTGGACTCGTCGTAGGAGCGTGACGTCCAGATCTCACCGCCGATGCGGACCCGGCCGTCGTGACCGCTGACCTCGGCCACGACGACGCCGGTCTTGCCGACCAGGGCGGCCACGCCGGTGCGCAGCAACGGTGGCTGCTTGGTGTGGCGCACCGCGATCGGCCGGACCAGGCCGAGGCCGGCGGCGGCGACCACGGCGAACGCGCCCAGTTCCGCGGGGAACCCCAGGCCGGCCGCGCCGACCACCCCGGCGGCGACTGCGGCCACGGCCAGCAGGCCGAGGGCGAGCGTCAACGTGAGCAGCTCGGCCACTCCGAGCACCGCGGCCACGATCAGCCAGATGATCCAGGGACCCATGACGGCTCCGGACAACGCACTGGGCACGTGCGGGCGATCCGCACGTCCTTCTCTGACAGTAACTCCGCGATGCGTGTTCGCGACATGGCGGAACGCCACCCGAAACCTGGCTGTGACGAGCGAGCCAGTGAGGCCCGCGGCTAAGCGAGGCGGCGGCGGACCCACCACAAGCAGAAGGCGGCCAGCACGGCGGCGGCGCCGAGGAAGATCGCCAGCTCGCACCACTGGTAGTCCCAGAACCGGCTGATCGGCTGGTAGACCAGCTCCTGCCGCACGCCGAGCCGGTCGATGCAGGTCTGCAGCGCGCCGGACCGGCCGAGGTTGCTGCCCGGCCTGATCTTGGCGCTGGCCGGGATGTTGGGGCAGCGGCCCACTCCCCCTAGCGAGATCCCGTTGGACCCACTCTGGAAGCCGATGCCCTGATTGCCGCCGGGCATGTTGATCGCGCCGTTCTGCCCGATGACCCGGCCAGCCGCGTTGATGGTGTTGCTGGACAGCACCCAGTCGGCCGGGTTGGGCGCGCCGAGTCCCGGCGGCGACGGGCCGTTGGGACCGCCGAGTTGCAGGGCCGACGTGATGCGGAGCGGGGCGAACAGGTAGGGCCGGATCCCGTAGGTGGCGGCGAGCCTGGCTCCGACGTAGGCGACGATGGTGGCGGCCATGGCGGGCACGGTGCGGCGGATAACCACCCCGGCGGTCACCCCGAACGCGAACGCGAACGCGGCGTAGCCGATCGGCACGATCCCGCGCTCGTCGAACACTCCTGGGGTCAGCCGGCTCAGGTTCATCCGGTCCAGCGGGCTGAACCACCAGGTCACCATCAGGCTGAGCAGGCCCGCGGCGGCCATGGCGGCCAGGCCGAGCAAGCCGAGCTTCACCGCCAGCCAGCGGCCGCGGGTCAGGCTCTGCGTCCAGGCCAGCCGGAACGTGCCGGTCTCCAGTTCGCGGGCGATCAGCGGGGCACCCCAGAACATGCCGAACAGCACGGGCAGGACCAGCAGGATCGGCCCGAGTGCCGCCTGGACCACGTGCTGGTAGTGGAGGAAGGCGTTCTGCACCGTGCCGCAGTCGCTGTGGGCAGCGCAGGTGGCGACGTAAGCGTCGTAGAAGTGCGCCACCTTGGGTCCGGTGATGGCCAAGACCACGGCGATCACGGCCAGCAGGCCGTAGGCCACCAGGGCTTGGGCGCGGATCTGGCGCCAGGTGAGCTGGATCATCGCGATACCCCCATCCCGGATCTGGACTTGCCTGTCCGGAAAGATGCCTTGCGGACGCGTTCGGCCCGGCCCGCCTGACTCATATAGGCCAGCACCAGGTCTTCCAGGCTGAGCTGCTCGACCGTCCAGGCCGGGTCGTGAATGGGCCCGTCGGTGCGCACGATCAGCGTGCTCTGCCGGTCGGTGTGGCTGGCCTCGATGACGTGCTGGCCGGCCGGAAGCTGGGCCGGGTCGCGGCGCGGGCCGGTGAGCCGGACGTGCGCGGCGAGCAGGTCCTCGACCTCGCCGGTGACCTGCACGTGGGCGGCGGCCAGCACGACCAGGTAGTCACAGACCCGCTCGAGGTCGGCGACCAGATGCGAGGAGAGCACCACGCTGACGCCGGTCTCGGCCACGGCTTCCATGAGCAGGCGCAGGAAGTCGCGGCGGGCGAGCGGGTCGAGGCTGGCCACCGGCTCGTCCAGGATCAGCAGCTCGGGCCGCTTCGCCAGCGCCAGGGTGAGCGCGAGCTGGGCGCGCTGGCCGCCCGACAGCCTGCCGGCCCGCTGGTTACGGTCCAGATCGAGCGCGGCGATGCGGCGCTCGGCCAGAGCATTGTCCCAGCGGGGGTTGAGCCAGGCGCCGAGCCGCAGGTGCTCGCGCACGGACAGGGCCGAGTAGACGGGGGTGTCCTGGGCGACGAAGCCGACCTTGGCCAGTTCGCCGGGGCCCGCGGCCGGGCGACCGCCGAGCACCTGGATCGAGCCTGACGTCGGGCGCAGCAGCCCGACGGCGAGTTGCAGCAAAGTGGACTTGCCCGCCCCATTGGGGCCGACCAGGCCGGCCACGTGCCCGGCTGGAATGGCGAGGGTGCAGTCGGCCAGGGCCCACTTCCGCCCGTAGCGTTTGCCCAGCCCAGTGGTTTCCAGCGCGGGGGCTTCCAGCGCGGCGGCTTCCGGCGCGGCGGTCATGCTATGTCCTGCTCAGCGGAGGCCCGAAAGGTGGTCTGGAACAGCGCCTCGATGCTCTCCTCGTCCAGCCCGGCCCGGCGCGCCTTGGCCAGCCAGCGACGCAGGTCCTGGCGGAGCGGCCCGTGCGCGGCGATCGAGCCGCCGCCGAGGGTCCCGGTCACGAACGTGCCCACGCCCGGCCGGGCCGCGACCAGGCCCCCGTACTCCAGCTCGCGGTAGGCCTTGAGCACCGTGTTGGGATTGATGGCCAGCCGCCCGACCACGTCCTTGACCGTGGGGAGCTGGTCGCCCTCACACAGCAGCCCCAGCCGCAGCGCCTGCCGGACTTGCTGGATGAGCTGCTGGTAGGGGGCCACGCCCGAGCGGGAATCCAGGTGAAACTCGATCACGGTAACCTCGGTTCGTCTAGTTGCCTAGTACTTTAGCACCTTAACTAGCTGGCCTGTCCAGAGATGGCGTTGCGGGGCCAGGATGGGATCAGCAACGCAGGAGGTCACGCATGGGTGAGACCAGCCACAGCTCACGCAGCCAGAGCTCGTACAGCAACGGCAAGGCGGAGCAGCCATTGATCGGTGAGACGATCGGCGAAAACCTGGAGCGCACGGTGGCGGCCTTCGGCGGCCGCGAGGCGCTGGTGGACGTGCCGAGCGGGCGCCGCTGGACCTACACCGAACTGGACGCGGCCGTGGACGCGCTGGCCGGCGGGCTGCTCGAGGCCGGGATCGAGGCCCGCGACCGGGTCGGTATCTGGGCGCCGAACTGCCCGGAGTGGACGCTGCTGCAGTACGCCACCGCGAAGATCGGCGCGATCCTGGTCAACATCAACCCGGCCTACCGCAGCCACGAACTCGCCTACGCGCTCCGCCAGTCCGGGGTGACCATGCTGGTCAGCGCGCAGCAGTTCAAGACCAGCGACTACCGGGCGATGGTCGATGAGGTGCGCGGCGGCCTGGACGGACTGAACCGGGTGGTCTACCTGGGCACGCCGGCCTTCGACGAACTGGCCGCGCCGCGCTCCGGCGTGCGGGAGGCGATCGCCGCCCGGGCCGCAGGTCTCAGCTTCGACGACCCGATCAACATCCAGTACACCAGCGGCACCACCGGCTTCCCCAAGGGCGCCACGCTGTCGCACCACAACATCCTGAACAACGGCTACTTCGTGGGCGAACTGTGCGGGTACACCGAGCAGGACCGGGTCTGCATACCGGTGCCGTTCTACCACTGCTTCGGCATGGTGATGGGCAACCTGGGCTGCACCACGCACGGGGCCTGCATGGTCATCCCGGCGCCCGGGTTCGACCCGGCCGCCACGCTGCACGCGGTGCAGGCCGAACGGTGCACCTCGCTGTACGGCGTGCCGACCATGTTCATCGCCGAACTGGGCCTGGCCGACTTCGCCCGCTACGACCTGACCTCGCTGCGCACCGGCATCATGGCGGGCTCGCCGTGCCCGGTCGAGGTGATGAAGCGGGTGGTCAGCGAGATGCACATGACCGAGGTGACCATCTGCTACGGGATGACCGAGACGTCGCCGGTGTCCACCCAGACCGTGGCCGACGACGACATGGACCGGCGGGTGTCCACGGTGGGGCGGGTGCACCCGCACCTGGAGGTCAAGATCGTGGACCCGGAGACCGGCGTGGTGGTGCCGCGCGGCGCCACCGGCGAGCTGTGCACCCGGGGGTACTCGGTGATGCTCGGCTACTGGGCCCAGCCGGACAAGACCGCGGAGGCCATCGACGCGGGCCGCTGGATGCACACCGGCGACCTGGCCACCATGGACGAGGCCAGCTACGTGAACATCGTGGGCCGGAGCAAAGACATGATCATCCGCGGCGGCGAGAACGTGTACCCGCGCGAGGTCGAGGAATTCCTCTACACCCACCCGGCCGTCGAGGACGTGCAGGTGATCGGCGTGCCCGACGCCAAGTACGGCGAGGAACTGTGCGCCTGGGTACGGGTACGGGCCGGCCAGCAGGTGACCGAGGACGACCTGAAGACGTACTGCACCGGGAAGATCGCGCACTTCAAGGTGCCGCGTTACATCCGGATCGTCGACGAGTTCCCGATGACGGTGACCGGCAAGATCCAGAAGTACAAGATGCGCGAGGTGTCCACGGTGGAACTCGGCCTGCAAGACGCCGCAGGCGCCGAGACCGCCTGACGCCGGCGGCCTGACGCCGGCGACAGAGGATTCTGGGAGCTGACCTTCACCGAATCGTTAGTTTCGGCTGGCAGCGTGGTCCGCATGAATTCTGTGCCGGCCGCGCCGCCCCGGCCCGGGCTGGTGCAGGCGACGCTCGCGGTGGCCGGCCTCGGGCTCGGCGCGAGCACGGCGCTGGCCCTGACCACCGAGACCGGCAGCGAGTTCTCCGCGCCGGGCGGGGCGGTCACGTTCGCGGGCAGCCTGACCGGGCTGGTGGGGACGTACCTGGCGCTGATGATGGTGCTCCTGGTCAGCCGCATCCCGTTCGTCGAGCGGGTATTGGGCCACGACGGCCTGCTGCGCTGGCACCGGCGGCTGGCTCCGTGGCCGATCAGCCTGCTTATGGCGCACGCGGTGTTCATCACGGTGGGGTATGCGCAGGCGGCCAGGTCGGGTCTGTGGCACCAGGTCGGCGTGCTGCTCGGCCAGTACCCCGACGTCGCGATCGCCACCGCCGGGCTTGGCCTGATGGGGCTGGCCGGGACGATCTCGCTGCGGGCCGTGCGGCGGCGGCTGCGCCGCGAGACGTGGTGGTCGGTGCACCTGGTCATGTACCTGGCCCTGGCCCTGTCGTTCGCGCACGTCATCGCGCTCGGGCCCGCCTTCGTCGGGCACCCGCTCACCCAAGTGGTGTGGTGGGTGGTGTGGCTGGCCACGGCCGGCCTGGTGCTGGCCTACCGGATCGGGCTGCCGGTGGCCCGCACCTTGCGGCACCGGCTGCGGGTGGTGGAGGTGCGGCCGGAGGGGCCGGGCGTGGTGTCGGTGATCTGCGCCGGCCGGCGCCTGGACAAGCTGGCCGTGTCGGGCGGGCAGTTCTTCTGCTGGCGCTTCCTGGCCCCCGGCCTCTGGTGGCAGGCCCATCCTTATTCGCTGTCCGCCCTGCCCCGGCCGCCCTACCTGCGGCTGACGGTCAAGGGCCTGGGCGACCAGTCGGCCTCGATGGCCCGGCTGCGCCCGGGCACCCGGGTCGTGGTCGAAGGCCCGTACGGCACGTTCACCCGGGACGCCCAGCAGCGGCGGACGGCGGCGCTGATCGCGGGCGGCATCGGGGTCACCGCGCTGCGGGCCCTGCTGGAGGATCTGCCGGACGGCTCAGGGCCGGTGGTCATCCTGCGGGCCACGCACCCGCAGGACCTGGTGCTCGCCGCCGAGGTCCGCGAGCTGACCCGGCTCAAGCAGGGCAGCTACCACGAGATCACCGGCCGTCGCGACGAGGTCTCCATCAGCGCGCAGGCACTGCGCCGGCTCGTGCCCGACCTGGACCGGCGCGACGTGTTCGTCTGCGGGCCCGAAGGGTTCGTGGCCAGCGTGACCGATCTGGCCCGGCGGCTCGGCGTGCCCGGCGAGGCCATTCACCACGAGGCGTTCGCGCTATGACCGTGAAGCGGACCTCCTGGTTCATCGTGACCGGCGCGATCGCCGGGTTCGCCGGGACCGTCGCCTTCCACCTGGGGGCCGCGGCGCCGGCCACCGGCGCGTCGGGGGCGCCGGGAGGCTCTGGGTCGCCGTCGGCGCGCGGCTCGGCGGCGGCCGGAGCGGGGGCGTCCGGGTCTCCGTCAGCGGGTGGGGGCGCGGTGCACCGGGCCACCGGGCCTGACGTCAACTTCAGCTACGGGACGATCGCGGTCCGCGTGACCGTCCGCGGCAGCCGCATCGTGGACGTGTCGGTGGCCGCCATCCACGTGACCGAGCCCGAGTCGGGGCGAATCTCCGGGCAGGCCATCCCGGTGCTGCGGTCCGAGGTGCTCGACGCGCAGAGCGCCTCGATCCACTCGGTGAGCGGGGCCACCTACACCAGCCGGGGCTACATCAGCTCGCTCAATGCGGCCCTGAACGACCTGCGCACCAAGGCGGCGGGCGGGTGACCGCCCTGGCGACCGGGATCACCCACACCGAAGAGGTGATGGGCACGGTGATCTCGTTCACCGCGGCGCCGGGCGGCCTGCCCGCCGCCGCGGTCCGCGCCGCCATCGCAGCGGCTTGCCAGGGGCTGCACCGGGCCGACGAGGTGTTCAGCACGTGGATCGCGGGCAGCCCGGTCAGCAGGCTCCGCCGGGGCGAGGTCACCGTGGCGGAGTTGCCGCCGGAGGTGGCCGCGGAGGTGGCCGAGGTGCTGGACCTGTGCCAGCGGGCCAAGGCCGCCTCCCGGGGCTGGTTCGACCCGTGGGCGATGCCGGGCGGGCTCGATCCGACCGGGCTGGTGAAGGGCTGGGCGGTGGAGCGCGCCGCGAACTCGCTGCGCCGCGCTGGGGTGGCCGCGGCCCTGGTCAACGGCGGCGGTGACCTGACCGCGTTCGGCTCGCCCGCACCGGAAAAGCCAGGACAGGCGGGACAGCCGGGCCTGCCGGGACAGCCGGGCTTGCCGTGGCGGGTCGGCATCAGGCACCCGTGGCGGGCGGACGCGCTGGCCTGCGTGGTGAACGTGCGGGCGGCCATCGCCACCTCGGCGAGCTACGAGCGGGGCGCGCACCTGATCGACCCGGCCACCGGGCTACCGGTCACCGCGGCCGCCTCCGCCAGCGTGACCGGCCCCAGCCTGGCCATAGCCGACGCGCTGGCCACCGCGCTGGCGGTGGGCGGCGACGACGCGCTGGCCGCGATCGGCGAGACGGACGGGTACGAGGGCTACCTGATCCGGGCCGACGGCAGCGAGGTGGACACCGGCGGGATGGAGTTCACTAACTGAACCGAGTGCATTTTGGACCCTGAGCCACCAAACGACCGCACCGAAACGCCCACCTGGCCGGACAGCGAACAACAGCTAACGCTCTGACCTGGGCAGTTACCATCCGATGGCACAAGACTGAGAGTACGCTGAGAGTCGTTCGAGTCCTGTCACCTCGATCGAGTACCATCGCGTGCCATGCATATCGACGCGGTCTACGGCGCCATCGGGCGCTTCGTGGTGCGGTTCCGCTGGATGGTCGTGGTGGTGTGGATCATCGGCTCGTTCGCCGCCGCCCACTTCCTGCCCACGCTGGCCAGTGTGACGCAGAGCGACAACACCAAGTTCCTGCCGTCCAGCGCGCCGAGCATGCACGCCGCGACGCTGGCCCAGCCGTTCGGCACCACGAACCTGCAGCCGATCCCCGTGGTGGCGGCCACCAGCAATGGCGCCGCGCTGACCTCGGTCGACGCCGCCGCGCTGGCCCAGCTGTCCACCCAGTTCACGCACGTCGGCAACGTCACGCAGGTGCGCAATCTGGGTACCTCGTCGAACCGGCAAGCGGTCCAGCTGGTCGCGCTGGCCAAGTACAGCGGCAACCCCAACGAGGACACCGACATCGTCGACGCGATGCGGGCGAAGATCGCCGACGCGCACCTGCCCGCCGGGTTGCAAGTGCACCTGGCCGGGGACATCGCCGTCCAGGTGGACCAGCAGAAGGCGTCGGGCAACACGGGAAACCAGCTGCAGGGCCTGACCATCGTGTTCATCGTCCTGCTGCTGTTGCTGATCTTCCGGTCGCTGTCGCTCGCGCTGACCACACTGATCGCGCCGGTGCTGGCCATCACGCTGGCCGGGCCGCTGGTCGGCCTGGCCGGCGAGCACGGGCTGCAGGTCTCCCCCATCGCCCAGCTGCTGCTGATCGTGCTGGTGCTCGGCGCCGGCACCGACTACGGCCTGTTCCTGGTGTTCCGCGTGCGCGAGGAACTGCGGGGCGGTCTGCCGCCCAACGAGGCGATCGTCAAATCGATCACCAGAGTCGGCGAGTCGATCACGTTCTCCGCCGCCACCGTGATCGCGGCGCTGCTCACGCTGCTGGCCGCTACCTTCCCGTTCTACTCACAGCTCGGCGCCCCGCTGGCCATCGGCATCGGCGTGATGCTCGTGGCCGGGCTCACGTTGCTGCCCGCGCTGCTGTCGATCAGGATCACCCTCATCGCGCTCAAGCGCCGGGTTTTCAGCTCCTGGTTCGGCCGCGAGCAGCTCATCAAGTGGAGCATCCAGACCAAGAGCAGCGGGGGCGCGTGGGGACGGGTGGCCGGCCGCATCGTCCGGCGCCCCGTCCCCACCCTGGTGATCGGCGTCGTGGTGTTCGGCGCCCTGGCCATCGGGGCGACCGGCTACAAGGCCGGCGGTTTCGCCGGCCAGACGTCCGCGCCGGGCGGCAGCGACTCGGCCAAGGGGCAGACCCTGCTGGCCAAGTTCTTCCCGCAGGCCTCCGCCAACCCGACCAACATCATCTTCAAGCTGTCCAAGCCGGTCTGGGATGACCCGGCGGCGCTGGTCACCGCAGCGGGCCAGCTCAAGGCCAGTGGACTGTTCACCCAGGTCAGCGGCCCCCTGAACCCGACCGGCGTGACGCTCACCCCGACCCAGTTCAGCGAACTGCACGGGGCGCTCGGCAACCCCAAGACGCTGCCGTCCACGCCGCCGCCTGGCTCGAAGATCCCGACGATCGGCTACGACATCTACCGGGCCACGGCGAACTTCGTCAGCCCGGACGGGCGGACCGTGCAATTCGAGACCGGGCTGAAGGCGGGCGACGCCGGCACCAACGCGGCGATGAACGCGGTGCCGTCGATCAGGACGGAAACCAGCAAGGTGGCGACGTCGATCGGCGCGAGCGACTCAGCCGTCGGCGGCGAGGCGCCCGCGCTCAGCGACATCAGCAGCATCTCCGACAGCGACCTGGTGCACGTGATCCCGATCGCGATCGTGGTCATCGGCCTGCTGCTGTGCCTGGTGATGCGCAGCCTGGTGGCGCCGCTTTACCTGATCGCCTCGGTCGCCATCTCCTACCTGGCCGCGCTGGGCCTGTCCGTGCTGCTGTTCATCAACCTCGACCACCAGTCCGGGATCACGTTCTTCCTGCCGTTCCTGATGTTCATCTTCCTGCTCGCGCTGGGCGAGGACTACAACATCCTGGTCATGACGCGGATCAGGGAAGAGGCGAGACAGTTGCGCCTGCGGGAGGCGGTGACGCGCGCGGTCGCCGCCACCGGCAACACGGTCACCTCGGCCGGCCTGGTGCTGGCGGGCACGTTCGGCGTGCTCGTCATCGTGGCGGGCAGCGGCAGCCAGAGCAGCTTTATCAGGGACATCGGCGTCGGGCTCGGGCTCGGCATCCTGATGGACACCTTCCTGGTCAGGACGCTGCTGGTGCCGGCGACAGTGGTGCTGCTCGGCCGCTGGAACTGGTGGCCGTCCCGGATGAGCCGGGGCCACGAGCACCCGGACGCCGTGCCGGGTGCCCCCTCACTCAATGGGGCCGCGAACACTACTGGCAATGACCAACCTGAACGGCTGGCGCCAGCCGATCCGCCCTCCATGCCCGAGTAGGGTCGCGAAGGCCACCCAGGTGCTGAAACACCGGCGCCACCCTGACCCCACACGAGCCGCTCCTCATCTGCGCCTTCCATGTCACGCGAAGCACACGTGTGCGTGGAAATTCATTGGGCGGCAACGGCACGGATTGGTACTTTTCTTCGACCGGGGTCATCGGTTGGCAAAGTTTCGAGCAGACGAGATATGTCTTGACTTTGCGGCAGGTCATGCCCGATAGTGCTGCCAGGCATGCAAGCACGCCGACCACTTCAGGGGGAATCAGCATGAGCCGAGCCCGGGCGATCGTGGGCATCGCCAGCGGACGCCGGACTAAATGGGCGGTCCTGGTCTTCTGGCTGATCATCGTGGCCGTGGCCGGGCCGCTGGCGGGCAAGCTGACGGGGGCGGAGAAGAACGACTCCTCGTCCTGGCTGCCGGCCAAGGCCGAGTCGACCAAGGTCCTGAACCTGCAGGCCCACTTCCAGTCACCCAACGTCTTCGCCGGCGTGGTGGTCTACAACCGCCCGTCCGGCCTCACCAGCGCGGACCGGGCCAAGGCCACCGCCGACGCCAGCCGGTTCGCCCAGGTGACCGGCGTGGTGCACGGCCAGGTGACCGGCCCGTTCTTCGCCAAGGACGGCAAGGCGATCGAGACGATCGTGCCGATCAACCTCGGCACGAAGGGCTGGAACGGTGCGTCCGCCGCGGCGACCAGCCTGCGCAACATCGCCAGGGGGCACGCCGACGGCCTGGCCACGCACATCGCGGGGCCGCTGGGCAGCGCCGCCGACTCGGCCAACTCGTTCAAGGGTATCGACGGCATCCTGCTGGTCGCCACGCTGATCGTCGTCATCGTCCTGCTGCTCATCACCTACCGAAGTCCGGTGCTGTGGCTATTGCCGGTGATGTCCGCGGGCATCGCCCTGACCGCCGCCGAGGCCCTCATCTACCTGCTGGCCAAGTACGCCGGGCTGACCGTCAACGCGCAGAGCGCCGGGATCCTCTACGTGCTGGTGTTCGGCGCCGGGACCGACTACGCCCTGCTGCTCACCGCCAGGTACCGAGAGGAACTGCGGCGGCACGAAGACCGGCATGAGGCGATGGCGGTGGCGATCCGCCGGGCCGGGCCCGCCATCATCGCCAGCGCCGGCACCGTGATCCTCAGCCTGCTGACGCTGACCGTCGCCGAGCTCAACTCCACCAAGAGCCTGGGGCCGGTGCTGGCCATCGGCGTCGGGGTGGCGCTGATCTCCATGATGACGTTGCTGCCGGCCCTGCTGGTGATCTTCGGCCGGTGGATGTTCTGGCCGGTGAAGCCGACATACGGCGCGACGGAGCCCACGACCAAGGGAATCTGGGCGCGGGTGGGCAGGCGCATAGCCACCCGGCCGCGGATCGTCTGGATCGGCACGGCTTTGGTGCTGGGCGCGATGGCGGTGGGCCTGACCGGCCTGAAGGCCAGCGGTCTGACCAGCGCCGAGTCCTTCGTCGGGCACCACCCGGACTCGGTGGTCGGGCAGGCCGTCATCACCCAGAACTTCCCGGCCGGCGCTGGGCAGCCGGTGTACGTGGTCGGCAACGTGCCGCAGGCGGCGCAACTGCTGGCCACTGTCAAGGCCACGCCGGGCATCACCGCCGTGACCCCACCGGTGACCAAGGCCGGCCACACCTGGCTGGAGGGCACGCTCACCACGCCGCCGGACAGCCAGGCCGCCTACGCCACGATCGACCGGATACGGGACGCGGTGCACGCGGTTCCCGGCGCGAACGCGATGGTCGGCGGTAATACGGCGGTCACCCTGGACATCGCCAACGCCGCGGACCACGACCGCGACGTGATCATCCCGATCATCCTGGTGCTGGTGTTCCTGATCCTGGGGCTGCTGCTGCGAGCGGTGATCGCGCCGATCATGCTGATCGCCACCGTGGTGCTGTCGTTCGGCGCCGCGCTGGGGGTGAGCTCGCTCTTCTTCGACCACGTGTTCAACTACGGCAACGCGGACAACTCGTTCCCGCTGTTCGTCTTTGTCTTCCTGGTCGCCCTGGGCATCGACTACAACATCTTCCTGATGACCCGGGTGCGGGAGGAGGCCGGGAAGCACGGCCCGAAGCACGGTGCGCTCACCGGGCTGTCGGCCACCGGCGGGGTCATCACCTCGGCCGGCGCGGTGCTGGCCGGCACGTTCGCGGCCCTGGGCTCGCTGCCGGTCACGTTCCTCGCCGAACTCGGGTTCGCGGTGGCGTTCGGCGTGCTGCTGGACACGATCGTGGTCAGGTCGGTGCTGGTCACCGCGCTCAACCTGGATCTGGGCCGGTGGGTCTGGTGGCCGAGCAAGCTCTTCCACCAGTCAATTCCCGAGCCGGAACAGCTCGAGGAGCAGCCCTCCGCGGTCGGGTAGGACAGCGGCGTATCCCGGCGGGCGGGGGCTGGG
>DATAWQ010000023.1:0-2200 GCA_036267135.1 Streptosporangiaceae bacterium | reverse complement strand
AACTACCTGGCCTGGATTCTCGGTGTCGGCGCCGGGCTGGCGGCGCTCGGCGTTAACTACCAGCTTGCCCGGGTCGCGGCCGGCCTTTGCGAGGCGGCATACATGTACGTGGCGATGCGCTGGCTGGTTTTCCGCGACGTCAGGTCTAGCGTTAGGTCACGACCCTGACCAACCCAGCGCTGCCAGCCAGAACGGGGGAACAGATGGCGTCCACGCTCGAGCAGGTCGCAGGCCTGCTGACCGAGGCAGGTGAGACCCACCACCGGGTGTACCGGATCGTCGAGGGGGCGGACGACGACTGGGCATCCTGGTATGCCCCGTGGCTCATCGATCTCTCCGAGCTGCCGGCCCTGCTCGGCACCAAACCCGTGCGCAGCGAGCTGATCTGGCTGCTGGTGAGCCTGGACAAGGAGTACGCGGCGAAGGACCCGGACGAGCCGTGGCAGTCGTACTACGCCCGCCGGATCATCGACCACTTCCGCGGCTAGCAGGCCTAGCGGCGGACCCCGACCACGAAGACGCGGCGGAACGGGAACACCGTGCCGTACGGGGCGGCCGGGTAGGCCTCGTTCATCCGGGCCCGGTACTCGTCAAGGAACTCCGCCGCCTGGCCCGGCTGCAGCACGGCGAGGACCGGGCGCAGCCCGGTCCCCTTGTACCAGTCGAGAACTGGGTCCTCGCCGTGCAGCACGTGCAGGTAGGTGGTTTCCCACGCGTCGACCTCGAGCCCGGCCCGGGCCAGCAGGTCCAGGTACTCGGCTGGGTCCGCCGCCTGCCGGTTCAGCGGGACGTCGCCCAGCAGGGCTCGCCAGCGGTCGCTGGCGGCCAGCTCGCGCAGGGCCGAGTGGCTGGGCTGGTCGTAGTTGCCGGGTACCTGGAACGCCATCCAGCCGCCCGCGTCCAGGAAGCCGGCCCACCGGGCCACCACGGTGAGGTGATCCGGCACCCACTGCAGCACGGCATTGGAGACGATCACGTCCACTTGGCCGCCGGGCCGCCAGTCCCTGACGTCACCGAGGGCGAAGCTGAGCCGCCGCCCCTCGGTGACCGGCAGGGCCCGCGCCGCGTCGATCATCTCGGGCGAGCTGTCGATGCCGCGGACCTCGGCGTCCGGCCACCGGTCGGCCAGCGTGGCGGTCAGCGTTCCCGGGCCGCAGCCGAGGTCGGCCACCTGACCGGGGTTCTCGGCGGCCACCCGGGCGAGAAGGTCGAAGAACGGCCGCGATCGCTCATCGCCGAAGTGCTGGTACTGGCCCGGATCCCACATGTCCGTCTCCCGCCCGGCCGTGCCCCGGCGGCTCGTTCCGGCCTCCGGCGCGCAATTGTCTTGATGTCAAGCTATTCGTTGCCTGCGGAAACCATAGGCTTGATAAATCTTGATGTCAAGATAGACCGGGTCGGGTGCGTCAGGGCTTGCGTGCCACCCCGCCGTACGCCGACACCCCGCCCTCCGGGGGACGGCCGCCGGGGTCGGGCCGCCAGGCATGCACGTAGACGACACCCGGCGGCACCAGGTCAAGGCCCTCGAAGAACCGGGTCACCTCGTCGCGGGCGCGGAGCGTCTGCGGGGTGGACACCCGTTCGTTGTAGCGCCGCTGCGCTTCGGCCTGGCTCGCGTTGATGTCGCTCGCCGGGTGTGAGATGGCCAGGTAGCTGCCTGACGGCAGGGCGTCCATCAGGCCGGCCACGATGCCGTGCGGCTCCTCGGAGTCCTGGATCAGGTGCAAGATCCGCACCAGCATCAGGGCGACCGGCCGGGTGAAGTCGAGGGTGCCCGCCGCCCGCAGGATGACCGAGGCGTCCCGCAGGTCGCCGTCGATGTATTGGGTGGCCACCTGCGGGCTGCCGGCCAGCAGCGACGCGGCGTGCGCGAGCACGATCGGGTCACATATTCTCGGGTAGTGTGCACGTAGGAACCTCGCCCTCAAGGAGCGCACTGTGACACTCGGGATCGGGCTGGCCAGGGTCAGCACTGGCAGCCAGGACGAAATCACGCAGGTCAGGGATATCACGGCCGGCTCGGCGGAACGCGGTATCACCTTAGTGAAGATCATCAAGCTTCATGGTTACTCGGCATCGCATGGGACGCAAGAGCCGGCGCTGCAAGAGATCATCGCGGGAATGGAACGCGGGGAGTGGTCTGCGTTGCTGGTGACGGACTCAAGCCGTATCGACCGGCGCGAGGACCTCGACGCGCAAG
>DATAWQ010000022.1:0-1583 GCA_036267135.1 Streptosporangiaceae bacterium | reverse complement strand
AGATAACGATCTACGGCTGGAGTACTAGTGTGTCGCGCCGGAAGTTCTGAGGGTTAGTTCTGCTAGTCTGCGGGCATGGCGCTTTCGGGTCCTTCTGCGGTGCAGATTGTGCTGTCTGATGATGAGCGGGCTGAGCTGGTGCGCCGGACTGGGCTGCCGGGGCGCTGGCGGGCTGACCGGGCCCGGATCATCCTGGCGTGTGCAGGGGGGATGTCGAATGCCGAGGTCGCCCGGGAACTGGGCGTGGCGGTCAAGTCGGTGTCGAAGTGGCGGCGTCAGTTCGCTGCGCAGCGGCTGGCAGGGCTTGATGACGCCGCGCCGGTCGGGCGGCGGAGCGCGCCGCTGGTGCTGGATGAGCCGGAGCGGGCGCAGTTGATCCGGTGGGCCCGGCGCGCGAAGACCGCCCAGTTCCTGGCGATGCGGGCGAAGATCGTGCTCGCGTGCGCGGAAGGCGTCATGAATAAGCAGGCCGCTGCTGACCTGGGCGTGGATGAGTCGACCGTGGACCGCTGGCGGGCCCGGTTCGTCGCCGGGCGCCTGAAGGGCCTGCACGACGAGCCCCGGCCCGGGCGGCCGCCGTCGATCCTGCTGGACCAGGTCGAGGACGTGATCGTGGCCACCCTGGAGACCACCCCCGGCAAGGACACCCACTGGTCGCGGGCGTCGATGGCCCGGCGGTCGGGCCTGTCGAAGTCGACCATCGGGCGGATCTGGAGGAAATTCGACCTCAAGCCGCACCTGCAGGATGCCTTCAAGCTGTCCACGGACCCGTTCTTCGTGGAGAAGGTCGTCGACGTCGTCGGGCTGTACCACAACCCGCCCGAGCGCGCCGTGGTGCTCTGCGTGGATGAGAAGAGCCAGATCCAGGCGCTGGACCGCTCCCAGCCGGTGCTGCCGATGATGCCGGGCATGCCCGAGCGGCGCACCCACGACTACCTGCGGCACGGCATCACCAGCTTGTTCGCCGCGTTCAACATCGCCGACGGCACCGTCATCAGCGAACTGCACCGCCGCCACCGCGCCATCGAGTTCCGCAAGTTCCTGACCGCCATCGACAAGGCCGTGCCCGCAGACCTGGACGTCCACCTGGTCTGCGACAACTACGCCACCCATAACACGCCCGAGATCAGGACCTGGCTGGTCCGGCACCCTCGGTTCCACGTCCACTTCACCCCGACCGGCTCGTCCTGGATGAACCAGGTCGAGCGGTGGTTCGGCCTGCTGACCGGCAAGCTGATCCGCCGCGGCGTGCACACCTCGGTCCAGGCCCTGGAAAACGACATCAAGGGCTGGATCGCCACCTGGAACGACAATCCCCGGCCGTTCACCTGGACCAAGACCGCCGACGAGATCCTGAATTCCCTGGCCGACTACCTCGCCAAGCTCGTTCCAGGCCCGCCTGGAACCAGGCAAGGATAACCAATTGAACTTCAGGCGCAGGACACTAGTAACACAGCCGGAATCGTCCGCCGCGAGGCCCAGGTAGCGGTCGGTCAGGTCACGCAGGCGGCCAGGGTCGGTGAGCAGCGCCGTGGCCTCCGCCCAGACGCGATCCTCGATCTCCTGGGCTGGCAGCCGGGTGC
>DATAWQ010000021.1:0-1979 GCA_036267135.1 Streptosporangiaceae bacterium | reverse complement strand
TGACTTGGGGATCTCGGTGGCGAATTCGACGCGGCGGATCTTCTCGTGCGGTGCCACCCGGGCGGCGACATACGCCATCAGCTCCCGTGCGACCGGTTCGGTGCCGCCGGCGGCGGGCTGCCTGAGCACGACCACGGCGGTAGGGATCTCGCCGGCGTCTTCGTCGGAGCGGCCGATCACGGCCACGTCGGCTACCGCGGGGTGCGTCAGCAGGATGGCCTCCAGTGCCGCCGGCGCCACCTGGCTGCCCTTGTATTTGATCAGTTCCTTCACCCGGTCCACGACGGTGAACCAGCCCTCCCGGTCTGCTTCCACCACGTCCCCGGTGTGCAGCCAGCCGTCGGCGTCGACGGTGGCCGTGGTGGCCTCGGGGTTGGCCAGATACCCGCGCATCGCCCCGGGAGTGCGGATCAGCAGCTCGCCCGGCTGCCCGGGGCCGACGTCCAGCCCTGTAGCGCAGTCGATCACCCGGGCCTGGGCGCCGGGCAGCAGCGGGCCGACCGACTCGGCCGGGCCGCCACCGCTGTCGGGCACCATGTGGGTGGCGCCGCCGAACTCGGTCATTCCGTAGGCCTGCTTGACCCGGCAGCCCAGCCGCCGCGCGCACTCGGTGGCCAGGGCGGCACCGAGCGGAGCCGCGCCAGATGTGATCAGGCGCAGGCTGGACAGGTCGTACCCGGTCACGGCGGGGTGCCGGGCCAGACCCAGCACGATCGGCGGGACCACCTCCACCCGGGTCACGCCGTGCTCCTGAACCAGCCCGCAGAAGGTCTCCAGGTCGAACCGGGGCATGGTGATCACCGTGGCCCCCGCGGCCAGGCCCAGGCTGAGCGTGATCTGCAGGGCGAAGATGTGGTAGAGCGGAAGCACGATGACCAGCACGTCGTCCGGCCCGACCCGGTGCACGGCCCGCGTCTGGCACAGGCTGGCCACCAGGCTGCGGTGCGAGAGCAGCACACCCTTCGGCAGTCCGGTCGTCCCGCTGGAGTAGAACAGCACGGCGTTGTCGTCGGGGTCGACCGCAGGCAAGCGGTCCGGGTGGCCGGTGTCGGTGAGCGCAGAGAATGGAGTGGCACGACCGGATCCTCCGGCAGCATCGGCCGCGCCGATGGCGAATGTCTCGCGCATTCCGGCAGCGGCGGCCGCCTCGCCCGCGCTGCCCTGCGCCAGGGCGGCCGTGGTAATCAGCCACCGGGCGCCGGAATGCGTCAGCTGACGGGCGATGTCGCCCGCTGGCGCCAGCGGGTTGACGGTGGTGACGAGCGCCCCGGCGGCGAGGGCGCCGTAGTAGGCGACGGCGAATTCCGGGCTGTTGGGGCTGCACAGCGCGAGCACGTCGCCCTGTGCCACGCCGTGGGCGGCCAGCCCGGCCGCGGCCTTGCGCACCGAGCTGGCCAGCTCGCCGTAGGTCAGCACCCGGCCGGTGGGCGCGTCAATGATGGCTGGGAGGCTCCCCCAACCCTCGACGCCGTGTAGCACGTAGTCGTGCAGCGGAACCGGCACGAGCTTGACGTCGTCGTAAGGGCTCTTGATGATCGTTTCCGGTGCCTCCGTCTCCCGCTGGCCAAGCCGATCCTCGCGCTTGGCGGGCAGCCGGTACCTCCGCCAGCTGACGGATATCCGCGCCCGGGGTGTCGTAGGTACCGGCTGGCTGATCAGCGCAGCCCACCAACGACAGCAGGACTTACTGAACCGGGTCCGCTTCGGCGATGAGCTCCAGGATCCGGGCCGGGGGCAGGTGCTGCTCGTAGATCCGCACGCCGAACGGCGAGAGCGCATCCTCGATCGCGTTCACCAGCGTCGGCGGCGCGACGATCATGCCGCCCTCGCCCACGCCACGGAAGTTGACGTCGGCGTCGAGCGGCACGGTCTCGAGGTGCTCGATCTCTATGCGCGGCACGTCGCACGCGGTCGGCAGCAGGTAGTCCATGAACGTGGCCGACTGGCAGTTGCCGTCCTCGTCATACGCCGACCGTTCC
>DATAWQ010000020.1:0-61534 GCA_036267135.1 Streptosporangiaceae bacterium | reverse complement strand
GTGTTGACGAACTGCGGGGTCGCGGTCGGGTCGAGGTGCAGCGGCCGGTTCGATCCGGGGATGGGGACCAGCCGGCCGAAGAACGAAAAGTAACCCTGAACCGAGCCGCCGTTCAGGGCGTTCAGCACGTAGACGAGGTGGCCGTGCACGGCGACGCTGACCGGGAACGTGCCGCCGGAATAGACGACCTGCCGCAGGGACAGCCGGTCGCCGCTGGTGCCGAAGACCGACACCGTGTTGCTGCCGGCGTTGACCGCGTACAGCAGGCCGTCGGCGTAGGTCAGCGACCCCTGCGAGGCCGTGTGATCGACGACCGACCCGGTGAGCTGGCCGCCGACGCCGCCGGTGTTGTAGGTGCCGGCCTGCTTGAGGGTGCCGTCCGCCGCCCGGTGGTAGGCGACGACCTGGTTGCCCGCGAGGTTGTCCGTCTGCACGAACAGCGCCCGGCTGGCGCCGCCTTGGTAGCTGGTATGCCCGGTGGACGCGCCGGCCGGGCCGGCCAGGCCCGCGAACGCGGCCAGCGCCGCGGCGGTGACCGCGATTGCCGAGCCGATACGAGTTAGGGGGTTCATGCGTTGGTCCCTCCAGAAATGTGCGCTTCGACATGAACCCATTCGGTCCGCGGCAGCCGGCGGATTGGTGTGATGCCGGCGGCCCGGTAGCCTCCGAGCCCTGGAGCCGATCTCAGGCAGGACCTCACGCCGAACAGGGAGCAGCGATGAACGACTATCCGGCGGCGATTGCCGCGGCCAACCACACCGAGCCCGCGCCCCGGCGGATCCGGGCCGTGCTGGCAGGCCAGACGGTGTTCGACACGACCCGCGCGCGGTACGTGTGGGAGTGGCCGCACTACCCGCAGTACTACGTTCCGGCCGGCGACGTCCGCGGCGACCTGCTGGTGGCAGGAGGCCAGCTCAAGCAGAGCCGGCGCGGCACCGAGCGCCTGCACGACCTGCGGGTCGGCGAGGTCGAGCGGAAGAACGCGGCCAGGCTGCTCACCGAGTCCCCCATCGAGGGTCTGGCCGGCACCTTCCGGTTCGACTGGCCGGCCATGGACGCCTGGTTCGAGGAGGACGAGCAGGTCTTTGTCCACCCGCGCAGCCCCTACGTCCGGGTGGACGCGCTGCGCTCCACCCGCACGGTGCGGGTCGAGCTGGACGGCACCGTGCTGGCCGAGTCGGCGTCACCGGTGATGGTCTTCGAGACCGGGCTGCCCACCCGGTATTACCTGAACCGCACCGAGGTGGACTTCGCGCCCCTGATCCCCAGCGACACCGTCACCGCGTGCCCCTACAAGGGCACGACCAGCGGGTACTGGTCGGTGCGGGCCGGCGGCACGGTCCACAAGGACCTGGCCTGGACCTACGACTTCCCGACCAGGCAACTGCTGCCGGTCACCGGGCTGATCGCCTTCTACAACGAGAAGGTGGACACGTTCCTGGACGGGCGGCGGCTCGACCGGCCGGTCACTCATTTCTCCACGGACGCCTGACGGGTCCAGGATCACCCGACGGCGAAGCTGAACACGTTGAAGATTCGCTCCGGGTGAAAGCCAGTGACGGGCGTCGGTGCGGATCAGATCGGTCAGCAGCGACCTGGCCGCCGCCCGCGAGGAGGCGATGACCGGGCCGCCACCCCATGGGAGTACCACCCGGTAGCCCGCCCCGTCGCCGGGCACCCTGACCCGGTCGGCGACCGCACCCAGGAAGGCGCCACGGTCCTCCCCGGTCGCCCCGCTGCCCGATCTGCTCGGCCGTGCCGGGTCCGGCATCGTCCGCGGCGTGGCTCGCGGAGCCGTTGGCTGGCCTGGTCGCGGGCTGGTTTGCCGGGGCTGTTCGCGGGGACGGGGACGGGGTGCGGGATGGCAGTACCGGGTAAGCCAATCAATCGAATATTGGCCTGAGGTTGCGGTGCCTGGTCGGGTGGACAGGCCGGGTGGACAGGACCGGGGCGGCGCACGGCCTGGCGGCTACACGATCACGTCCACCCGGTGCGTGCCCCGCGCCACCAGCTCGGCCTGATAGGCCTGCCAGGCCGAGGCCAGCCGTTCGATGCCCGCGTCCAGGGTCGCGGCGGGATGGTCGAAGGGCAGCCGGACGAATCCGTCGAACCGCCCGGTCGCCGACATGACCTCGCCGGGTGCGATGAGCACGCCGTGCCTGCTCGCGAACTGGGCCAGCTCGGCCGAGCTGCCATCCGGCAGCCGGGCCCACAGGTTAAGGCCGCCCTCGGGCCGGCGCCAGGTCCAGCCGGGAAGCAGGCGGCCCATCAGGTCCAGCAGGTGGTCGAGACGTTCGGCCAGCTCGCGGCAGCGCAGCTCCCTGACGTGGTCGTGTTCGGTCAGCAGCTTCACCGCGATGGCCTGGCTGACCAGCGAGGTGCCCAGGTCGGCCACGGCCTTCAGCCGGCCGAACTGGGCGATCATCGGCCGCGGGGCCCGGATCCAGCCGATCCTGAGCCCGGCCCAGAACAGCTTGCTCAGCGAGCCCACCGACGCGATCTGAGCGTCCCGGGCGTGGGCCGCGATCGGCAGGGGCGGCGGCTCCCCACCTACGGCCAGCTCGGCCAGGGTGTCGTCCTCGATGATGGGGACCCCGCTGGAGCGGCCGAGCCTGGCCACCTCGCGCCGTACCGGCTCGGGCAGCACGGAGCCGACGGGGTTGTGGAACGTCGGCATCAGGTAGACGGCCTTGACCGGGTTCTGCGAGATCGCCGCCGCCAGCGACTCCACATAGGAGGCACCTGGCTGGCCGACTGGAATGGTGACAATGCGCCCGCCCGCGGTGCGGAACGCGTCGATCGCGCCGGGGAAGGTGGGATCCTCCAGCACCACCGCCGCTCCCGGGGTCATGTAGCAGGCGGCGAGCAGGCTGATCGCCTGCTGGCCTCCCCCGGTGACCAGGATTTCCTCCTCACCGGTGGGGAGGCCGCGCGTGGTGAGCCTGGCGGCGATCGCCCGGCGCAGCGGCGGGTAACCGAGCGGCTGGTAACCGTGGTCATCCATCAGCGAGCCGACGTCCACCGCCGCGGCGGCCGAGGTCAGCGCGGCCCGGATCGCCGGTCCCGGCGGCGCCGAGCCGGCCAGCAGGTCGACGGCGTCGGCCGGGCTCTCGCCGAGCCTGCGGAAGAGCAGGTTGCGCTGAAGAGAGGTGGCGAGTTCCGCCGCCCTCGCACCAGCCCGGCCACCGTCGGCGCCGGTCACGTGGGTGCCCCGGCCCTGCCGACGGCTCACCAGACCGCGCTGTTCCAGCGTCCGGTACGCGGCGGAGACTGTGGTCCTGGCCACCCCGAGCTGAGCCGCGAGCAGACGCTCGGGTGGGAGCCCTGTGCCCGGCAGCAGATCCTGCCGGTCCATCGCGGCGGCCAGGGCCGTCGCGAGCCGCTGGCTGAGCGATCCCTCCCCCAGGCGCCAGCGGGCCAAAGCGTCGCGAAGCTCGATGGGTAGTCCGGCCATGCCAATTCTCACTTGATTGGTCTGAGGTATTGGCCTCATTGTCGGTCGTAAGGCGGTACGGCGCAACGTGATGGGCAGGCTTTCTGGGCACCGGGCCGCATCGCGTCCGGATCGACTTCCTCCTCTAACCCGGCTGCAAAGGGAGGCCGGTCCGGGCCCGAGGCGACCCGGCCGCTCTGCAACGCTCTTCGCTGCTCCTTTCCCGCCGCTCGCCGTCGCTCTCCCCTCCGGCGCTCGCCACCGCTCCGCCCTCGCCGGTCACCCCTCCGCCGCTCGCGCTCGAATACAGTAATTACTGCAATACTGGATGCCGATGTCGAGAAGCGAGCGGGCTGGCGCGTCAGGCGGACAGGGTGTCTACCGATACCTGCCAGAGCCGGGCGGCCGCCTCGGGGTCGATCGCGTAGCCCGCGACGCCGGTACGGGTGCCGGGCTGATTGAGTTCAGCCTCGTTGCAGTCTTCGAAGTAGCGGCCGCCGACGCTGTCGAGCAGCGGAGAGACCGCGACCAGCACGGAGGTGGCGGCGCCCTGCTCGGGAGTCTTCCAACTCGCGCTCCCCGCGCCGGCTTGGGCGCGGAGCCGATCGAGCTCCTCGTCGGTCACGTATCGCTGCAGATTAGTGCGGATCCCACCAGGCATGAGCGCGTTGGCGTAGATACCGTCGGCCGCCCAGCGCTTGGTCGCCTCGACAGCGAACAGCACGTTGGCCGTCTTGGACTGGCCGTAGGCCAGCCACGGCTCGTACTCGCGCTCGCGGAAGTGGATGTCGTCGAAAACGACCGGCGAACGCAAGTGTGCGCTCGAACTAACCGAGACGATGCGCGCACCACCGGCCGCCGCGAGCGCCCCGTGCAGGCCGTTGGCCAGGGCGAAGTGGCCGAGGTGGTTGGTGGCGAACTGCATCTCCCAGCCCTCCGGCGTACGCATCAGCGGTGACGCCATCACGCCGGCGTTGTTGATCAGGATGTGCAGCGGGCCGTCCCAGTTCTTGACGAACGCGGTGACCGTGGCCTGGTCGGCCAGGTCGAGCGGGGCGACCAGAACTCGCTTGTGGCCGGAACTCGCGACGATGTCCTCGGCGGTGCGCTCGCCCGCCTCCAGATTGCGGACCGCGAGGGTGACCTCGGCGCCGGCGCCGGCCAGCGCCCGCGCGGTCTCGATGCCTATGCCAGACGCCCCACCGGTCACGATCGCGCGGCGTCCGGACAGATCAATGCCCGTCACGACCTCAGCGGCGGTGGACGCGGCGTTGAATGGCGTGGTGATACGTGCGGTGGCGGTCATAGCCTTCCTGTCTTTGCTGGCGGCGTTCGGAAACTCCGCGACCCGGTACCATCGGAAGCGGAGGATCCTCCGTTACTGCTTCCTCACTATAAGCGGAGTGTCCTCCGTTTAGCAATTTCCAGGAGGTGGGCGGCCGGCTTGGGCTGAGTGGATCCGGTGGCCACCGTTCAGGAGAGTTAACTGGGATCGCGGGCGCTCGCGTCGCCTTGAGCGGAGGCGGAAATGAGCGGATGCCTGGGAGGGAGGAGCCGTGCCGGATACCGGTGGCCGGGCGCTGCGGGCTGACGCGCGGCGTAACCGCGAGCGGCTCCTCGGGGTGGCGGTACGCGCGTTCTCGCAGGACGGCCCGGACGTGACGCTCGACGCGATCGCGAAGGAGGCCGGTGTCGGCATCGGCACGCTCTACCGGCACTTCCCCACCCGCGAGGCGCTGATCGAGGCGGCGTACCGCAACGAACTGGCCCGGCTGTGCGACGCCGTGCCCGGCCTCCTCCAGGTCATGCCGCCGGATCAGGCCACGCGCGCCTGGATGGACCGCTACATCGACTACATGGCCACCAAGCGGGGCATGGCCGACGCGCTCCGGGCGGTCATCGCCTCGGGCGGCACGCCCTACGCGCAGAGCCGGGACCGGCTGACCGGCGCGATCACGGCCCTGCTGGACGCCGGCGCGGCCGCCGGGACTCTCCGCCGCGACGTCCAGCCGGTCGACGTGTTCGCCAGCCTGACCGGAGTGGCTCTGACCACGGGCGAGCCGGCCAAGCGCGAGCAGGCCGGGCGCCTGCTCGACCTGCTCATGGACGGCCTGCGGTACCGCGCCCCGTCCGCGAGCTGACCAGCCAGCACTCAGGCATGCTGGCGGTATGAGCGGGCCGCAGCACGACCACACCGACCACCGTGGTCACCCCGGCGATGATCACGCCCACCGGCACGATCATGAGCACGGGCACGAACCGGGGCACGTGCACCGGACGGGGCTGGCGGGCCGGGTGTGGCACGTGCTGCGCCCGCACTCGCACGAGGCGGCCGACAAGGTCGACGCGGTCATGGAGAGCAGCGCGGAGGGCATGCGCACGCTGTGGATCTCGCTAGCCGTGCTCGGCGGCACGGCGGTGATCCAGGCGGTCGTGGTCGCGCTGTCCGGGTCGGTGGCCCTGCTGGGCGACACGCTGCACAACGCGGCCGACGCGCTGACCGCGGTGCCGCTGGGCATCGCATTCGTCGCGGGCAGGCGGCCACCGACCCGCCGGTACACCTACGGGTACGGCCGGGCCGAGGACCTGGCCGGGCTGGTGATCGTCGTGCTGATCGCGGCGTCGTCGGCACTGGCCGCATACGAGGCGGCGGTGCGGCTGTCGCACCCAAGGAAGGTGTCGGATGTGGCCGCCGTGGCCGTCGCGGCGCTGGTCGGGTTCGCCGGGAACGAACTGGTGGCCAGGTACCGGGTGCGAGTGGGCCGCAAGATCGGATCGGCGGCACTGGTGGCGGACGGGCTGCACGCCCGCGCGGACGGCTTCACGTCGCTGGCGGTGCTGCTCGGCGCGGGCGGGGCGGCGCTGGGCTGGGATTGGGCCGACCCGGTCGTCGGGCTGCTGATCACCGTGGCGATCCTGGCCGTGCTGCGGCAGGCCGCGCGGGAGATCTACCGGCGCTTGATGGACGCCGTCGACCCCACGCTGGTGGACCAGGCCGAGCAGACCCTGCGGGACACCGCGGGCGTGCTGGACGTGGGCGAGATCCGGCTGCGCTGGATCGGCCACCAGCTCAGGGCCGAATGCGAGGTCATCGTGGACGCCGACGCCAGCGCGGTCCAGGCGCACCGGGTGGCGGTCAGCGCCGAGCACAGCCTGCTGCACGCGCTGCCCCGGCTGGCGGCAGCCCTGGTGCACGCCGACCCGCAGGCTCGCGGCGGCGCGGACCATCACGAAATGCTGGCACCGCATCGCTGAGGCCGTGGCCCGGGCCACGGGCACCAGGCCGTCCTGCGGTGGCCCGGTGGCCGTCCGTCAGGAGCAGACCAGGCAGCCGCTGTGCGTGCTGATGTGGAAGTCACCATCGGGACCGGTGCCCAGGCGATCGAGCACGGCGGCCATGAGTTCCCTCGGCTCCGGCACATGGTGCGCAACCCGGGTGCTGAACACGTAGTCCGCCACCGGCCCCGGGTCGGGCACCACGAGCTTGGCGGTGAAGTCGTGCCGGGTCACCGAGCCGAAGTGCTCGGTGAGCAGACGCTCGCCGGCATCCAGGGTCATGCGTTCGTGCTGGCTGGTCAGATGCGCCTCGGCTTCCGGCAGGGACTCGTCCACGGCGTCGCGCAGCTCACGCAGGTGATCGTCGCCGTTCAGCACGACCAGGACCCGGCCACCGGGCCGGGTGACGCGGCGCAGCTCGCGGACGGCGGCGGCCGGCTCGGGCACGTGGTACAGCATATGCATGGCCAGCGCCACGTCGGCGGCGCCGTCGGGCAGCGGCAGCGCGGCGGCGTCCGCCGCCGCCAGCCCGGCGCCGGGGGCCCGGTCGTGCGCGGCCCGCAGCATGCCCGGCGACAAGTCCAGGCCCAGCACCGGCCCGGCGTGCCCACGGCCGGCCAACTCGGCCAGGTAAGCGCCGTTGCCGCAGCCCACGTCGGCGACCAGCTCGCCGCCGTCCAGGCCGGCCAGGTCAATGACCAGCCGGGTGATGTCGTGCCTGGGCCGCTGGTAGGCGTAGATCGACTGGCGGGCGGCCAAGTTGGCGTCGGTGTTGTACTGGGTGCCCACCAGCCAGGGGCGGTCCACCCACAGCACTCCGGGATCGTCGGTCACGGAATCGACGGTAGCCGAGCCGCCCGGGTGTCAGATGGTCAGCACGCGACCGGACGAGATCGCGGCCAGCTTGTCGGGATTGGTGATGATCTGGACCGCGGTCACCACCCCGTCGCCGGTCTCCCAGGTCATCGCCGCGATGGCCGTCCCGTCCCGGGCGAACAGCAGGCCGGGGCCGCCGTTGATCTCGACCAGCTCGGGCACCACGCCGACGAGGTCGATGCCCCGGCCCGGGCGGTGCGCGAGACCGTGCAGCAGCCGGGCCACCTTAGGCGCCCCGGTGACCTCCCGGCGGGCCGCCTTGGCCTTGCCACCGCCGTCGCTGATCAGCACGACCTCGGGCGCCAGCACTTCGATCAGCCGGTCGATGTCGCCACCGGCCGCCGCGTCGAGGAAGCGCTCGGTCACCTCGCGCTGCCGACCGCGGTCCACCTCGAACCGCGGCCGTCGCGCGTGTACGTGCTGGCGGGCGCGGTGCCCGATCTGGCGGGCGGACACCTCGGTGTGCCCGAGCGCCGCGCCGATCTCCGCGAAGCTGAACCCGAACACCTCCCGCAGGACGAAGACGGCCCGTTCGTCGGGGGTGAGTGATTCCAGCACGACGAGCATGGCCAGCGAGACCGATTCGGCTGTCTCGGGCCGTTCAGTTAGTTCGGGGTTTATCTGGGTCAGCAACGGTTCAGGGAGCCAGGGACCTATATAGGCCTCGCGGCGGGCCTGAACCGCGCGCAGCCGGTTGAGCGAGGTGTTGGTGATGACCTTGGCGAGGTAGGCACGGGGATCGGTGACGTCGTGGCGCGGGGCGGAGGACCAGCGCAGCCAGGCGTCCTGGACGGCGTCCTCGGCGTCGGCCACGGTGCCGAGCATCCGGTAGGCCACCGCGAACATCAGATCCCGGTGGGTCTCGAACGTCTCGGTGTCAGCCGGCCGTGACACCGCCGGTCCTCGCTTCGTCGTGGGATGCCGCCTGGTCGCGGGGCTGGGCTTCGGTGCGGGGCGCCAGCTCACACCGGTCTTTGAAGCCCTGCGCGGTCAGACCGAGCGCGTGGTTGATCCGGGAGCGCAGGTTCTCCACCGCGACGATCGCGGTGAGCTCGACGAGCTGCGCCTCGTTGAGATGGTGGCTCAGCCGGGCGACCAGCTCATCGCTGACGGTCGGCGGCGTCTGCGTCATCGCCTCAGCGTATTCGCAGACCAGCAGCTCCAATTCGGTGAAGACGCCCGCGCCTTGGGCGGATTGGTCTTGCCAGCTAGGGACGGCCCTGACCTTCTCGGCCGGGACGTGGTGAAGCGTCGTCGCCTCCCAGTACCCGAAGTCCAGGCACCAACTGCAGCCGATCCGGGCGGCGGCGGTCATAACGGCGAGGTCCTTGAGTCCGGTGTCGAGGCTGCGCCAGCGCTCGACCTGCAGCTCCATGATTGCGTAGGTCCTGGCCACCTGCATGTTGTGGCCGACAGCGGCGGCCGGGTCGAGCATCGCGCCGTACCTGCGACGGGTGAAGCGCTCGGCGAGCCGGTAGGCCAGGGTGCGGGGTGGATTCAGCGATATGCGCGCCATGTCGATGCCCTTCGGGTCAGTCTTTCCCCTTCAGACACGCGCGAGCCAGCAGACGTGACAGATCCGGCCGGCCCTTCCGCTAGTCAGCCTGTTTCGCCTCGACCGGATCGGCGGCCGCTCCCGGCGGGGCCTCGGTTTCGAGCTCGGTCCTGGCCCGCTGGAGGTCCTGGAGTGCGGCCTTACCGGGAACGGGGTAGCGGGGGTCGATGTCGGCCAGCGCCCGAGCGATGACAGCGGCGGCGCAGACCCGGGTGAACCACTTGTGGTCGGCCGGAAGGACGTGCCAGGGCGCCCACTCGGTGCTGGTGTGGCTGAGCATCTCCGAGTAGGCACTCTGGTACTCGTCCCAGTGGCGGCGTTCCATGGCGTCGGCGGCGGAGAACTTCCAGTTTTTCTCCGGCCGGTCGATCCGCTTGAGGAAGCGGATCCGCTGCTCTTCCTTGGAGACGTTGAGGAACAGCTTCACCAGCCTGATGCCGTTACCGGTGAGGTAGCGCTCCCAGTCGTTGATCTCCCGGTACCTGCGGTGCCAGATTCCCTGGCTGGGCTCGACGCCCTCGCGGTCCAGATTCTCCGGGTGCACCCGGACGGCCAGCACCTCTTCGTAGTGGGACCGGTTGAAGATGCCGATCTCCCCCTGGGCGGGGAGCTGTCTTGCGTGCCGCCACAGGTAGTCGTGGGACAGTTCCTCGGCCGTGGGCGCCTTGAAGCCGGACACGCGTACGCCCTGGGGGTTCACCCCGGTCATGACGTGCCGGATCGTGCCGTCCTTGCCGGCCGCGTCGATGGCTTGCAGTACCACCAGGACGGCGTGGCTGCCCTGGGCGGCCAGCCGGGCCTGATATTCGGCCAGCAGGGCCACACCCTGGCTGAGCAGCTTGGAGCCGTCCTTCTTCTTGGCCAGGCCGAAACGCGCTCCGGGGTCGAAGTCGGCGGGGAGCGTGACCTTCGCGTGCGGCGCGACGCGCAGCGGCTCGACGAACCCGGCCAGCCAGCCCGTGTCCAGATCGCTCATCCGGACATTATCGCGGTCGGCCGTCCGGATCAGGTCCCTCGTTCGGCGGCGAGTTTCTCCAGGCGGGTCTTGGTCTCGGCGTCGGCGGGGGTGTAGGTGACCAGGCGGGTGCCGAGCCGTGGGCCGAACCACAGGTTCGTGTAGTCGAGGCTGAGCAGGCCAACCTTGGGGCTGATGAGATGCTTCGTCCGGTTCTCCGGGCCGCGGACCTCGTGCCGCTCCCACATCTCGGCGAACTCCGGTGAGGCCGCGACGAGCCTTCCGACGAGAGACTTCCAGGCGGGTTCGGCTACGTGCTCGGCCATGAGCGCCCGCAGGTTCGCCACCTGCCGGCCTGCCGCACCCTCCCAGTCCACGATCGCGGCCCGCCACAGCGGGTTGGTGAAGCACAACCACAAGGTGTTGCGGTCGTCGAACGGCATGGCGGAGACGTCGTCGATCAAGTGGTTGTAGGCCTCGTTGAAAGCCAGAATCTGGAACCTGGCGTTCTGCACCACGGCCGGGAACGGGTCGAGGCCATCCAGGATCACCTGGATGGGCGGGGTCAGCGACTTGCACTCTTTCTGCATCGCGTGCTCGCCGCCGCCGGCCAGCGTGAACAGGTGGGACCGCTCCGCCTGATCCAGCATCAGCGTCCGGGAGATGGCCTCGAGCACCTGCCCGGAGACCGTGATGTCCCGGCCTTGCTCCAGCCACGTGTACCAGGTCACGCCCACCCCGGCGAGCTGGGCGACCTCCTCACGGCGCAGCCCGGGGGTGCGCCGTCTGCCGTTCCCAGGCAGCCCTACCTGACCTGGGGTGATCGCCTCGCGCCGACTGCGCAGGAATGCCCCGAGCTCCTTACGGCGCTGTTCGTCGGTGGAGTCCGGAGAGGTGGTGCCCGTCGCCGTGAGCACCTCGCCGACGACCGGCCGTTCGATGACTAGCTGGGTCATGTTTCCAGCATGCCTTAGATCTTGGATGGTTGCCAGGTTGTATTAGTACCAGGATAAACAGGCTCCTGGTACCAGGCTACGAAAGCCCGCAGACTCGATGACATGCCTGCCTTTACGCACTTGGAAGCACCCCGGATGCGCCGGGGAACGACTGGGGTCACCGAGCCTGGCCAGCAGACCAGACCGGGCCAGCACGCCGGCTCGGGCCGGCACGTGGGGCCGGGACGGTCTGCCGAGGAACTGCAGACCGGGCGGGGGCTGAGCCGGCTGGGGTTGTTCACGATCCTGCTCGGGGTCTTCCTGCCCATGACCGACTTCTTTATCGTCAACGTGGCCCTGCCCACCATCGATCGCGACCTGCACGCCTCGTCGGGGATGCTGCAACTGGTGGTGGCCGGCTACACGATCGCTTACGCCGTGCTGCTGGTGGTCGGCGGCCGGCTCGGCGACACCTTCGGCCGCCGTCGGCTCTTCCTGGCCGGCATGGCCGGATTCACCCTCGCCTCGCTGGCCTGCGGGATCGCTCCCACGGCGGCGATCCTGGTGGCGGTCCGCGCCCTGCAAGGCGCGACGGCGGCCATGATGGTGCCTCAGGTGCTGTCCACCGTCCAGGCCAAGACCGAGGGGGTCGAGCGGGCCCGCGCGCTGGGCATGTTCGGCGCCTGTGGCGGGGTCGCCACGGTCACCGGCCAGCTCGTGGGTGGACTGCTGGTGTCGGCCAACATCGCCGGAACCGGCTGGCGGCCCATCTTCCTGGTGAACGTGCCCATCGGCATCGTCGGCCTGATCCTGGCCAGCCGGGTCGTCCCCGAGACGCACTCGCCCGCCCCGGCCCGCATTGACATCGTGGGCACCACGCTGCTCGCATCCACCCTGCTGATGCTGCTCGTCCCGCTGACTGAAGGGCGCTCGCTGGGATGGCCGCTGTGGACCGTGGCCCTGCTCTGCCTCTGCCCGGTGACCGGCGCCGGATTCGTGTTCGCGGAGCGGCGGCTGGAGCGGGCCGGCGGGGTGCCGCTGGTCCCGTTCTCGCTGCTCAGGGTGCCGAGCATGCGGCGCGGGCTGATGCTGGCCGTGCCGTTCTTCACTGGGTTCGGCGGGTTCATGTTCGTCTACGCGCTCACGCTGCAGGACGGCGCGCACTTCAGCCCGCTCAAGACCGGCGCCTCGCTGGTGCCGTTCGCCGTGGCCTTCCTGGTCGCTTCGCTGTCCACGGCGCGGCTGGTGAGCCGGTTCGGCCACAGGGTCGTCACGACGGGCGCGGTCATGCAGGCCATCGGGCTGGTCGGGCTGGGTGCGGCCTACCTGGCGACCTGGCCCGGCCTTTCGCCTGAGCTGATGATGCCGGGGCTGGTGATGACCGGGTTCGGGCAGGGTCTGGTGATGAGCCCGATGTTCCGTGTGGTGCTGTCCGAAGTGCAGCCCACGCAGGCCGGCGCGGCCAGCGGCGTGCTCACCACCATGCTGCAGAGCTCGCTCGCGCTCGGCGTCGCGACTCTGGGCAGCCTCTACCTGACCGAATCACCGGCCGCGCACCTCGGGAACCTGTCGGCCGCGATTCTCACGCTGGGGCTGCTGGTGGCGATCGCGGCTCTGGTCGCGCTGTTGAGCCGACGGTTGCCCGACTGACATCGGACCGTCGGCCCTGGAATTTCGAGGGCTGGGGTCCGTCTCTGGCAAGGTCGAACCGGTGCCCCGGACATGTACGACAGTCCGGGGGCACCGGGCTGTGTGTGCTCCTGGGATGGTCGCTCCCGCCACAGCGCCGGGTCGGTGCCGGGCGGGCGCGGTGTTTGCCGAGCGGGGGCATTGTTGCCGTCTGCTACTGAGCTGGGTGGATGCCGGGCGGGTGTGGTGTGGTGTGGTGTGGCGCCGGGTGGTGCGATGTGGCCGTGCGCCCCGGGGGGCTGTCGGCTGGAGTGGCGTCGTATCGTGCTGCCGCTAGGTGGGGTAGGTGCCGGGGGTGGTGGTGAGGGCGCGGGCGCCGTGACCGCCACCTCCGCCGTGACCGCCGGCCCCGGAGGAGTGGGTGGCGTGGGCCACCGCGTGAGTGGTCGCGCGCAAGGCGGCTTCGGTGGCCGCATAGATCGCGGCGTCGGTGGCGGCGCTGGTGCTGTCTTGCACGGCCGCTCGTCCGGCGTCCAGGGCTGCATCGACGGAGTCGCCAACCACGACCAAATCCGAGGATCGGCGGGCAGGACGGGAGCGTGTCGAGCGCTCCGGGGCGGGCCCGGGTCCGATCACCGGGCTGGCGGGGCGCCGGGGCTGGGTGGGCGATCGCGGTTGTTGGCGAAGCCGTTCATTGAGTGATTCTTAAATGTTTTCCGCGGCGGCCAGCCGGAACCGGACGATCGCGCCGGGAGCCGCCTGCGCGCAGGCACTGAAGCCGGCCGGGTCCACCACGGCGATCACCGGGTAGCCGCCGGTAGTGGGGTGGTCGGCCAGGAACACCACCAGGTTGCCGTCGGGCAGGAGCTGGACCGCGCCCCACACGAGGCCCTCGCTGGGCAGCTCGCCACGGCTGGATTGCTCTACTCTCGACCCCTGCAGGCGCACCCCGATCCGGTTGCTGGCGATCGCCACCGTGAAGGCGGCGCCGGTCAGCGTGGCCCGCCCGGCCGGGGTGAGCCAGCCGTCGCGCGGGCCGAGCCGGATGGGCAGCTCAACCCGGCCAGACGCGGGCGGTGGGGGCGGCGGATGGGCCGCCGTGGGCCGGCCCGAGGGTTCGCCCACGGCCAGGATCTGATCCGGGACCAGCGGACCGGGGCCCAGGCCGGACAGCAGGTCGGTGGAGGAGCTGCCGAGCGCGGGCGGCACCGCGATGCCGCCGGAGACGGCCAGATAGCTCCGCACCCCGGGCCTGGCCCGGCCAACGTCGAGAAGCTGCCCGGAGCCGACCGGCACCGGCACCCCCCAGCCGACCTCACGGCCGTCCAGCCGCACCGGGGCGACCGCGCCGGTCACCGCGATCACGGCCTGGCCGAAGAACCTGAGCCCCACCCCGGTCAGCGTGGTCTCCAGCACGGGCGCGGTTTCCGGGTTCCCGACCAGCCGGTTAGCCCGGCGGTGGGCGTCAGGGTCGAGCGCTCCGGACCGGGGCACGCCCAGGTGAGCGAGGCCAGGCCGACCCGCGTCCTGCACCGTGGTCAGCGCCCCGGGACGCTCGACGCAAATGCTCGCCATCAGCTCACGCTCACCATCAGCTCACGCTCACCGTCCGGTCGCGCCGCGATCGGTCACGCTCACCATCAGCTCACGTCCACGAAGCGCACCCGGTTTCCCGGCACCAGCAGAGCCGGCGGATCCTTGCCCGGATCCCAGATGATCGCGTCGGTGTGGCCGATGATCTGCCACCCGCCCGGCGACGAACGCGGGTAGACGCCGGTGTAGATGTCGGCCAGCGCCACGCTGCCCGCCGGGACCACGGTCCGCGGGGTCGGGCGGCGCGGGACGGCGTACCGGCCCGGCAGGCCGGACAGGTAAGCGAAGCCGGGCGCGAACCCGCAGAACGCCACCCGGTACTCCCGCCCCGCGTGGATCCGGGCCGCTTCCCGCTCACTCACCCGCCACGACGCCGCGACCCCGGCCAGGTCCTCGCCGGTGTAGCGGCAGGGGATCTCCACCACCTGCCCGTCGGTCGGCGGGGCGGCGGGAACGTCCCAGCCGCGGATCTCGGCCGCGACGGCGGAACGGTCGGCGACCCCGTCGAGCAGGATCGTCCGGGCCGACGGGATCACGTCGACCAGCGACGGCGCCCAGCCCACGGCCCGGCGACGCCCGATCTCGGCGTGCAGCGCGAGCACCGCCGCCAGGCCATCCAGCTCGACCAGCAGCGCGGTCGCGCCGACCGGCAAGAACTTCACTGACTGGCTCCGTAGGCGGCGAGCAGTTGCCGTTCGGCGTCCTCCAGGTAGGCCAGCAGTTCCTTCTCCGCGGCGGCGCCGTCTTGGCTGTCGATCAGGTGGGCGATGACCTTGTTCCTGGCCACGAACGGGCGGTGGAACCGCTCCGGGTCGGTCATGACGTGAAACACCAGCCGCAGCTCGGCCAGGGCGCGGCGCATCAGATCGTCCACCCGCGGGCTGCCGGCCAGCGCGGCCACCGCCTGGTGGAAGTGCAGGTCCTCGGACCTGACCGCCTCCCAGTCGCCCGCGGCGCTGGCCTGCTCGGCGGCGGTCACGGCCGCCACCACCGCCCGGCGGGCCGTGGCGGGGGCAGCCGCGGCCATCCGCGCGGCGCCGCCTTCGATCAGGCGCCGCAGCCGGTACAAATCCACGACGTCCTCGCTGGTCAGGACCGGGACGAAGATGCCGCGGTTCAGCTCGTGCACGGCCAGGCGTTCGTGGCAGAGCAGCCGGAAGGCCTCCCGCAGGGTGTTGCGGGACACACCCAGGGCCTGGCCGATGGCCTCTTCGGACAGCCGGGTGCCCGGCGGGAACACGCCCTCCATGATGTTGTCGCGCAGCAGCGCCGCCACCCGGTCAGCGGTGCCGATCTGGGCCAGCAGCGGGCGGTCTTGCTCCAGCCTCGCCACCATCCCTTCGGTGACTCCGACTCTCATCGTCCCCTCCGGCCTCCCTGGCAGCCACCGTACGTGCTGGACGAACGCGAGCGAAAGCGTATCTTGCTGGATTGTTCAACAACCTGTAGGTTTATCGCCAACCTTACAACCGCTCGACGCTGCTCCTCCAGGCGGCGGCACCCCGCTCGCATTGCCGTGTTCCGACCCCACGAGGGGGGCCATGAGGATCCTCGTACAAGGCTTCGGTCCATTTGGGCGTTTCCCCACAAATCCGTCCGAACTACTCGTCCGGGCCCTTGCCGCCCGGGCCACCGGGCACCGGGCCACCGGGGACCGGGCCACCGGGGACCGGGCCACCGGCGAGCTTCACACCGAGGTGCTCGATACCACCGCGAGCCGGGTCGCCGAGGCCATCCCCGCCCTGATGGCCGAGCACCGGCCGGATGTGTGGCTCGGTGTCGGGCTGGCGGCCGGGCGGCCGTCCCTCAGCATCGAGGCGGTGGCGGTCAACCTGGGCTGCTGGGAGACCGACGACCCGGAGAACGACCAAGAGCAGTGGCCGCGCCGCCCGATCACCGGCGATGGCCCCGCCGCGTACCTGACCAGCCTGCCGGTCGAGGCGATCCTCGGCGCCTGGCGGGACGCAGGGCTACCCGGCTACCTGTCGCAGTCGGCCGGGACCTACCTCTGCAACATGTCGTTCTACCTGGCCGCGCAGGCCGCGGAGCGGCTGGGCACCGGCTGCCTGGTCGGCTTCCTGCACGTCCCGCAACTACCGGGTGAGGTCAGGCAGCCGGCCAGCGAGCCGTCCATGTCCCTCGCCCTGCAGCAGGCCGGCCTCGACACCGTCCTCGACGTCTGCCGCGCCACCGCCCGAACCACAGACACCACAAGCGCCACCAACCACGTCAGCAGCTTTACGAACCCCGTTTCCACCGGGAGGACCGGATGAGAGGCAGATCCCTGGCCGGCACCGCCGCCTGCGTTCTCGCCATCGCCCTGGCCGCCGCCTGCTCCTCGAACTCGAGCTCAGGCAGCAGCGGCACAGGTAGCAGCACCACAACCGCCACGTTCGCCGAGGAGCCCGGCGCGGGTCCGGACTACATTTTCCCGATGCTCACCGGGACGTACTACAGCGTGGCGAACATCGAGGAGTTCCAGCGGCTGTCCTATCGCTCGCTGTACTGGATAGGCGACAACGGCTCGCCGGTCATCAACCAGGCGATGAGCCTGGCCGACATGCCCACCTACTCCGACGGCAACACCGTGGTCACCATCCACCTGCGCAACTACAAGTGGTCGGACGGCCAGCCGGTCACCACCCGCGACGTCGCGTTCTGGATCAACCTGCTGAAGGCCAACAAGGCGAGTTTCGCCGCCTACATCCCCGGCGAGTTCCCCGACAACCTCAAGAGCTACAAGATCGTCAATTCCCAGGAGATCGTCCTCACCCTGACCAAGGCCTTCAACCCCAACTGGTTCACCTACGACCAGCTATCCCAGATCACCCCGATCCCGGCCCAGACCTGGGACAAGACCTCGGCGTCCGGCCAGGTCGGCAACTACGACCAGACCCCGTCGGGCGCGGTCAAGGTCTTCAACTACCTGACCGCGCAGTCCAAGGACATCGCGACCTACGGCAGCAACCCGCTCTGGCAGGTGGTGGACGGTCCCTGGAAGATGGCCAGCTACCAGTCCGGCGGCTACGTGAAGTTCGCGGCCAACCCCGCCTACTCGGGCCCGGACAACCACAAGCTCAAGTTCTTCGTCGAGCAGCCGTACACCTCGGAGACGTCCGAGCTCAACGTGCTCCGCTCCGGCCACACGCTGAGCTACGGGTACGTGCCGCTGCAGGAGTCCAGCCAGGCCAAGGTGCTGCAGGGCCAGGGCTACACGTCCGCGGCCTGGAACTCGTGGGGCATCAACTTCTTCGTGCTGAACTACAACAACCCCACCACCGGGGCGATCGTCAGCCAGCCCTACGTCCGGCAGGCCATGCAGTCGCTGATCGACGAGAACGCCTACATCAAGGGCCCGCTGCAGGGCTACGGCCACACCGAGTACGGCCCGATCCCCAGCAAGCCGTCCAACCCGTTCGTGGACAGCTACGAGACCAACGGCCCGTGGCCCTACTCCGTGTCCGCCGCCACGAACCTGCTCAAGAGCCACGGCTGGACGGTTCACCCGGGCGGCGTCAGCACCTGCACCTCGCCGGGCAGCGGCGCGAGCCAGTGCGGCGCGGGCGTGCCGAGCGGGGCCAAGATGGTGTTCAGCCTGCCGTACGCCTCCGGCAACGTGGAGGGCAGCCAGGAGATGCAGGCGCTCAAGTCGGCCTACTCACAGGCCGGCATCCAGGTGAACCTGAGCACCGCGCCGTTCAACACGATCATCAGCCGGGTGGCGCCGTGCAAGTCCAGCCAGTCCACCTGCTCGTGGCAGATGGCCTGGTGGGGCGGCGGCTGGACGTACGGGGTGGACCCGTACCCCACCGGTGACCAGCTCTTCGCCACCGGCTCGGGCTCCAACTTCAGCAACTACTCCGACTCCGGGCTCGACGCCCTGATCGGCGCGACCGTGCACGCGAACACGAGCCTGCAGTCCTACGAGGACTACATGGCCAAGAACGCGCCGGTGATCTGGCTGCCGATGCCGGTGTACCAGCTCTCCGAGATCGCCAGCAACCTGCACGGGGCGACGCCGCAGAGCCCCATCGAGTCCCTCACCCCGGAGAACTGGTCCTTTAGCTCATGACGCGCTACCTGGTCCGCCGGGTCGGCCAGGCGGTGATCGTGCTCCTGCTCGTCACGATCATCGTGTTCGGCCTGCTGCACCTGCTGCCCGGCGGACCGGCCAGGGCGATACTCGGCACGATGGCCACGCCGACCTCGATCAAGGCGTTCAACCAGGCCAACGGGCTGAATCACCCGATCCCCGTGCAGTACTGGGACTGGCTGACCAAGGCGCTGCGGGGCAACCTGGGCTACTCCTACCAGCAGAACCAGTCGGTCGCCTCGCTGCTGACCCAGCGGGTGCCCAAGACCGCGTTCCTGGCCGGGGTCTCGGTGCTGATCGCGCTGCTGATCGCGGTGCCGGTGGGGCTGTACCAGGCGGTGCGGCGCAGCCGGTTCGACGACTACCTGCTCACCGTGGCCAACTTCGGCCTGTACTCGACGCCGGCCTTCTGGCTGGCCCTGGTGCTGGTGGACCTCTTCGCTGTCCGGATGCACGTGTTCCCGGCGGAGGCGCCGCAGGGCAGCAACTTTTCCGCGATCTTCAGCGACCCGAAAGGCCTGGTGCTGCCGGTCGCCACGATCGCGCTGGTGTCCATCGCCGCGTTCAGCCGGTACGTGCGCTCGTCCGTGCTGGACCAGCTCAGCCAGGACTACGTGCGGATGGCCAGGTCGAAGGGTGCGGGCCGGCGGTACGTGCTGACCGCGCACGTGCTGCGCAACGCGCTGTCCCCGGTGGTCACGCTGCTCGGGCTTTCGCTGCCGTTCATCCTGTCCGGCACGCTGATCACCGAGCAGGTGTTCAACTACCCGGGCGTGGGCCTGCTGTTCTTCACCGCCTGCACGGTGCAGGACTACCCGGTGCTGCTCGGGGTGATCCTCGTGGTGGGCACCGCGACCGTGCTCGGCTCGCTGCTGGCCGACATCGGCTACGCGGTGCTCGACCCCCGCGTGCGCTACGTCCGCGCCGAGGCGGCGCCAGCATGAACAGGTCCCCGGCATGACCAGCGTCGGTGAGGTCGCCGCCACCCTGACCCCTGCCGCCGGCGCCACCCAGCGCCGGGCCCGGCTGGTGCTGGACACGTTCCTGGCCAACCGGGCCGCCGTGGCCGGTCTCGTGCTGATCGTCGCGCTGACCCTGTTCTGCTTCATCGGCCCGCTGCTCTACCACACCAACCAGGTGACCACCCGGCTGGGCCTGGAGCACCTGGCGCCCGGCTCCGGCCGTCCGCTGGGCACCGACGAGGTCGGCTACGACCAGCTCGGGCGGCTGATGGTCGGCGGCCAGACCTCGCTGGAGGTGGCGTTCGGCGCCGCCGCGGTGGCGGTGCTCTTCGGCGCGGCCTGGGGGGCCACGGCCGGCTACTTCGGCGGCCTCGTGGACGGGCTGATGATGCGCATCGTGGACGCCATGCTGGCCATCCCGGCGCTGTTCCTGCTGCTCATCCTGGCCACGATCTTCCGGCCCAACGTCGGCATGCTGATCCTGGTGGTGGGGCTGGTGGCCTGGCTGGTCCCGGCCCGGCTGGTGCGGGGCGAGTCGCTGAGCCTGCGCACCCGCGAGTACGTGCTGGCGGCCAAGACCATGGGCGTGCGCGCCCCCACCATCATCCGCAGGCACATCATCACCAACTGCATCGGCACGATCCTGGTCAACGCCACGTTCCAGGTGGCGGACGCGGTGCTGCTGGTGGCGGCCCTGTCCTACCTGGGCCTGGGCATCCCGCCGCCGGCCGCCAACTGGGGGTCGATGCTGTCCAACGGCCTGGACTTCTCCTACTCGGGCTACTGGTGGATGATCTATCCGCCGGGCCTGGCCATCGTGGTGACCGTGGTCGCGTTCAACCTGGTCGGCGACGGCCTGCGGGACGCGTTCGGGCTGGCCAGGCGCCGATGACGACACCACCCGGCGACCCCGGGCCCGCCGCGGCCACAGCCCCCGCGCTCGAGGTCGACGGGCTGAGCGTGGACATCGAGCTGCGCCGGTCCACCGTGCACGCGGTGGACGGGGTGTCGCTCCAGGTCCACGCCGGGGAGAGCGTCGGCGTCGTCGGCGAGTCCGGCTGCGGCAAGTCCACCCTGGGCCTGGCCGTGGCCGGCCTGCTGCCCGAGAACACTCAGACCACGGGCGCCGTGCGGGCCGGCGGCCAGCCGATGACCGGCGTGCCCGACCGCGAGCTGCGCGCCCTGCGTGGCACCAAGGTCGGCATCGTGTTCCAGGACCCGATGACCTCGCTGAACCCGACCAAACGGATCGGCGTCCAGGTGGGCGAGACGCTGCGGCTGCAGCGCGGCGTGGGCAAGGCGGCGGCGCGCGAGGCGGCCGCCGAGATGCTGGACCTGGTCGGGCTGCCCCGGCCACGCGACCAGCTCGACCGCTACCCGCACGAGCTGTCCGGCGGGATGCGGCAGCGGGTGGTCATCGCCTCCGCGCTGATCTGTGAGCCCGCCGTGCTGGTGGCCGACGAGCCGACCACCGCGCTGGACGTGACCACGCAGAGCCAGATCCTGGAGCTGTTCGACGACCTGCGCCAGCGGCTCGGCATGGCGCTGCTGCTGATCACCCACGACATGGGCGTGGTGGCCGGGCACACCGACCGGGTATTGGTCATGTACGGCGGGCAGGAGGTGGAGATGGGCCCGACCCCGGACCTGTTCACCGCGCCGCGGCACCGCTACACCGAGGCGCTGCTCGCCTCGATCCTGCACCTGGAGACCGCCCGCGGCCAGGCGCTGTACGCGATCAGCGGCCGGCCGCCCGATCTGACCGCGCGGTTCGCCGAGTGCCGGTTCGCGGCTCGCTGCCACGAGGCGCAGGCCGACTGCCGCGCCGGCCAGCCCACCCTGACCGGGCCGGACGGCCACGAGTACCGCTGCCTGCACCCGGCCGACGGCACCACCCGAGTCCCGCTGACCGCCGCCCCCCGCACCGCCGCGGCCGGGGGGACGCCATGACCGGCAGCCCGCTGATGGAACTCGGCGGCGTGGTCAAGCACTACCACGGCACCGGGCTCTTCTCCCGCGCCACCGCCCCCGTCCAGGCCGTGGCCGGGGTGGACCTGACCATCCCGGCCGGCGCCACCGTCGGGGTGGTCGGCGAATCCGGCTGCGGCAAGTCCACGCTCGGCCGTCTGATCGTCGGCTTGGAGGCGCCAACCGGGGGCACGGTCAGGCTGCGCGGCCGCAGCCGGGCCGAGATGAGCCGCGGGGAACGCCGCCGGACCCGCGGCGACGTGCAGCTTATGTTCCAGGACCCATACGCCTCGCTGGACCCGAGGATGAACGTCCGGCGCATCCTGGCCGAGCCGCTGACCGCGCGCGGCGGCCTGTCGCGGCCCGACCGGAACCGCAGGATCGTCGAGCTGGCCGACGAGGTCGGCCTGTCCGAGGACCACCTCGACCGGTATCCGCACGAGCTGTCCGGCGGCCAGCGCCAGCGGGTCGGCCTGGCCCGCGCGCTGGCCCCGAGCCCCGCCCTGATCGTGGCCGACGAGCCGGTCTCCGCGCTCGACGTCTCGGTCCGCTCCCAGATACTCAACCTGATGACGTCCCTGCAGGCCCAGCACGACCTCGCCTACCTGATGATCTCGCACGACCTCAGCGTGGTCAGGTACGTGTCCAGCCACATCGCCGTGATGTACCTCGGGAAGATCGTCGAGTCCGGCCCGCCCGACGACCTGTTCGGCCGGCCCGCGCACCACTACACCCGCGCGCTGATCGACAGCATCCCGCAGCCCGACCCGAGCCGCCCGCGCGCCCGCGGCGCCGTCCGCGGCGAGCTGCCCTCGGCCGCCGATCCCCCGTCCGGCTGCCGCTTCCGCACCCGCTGCCCGGCCGCCCAGGAGCTGTGCGCCGAGACCGAGCCCCCGCTGCGCCCGTTCGGCGGCGGCGCCGCCGACGGCGGCACCCACCTGGCCGCCTGCCACTTCCCCCTCACCAAGCCAGCACTGACGGCGCCGACGCTGGCCACGCCCCTCAACGAGCCCACCACGCCGGCGGCGGCCGGCGAAGGACGCCAGCCATGACCGCCGCCATCGACCTGAACAGCGACATGGGCGAGGGCTTCGGCGCCTACCGGATGGGCCCGGACGCCGAACTGCTCGAGCTGGTGACCAGCGCCAGCATCGCCTGCGGATTCCACGCCGGCGACCCCCGGATCATGGACGTCACCACGGCTATGGCCGCTGCCCGCGGGGTGGCCGTCGGCGCGCACGTCTCCTACCCCGACCTGGCCGGCTTCGGCCGCCGCCACCTGCGGGTCAGCCCGGACGAGCTGACCACCGACGTGCTCTACCAGATCGGCGCGCTGGACGCGTTCTGCCGCCGGCACAGCACCTCGGTCCGCTACGTGAAGGCGCACGGCGCCCTCTACAACGACCTGGCCGAAGACGACACGCTGGCCGCCGCCCTGGCCGAAGCGGTGCTGGCCTACGGCGGTAACCTGGCCGTCCTGGTGCTGGCTGGATCCGCGGCCGCCGAGGTCATCGGCGGCCGCGGCATCCCTGTCGTCCGCGAGGGTTTCGCCGACCGCGCCTACACCCCCGCGGGCCGGCTGCTGTCCCGCCACGAGCCCGGCGCCGTGATCACCGACCCGGCCCAGGTCGCCGCCCGCGGGGTCAGGCTCGCCACCGGGCAGGCCATCGCCGCCCACGACGGCACCGAGATCACCGTCGCGGCCGGCTCGATCTGCGTGCACAGCGACACGGCCGGCGCGGTCGAGTTGGCCACCGCGCTGCGCCGTGCCCTGGCCGGGGCCGGCATCGGCTGCCGCCCGTTCGCTGCCGCGTGACCGCCCGCGACCCCCATTAACTTTCCTGAACGGTGGCCACCGGACCCACCCACCCCACGCCAGCCGCCCACGGCCTTGGCCGCGTCATAGAAACCGACGCGGCACTCACGCGGCTAGGGTGAACGGCGTGACCTCCTCCGGCCCCCGCCTGATCGTCCCGGGCGACCCCGAGTACGACCGGGCCCGCCGCGTCTGGAACCTGGCCGTCGACCGCCGCCCGATGGTGATCGCCCGGTGCGCGGACGCCGACGACGTGGTAGCCGCGCTGGCCATGGGCACCGCCGCCGGGATGCGCATCGCGGTGCGCGGCGGCGGGCACAGCTAAGCCGGTCACTCGGTCTGCGACGGCGGGATGGCCATCGACCTGCGCGGCCTGGCCGGGCTCAGCGTGGATCCACAGCGCGGCACGGTGACCCGATGGTGGCCGAGCCGACGCCGTACTACATGCGGTCGCACCTGACCGGCCCGCTGGACGCGGGCCTGGCGGACACGCTGGCCGGCCACGCGGCCGACGTCACCTCATCCCTCAGTGTTAGCTCACCCCTCAGTGTTAGCTCACCCCTCAGTGTTAGCTCACCCCTCAGTGCGGTGCTGCTGGTCCCGATGGGCGGCGCGATCGCCAGGGCGCCGGCCGGTGACACCGCCGTCGCGCACCGGGACGCGGCCTACTGTCTGGAGATCGGCGCCGCCTGGCCGTCCCCGCACGACGACCCGCGCCCGCACCGCGAGTGGGCCGACCGCATCTGGCAGGCCACGCGGCCCTGGTCGGTCGGCAACGAGGTCAACCACCAGATCGACGACAGCTCCGACGGCGTGCTCGCCGCCTACGGCCCGGAGATCCAGGCCCGGCTGGCCGAGGTGAAGGCCCGCTGGGACCCCCGCAACGTGTTCTCGCTCAACCTGAACGTCCCGCCCACCGCCTGACCAGGGGCAGCCCGGGTGGTCGCGCCGGCCGCATGACACGATGACCGGATGCGAGTGCTACGTACCCCCGAGGACCGGTTCGCCGGCCTGCCCGGCTTCGACTACGAACCCAGGTACGCCCGCGCCGGCGACCTGCGGATGGCCTACGTGGAAGCCGGCCCGGCCGACGGCGAACCGGTGCTGCTGCTGCACGGCGAGCCGAGCTGGTCGTTCCTGTACCGCACGATGCTGCCGGTGCTCGCCGAGGCAGGACTGCGCGCGATCGCCGCGGACCTGCCCGGGTTCGGCCGGTCGGACAAGCCGGCCGAGATCGGGGACTACAGCTTCGCCAAGCTGGTGGAGTGGGTCAGGGCGTTCGCGTTCGACTCGCTCGGGCTGACCGGCGTGACCCTGGTCGGGCAGGACTGGGGCGGCCTGATCGGGCTGCGGCTGGTGGCCGAGCACCCGGACCGGTTCGCCCGGGTGGTGGCGGCCAACACCGGGCTGCCCACCGGCGACCAGCCGATGCCCGAGGTCTGGCTGCGGTTCCGCGAGGTGGTGCGCACCACGCCCACGCTGGACATACCGCGGCTGGTGCAGTCCGGCTGCCAGACCACGCTGCCGGACGAGGTGCTCGCCGCCTACGCGGCACCGTTCCCCGACCCGGACTACATGGCCGCGCCCCGGGCCATGCCCGGCCTGGTGCCGACCAGCCCGGACGACCCGGCCACCGAGGCCAACCGGGCCGCCTGGCAGCGCCTCACCCAGTGGCACAAGCCGTTCCTGGTCGCCTTCAGCGATCGCGACCCCATCACCGGCGCGATGGCCCCCATCCTGAAGCAGGTCATCCCCGGCGCCGCCGGCATCACCCACCCCATCATCGAAGGCGCCGGCCACTTCCTCCAAGAAGACGCCGGCCCCCGCCTGGCCGACGCCATCGTCGAATTCGTCCGCGCCCACCCGGCCGATACGTAGCAGAATCGGCTCCAGCACCGACGGCAGATTCGGTGAAAGGAGCTTCGATGACGTTCAAAAGCCGATCTTTCCTAGGTTTAAGCGCGATCACCCTGACCGCCCTGCTGGCCTCTTTGATGTCCGGCAGCACGGTCGCCTCGGCGGGGGAACACCACGCGGCGGCCCGCTCGCTTGCCGGTGACCACCCGGTCCTGGGCCCGCCGATGGGACGTGCGACACCGGCCACAGCGGCACCCGACCTCACTCCCGGGGAAAAGTCGCCCTGGACGCCGCTGAAGAATGCGCCTGCGTTCCATCCCGGCACGATGCTCCTGGCCAGCGACGGCACGGTGCTAGTCCACTCCGAGCCGTCGTCGGGGGGCACGAGCGTGTGGTACAAGCTCACACCGGATTCCAGCGGCAGCTACATCGACGGAACCTGGAGCCAGATCGCGTCGATGCCGTCCGGCTACGACCCGCTGTACTTCGCCTCGGCGATCCTGCCGAACGGGCAGATGATCGTCGAGGGCGGTGAATACCTCGGCGGAGACGACGCGTGGACCAACAAGGGCGCGGTCTACAACCCCGTCACGAACACGTGGCGGCGCGTGGCCCCGCCCCCAGGGTGGACGAACATCGGGGACGCCCAGAGCGATCTGCTGGCCAACGGCACCTTCATGCTGTCTCAGGCCTGCCAGAACTGCCTGTCGTCGAATCCCCAGTTCTCCACCAGCGACGCCCTCTTCAACGCGACCGGCCTGAACTGGACGGTGCTCTCGGGGCAGGGTAAGAACGACCCGAACGATGAGGAAGGCTGGACGCTGGAGCCGAGCGGTCAGCTGCTGACCATCGACACCTGGCTGACCCCGACCACCGAGCTGTTCACCCCGACGAGCCTGACCTGGTCGGACGCTGGGAACACGGTGACCTCGCCGGTCGACAGCCCGGCGAACGAGATCGGCCCACAGGTCGAAATGCCGGGCGGCAACACGTTCGTCGTAGGCGCCGGGACGTCAAGCGAGATCGCGCCCGCGGCCTGCACCACGCATAGGCCCGCCCCCACCGCGCTCTACGACTACGCGGCGCGCCGCTGGGTCAAGGGCCCTGTGATTCCTACCATCGGCGGGCTGCAGTACGACAGCGCGGACGGGCCTGGCTCGATCCTGCCGGACGGGAACGTGCTGTTCGACGTGAGCCCGTGCGTCTACAACGCCCCCATCGCCTTCTTCCTCTACCACGCCAGTTCGAACACGCTCACCCCGGTGCCGGACGTGCCGAACGCCGCTAACGACTCCACCTACTACACCCGGCTGCTGGCGCTGCCCAACGGCCAGGTGCTGTTCGGCGACGGGAGCCGGCGGATGGAGGTCTACACGACCGGCGGAACCGCCAACCCCGCCTGGCGCCCCTCACTCACCGGGCTCAGCTCCTTCAGCCTGACTCCTGGACACACCGCCAGTCTGTCCGGCACCCAGCTCGCCGGGCTGGACCAGGGCGCCGCCTACGGCGACGACGTCCAGGACAACACCAACTTCCCCCTGGTACGCATCACCAACGCGAAGTCCGGTGTGGTCACCTACGCCCGGACCAGCCGCTGGAGTTCCGTCTCGGTCGCCCCCGGCGCGGCCTCGTCGGCCAACTTCACCGTCCCGGCCGGGACCCAGGCCGGGACGAGCACCCTCGTCGTGGTCGCCAACGGGATCGCCTCATCCCCCGTCCGGGTGGTCATCCGCTGACCGCTTGACGCCCGCGCCCGCCGGGTCGAGATCCCCGGCGGGCGCGGCACCGGACTGGGCGAATCCACATAACACGCGCCTTGACCATAAACGATCTCCAACAATCGTTTGCCAACCCCTCTTACGCGTGTTAAGTACCGCCCCCCCACGCTTTCCATTATGGCAACGTTGTCATAATGACGATCTTGGGGGTAATGGCGGCGGCACGGTCCGCGGCGGTGGTCAGAGGGCCGAGGGCGAGGGTGGGGTGGCGGTGGCGGGGGTGTGGGTGGGTGGGGTGGCGGGGTCGCCGTAGCAGCTCAGTTTGTAGCGGACTAGGTCGAGGCACTTGTCGAGCTGGGCCTTTTGGGCCAGGATGCGCTGCTCGTGGCGGCAGAGCAGGGCGATCCGCTCGGCGGTGTTGCCCTCGCCTTCCTTGATCAGGTCGGTGTAGCCGCGGACGTCGGGCAGGGGCATGCCGGTGGCGCGGAGCATGATGCACATGTCCAGCCACTCCACGTCGTCCTCGGTGTAGACGCGGCGGCCGCCGGGATTGCGCCTGATCGGCTCGGCCAGCAGACCCTCCCGCTCGTAGAAGCGCAGCGCGTGCACGCTGAGGCCGGTGCGCTCGGCCACCTGCCCAATGCTCAGACCCATGCCAGGACTCCCCGGGTAATTCGACTTGACCTAGAGCCGACTCTAGCTCCTAGGTTCGCGGGATCACCTACCCGGTGTTTCAATTTTTGGGAGAGCAGGAACATGCGCTATCGCGTACTGGGCGGCACCGGCATCGAGGTCAGCACGCACTGCCTCGGCGCCATGATGTTCGGCTCGGTCGGCAACCCCGACCACGACGACTGTGCCCGCATCGTGCACGCCGCCCTCGACCAGGGCATCAACTTCATCGACACCGCGGACATGTACTCCGCGGGCGAGTCCGAGGAGATCGTGGGGGAGGCGCTGCGCGGCCGCCGCGACGACGTGGTGCTGTCCACCAAGGTGCACTTCCAGATGGGCGAGGGCCGCAACCGGAGCGGCAACTCCAGGCGCTGGATCCTGGCCGAGGTCGAGCAGAGCCTGCGGCGGCTGCAGACCGACTGGATCGACCTGTACCAGGTGCACAGGCCGGACGAGCGGACCGACATCGAGGAGACCCTGTCCGTGCTGAGCGACCTGGTCCAGCAGGGCAAGATCCGTGCGTTCGGCTGCTCGACCTTTCCCCCGGCCGACCTGGTCGAGGCCCAGCAGGCCGCCCGGCGGCGTGGGCTGCCCGGGTTCAGGACCGAGCAGCCGCCGTACTCGCTGCTGGCCCGCGGCATCGAGTACTCGCTGCTGCCGGTCTGCCAGCGCTACGGGATGGGCGTGCTGACCTGGAGCCCGCTGGCTTTCGGGTTCCTGACCGGGCGGTACAGGAAGGGACAGGCCGCCGATCTGTCGTCGGGCCGTCCCACGCTCGCGCCCGAGCGCTTCGACCCGTCCATCCCGGTCAACGCGGCGAAACTGGAGGCCGTCGAGCAGTTCGTCAGCCTGGCCGAGAGCATCGGCTGCACGCTGCCTGAACTGGCCCTCGCCTTCCCGCTGGCGCACCCCGCGGTGACTTCGGTGATCATCGGGCCCCGGACCATGGAGCAACTGGAGGCCTCGGTCAAGGGCGCGGCGCTCACCCTGGACGACGCGGCGCTCGACCGGATCGACGAGATCGTGCCGCCGGGCACCAACGTGTACAACCCGAACACGATCTGGACCCCGCGCTCGCTGACCGAGACGCCCCGCAGGCGTCGCACTCTCGCCGACCGGGCCGCCGCCTAGGCGGGGCGCTCCTAGCCAGGACCGGCCCCGGTCTCCAGGCGTCGGCCGAGGCAGGTTTCCTGGCTGGCCGCATACCCGGCATCGCGTTCCATGTCGGCCAGCACACTCTTCGGGGTCGGCGCTGGGCATGGCGACAGCGTAAGGGTGGCCACCGTTCAGTCCGATTCAGGCGAGCAGGAGCGGGGCAGACCGGCGCCACACGCAATTGCTTGGCGGGGCGAACGCGTTTTGAGCGAGCGTTTAGTCCGTTTCCGCACGTCGAGCCGTTGGGAGTAAAAAAGCGGGGCATTTGTCCAGATCTAGGGGATTGGGTTGAAGGTATCAACCCTGTTACGGTGCGTCAATGACCAGTCGCGTGGAACCAGTCCAGCGGCGCAGCCGAGACCGACGCGAGTTGTTGTTGCGCGCGGCGGTCGATCTCCTCGCCGATGGCGGCCCCAAGGCCGTTACGCACCGGGCGGTGGCCGCCCGGGCAGGCGTCCCGCAGGCGTCGACGACCTATTACTTCGCCTCGATCCAGGAACTCACCGACGAGGCGCTCCGGCTGCACCTGTCCGAGCGGACCGGCGAGTTGCAGGCCATGATCACCGAAGCCACCGCCAAGGGCGGCAGCGCCGAGGACATCGCCCGGGTGCTGGCCGAGATGCTCATCACCCGTTCGCGCGACATCGCGATCGCCCAGTTCGAGGTGTACATGCAGGCCGGCCGCAACCCGGCCCTGCGCGACCACGTGGCCAAGACGCTGGGCGCGTTCGAGCGGATCGCCGGGACCGTGCTCGAGTTCCTCGGGGCCCGCGAGCCGGAGAAGGCCGCGCCGGTGTTCGTGGCGCTCATCGACGGGTATCTGCTGCACCGGGTGGCCAGGCCGGACCAGGTGCAGGAGGACGCGCTCGGGCTGTTCGACGCCATGCGCTCGCTGTTCATCGCGTGTGTGATGAACGAGGCCGAGTTCGACCAGTGGCGCGCCCGGGTCAACCGCGTGTTCGCCGCCGGCGGCTCCTCCGGCAATGTCAACTGAACCCGGGTCAACCGAAGGCGGGTCAACCGAGCCTGGGCCATTGGCCGCCGGCGCCCTGCCCGCCGACGTGGCGGCGCGGATCGAACTGGTGGACCTGGGCACCGGTCGGCTGCTCGCGGGGATCGGCCAGCCCGGCCTGCAGGCCTCGCAGCCGCGATCTCTTATCCTCGTGTCATGTGCCGCAGCATCAAGACCCTGCGTGAGCCGTACACCGAGCACGTGACCGATGCCGACGTGCGGGCGGCCGCGCTGCAGTACGTCAGGAAGATCAGCGGGTTCCGCGCCCCCGCCGCGCACAACGCGGAAGCGTTCGAGCACGCGGTGGATAGCGTCGCCGCCGCCACCGCGCTCCTGCTCGACCAGTTGCAGGTGCGCGGCGGCCACGGCTCAGCCGCCTGACGGGTCCCAGGGCGGGACGACCCGGTGGACGGGCCGGGTACCCGCGCGCGCCGCGGGAGTTGCCGACCGGCGGGCGGCTGACTGGCCTATCTCCTGACTGGCCTATCTCCTGACTCGGCTGTCAGATGACGCGTTCGTCATTGAGTGTGACCGAGGAGACACGCAGCGCGGGCATGCAGGGGCCGGTCCCACTGTTATTCGATATGGCTTCCCGATCTGGGAGGGAAGCCCGACGAGCCGTCGCAGACACCCGGCCAAGTGCCGCCCCGACCCGCCGGAAGCGAAGCAAGAGCTGACGCTGCCGGGAACGGCCGCGTCTAGGAGGTGCTCGTCATGAAGCTCAGCCCAAGGTTTGTGCTCGACAACCTGTTCATCCTCGCCGGTGCGTTCCTCGTGGCCGCGTCGCTGGCGTTCTCGGCCTCGATGGCCGGCTGGATCGGGTTCGGGGTGTTCACCGGCCTGACCGTGATCGCAGGCACCAGCGCGGTGCTGGCCCGGCGCGGCGGACGCAGGCTGGGTCACGGCCTGGTGGCCCTGGTCGGGCTCTGGGCGCTGATCGCGGCCCTGGCCTTCTCCGGTTCCCTGCTGATGTGGCTGGTGTTCGCCGACGCGATCGCGGTCGCCGTGGTCGCGCTGGCCGACCTGGCCGCGCACGAGGCCACCACGGAGAGCGTGGTGCACCGCCTGGTGGTCACCGAGGCTCCGGCGGCCAACGGCACCACAGCGGAGCACGCCGCCGCCTGACGGCGCCGCCGCCTCCCGGCGCTGGACCGGAAGGGGCCGGACCTGGCCGGGTCCGGCCCTTTCCGTTGCCAGTAGGCGCGGGCGTGCCTTCCGTGAGACGGCCCGCTGCCGCCCAGTCCGCTTTCTGATGACCGAATTCGCTTGACAGTTGCATGGATTTGAGAGCTACTATCAAAAGGTTGTAGCACTCGAAAGGATGTGACCGTCATGACATCGTCCGACTCCCGCCGGTGGTGGGCTCTGGTGGCCATCGCCGCCAGTGTGGTCGTGGTCGGGCTCGACCTGACGGTCCTGAGCCTGGCGCTGCCCACGCTCTCCCGCTCCCTGCACGCCTCCACCGGCGACCTGCAGTGGTTCTCCGACGCGTACAGCCTGGTGATCGCGGCCGTGGTGCTGCCGGCCGGGCTGCTCGGCGACCGGCTGGGCCGCAAGAAGGTACTGCTAGCGTCGCTGGTCCTGTTCGGGGCCAGCTCGGCCCTGTGCGCCCTGTCCACGTCCGCGGGCGAGCTGATCGCCGCCCGGGCGCTGCTCGGGCTCGGTGCGGCCGCGATCATGCCGCTGTCCCTGTCGGTGATACCGGTGCTGTTCACCCCCGACGAGCGGCCCAAGGCGATCGCGATCATGGCCTCGGCCACGTTCGTCAGCTTCCCGATCGGGCCGCTGCTGGGCGGCTGGCTGCTGGACAACTTCTGGTGGGGCTCGGTCTTCCTGATCAACGTGCCGATCGTCGGGCTCGCCCTGATCGCGGTGACTGCGCTCATGCCCGAGTCGCGCAGCCAGCAGCGGCCGCGGCTCGACCTGCCCGGCGTGCTGATCTCCGCGCTCGGCCTGACCGCGCTCACCTACGGGTTCATCAAGGCCGGCACGAGCGGCTGGGGTGACACTGCCAGCCTGGTCACGATCGCCACCGGGGTGGTGGTGCTGGCCGCGTTCGTGGCCTGGGAGCGCCGGGTCCGCGCCCGCCGCGGCCAGCCACTGGTCGACCTGTCGCTGTTCAGCTCGGCCGGCTTCACCTGGGGCACGCTGCTGACCACGCTGATCAGCTTCGCGCTGTTCGGGATCCTCTTCGCCATGCCGCTGTACTTCCAGGACGTGCGCGGGCTCGACGCGCTCGGCAGCGGCGTGCGGCTGCTGCCGATGATCGGCGGCATGGTGGTGGGCATGATCGGCGGCAGCCGCCTGCAGAACCCCCGCAAGGGACCCGACGGGCAGCTCATTCCCCCTCCCGTCAGTGTCAAGGCCATGGTCACGGTGGGGTACTCGGTGATGGCGGCCGGCCTGGCGCTGGGCACCTTCACGCACGTGACCAGCGGCACCGGCTTCGCGGCCGCCTGGTTCGCGGTGGCCGGCCTCGGGCTCGGCCTGGCCATGCCGGCCGCGATGAACGCCGCCATCAGCGCCCTCACGGCCGAGCGGAGCGCCTCGGGTACCGCGCTCATCACCGCGATGCGCCAGGTCGGCGCCACCATCGGGGTGGCGGTGCTCGGCACCATCATCAACGACGCGTACCGTGGCGGACTGCACCTGACCGGGCTGCCCACGGCCGCCGCCGGCGCGGTGCGGGCCAGCATCGGCCAGGCCGTGCAGGTGGCGCACGCGACGGGTTCGGCCACGCTGCTCGGCTCGGTCAGGCTCGCCTACGTGCACGGCCTGGACATCATGCTGTGGGTGTGCGCGGGGATCGCGGTGACCAGCGCGCTGCTCGCCCTGCTCTTCCTGCCCCGCCGGGTCACGGGCACCGTCCAGGACTCGCCGCTTGGGGCTGCCGACACCGGCTCCCAGCAGGCAGAATTGAGCCGGTGAGCGACGTGACCGGCAGCGAAGGCCCGAAACCCGGCGGGCTTCGCGAGCGGAAGAAGGCCAGGACGCGTGCTTCCCTGCGGGAGCACGCGCTCCGGCTGTTCCGCGCGCAGGGCTACGCCGAGACCACGGTCGAGCAGATCGCGGAGGCGGCGGAGGTGTCGCCGAGCACGTTCTTCCGGTACTTCCCCACCAAGGAAGACGTCGTGCTGCAGGACGACTTCGATCCGATCGCGATCGAGAAGTTCGTGGCCCAGCCGCCGGAACTGTCCCCGATCGCCGCGCTGCGCGCTGCCATGCGGGAGGCGTTCGCCGACGCCCCGGCCGAGCAGATCGCGCAGTGGCAGGAACTGAACAAGCTGACCACGACGGTGCCCGAACTGCGGGCCCGGGTGCTGGAGGAGTGGGTACGGTCGGTCGGGATGCTCGCCGACCTGATGGCCAAGCGACTCGGCCGCGATCCGTCCGATCTGGCCGTCCGCACGCTGGCCGGCGCGGTCACCGGCATCGGCATGTCGGTCATGCTCGGGACGCTGGACGACCCGTCGGCCGACGCCACCGCGCTCATGGACGCCGGGCTGGCGCTGCTGGAACAGGGCTTCCCTCTGTAGCGGCCGGTCCTGGCGGCTGCGCGGCGCGGCGGGTGGCGAGCACCGATCCGGCCAGGATCAGCACGAACGCTCCCGCGATCAGCGGGGTGAACGGCTCGCTGAGTAGGCCCGCACCCAGCGCCACCGCCACCGCGGGGTTGACGTAGGTGATGACCGTGGCCCGCGCCGGTCCGACCTCGGCGATCAGCATGAAGAACAGGATGAACGCCGCCGCCGTGCACACCACGGCCAGCGCGGCGAGCGAGGCGATCACCCGGGCGGGCGGCACCGCGGACGGCAGCGTGGTCAGGGCCGCGGGCAGGTAGAGCACGGCGGTGAAGCCCAGGCACACCGCCGTCATACCGAACCTGGGCAGGTCGCTGAGCTTGCGGTTGGCGATCATCGGCCCGATCGCGTAGCCGGTGGCGGTGAGCAGCACTTCGGCGATCGGCCAGGTGCTGCCGCCGGTGGCCTGGCCGACCAGCAGCGCGACCCCGCCGAGGCCGACCAGCAGCCCGGTCCACCGGACCACGGTGAGCCGTTCGGAGTCCCCGGTGAGCCGGGCCAGCACCGCGCCGATGATCGGCACGCTGGCCACCAGCAGGCCGCTCATCGAACTGGACAGGTGACGCTCGGCGTTGGACAGCAGCAGCCAGGGCCCGGCGATCTCGACCAGCGCGAACACGGTCAGCCAGCGCCAGTGCGGGATCAGCACCCGGATCTGCCGGCGGCGCAGCGCCACCGGCAGCAGCAGGACCGCGCCGATCGCGGTGCGGGCAAACACCAGCACGGGCACCGAGACGCCCTCATCCGCCACCTTGATGAGCAGATAGGGAATGCCCCAGATGACGCTCATCGCCGCGAACAGCATCCAGCCACGCCTGCTCACGGCACCGCCCTCCCGCTACCGGACTACTCGGCTCAACCTCCCGAATCGTCTCGTATTCCCGGCCGGCCCGCGCGCGAATATTCTGGCGCTGGGCGCTAGGCGCACAGCCGGATCAGGATCAGGTTCAGGCACGAGCCCGTGCCGCCGCTCTTGGACGGTGACGGGGTGGGCGCGATCGACACGGTCGGCGTCGACGAGCCACCGGTCGGCCGCGGGCTGCTGCTGGGCGGGGTGGTCGGGGTGGGACCCGTCGTGGGATGCGGGCTGGACTTGCCCGGCCGGCCCGACCGGGCCGAAGGACCGGACGACCCTGACGACCTGGCCCCGGTCAGCCGGGACGCCTGGGACGGGCCGCCGGGCTGGCTGGCACCCGGGCCCGGTCCTCGCTGGCTGTTCCCGCCACTGGCGGGGGCCGCCGCCACCGGGAGCGGGCCGACGGCCAGGTCCGAGGTGACCGGCAGGCCGAGGTTGACCGAGACGGTCACGAACAACGCGTACAGGATGGCCCCGCTCACCAGAACGACCGCCGGAATGGCCACGCCGGTGGGGTGCAGGCGCGCCGCCGCCACCGCGTTCTTTGTGTTCTGTTTGACCCGATCGGCTATTAAGGCCAGGGCGAGCGGAATGGTATGCAGCTTGGGGCCGTGGCCCACCTTGGCGGACGCCCGCAGCCGGTCGATCGCGCTCCGCCGCTCCACCGCGGACAGCCCGGGTACCAGGTAAAGGACCGTGTGGCCGCCCTCGGTTTTGGTGGTGGCGTGCAGCCCAGCCTGAAGTTCGGAATAACGGATTTTGATCAACAGTCCGCCCCTAATCCCATTCGTAGTGGAGGAATCACCCCTCTCCACACAAGCGGTGACGACGCTATCACGCTGGATAACCACGTTCAGGGGCGAAGCTAAAGTTTCCCCGCCAATTGGTGAAGCGGCCAATATCCGCTTATCAGACCAGATCGTTAGCGGCCGTAGACCAGCCCTGGGTAACCGCGGGCTAACCTCGACGGTGAGATGCGCAGGCAATGGCAGGTCCAGCGGCCGGCCGCCAGCGAGCCGGAAACCGTCAGCGGGCCGGAAGCCGCGGGCGGACGGGAAGCCGCGGGCGGGCCGGTTCGGCCCGGCGGCGAGGCCGTCGTGGGCGGGATGGACGGGATGCGGCTGCGCTGGGCGCTGCTGACCGGGCTGGTGGGTGGCCTGGTTCTGACCGCCGCCTTCCCGCCGTACGGGATCTGGCCGCTATCCGTCGTGGGGCCCGCGCTGCTGGCGGTGGCGCTGCGGCGGCAGAGCCTGCGCGGCTCGTTCGCCGTCGGGGCCGTCTTCGGCCTGGCCTTTTTCTTCCCGCTGCTGTCCTGGGTGGTGAACCTGGCCTGGTACGCCTGGGTGGCGCTCGCGGTCAGCGAGGCGCTCATCTTCGCGGTGCTGGCCCTCGGCCAGCGGCTGCTGCTGCGGCTGCGGGCCTGGCCGGTCGCGGTGGCGGGCTGGTGGGTGGCGGCCGAGGCGCTCCGCGACCGCTGGCCGTGGGGCGGTTTCCCGTGGGGCAGGCTGGCCATGAGCCAGGCCGCCGCGCCCACCGTGCGCTGGGTGGAAGTGGGCGGGCCGCCGCTGCTCAGCTTTCTGATCGCGCTGGCCGGAGCGGCCCTGGCCTGGCTGATCGTGGGGCGGCGGCTGGTCCAGGCGGCCGGCTTCGGCTGCGCGGCCGCGCTCGCGCTGGCCGGGGCCGCGCTCCCGGTGACCACGTCGGGCCCGGCGAACACGACCGTCGCCGCCGTGCAGGGGAACGTGCCGCACGCCCAGAACCTGCCGGATCTGCTCAACGACACGGTGGTCACGCAGAACCACGCGAACGCCACCGAGAAGCTCGCCGCCCAGGTGCGGGCCGGCCGCGCGCCCGCGCCCAGCCTGGTGATCTGGCCGGAGAACTCGACCAACCTCAACCCGTTCGTCTATCCCGCCATCTACACCACCGTCGCCGACGCGGTGAACGCCATCGGCCGGCCGGTGCTGGTCGGCGAGGTGCTGAGCCACCCGACGCGCAACGTCGGCCAGCTCTGGTGGCCGGGACGGGGCCCCGCCACGATGTACGTCAAACGCCAGCTCGTCCCGTTCGGCGAGTACATCCCGATGCGCGGCCTGATCTCGAAGTTCTCCTCGCTGCCTTCGCTGCAGCCGATCAACTTCACCCCCGGCGACAAGGTGGTGGTGTTCCGGGTCGGCCAGATCCGGCTCGGCGACGTGATCTGTTACGAGGTCGGTTTCGACGGCCTGGTGCGGTCGGAGGTGACGGCGGGCGCCAACCTGCTGAGCGTGCAGACCAACGACGCGACCTTCGAGGTGGACGGCCAGACCGGGGAGTCGCTGCAGCAGCTCGCCATGGCCCGCGTCCGGGCGATCGAGTTCGACCGCAGCGTGGTGGTCGCCTCCACCACCGGCGTGAGCGCGATCATCGCCCCCGACGGCCGGCTCATCGAGCACAGCCGCACCTGGCGGCAAGCCGTGCTGGAGGCGCGGGTGCCGCTGCTGACCGGCGAGACCCTGGCCGAGCGGGTGGGCAACTGGCCCGAGTACGTGATCACGGGGCTGACCGTGATCACGCTGATCGTGGCCGCCGGCGGCGCGCGGCGGCGCCGGCGGGCCGGCCAGGCCGCCGCGGCCCGCAGGGCCCTGCCGGGCTGACGGCGGGGGCGCCGGCTCGCGCGCGCCGGCGAAGAGGCGGAGAATTCAACCGTGAGGATGCTCCGGGGCCTGGCCAAACCCGTCCGGTACGCCGCGCTCGTCTCGGGCGCGCTGCCGCTGCTGGCCTTTCCCTCGCCCAACCTGGAGTTCATCGCCTGGTTCGGCCTGGTTCCCGGCATGCTGGCGATCCGGGCCGCGCCGGACTGGCGCGAGGCGGCGGTGCGGGGCTGGTGGTTCGGCACCGGCTACCTGCTGGCCGCGCTCTACTGGCTGGCCCCGGAGATCGGTCCCGGGTTGCTGCTGGTGGCGGCGGTGGTCGGCGTGCTGTGGACCGGGATGGCGATCGCGCTCTGGCGGCTGCTGCACCCGCCGGTCACCGTGGCCCGCGCGCTGGCGGCCCTGGTGGTGGTGCCCAGCTACTGGCTGGTGATCGAGTGGATCAGGTCCTGGCAGGCGCTCGGCGGTCCGTGGAACGTGCTGGGCGTGAGCCAGTGGCAGCATCCGGTGGTCCTGGCGCTCGCCGCGGTCGGCGGGGTGTGGCTGGTCAGCTTCGTGCTGGTGGCCGCCAACACCGCGATCGCGATCGTGATCGTGTCCGGCCGGGCCGGGCTCAGGGTCCTGGGCGCGGCGGCGACGGCGGTGGTCATCGCGGCCGGGCCTGTCGCGTTCGCGCTCACCCCGGCCGCGCCGGTGACCAGGCAGGTCACCGTCGCTCTGGTCCAGCCCGGCCTGCAGTCCAGCCAGAAGGAGGGGTACCTGCCCAGCGTGAACCTGACCTCGGCACTGGCCCGGGCGGGCACTACCCGGGCGGGCACTAGCCAGGCGGGCCGCCCCGGCCTGATCGTCTGGGGTGAGAGCAGCGTGAGCCACCTCACCCCGCCGCTGCTGGTCCGGGTCCGGGCGCTGTCGGCGGCCGCCGGAGCGGAGATCCTGGTCAACCAGGACTCTTATCCGCGCGGCAGGCACACCAAGGTGGCGGTGATGGTCGGGCCGGGCGGGATCACCGGCGAGTACACCAAGACCCGGCTGGTGCCGTTCGGCGAGTACATCCCGTTCCGGCAGGCGCTGTCCTGGCTGACCTCGATCAGCCGGGCGGCGGCGGTGAACATGACCCCGGGCACCGGCGCGCACACGCTGACCGCCACGATGCCCGGCGGCCGGCCGCTGACCGTGGGCGTGCTGATCTGCTTCGAGTCGGCCTTCCCCGACATGGCCAGGGTGGACGCGGACCACGGCGCGCAGGTGATCGTCTACCAGACCTCGGACTCCACCTTCCAGGACACCTGGGCGCTCGCGCAGCACGCCTCGCTCGGCGCACTGCGCGCCGCGGAGACCGGCCGCCCGGTGGTGCAGGCGGCACTGACCGGTGACTCGGCCGCCTTCGACCCCCGTGGCAGGCTGCTGTCCTGGGAGGGCCCGTCCTGGTCGGGGATCGACCTGGTGCACCTGGGCCTGCCCCCGGCCGGCAGCCGCACCCCCTACGACCGGCTCGGCGACTACGTGCCGTGGGCCGCGGTCGGCATCGCGGCGATCGCGGCCGCCGTGGCCCTGCTGCGCCTGCCCCGGCGGCGCAACCATCGGCGCGCACCGTCCGTTACCACTTCGGACGATCCCCCCAGGAGCGGCGTGCTGGCGGGCAGTGATCAGGATGACACCGTTTAGCGGGCACTCGCGGGGTATGGGACCAGGTACCCGGAACGATCGGAGGAGGTCCGTTTTGCGGCTCACCAGCCGGCGGCTGCGCCGGACCGCCGTGGCCGTCCCTGCCACCCTGCTGCTGGCCGTGACCGCCTGCTCGGGCAGCGGTTCCCCGGCGGCCAAGCCCACGGCCAAGCCGAAGCCGTCCGCGGCGTCGGCCGGGTTGACGATAACCCCAGCCAGCGGCATCAGGAACGCGGCACCGGACCGGGGCATCACGGTCACCGCCAGCCGCGGCACGATCGATCGCGTCAAGGTCAGCGCGGGCGGCGGCTCGGTTCCCGGCTCGCTGAGCGGCGACGGCACCTCCTGGCACACCGAGTGGGCGCTGAACGTCGGGCAGCACTACACGGTCACCGCGACCGCTAAGAACAAAGCCGGCCAGACCGTCACCGCCACCAGTTCGTTCCGTACCCTCAACCCGAGCCAGACCTTCCAGACCCAGATCTTCGAGGGCTACAACCACACCTTCGGCGTGGGCATGCCGATCAAGCTCACCTTCAGCCGGCCCATCACCGACAAGGCCGCGGTGGAGAGGTCGCTGCAGGTTACGACGTCCAAGCCGGTGGTCGGCGCCTGGGACTGGCAGGGCGACGAGACGGTCGACTTCCGGCCGCAGACCTACTGGCCGGCCGGCACCAAGGTCAGCTTCACCGGCCACCTGGACGGCGTGCAGGGCGCCGCGGGCGTGTGGGGTTACCACACGCTCACCCAGACGTTCCGCATCGGCCAGCCGCTGATCGTGGTGGCGAGCACCAGCACCCACCGGATGAGCCTGTACTACAAAGGCCGGCGCATCCACGACTGGCCGATCAGCACCGGCAGGCCGGGCGACAACACCCCGAACGGCACCTATCTAACGATCGACAAGGGCAACCCGGTGGACATGAAGGGCCCCGGCTACAACATCAAGGTCCCTTGGTCGGTCCGGTTCACCTGGTCCGGTGACTACCTGCACGACGCGTACTGGTCGGTCGGCGAGCAGGGGTTCACCAACGTGAGCCACGGCTGTGTCAACATGCCGCCGGCCGACGCCAAGACCTACTACAAGATGGAGGTGCCCGGCGACCCGGTGACGATCAAGGGAAGCCCGTCCGGCGGGGTCTCGGGCAACGGCTGGACCGACTGGTTCCTGTCCTGGAAACAGCTCGTGGGCGGCAGCGCCCTGCACGAGGCCGTGCGGGCCGGCCCGGACGGCAGTACGTTCGTCAGCCCGTCCAGCGTCCCGGCCGGGCACGCCTTCGCGCCGCTGCGGACGTCGCCCGCGCACAACGCGGCGGCGGCCTGACCTGGCGCCCCAAATGATTCCGTTCGGGCAAAATGCGAAGCGCCTTAGGAATCAGTTCGGTCAAGTTGCCCCGCAGCGGCTCAACGGGTCGGCGGAACCCGTCAGAATAGAGACCGGCGAGCGCCATCGACCCAGGAAGTTAACCGAAGTCACAACCTTTCGGGCTGGTCGTGCGTCTGAAAAGAGTAGAAACCCGAAACGGCCCGTGCGCCCAAACCACCCCCCGTGCCTGGTGCGGTTACCGCGCCACCCGGGCCGGCCACCCGGTGCGGATTTCGGCAGCATCATCTGGCATGTCCAGCAGCGCGTGAGGCAGAGGAGCAGAATCTTGTTGGGTGCGGGAGAGAACGCGGGGCAGGCCGCGGCCGGTGCCACCCCACCGGCCGGCAAGGGCCGGCGCAACGTGATCCTGGTCGCGGCGGTGGCTCTGCTGGTCATCGCGGGCGGCCTCACGTGGGCCTTCGCGTCGAGCCATTCCGGCACGGCGGCAGCCTCCGTCAAGTCCCACCCGGCCAAACCCGTCGCACCGCTTCATGTCGTCTCGGTCAGCCCGGCCGCCAACTCGCACCAGGTGGACGGGGGGGCCCGGATCACGGTCCAGTACTCGGCGCCGCTGGCCGCCAACTCCCCCACTCCGATGCTCTCCCCTGCCATCAAGGGCACCTGGGCCCCGGTGATGACCAAGGCCAAGGGGAAGACCAAGGCCCAGGCGACCAGCACGATGGCCTTCACCCCGGCCACCGGCTTCCAGCCGCACACCTCGGTCAAGATCACCATCCCGGCCGGGCCCGACGGGGTCCGCTCCACCGCGGGCGGCCAGCTCACCTCCGAGGTGACCAGCAAGTTCCGCACCGGGGCGTACTCCACGCTGCGGCTGCAGCAACTGCTCGCCCAGCTCGGCTACCTGCCGCTCACCTGGAGCGCGACCGGGAGCAACCCCGCCGCCAGCGACGCCCAAGGCCAGCTCAGCGCCGCCTACTCGCCCCCAGCCGGAACGTTCAGCTGGCAGAGCGGGTACCCCCATATTCTGCACAGCATGTGGCAGCAGGGGGCGGACAACATGATCGACGTGGGCGCGATCAGGGCGTTCGAGTCGGTACGGGGCATGACCATGGACGGCGTCGCCGGGCCCACGGTCTGGAAGGACCTGCTGCGCGCCGTGGCCAAGGGCGAGGACAACCCCAACGGTTACAGCTACGCGCTGGCCAGCAAAGGCACCCCAGAGACCCTGACCGTCTGGCACAACGGCCACGTGGTGCTGCACACCCTGGCCAACACGGGAATCCCGGCCGCGCCCACCGCCGATGGCACCTACCCGGTCTACGAGAAGCTGCCGTATCAGGTCATGAAGGGCACGAACCCGGACGGCAGCAAATACGCCGACCCGGTGTACAACGTCTCCTACTTCCACGGCGGCGACGCTCTGCACTTCTTCGACCGGGCGTCGTACGGGTGGCAGCAGAGCCTGGGCTGTGTCGAACTGCCGATGGCCGCGTCGGCCACCTCCTACAAGTACATGACCTACGGGAGCCTGGTCACGGTCTCGCCGAGCTGACCCACACGATCTCGTCGTCGATCAGGTCCGCCGTGGCCACCAGCCCGGCCTGGGCCGCCACGGCGGCCGAGGCGGCGTTACCCGGGTGGATGGTGGCCATGAGGGCCGTCACCTCGTGCTCCCGCAGCCAGCCGATCAGGGCCTGGGCCGCCTCGGTGGCGATCCCGCGGCCCTGCCAGCTAGCGCCGACCACCCAGGCCACGCTGGCCCGCAGGAAGCCGGGGTGCGCCTCGCCGCCCGGCTCCAGCCAGATCGTGGCCTGGACCGTCCCGGTCAGTCCCTGGTCCTGCCGCTGGCGGATCACCCAGTTGAGCCAGCCCACCGGCTGCCCGTCCTGCGGGCCCGCCACCATCCGCCGGTAGCGGTCCCGCAGCTCGGGCAGCGTGGGCGGGGTTCCGCCGATGAACGTGTACAGCTCCGGCGCGGCCAGCACCGCCAGCATCTCCTCGGCGTGCTCGACCCGCAGCGGTTCCAGTGAGAGCCGGCCGGTCAGGATCGGCTCGACCGCGGGGCCGGTCAGTGCCCCGCCCCCGGTCCGGCGGTCACGCCGCTGCCACGGTGGATCACGCCCCGGCCACTCCTCCGGACGGCACGACCGGCTCCTGCAGCTCGGTGACCCAGGCCGTCTGGTCGTCGCCGCACACGTAGTCGATGTAGTGCTCGCGATTGAAGCCAACGGAACGATACCCGTTGTCGAGCATGGGGCCCACCCGCCCGGCCGGGCCGCATCCCTTGTAGGGTGTGACCGACGGCGATGAGGCTCGCCGAAACCGCGGACCGTGTTTCCCCGCTGATGGCCTCTGACATCTGACCGGCTTGGCCGGCGGTTGAAGGAGGCTTTTGTAATGTCCGGGACGCTGCCTTGACCGCGAGCCTGCCCATTCCGCTGATCCAGACACTGCAGGTGGCCACCGTAGGGCTGGGCGCCCCGCTGGTCTCCGGCGTGATCAGCCGGATCGAGGCGCGGCTGCAGGGGCGGCGCGGGCCGCGCGTCCTGCAGCCGTACTACGACCTGGCCAAGCTGGTCCGCAAGGAAGCGCTCGCCCCCGAGGGCGCCAGCCCCGTCTTCCTGCTCGCCCCGCTGGTCGCGTGCGCCTGCTACCTGACGGTCCCGCTGCTGATCCCGGTGCTGACCACCTACGGGCTGCCGCTCGGCTACATGGGCGACATCCTTGGCGGCGGGTTCATCTTGTCGCTGGCCAGCTTCGTGGTGGCGGTGGCCGCGCTGGAGACCGGCAGTCCGTACGCGCAGCTCGGCGCCAGCCGGGCCAAGACGTTCGCGGCCATCACCGAGCCGGTGGTGCTGTTCGTGGTGTTCACGGTGGCCCTGGTCACCGGGACCGACCTGCCCTACGTGCTGGCCGCCACGGTCAGGTCCAGCGCCGGGCAGCTCGTCCGCCCGGCGCACCTGCTGGCCGCGGCCGCGCTGTTCATGGTCATCCTGTACGAGACCGGCCGGATCCCAGTGGAGACGCACACCGGCACCAACGAGTTCGGGATGATCGAGGAGGCCCGCCCGTTCGAGCACTCAGGACCCTACTTCGCGCTGCTGAAGTGGGGTTCGATGATGAAACAGCTCATCCTCTACGTGATCCTGGTCAACGTCTTCGTGGCCCCGTGGGGCCTGTCGGCCACGGCCAAACCGGGTGACGTCGTCCTCGCGATCGTGACCCTGCTGGCCAAGGCGGCCGGAATCGGCGTCGTGGTCGCGGTGATCGACAACTCGTTCGCCAAGCTGCGGCTCTTCAAGATCACCGAGTTCGTGGCCGGGGCGTTCCTGCTGGCCGTCCTCGGCGTGTTCACGCTCTACCTCGGGGGTGGCTGATGCATCTGCTGGCCGTGGGCACCGCCCCGAGCGTGTTCGCCGGCGGGTCGAACGTCATCGCGCTGATCGTGCTGCTGCTGGAGTTCGGCATGCTCAGGCAGGCGCTGCGCCGTGACCAGATCCGCCTGTACGCCGCCCAGTCGGCCGCGCTCTCGGTGCTCGCGATCACCGTGGCCGCCGCCCGCAACCTGCCCGACCTGTACGCGCTGGCGTTCTGCTCGGCCGCGATCAAGGTAGTCGCGGTCCCGCTCGTGGTGCGCCGCCTGCTCAGGGACACCGGCGATGAGATCGCGGGCAGCGGCGGGCTGAGCGTGGCCAGTTCGGTGCTGGTCGCGATCGTGGTGGCCGCGTTCGGCTTCTTCGCCGTGGGCACGCTGCCGATCAGGAGCCCGGTGCTGCCGATCACCGCGCTGGCCATCGCGTTCGCGGTGGTGCTGGTCGCGTTCGTGCTCATGATCAACCGCAGGGACGTGGTGTCCCAGGCGATCGGGTTCTTCTCGCTGGAGAACGGGGTCTCGCTGGCCGCGCTGGTGGTGGCGGCCGGGATGCCGCTGATCTTCGAGGTGGTGTTCCTGTTCGACCTGCTGGTCGCGGTCGTGGTGTTCGGGCTGCTGATCCGGGTGCATCACGGTAGGGCGGAGTCGCTGTCCACGTCCGAGCTGACCAGCCTGCGAGGATGAGATGACCACGATCCTGGTCCTGCTGCTGACCGTCCCCGTGGCCGCCGCGCTGGCCGCGTTCTGGCTGCCGCCGCGGGCCGGCCAGGCGGTCACCGCGGTCACCGGGGTGGCCTCGTTCGCCGCGGTGATCGCGCTCGTCCCGGCGGCCGCGCACCACGACGTCACCCTGGGCAGCTATCTGCGGGTGGACGCGCTCAGCGTGGTGTTCATGCTGGCCACCAGCTTTCTGTACGGCGCCGTCTCCATCTACCTGATCGGCTACCTGAAGCAGGGTGACGACGCACGGACCAGGCCAGGGCAGGCCAGGTACGGGCACAGGCTGCTGGCCGGGATCAACATCTTCGCCTGGTCGATGCTGGCCGCGCCGATGATGAACAGCCTGGCCCTGCTCTGGGTGGCGGTCGAGGTCACCACCGTGGTCTCGGCGCTGCTGGTCGCGCTGGAGGGCACCGACGGGGCGGCCGAGGCGGCCTGGAAGTACGTGCTGATCGCCTCGGCCGGTCTCGGCGTCGCGCTGCTCGGCACGATCTTCGCCTACTACGCGGGCGAGCAGGTGCTGGGCCAGTCCTACGCGCTGGGCTTTGTCCCGCTGCTGCACGCCGCCGCGCACCTGCCGCCGGCCGCGGTCCGGCTGATGTTCGTGCTGGCCGTGTTGGGCTTCGGCACCAAGGTCGGCCTGTTCCCCGTGCACACCTGGCTGCCCGACGCGCACTCCGAAGCCCCGGCGCCGGTGTCGGCGCTGCTGTCCGGGTCGCTGCTGGCGGTGAGCTTCTACGCGATACTGCGCTACTACCAGGTGGCCCAGGCCGCGCTCGGCACCGGCTTCCCGCGGGCGGTCCTGCTGACCTTCGGCGTGGCCACGCTGGCCCTGGCCGCGCTGTCCCTGCTGGACCAGCGGGATCTGAAACGGCTGTTCGCCTACTCCAGTGTGGAGCACATGGGCATCCTGGCCATCGGCGTGAGCTTCGGCGTGCCGGTGGCGCTGGTCGGGGTGCTGCTGCACGTGCTCGCGCACGCCGCGGCCAAGGGCAACGCGTTCATGGGCGCCGGGGTGATGCTCCGCAAGCTCGCGGTCAAGCACGTCAGCGTGGTGAGGGGGGATGGGCAGGCGGGCGGGGGCGGCCTGGATCTGCTGCCGTGGAGCGGCCCGCTGCTGCTGGTCACCGTGCTGGCGCTGTCGGCCCTGCCGCCGTTCGGCGTCTTCCGCAGTGAGTTCCTGATCGTGGCCGGCGGCTTCTCCAGCTCCCACGACGCGGTCGCGGCGGTGCTGGTCGTGCTGGTCACCGTCGCGTTCTTCGGGCTGTCGGCCACCGCGAACGCCGCGCTGCTCGGGCCCGCGCCCGACCGCCCCGGCGCCGCGCTGGCCCGGGGCGAGCCGAGTGCCTGGATGGTGGTGCCGGTGCTGGCCGGGCTGGCCGCGCTGCTCGTGCTCGGGCTGCATCCGCCCGCGCACCTCACCGAGTTGCTGACCCGCGGCGCGGCCGAGTTGCGGGGGCGGTCATGACCGAACTCACGACGGCCACGTTCGCCGAGACGCTGGCCGACCGGGTCGCCGAGGGCGGCCGCTTCGCCGGGCTGTTCGGTACCGTGGCTCCCGGCGGCGTCCAGCTCTCCGCGCATCTCGCCAGCCATGGCACCGTTCATTCAATTGATGTTCTGGTGACCGGAGACAGTTACCCGTCGGTGACCAGGCGGCTGGGCGCGGCCTTCTGGTACGAGCGTGAAGTGCAGGATGTCTTTGGGCTGAGGCCGCTGGGTCACCCCCGCCCCGAACCGCTGATCAGGCCCAACCTGAACGGTGCCAACGGACCCCTTCGCCCGGGCGACGGGGGTGAGCCGGGGCGGGCCGCGGATCCGGATCCGTGGCTGCTGCCGCGGCACGTGCGGGGGCCCGGGCTGTTCACGATCCCGCACGGGCCGGTCAGGTCGGGTGTGATGGAGTCCATGGAGTACCTGGTGGAGACGCCGGGTGAGGACATCCCGCACCTGAACATGCGGGTCTTCTACAAGCACCGCGGGGTCGAGAAGCGGTTCGAGGGAATGCCGGTCGTGGAGGGGCCAGATGCGGAGGGCGCAGGGAAGGCGGGCGCGGGGGTGCTGCTGGCCGAACGGGTGGAGGGCACGGCCTCGGTGGCGCACGCGCTGGCCTACTGCCACGCGCTGGAGCGGCTGGCCGGGTGCCAGGTGCCGGCCCCGGCCCGGTTCGTGCGGCTGCTGCACGCCGAGCTGGAACGGATCGCCGGGTACCTGGAGGTGGCGGTCAGGCTGGCCGACGCGGCGGGCCTCGCGGTGGCCGTCAGCCGGTTCGGCTGGCACAAGGAGCGGGTGCTGCGGCTGGTGAGCCGGCTGTGCGGGAGCAGGTTCGGCCGCGGCGTCGTGCGGCCCGGCGGGGTCGGCGGGCTGCCCCGGCTGCCGGCCGGCGACGTGCTGGCCGAGCTTGGCTCGCTGGAGAAGGCGCTGCGCGGCGACGCGGCGGCGCTGATGGACACGTCGTCGTTCCTTGACCGGCTGCGGGGCACCGGGCCGCTGCGGCCGGAGCGGGCCCGCGAGCACGGGGCGCTGGGCCCGATCGGGCGGGCGTCGGGGTTCGCCGACGACCCCAGGTTCGCTCGGCCCTACGACGGCTACGCCGACGTCGGCTTCGAGGCGCCGGGCACACAGGACACGGGCGACGCGCTGGCCCGGCTGCGGGTCAGGGTGGACGAGCTCGACCGGTCGTTCGGGCTGATCCGCTCGGCGTGCGACGGACTGGGCCGGGTCGCGGGCGAGCCGGTGCGGGCGGAGTGTGCGCCGGTGGACGGGCGCGGCATCGGCTGGGCCGAGGCGCCGCAGGGCGAGGTGCTCTACGACGTGCGGCTGGCGGGCGGGCGGATCGTGCGGTGCCGGCCGCGGTCGGCCTCGTTCCACAACCTGGTGCTGATGCACGAGGTGTTCGCGGGCGACATCCTGACCGACTTCCCGTTCATCGAGGCAAGCTTCGGCCTGTCGGTAGCGGGGGTGAGCCTCTGATGTGGGTGTTGCGCGGGTTGCGGAACGGGGTGCTGACCACGCGGTGGCCGGGGCGGCCCGACGAGTACGCGGACAGCTGGCGCGGGCTGGCCACGGTGGTCGGCGCCGGTGCCGACGTCGGTGCTTCGGCCGGGGCTGAGGCCGGGGCCGGGGCTGAGGCCGGGGCCGGGGCTGAGCTGGCCGGGCTGTGCCCGACCGGGGCGATCGGGGCGGCCGGCGGCGGGGTTTCGCTGGACCGGGGCCGGTGCATCGGCTGCGGAAGGTGCGTGGCGGCCCGGCCCGACGTGTTCGGCTGGGAGCAGGGGCCGGCCGTCGCGGCGCTGACCCGCGGCGGGCTTGTCGTGCCCGAGCGGGACGGGACCGACGAGGAACTGGCCGAGGTCAGGGCCTCGCTGCGCGAGCGGACCAGGGCGCTCGGGCGCAGCGTGCACATCAGGCACGTGGACGCCGGGTCGGACGGCAGCGAGGAGTGGGAGGTGCACGCGCTGCTCAACCCGGTGTACGACGTGCACCGGCTCGGCGTGTTCTTCACCGCCAGCCCCAGGCACGCCGACGTGCTGCTGGTCACCGGGGCCGGGGCGCGCGGGATGGCCGAACCGCTGCGGCACACCCACGAGGGCATGCCGGATCCGAAGATCGTCATCGCGGCCGGGACCGACGCGGTGAGCGGCGGGCTGCTGGCCGGGTCGTACGCCACCACGGACGGGGTGGGCGAGATCGTGCCGGTGGACGTGTGGGTGCCCGGGTCGCCGCCCAGCCCGTTCGCGCTGTTGCACGGGCTCTTGCTCGGGCTGGGGCGGCTGCCGGGCGCGGCGCGCTCGGGGAGCGCGGGGCGGCCGGGAGGCGCGGGGCGGCCGGGGGTGGCACGGTGAGCGGGGTGCTCGCGGCCGGGTTGCTGCTGCTGTTTGCGGCCGGGGTGCTGGGGCTGGGGCCTGTGGGTGGCTGGGGTGGAAGGCGCGGAGCTCACGGTGAAGACCTGTATGTGCCATCAGACGGACAAGTCTTCACGATCATGAAGGCGGCGGCCCGGGGCGGGCGCGTCCTCCCCTACCTGCTGTGCTGCGCGGGGTCGGTGTGCCTGGTGGTGGCCGGGGCGGGCGGTGTGGCCGGGCGCGGCGGCGCTCTGCGGCTGGGCAACCTGCTGGGCTTCGGGGACGCGGGCCCGGCCGGGCTGGGTAGCACGACGCTGGCGGCCGACCGGCTGTCCGGGCTGTTCCTGGTGATCGCGTTCGGGGCGGCGGCGCCGGTCTCGCTGGCCTTCGCGAGCTGGGCGGGCGGTCGGTACGGGACGGCGCGGCGCGGGCTCGGCTCGCTCTACGCGCTCACCCTGGGCGCGATCGCGGTGATCATCACGGCCAGGGACGCCTTCGTGCTGCTGCTCGGCTGGGAGGCGCTGACGGCGGCCTTCTACCTGCTGGCCGGCTTCGAGCGGCACCGGCCTGGCCGGCCCGGCGGAGCCCTGGTCACGCTGGTGTTCGGGAAGGTCAGCGGCGCCTGCCTGCTGGCCGGCCTGGTGATTCTGGCGGCCGGGTCCGGCTCGATGACCCTGGCCAGCTTCGGGCACGTCCCGCCGGGCGCGGCGCGGGACGCCGGGTATGTGTTGCTGGTGGCGGCCTTCGGCGTCAAGGCTGGGCTGGTGCCCATGCAGGTGTGGCTGCCCCGCGGCTACGCGGCGGCGCCAGGACCGGCCAGGGCGGCCATGGCCGGGGTGGGCAGCACCGTCGGCTTCTACGGGCTGTGGCGCACGCTCGACCTGCTCGGCGCCCCGCCCGGCTGGCTGGCCGGGCTGCTGCTGGCCCTGGCCGGGCTCACCGCCGTGCTCGGCATCGCGCACGCCGCGGTGGCCACCCAGCTGCCCCGGCTGATCGCCTACTCCAGCGTGGAGAACACCGGGCTGATCGTGGTGGGCTTCGGCGTCGCGCTGACCGGCGCGGCCACCCACGAGCCGCCGCTGGTGGCCGTGGGGCTGCTGGCCGCCACGCTCCAGGTGATCGCGCACACGTTCGCGAAGTCGCTGCTCATGCTGTCCGGGGCCGGGATCGAATCGGCCGTCGGCACCGACGTGATGGACGGGTTGCGCGGTGCGGGCAGGCGGGTGCCGGGCAGCGGCGCCGGGCTGGCCATCGGCGCGCTGACCCTGGCCGGGCTGCCGCCCACCGCCGGTTTCGTGTCCGAGTGGTTCCTGCTGGAGTCGCTCATGCAGCAGTTCCGGGTGCCCGGGCTCGGGTACCGGCTGGTGCTCGCCGTGGCCGGCGCGGCAGTGGCGCTGACCGCCGGCTTCGCCGGGGTCACGTTCGTCCGGGTGATCGGCCTGGTGGTGCTGGGCCCGCCGCCCGGCGGCGAAACGGGCGCCCAGGCTGGCCGGGCCGGCGGCGTGGGTGCCGCCGCTGCGCAGATCGACGATGCCCAGGCCCACGGCGGGCAGGCCGACGATGCCCAGGCCTACGGCGGGCAGGCCTACGGCGGACACGCTGACGATGGGCGGGCCGACGGCGGGCGGGCCGGTGTGGGGCCCGACTACGGCTGGACCGGACGGGCCGGGCTGGCCCTGCTCGCTCTGGCCTGCCTCGGCGTGGCCGCGCTCACCCCGCTGGAGATCCGGGTCATCGGCCGGGGCCTAGCCGCGATCGTCCCGGCCGGGGTGAGCTCGGGCGCGCTGCGCTCGCCGTGGGTGGTGCAGCCGGTCTACGCCGGGTTCTCCATCCTGTCCCCGTCCTGGCTGTGGCTGGTCATGCCGTCCCTGTTCCTGGTGGTGACCGGGCTGACCTGGCTCGCGGCCGGACGGCGGCTGACCAGGGTGCGGCGGGTTCCGGCCTGGCGGTCGGCCACCGCCGGGGTCGACGGCACCAGCTCGTACACGCCGTTCGGCTTCGCCAACCCGGCCCGCCGGGTGCTGGCCAGCGTGCTGCTCACCCGCGCCGAGCTGCGGCACCTCGAAGAGCCGGTGGACACCGGCGGCGAGCCTGGCGCGCCTGCCGTCCCGCACCTTCGCTACCTGTCCGACGTGGTCGAACTGGTCGAGGCCTACCTGTACCGGCCGCTGGCCCGCCCGGCGCTGTGGCTGGTGCGAACGGTCAAGCGGCTGCAGTCCGGCCGCCTGGACGCCTACCTCGGCTACATGCTGATCGCGCTGGTCGCGGTCATCGCCGTGGTGGCCGCCCTCGGCTGACCCGGGCGGTCAGCTTCCCCCCATCCCGCCCTGGGCCGCGACCATCGTCATCCGCAGGCTGGGGATCACCCGGCCCAGCGGGCTGGCCACGGCGTCCAGCCGGGCCGCGAGTTCGCGAGCGTGACCCTCGCCGGGCCGGCCACCGCGCGTGGGCCTGACCGGCCGCACGGCGCCGGTGACGGCCAGCAGCCCGAGGGCGGCGTCGCGGGCGCCGCCGGTGTCCCCGTGGTCGCCGGTGTCCGCGGGGCCGCCGGGGTGGCCGGTGGACATCACGTCCCGCACCCGGCTCTGCAGCCCCACGACCACGGCCGGGTCGAGCACGGTGATCTGGCGGCGGCCGAACCTCTGGTGGGTGACGGTGATCACTCCGGCCGACTCCAGCTCGGTCTCGACGAGCGCCAGCGTCTGCCGGTAGTGGTGGCGCAGCCAGGACTTCCAGCTCCTCCGGTGCGCGGCGACCCGGGTCAGCAGGTCGTCGAGCACGGCGTCCCCGGTGGGCTGGGCGGACAGCACCCGCGGCGAGCCGCGGTCGTCACCGACCTGCCCGCCGATCGCGAGCTCGGTCAGCGTGGCCGCGTTGACCAGGAACGCGGTGCGGGTGCGGTCGTAGAGCCTGCCGTGGCCGGTGTCGTAGGACATCAGGTAGGTCAGGTACGGCAGCGAGTGCGGGCTGGACATGTCCCCCTCCGTTCCCGGCCGGCCACGGGGCCGGCCGTCCCTCTCAGGCTGCCCGCGCGGCCCTGGTCCGGGCATCGCCCCGGCGGTTAGACCGCGCCCGCGGGAGGTTGATGCCCGGCATCAGCCGATCGGCTGATGCCGGCGTTCAGGCCGGGACAAAACGCTCGGGCCGGCCCGTACGGTCCGGCCCGAGCGCTGGTGCGCAGGTGAGGTGGGGTCAGGCGACGTCGAACCGGTCGAGGTTCATCACCTTGTCCCATGCCGCGACGAAGTCGCGCACGAACTTCTCCTTCGCGTCGTCGCCCGCGTAGACCTCGGCGACCGCGCGCAGTTCGGAGTTCGCCCCGAAGACGAGGTCGACCCGGCTGCCGGTCCACTTGACCTCGCCGGTGGCGCGGTCACGGCCCTGGAACTGGGCGGCGTCCTCGGACGTCGGCTCCCACACCGTGCCCATGTCGAGCAGATTGACGAAGAAGTCGTTCGTCAACGATCCGGGGGTGGGGGTGAAGACGCCGAGTGACGACTGCTGGTAGTTGGCCCCCAGCACGCGGAGGCCACCGACCAGGGCGGTCATCTCGGGCGCGGTCAGGGTCAGCAGGTTGGCCCGGTCGAGCAGCAGGTGCTCGGCCGGCAACTGGTTGCCCTTGCCCAGGTAGTTGCGGAACCCGTCCGCCTTCGGCTCCAGCGCGGCGAACGACTCCACGTCGGTCTGCTCCAGCGAGGCGTCGGTGCGGCCCGGCGTGAACGGGACCTCGACGCCGACCCCGGCGTCCTTGGCCGCCTGCTCGACGGCCGCGCCGCCGGCCAGCACGATCAGGTCGGCGAGCGAGACCCGCTTGCCGCCGGCCTGCGCGGTGTTGAAGGACTGCTGGATGCCCTCCAGGGTGCGCAGCACGGTGGTGAGCTGGTCGGGGTCGTTGACCGCCCATCCGCTCTGCGGCTCGAGGCGGATCCGCGCCCCGTTGGCGCCGCCCCGCTTGTCGCTGCCGCGGAAGGAGGCGGCCGAGGCCCACGCCGTGGACACGAGCTGGGACACCGGCAGGCCCGAGTCGAGGACCTGGCGCTTGAGCGCGGCGACGTCAGCGGCGTCGACGAGGTCGTGATCCACTGCGGGGACGGGGTCCTGCCAGAGCAGCGTCTCGGACGGGACCTCGGGGCCGAGGTAGCGCACGATCGGGCCCATGTCGCGGTGGGTCAGCTTGAACCAGGCCCGGGCGAAGGCGTCCGCGAACTGCGCGGGGTTCTCCAGCCACCGCCGGGTGATCTGCTCGTAGATCGGGTCCACACGGAGCGCGAGGTCGGTGGTCAGCATCATCGGCTGGTGCCGCTTGGACGGGTCGTGCGCGTCCGGGGCGGTGCCCGCGCCGCCGTTGTCCTTCGGCTTCCACTGGTGCGCGCCCGCCGGGCTCTTGGTCAGCTCCCACTCGTAGGCGTACAGGGTCTCCAGGAAGCTGTTGTCCCACGTCGTCGGGGTGGGCGTCCAGATCACCTCGAGGCCGCTGGTGATGGCGTCGGCGCCCACGCCGGTGCCGTGCCTGTTCTTCCAGCCCAGGCCCTGCTGCTCGAGCGGGGCGGCCTCGGGGTCGACGCCGACGTTGTCGTCCGGGGCCGCACCGTGGGTCTTGCCGAAGGTGTGGCCACCCGCGATCAGGGCGACGGTCTCCTCGTCGTTCATCGCCATCCGGAGGAACGTCTCGCGGATGTCACGGGCCGAGGCCAGCGGGTCGGGGGTGCCGTTCGGGCCCTCCGGGTTGACGTAGATCAGGCCCATCTGGACCGCGCCGAACGGATTGGCGAGATCCCGGTCACCGCTGTAGCGCTCGTCGTCCAGCCAGACGGTCTCCGGGCCCCAGTAGACGTCCTCCTCGGGCTCCCAGCGGTCCTCGCGGCCGCCGCCGAAGCCGAAGGTCTCGAAGCCCATCGACTCCAGGGCGACGTTGCCGGTGAGCACCATCAGGTCGGCCCAGGAGAGCTTCTGGCCGTACTTCTTCTTGACCGGCCACAGCAGGCGGCGGGCCTTGTCCAGGCTGACGTTGTCCGGCCAGCTGTTGAGGGGCGCGAAGCGCTGCTGGCCCGCACCCGCCCCGCCGCGGCCGTCGCTGATCCGGTAGGTGCCCGCGCTGTGCCAGGCCATCCGGATCATCAGCGGCCCGTAGTTGCCGAAGTCGGCCGGCCACCAGTCCTGTGAGCTGGTCAGCACCTCGGCGATGTCCCGCTTGACGGCGGCCAGGTCCAGGCGGCTGAACGCCCCGGCGTAGCTGAAGTCCGCGCCGAGCGGGTTGGACTCGACCGGGTTCTTGGCCAGGATCTTCAGGTTGAGCCGGTTCGGCCACCACTGGCTGTTGGCGTCGCCCGCGGTGGGATGGACGAGACCCTTGGGCAGGACGGGGCACCCCCCGGCCTCCGGGGTCGGGCCTTCGGTGACTACTGGGTCATGCTGCTCGGACATGGGAATCCTTCCGGATCAAGCGGTCGCGTTACTCAGGAACTACTGGCGGAACAGGCGGGACACAGGCCCCAGTAGATGACCTCGGCCTCATCGATCGAGTAACCATGGTCGTCCGACGCGGTCAGGCAGGGCGCCTCGCCGACGGCGCAGTCGACGTCGGCGACGACCCCACAGGACCGGCAGGCTACGTGGTGGTGGTTGTCCCCGACCCGCCCCTCGAACCTGGCCGGGCTGCCCGGCGGTTCGATGCGGCGGACCAGCCCGGCCGCGGTGAGCGCGTGCAGGGCGTCGTAGACGGCCTGCACGGAGACATGGCCCACGCGATCGCGCACCCCGGAGGCGATCGCCTCGACGCCGAGATGGTCGCCGTGCCTGACCGTCTCCAGCAGCGCGACGCGGACGGCCGTCACCCGCAGGCCGGCCCCACGCAGTTCGGTGGCCGTGGCCGGAGTCTGGGACGCGGTCATGCGCCAACCCTAGTGCCATAAACACGAACGATTCAAGGAAGCGAATGATCCCATTTTGCGACAGGGCAGGGGCACACGGCCCAGGGCCCGGCCCGGGTGGCTCAGGGGGCGGCTAGGCGCGGGCGGCCGAGCGCGCGGCAGCCACCGCCTCGCTGGCCGGCCCGCGGTGCACCGGCCCGTGCCCAGGCAGGATCGTATCCGCGTCCAGCGCCGCGAGCGCGTCGAGGGCCGCGACCGCCCGGTTCTGGTCGTGGGTGAAGAAGGCCGGGACAAGTTGCGGGCCGGTGGCCCGGGCCAGCGAGTGCGCGGTGATGAGGGCGTCGCCGGTGATGACCGCGCCGACCCCGGGCAGGTAGTAGGCGGTGTGGCCGGATGTGTGCCCGTAGGTGGGCACCGGCCGCGGTGCGCCGGGCAGGTCGAGCGGCCCGTCGGCCGGGAACGGCTCGGCGTGCGGGGCTGTCACGTCCTGCATGACCCCGGCCCGCATGGTCCGCCGCGTCCAGGCCAGCACCCCGGGCCGCCAGAGATTGGCCAGCAGCCGGGCCGGGCTGAGCTGTTCCAGGTACTCCCGCCGCGCGTGCGCGACCTCGGCCGGGTCCAGGTAGAGCGGCGTGCCGTACTTCTCGCGGAACGGGTTCACCGCGCCGAGGTGATCCACGTGAGCGTGGGTCACCAGAATGGCGCGGACGTCTTCAGGGCGCCCGCCAATGGCCCCGATGGACGCCTCCACGGCGGCCAGGTCGCCGGGATAACCGCCGTCCACGAGGGTCAGGTCGGCGCCGTCGCGCAGCAGGACCCAGTTGACTTCGCCGCCCTGAACGAGGAACACGTTCTCGGCCGCCTGCACCGGTTCGACCATGCTGACCCTCCGTGAATATCTAACCACACACTGATAGGGAGGGTCACTCTCCGGGCAGGTGCCCGCCGCGGGCCAGGTTCCTGGTGTGCACCAGCTCGGTGGCCCCCTCGGTGAACGCGGCCAGCGGCATCGTGACCTCGTCGCCGCACCGGTAGCGAACCGTCACCGACTGGTGCTCAGCCTCCCCGCCGGCCGACCACGGCGATCAGCGGGATCTTGGACACGGGACTCTCCTCCAAGATCGTCGGCGCCGATGCTGGCGCCGCCGGTGGCTGATCGCTGGATGGTAGCCCGCGGTTGCCGGGACAATCTTCTGGATTTCCGAGCCGAAGACGTCCGCCTGCCGTACATAACAGGGGTGAGACAGGCGATTTTGGGTCATGTTAGAAAATGACGGTCAGGGAGGGGTGAATGGCGCAGTCCGCGGTCACCTACCGCGAGGTACTCGACGTGCGCGAGTACCGGTATCTGTTCGTGGCGTGGGGGCTGTCGCTGGCCGGCGACCAGATGGCCAAGATCGCCCTGTCTTTCCTGGTCTTCGACACCACCAGGTCCACCGGCCTGGCCGCGGCCGCGTTCGCGATCTCGTACGTGCCCTGGGTGATCGGCGGCCCGTTGCTGTCGTCGCTGGCCGACCGGCTGCCGCGGCGCGCCGTCATGGTGTCCTGCGACGCGATCCGCGCGGTCCTGATCGGGGCGATGGTGCTGCCCGGGCTGCCGCCCGGCGCGCTCATCGGCATGCTGTTCGTGGCCGGCTTGTTCCGGCCGCCGTTCCAGACCGCGCGCTCCGCGCTGCTGCCCGAGATCCTGGCCGGGGACAGGTATGTGGCGGGCACCGCGCTGGACGGGATCATCTACCAGCTCTGCACGGTCGGCGGGTTCGCCGGGGGTGGTGTGCTGGTGGCCGTGCTGACGGCCCGGGGCGCGCTCGCCTTCGACGCGGTCACCTTCGCCGTGTCCGGGCTGCTGATCTACACCTGGGTGGCCAGCAGGCCCGCGGCGGCCGGGGCCGGTGACAGCCGGCGCCGGGGGCTGGCGGCGGGGGCGGCGGTCGTGTTCGGCGACGGCGCGCTGCGCGCCTACGTGCTGCTGTTCTGGCTGGCTTCCGGGTTCATGTACGCCACCGAGGGCCTGGCCGCGCCGCTGTCCCGGCTGTACGGCGGCGGCCCGCGCACCGGCGGCCTGATCGTGGCGGCCGCGCCGTTCGGGATGTGCGTGACCAGCGCGATCCTGCCCCGGCTGGTGCCGCCCTCGGTCAGGTCCAGGCTGATCGTTCCGCTCGCCGCCTTCGGCTGCGCGGCCCTGGTGCTGGTGTGGCTGCGCCCGCCGCTGTGGGTGGTGCTGTGCCTGCTGTGTGCCGCCGGGGTGGGCAGCACGTTCAGCACGCTGCTGAACCCGCTGTTCGGCCGGGCGGTGCCCGCCGCCTACCGGGGACGGGCATTCGGGATCGCGGTGGCCGGGGTGAGCGCCACCCAGGGCCTGGCCCAGATCCTCGCCGGGGTGATCGCGGAGCACCGCACCGCCACGTCGGTGATCGGCGTCAGCGGCGCGGCCGGTGTGATCGCCGTGCTGGCGGTGGCCACCGTCTGGCCGCGGCAGCCCGACCCGGCCCGCGACGCGGGCGAGGCCGGGGCGACCGCATCGGACGGCCCGCCAGGACCCGGTCAGGCCGCACCGGCCACGCCGGGGCGGGGTGGTCAGCCGGGGCGCGGTGGGACCACACCGGATTCCTCGGCCGGCCCGTCCAGGTAGCGAACCACATCGCGGCCGGCCTGCTTGGCCGCGTACAGGGCCATGTCGGCCCGGGCGAGCAGGCCGGTGAGGTCGCGCGCCTGGTCGGGCAGGGCCGCGATGCCGATGGACACGGTCACCCGGTCGGCCAGCGTGCCCCGGCCCGAGTCGTGCCCGGCCGGCACCACCACCTCCAGCGCGGCGATGCTGCGCCGCAGCCGCTCGGCCACGGCGGCGGCCCGGTCCGGCCCGGTGCCGGGCAGCAGCACCACGAACTCCTCGCCGCCGAACCGGCCGGCCACGTCGTAGGTGCGCAGGTTGCCGGCGAACTCGTTGGCCACGGCGGCCAGCACCGCGTCCCCGGCCAGGTGCCCCCAGGTGTCGTTGACCCGCTTGAAGTGGTCGAGGTCGGCCAGCAGGACCGAGACCTCCTCATGCCGGCGCAGCGCGCGCTCGACCTCCCGGCTGGCCAGTTCGTGCCACCAGGCCGCGGTGGCCAGGCCGGTCTTGGAGTCGGTGTGCGCCGCCCGCTGGAGCTGGGAGAACAGCAGTGTGCGCTGCAGCAGCGCGGCCACCGGGACCCCGGCGAGGGCCAGCCACGGCTGCAGCGTGTAGGCGGCCGCGCCGAGTATGCCCAGGCAGATCGCGGCCGACTCGGTCAGGTACTGGGACGGCCCGCCGAACAACTGCCGGGCGGTGGCGCCCGGCGTGGTCAGCGCGATCGGGATGGAGACCAGCACGAAGTTGATGGTGAGCGCGACCGCTCCCGCGCCGAAACAGGCCACCAGCATGGCCGAGTCCGAAGACAGGCCCAGGCGGCCGGACGGATTCCCGGCCAGGCCGTGAAAGGCGACGCTGGCCACGCCGTAGGCCAGCACCACGGTGGCGGCGTTGTACACCCAGCGGTGCGGGGAATGCTGCACCACCCGCACCCAGAACCAGACGTAGCACACCATCGCCAGCAGGCACACCAGGCCAGGAGAGAACAGCAGCGCGGCCGGCAGGAACCACATCGCGTTCAGCGACTTGTGCGGGATGTCCCGGTGCCGCTCCCGGAACCGCTCCGCCCGCCGGGACGATTCCACCCCGGCTAGCGCACACGCGGCAAACCAGGCAATTCCCTCGATATCTCGCGCATGAATCGGGTAGAAAAGCAGCAGCAGGATCGACATGGCGACCGCCATGCCGTCGACAAGCGCCACAGTGACCTGCGCGCGGCGCGGAAGCGACCAAAACTGCCAGTTACGAAGCATCGCCACGAAGTATCAGAGCTGGTGCCATGTATCAACGTACCGTACCCGCGCCGCGACGGCTTGTCACGGTGCAGCCCGGTTAGTGCGTGATCATGCCTACCACACCAAGCACACTCCAGTCGCTCATGTCACAACAGTCGCCGAGCGAAAGGGACTGACCATGAAGGACAACAACTGGCTCAACTGACGGGCCCGGCGTCAGGGAACGCCGAAGTCAGTCCTGCGGTGGCCAGAAACACCCGTGGTGGCCGGAAAGAGCTGTTTTTCAGCCGGCCGCGGGCAGCCCGCTGAGTGCCTCGGTGAGCGCCTGCTCGGGCAGCTCGAAGTCGGTCACCTGACCGGCCTGATAGCTGTCGTACGCGGCCAGGTCGAGCAGGCCGTGCCCGCACAGCGCGGTCAGGATGACCTTCTCCTCGCCGGTCTCCTTGCAGCGCAGCGCCTCCTCGATGCAGGCGGCCAGCGCGTGCGTCGGCTCCGGCGCGGGCACAATCCCCTCGGTCCTGGCGAATCGCAGGCCGGCCGCGAAGCACTCCGACTGGGGCTTGGCCACGGCCTCGATCAGGCCCAGTTCGTAGATGTGCGACAGCAGCGGCGACATGCCGTGGTAGCGCAGCCCGCCGGCATGGATCGGGTCGGGCACGAAGTCGTGGCCGAGCGTGTGCATCTTGAGCAGCGGGGTCAGGCCCGCAGTGTCGCCGAAGTCGTAGGCGTACTTGCCCCGGGTGAACGACGGGCAGGCGGCGGGCTCGACCGCACGGATCACCGGGTTGATCCGGCCGGCCAGCTTCTCCCGCAGGAACGGGAAGGTCAGGCCGGCGAAGTTGGAGCCACCGCCGGTGCAGCCGACGATCAGGTCGGGCGTGTCCCCGGCCTGCGCCATCTGCTTGAGCGCCTCCTCGCCAATGACCGTCTGGTGCATCAGCACGTGGTTCAGCACGCTGCCGAGCGCGTACCTGGTGCCCTCGTCACCCGCCGCCCGCTCCACCGCCTCGCTGATCGCGATGCCGAGGCTGCCGGGGGAGTCCGGGTGGGCGGCCAGCACGGCCCGGCCGGACGAGGTCTCCTCCGACGGACTGGCGTGCACGGTGGCGCCGTAGACCTGCATGAGCAGCTTGCGGTAGGGCTTCTGGTCGTAGGAGGCACGGACCATCCACACCTCGAGGTCCAGGCCGAACTGGGCGGCCGCGAACGCCAGCGCGCTGCCCCACTGGCCGGCTCCGGTTTCGGTGCTCAGCCGGCGCACACCCTCGGCCGCGTTGTAGTAGGCCTGCGGCACGGCGGTGTTCGGCTTGTGTGAGCCTGCCGGGCTGCCGCCCTCGTACTTGTAGTAGATCCGGGCAGGCGTGCCGAGGTCGCGCTCCAGCCTGCGGGCCCGGAACAACGGGGTGGGCCGCCACAGCCGGTACACGTCGATGACCTCGTCGGGGATGGCGATGTGCCGGTCGCCGGACACCTCCTGGCCGATGAGCGCGGCCGGGAACAGCGGGGCCAGGTCGTCGGGGCCGACCGGCTGGCCGGTGCCCGGGTGCAGCGGCGGGGGCGGCGGGGCCGGCAGGTCCGGCACGATGTTGTACCACTGCGTGGGCAGTTCGGACTCGGTGAGCGTGTACTTGACCTGTCGGTCCATGGCTGCCTCCGGCGTGGGGCGAGCGAGATCATCTCTGGCCACGACCCTAGCAAGCCAGGCCCATCCCGATCATGGGCACAGGCAGGCAGAACGTATGAGCATGAAGCGGGCTGAGCGCCGCCAGAACGTAACGCGAGGCTCGGGCCGCCGGGCCGAACCGCACGACTCAGGGGACTCGACGTACCGCCCGGCTCAGAGCTTGCTAGTGCGCGCCGCCCGGGGCTTGCCAGTTCGCGCCGCGCGCGGCGCTTACGGCAGCCGGACGGTCGCGCGGGCGCGGGTGAGGACCTTCTCGCCGGCCGAACGCGCGGTCAGGGTGAGCACCACCCGGTTTCCGTCGAGTTTCTCCTCGACCTTGCCGGTGACCTCGATGGTCGCGCCCTGGTCGTCGTCGGGCACCACGATCGGGGTGGAGAACCTGACCCCGAAGTCCAGCACGGTGGCCGAGTCACCGGCCCAGTCGGTGACGAACCGCCCGGCCTCGGCCATGGTGAACATGCCGTGCGCGATGACGTTGGGCAGCCCGACCGAACGGGCGACCCGCTCGTTCCAGTGGATGATGTTGAAGTCACCGGACGCGCCGGCGTACTTGACCAGGCTGAGCCGGGTGACCGGGTAGTTCACGGCCGCGATCTCGGTTCCCTCGGCCACATCGGAGTAGGTGAGACCCACCGCTGCCTCCAGTTCGGGTTCGGGCCGCGGACTAGCCGCGTTCTACCAGTATCGAGTGTGCCGTGCATACGTGCTCGCCCGCCACCGTGGCGATGGCGGTCTCGGTGGTGATCATGGTGTTGCTCTTGATCATCCTGATGCCGGCGATCGTGGAGGTCGCGACGAGCACGTCACCGGCCTGGATGGGCCTGGCGTACTCGAACCGCTGCTCCCCGTGCACCACCATGGCGTAGTTCAGCCCGAGGCCGGGGTCGGACATGGCCCGCGTGCTGTTGGCCATGCTGATCACGATCGCGAACGTCGGCGGCGCGATCACGTCCGGATGCCCGGCCGCCACCGCCGCGTCCCGATCCCGGTACACCGGGCTCATGTCCCCGATGGCGTCGGCGAACTCCCGGATCTTGACCCGGCTCACCTCGTAAGGCTCACCCGGCGGGAACGTCCGCCCGGCAAAGTCCTGGTTGACCGCCATCCCGGCCGGCCAGCCGCGCTAGCGCGTCTCGCGATGCGGCCGATGGCACCGGCAGTTCGGGCAGTACTTCTTCAACTCCATCCGGTCCGGGTCGTTACGCCGGTTCTTCCGCGTGATGTAGTTGCGATGCTTGCACTCCTGACAAGCCAGCGTGATCTTAGGCCTGACATCAGTAGCAGCCACCTGGAGTGCCTCCTTTACTAAAAGCAATCAACCCAAAAGGAACAGCGCCAACACCCGGCACATTCCCGCCAACCCAGCCAAACCGCAGACCCCAAGCCCGCGATGGTTTCGCGGGGCGAAGCCCCGCCCGGGGGGTCCGGGGGGGCGTCCCCCGGCAAATGGTCAAACTCGACCGTGTTTGCTGGGGGGGAGTCTACCGGCTGGGTGTGGTGGTTGATGCGGCTGGCGGTGAGCAGGGCGGTGAGCGTTTGGGGGGTGGCGTCGGTGAGGGTGGCGTGGATGGTGGCTTGGTGCTGTTCGCGGCTGTAGATGATCTGGATGCTGAAGACGGCGAGCAGTTGCTCGGTGAGGTCTGCGGGTGCGTCGGTGAGGATGTCGCCTAGGTGGGGAAGCTCGTCTAGCAGGGTGGGATCGTCTTGCTGGGCGGGGGTGGGGGTTTCGAGGGTGGCGAGCTGGGTTTCGAGGTCGGTGCGCTGTTTGTACAGCTCGGCGTGCCGGGCGCGGATGCCGGTGCGGAGGGCCTGGGCGGCGGGGTCGGCGGGGTCGGCGGGGGTTTCGAGTTCTTGGATCAGTGACTTTTCGGCGGTGCCGATTTTGGTGAGTTCCTTGCGCAGTTTGGCGGCGCGGGCGCGGTCGGCCTGGCTGGGGCCGGGGTCGGTGGGGGCGGTGGCGAGCAGGGCGGCGCGGTCGGGGCCGAACACGCGGTCGGCGAAGAACTGGGCCAGGACGGCCATGAGGTGGTCTTCACGGACGGCGATGTGGCGGTGGCCGGGGTGGGCGGCGTAGTGGCGGGGGTTGCTGGGGTCGTGGGGGCAGTGGTAGTAGATCAGGTCGCGGCCGGTGGTGGAGGGGCGGCCGGTGCCGGTCATGCGGCGGGTGTCGAGGTCGCAGCGGACGCGGGAGCGCAGTTTGTAGCGGCGGCCGGTGCGGCTGGTGGGCATCTCGGGGTCGCGGACGTTGCCGTGGCGGCGGCCCATGTCCTGGGCGGCGTCCCAGGTGGGCCGGTCGACCAGGGCTGTGTGGGTGGGCTTTTCGCTCCACTTCCATGCAGAGGCCGGCATCCAGACCTTGTTGCCGTTTTTGCGGCGGCGGCGGCCGAACACCTGGTGGCCGGTGTATTTGGGGTTGGACAGGATTTCGTCGACCAGGGCGAGGGACCAGGGGCCAAACAGCGGCTCGGGGTAGGTGACCGGGTCGGCGGCCAGCCGGGCCACGATGGTGGGCTTGCCCAGTCCCTTGACGGCGCGCCACTGGTAGATCTGGGTGATGACCGGCCCGTACACGGGGTCGGGGATCAGGCGGGTTTTGACGCGGCCTTCGGCGGCTTTGATGGGGTTG